>NZ_MIYM01000038.1:0-1201 GCF_001777155.1 Hydrogenophaga sp. PML113 | reverse complement strand
CATCAAACGCCGACCCGGCAGACCACCCAAGGAGCCACGAGACCCCATCACGGGCTGATCACCCGCACACACCAGGTGGGGAAATTTACTCCGGCCAATCTGAGGAAAATTCAACCGGCGTTGACAGCTGAAGCCGCCGTTGCGGCACAGCTCCTTGATCGGCATGCCTGCCTCGGCCTGTTTGAGGAAGCCGATGATCTGTTCCTCGGTGAATCTGCTCTTCTTCATGTCCGTCATTCTCCTGGTGGTTGACGGACTTCACGAACTTCAGACTGGTACGGCTGGTGGGGGGCAGGTCAATGACTCCCCCGTTGCAGCCATGACCGTTCTCGAGGAACTCGAAGAGAGCGCCCGGCTCTCGCGCCTGTGCCCAGACGCCGTACCGCTCGACGACGAGGCACTCGAACAACTGCGTCGCGCTTTCGGCGCGCGCTGGTGAACCATCAACCAGGGAGTCCGCACCTTGCCCCGCTTTGCCGCCAACCTATCCATGCTCTACCCGGAGTTCAATTTCCTTGAGCGCTTCGAGGTCGCTGCGCGCGATGGTTTTAAGGCGGTGGAGTACCTGTTTCCTTATGACCATCCCAGGGAAACCATCGCCCAGCGCCTGGCCGCGAATGGCTTGCGTCAGGTGCTTTTCAATGGCCCGCCCGGGGACTGGAACCACGGCGAGCGCGGAATCGCTTGCCTGCCAGGGCGCGAAGCCGAGTTTCGGGCCGGCATCTACAAGGCATTGGACTATGCGACGGCATTGGCGTGTCCGCGCATTCACGTGATGGCGGGTGTCCTGCCCGCACAGCTCGCTCTCGAGACGGCGCATGCGATCTATCTCAAAAATCTGGCGTGGGCTGCCGATGAGGCAGCGCGAGTCGGGATCGACATCTTGATCGAACCCATCAATACGCGCGACATCCCCGGCTACCTCCTCAACCGCCAGATTGAGGCTCATGCCATCGTTCAGGACATCGGTTCACCTCATCTCAAGGTGCAGATGGATCTCTACCATTGCCAGATTGTCGAGGGCGACGTGGCCGTGAAGCTGCGCGACTACCTGCCATCTGGGCGCGTGGGTCATGGGGTCTCCTCGTTTTCAGTGCAATAAGTGACGGTACGCAAAGCTAGCACTGGCGCGGGGGTGGTCTGGGTAGACCGTTGATTTCATTGACTTTCCTGTTCGCTTTGTAAACGGGTATGGTGGCCT
>NZ_MIYM01000037.1:0-1260 GCF_001777155.1 Hydrogenophaga sp. PML113 | reverse complement strand
TGACCTGCCCCCTGTAGACGTACCAATCAGAAGTGGAAGTCCGGGGCGAAGGTTAATCGATGGTGTTGGGGGTTGATGGGAGTTGAGCTGCATCGCCAGCGCGCTGGCGATGCAGCTCGGCGAAGCGAGCCGGTGGCATGCGCCCCAGGCTGCTGTGTGGCCTGACCTCGTTGTAGTCCGTGCGCCATGCGGCTGCGGCCACCCTGGCCTGGTGCAAGGTCTGGAACCAGCACTCGTTCAGATGCTCGTCGCGGAACTTGCCATTGAAGCTCTCGATGTAGCCGTTCTGCATGGGTCGCCCAGGCTGGATGAGGATGTGGCGGATGCCGTGTGCCTGCGCCCAGGCCATGAACGCCCGGCTGGTGAACTCCGGCCCGTTGTCGGTGCGAACCACCTGGGGATACCCGCGAAACAGCGCAGCGCGGTCCAGCACGCGCGTGACGTACTCACCCGAGATGCCGAAGTCCACCACGATGTCCACGCTCTCGTGGCTGAAGTCATCGGCCACCGTGAGGTACTTCAGTCGCCGCCCGCCCGAGAGGCTGTCGCTCACAAAGTCCATGCTCCACACTTCGTTGACCGTGCGCGCCAGTTGCAGCGGCATGCGCTCGTTGACGGGTCGCTTGCTCTTCTTGCGCCGGCGCACGGCCAGGTTGGCTTGCCGGTACAGGCGGTACACGCGCTTGTGATTGACGCCAGGAAACTGCGGGCGCAGCAGGTCGTGGATGCGCCGATAGCCAAAGCGGCGACGCACATGCGCGATCTCCACGATCTTCTCGTGCAACTCCACAGTGGCCTGATCGGCCTTTGGTGGATGGCGGTAGCTGTCGCGGGAGAGCCCCACAAGCCGGCACGCTCGGCGTTCGGACAAATGGTGCTCGCTCACCATGCGCCCAACCGCCTCACGCCTGGCCTGTGGGGCTAGCGCTTTACCCCCAGGACGCTCTTGAGCGCGTGCATGTCCAGGTGGGCCTCGGCCAGCAGGCGCTTGAGCTTGGCGTTCTCGGATTCCAGCTCACGCAGGCGCTGGGCCTCCGAGACCTGCATGCCGCCGAACTTGGCGCGCCACTTGTAAAACGTCGCGTCGCTGAAGCCGCCGTTGCGGCACAGCTCCTTGATCGGCATGCCTGCCTCGGCCTGTTTGAGGAAGCCGATGATCTGTTCCTCGGTGAATCTGCTCTTCTTCATGTCCGTCATTCTCCTGGTGGTTGACGGACTTCACGAACTTCAGACTGGTACGGCTGGTGGGGGGCAGGTCAT
>NZ_MIYM01000036.1:0-1425 GCF_001777155.1 Hydrogenophaga sp. PML113 | reverse complement strand
CGGGGAGTAGTAGTGCCGCTTGGGGCGCTGGGCGATCGTGTCGTTCGCCATAGTGTGCGTGATGTTCATCGTGCACACGATGCCTCGACACTGGGTCTATCTCAAGATGGGATTGCCGGACGCTTACTGTTGGGCCAGGTCGGCAGCCTGTCCATCACATCCTTGAGATAGGCATACGGATCAAGGCCGTTGAGCTTGGCCGACTGGATCAGGCTCATGATGGCAGCGGCTCGTTGCCCAGCCCGCAGGCTGCCCGCAAACAGCCAGTTCTTGCGGCCCAGCGCAATCGGGCGCATCTGGTTCTCGACCCAGTTGTTGTCGATCGGTATCCGCCCATCCTCCAGGAACCGGGTGAGCGCAGGCCAGCGGCGCAGGCTGTAATCCATGGCCTTGGCCGTGGCCGACCCACTGGGCACCTTCCCTCGGTGTTCTGTGAGCCAGAGGTGTAGGCGATCCACCGCCGAGCGGCTCTGCTGCTGCCGTATGCGCAGCCGCTCATCTGCCTCTACCCCCTGAGCCTGTCGCTCGGCCTCATAGATCTGTCCGATCAGGGCCAGCGCCTGCTCAGCGAGCTGACTCTTGTTGGCCGTGTGGAGCTCAAAGAACTTGCGCCTTGCATGGGCCCAGCAGCCTGCCTCCTGGATCTGTTCACCCATGAGCTGCTTGTACCCGGCAAAGTCATCGACCAGCAGCGTGCCCGCCCAGCCCTCCAGGAAGGAGGCGGGATGGCGCCCGGCCCGGGTCTCGCTGAAGTCATAGACCACCGCCCTGGTCTGCTCGTGCCGCCCTGGTGTGTAGGCCCACAGGTAAGCCCGCTGGGTCTTGCCATCTCTCTGAGCGGCCGGCTTGAGCATCTGCACCGGCGTCTCGTCGGCGTGCAGGACGGCGTGGGCAAGCACCTCTGCGCGCAGGGCGCTGGCCAGCGGTTGGAGTTGTACGCCACAGCTGCCCACCCACTGCGCCAGGGTGGAGCGTGGGATCGGCACACCAGCGCGGGCGTAGATAGCCTCCTGGCGGTGCAGGGGTAAGTGATCGGCGTACTTGGCCACCAGCACATGGGAGAGTAAGCCCGTGGTGGCCAGCCCCTTGTCGATGATGTGCGCATCCACCGGGGCCTGTCTGAGCGTCTGGCAGCAGGCGCAGGCCCACTTGCCCCGCACGAAGCGGTGGACCGTGAAGACGCCTGGGGTGTAGTCGAGCTTCTCGGCCACGTCCTCACCGATGCGCTTCATCGGCTGGCCGCAACACTCGGTGGAGGTAGGCTCATGGCGCAGTTCCTGGCGGGGAAGCTCCGGGGGTGTCAACGCCGGTTGAATTTTCCTCAGATTGGCCGGAGTAAATTTCCCCACCTGGTGTGTGCGGGTGATCAGCCCGTGATGGGGTCTCGTGGCTCCTTGGGTGGTCTGCCGGGTCGGCGTTTGATGG
>NZ_MIYM01000035.1:0-1571 GCF_001777155.1 Hydrogenophaga sp. PML113 | reverse complement strand
GCGCTCTGGCGCACCGTGCCCGTCAGCTGCTCCATGCTCGCCGCCGTCTCCTGCAGGTTGCTCGCCGTCTGCTCCGTGCGCGCACTCAGGTCCTGGTTGCCCGTGGCGATTTCCTGCGAGGCGGTGTCGATGCTGTCGGTGGCGCTGCGCACCAGGCTCACGGTGCGCGTGAGCGAGGTCTTCATGTCGCCGAGCGCGCGCAGCAGATCGCCCAATTCGTCGGTGCGCTCGGTGCGCACGTCGCGCCGCAGGTCGCCCGCTGCCACCTCGCGCGTCACGTCCACGGCCTGGGCCAGGGGCTGCGTCACCGAGCGCGTGATGCGCCAGGCCAGCACCATGGCCAGCCCGCCGGCGGCCAGGGCCAGCAGCATCAGCAGGCCGATCTGGCGATTGACCGTGGCCTCGGACGCCGCCACGGCCTCGGCCACGGCGCGGTGCTGCAGCTCGAGCAGCTCGCGCTGCTTGGCGCCATAGGCGTCGGCCGCGGGCATGAGGCCACCGGTCAGCAGCTGCTGCGCGCCGGCGGCATCGCCGTTCTTGAGCGTGTCGAAGTAGGTCTTGCGCACCGCCATGTAGGCCGCGCGGCGCTCGGCGATTTCCTTGAGCAGGGCCTTGCCCTGCTCGCTCTGGATCTCGGCCTCCAGCGTCTTCTGCACCACGCTGATGCGCTCGCTGACCTGGGACATCAGCGGCTTGAAGTAGCCGTCCACCGCCGGGTCGTTGCGCGAGGTGGCCACAGCCATCACGCGGTTGATGTTGATCTGCGTGCTCATGAGCCATTCCTGCGTGAGGGCAGCCCGCTTGTCCATCTCGATCACGCGCGCGGTGGCGGCCTGCGAGGTCTTCAAGCCGTACCAGGCCACGGCGGTCAGGCCCGCCAACAGCATCAGCACCAGGGCAAAGCCCAGGTACAGGCGGGGGCCGATCCGGAAACGGTTCACGATGTCCATCTTTCACTCACTCTCTGGGCGCGGAAACAGGGGGTCGCACGGCCCGGAGACCGTGCGGAGACCATCAGAAGCTCTCCCACTCGCCCTCGGCCGACGCGGCCGCGGGCGCCACCACTCGTGGCGCGGGACGGGGTTCGGCGGCCGGTTTGCTGCCGACGACGGGTTTGCTTTCGGTCGCGGGTTTGCTTTCGATCGCGGGCTTGCTTTCGGTCGCCGGTTGGCTCTCGGCCGTGGCGCGCGTGGGCACGGGGGCGGTGGGCTTGGCCACCGCCGGCGCCCGGACAGCCACCAGCGGCGCGGGGGCCGGCGCGGGCTGGGGCGCGGCGTCGTGCCCGATGCGGAACACCTGCACCACCTGGGCCAGGCGGTCGGCCTGCTCCTTCAGGCTCTGGGCGGCGGCCGCGCTCTGCTCCACCAGCGCCGCGTTCTGCTGCGTCATCTGGTCGAGCTGGTTCACCGCCACGTTCACCTGGCCGATCCCCTCGCTCTGCTCCCCCGCCGCCGCCGTGATCTCACCAATGATGTCGCTCACCCGCTGCACCGAGCCCACGATCTCGCTCATCGTCTGCCCCGCATCGGCCACCAGCCGCGAGCCCGCGTCCACTCGCTCCACGCTCGCCC
>NZ_MIYM01000034.1:0-2295 GCF_001777155.1 Hydrogenophaga sp. PML113 | reverse complement strand
ACGCCACGAATCGCAGATTTGAAAGTGAACAGGAAAGTCAATGAAATCAACGATCTACCAACACCACCTCCGCGCCAGTGCTAGCTTTTCGTACCGTCACTTATTGCACTGAAAACGAGGAGACCCCTGCCTCAACTTCAGGCACGGTAACGGCGATATGGCAGCAGTGCGCGCAGCCATTGCGGCAGGCAGAGTACGGTGTGACGGCGCCCGACCACGCGCTCGCGACATGACGGAGCATCATGACCTTTGACACCCTACTGGGTCCAGCTTCGAGAGCCGAGTCGAGTAGCCCGACAGTCTCCCTCGCGACCTTATGGACGAACGGCTGCGCTCGCTCCACGTTTCTTCTGGCGCACGCTTCAGCGACAGGTAGATGATCCCTCAACCGCTTATTCAGAGCAGCTGGAGCTTGCGCGACCAGAAATCCAGATGCATGCGGATCCTCAGAACCCATAGGGCTCCTCACTCCAAGATTTCAGCACACGATAGTCATGCTCAGGCAGCACCAACAGTCCGGACTCTGCATCAGCAAGGACTCGTCGACCCGACCTATCGTGCACACGATTGTCGTGCAGCATGTAGAAGTACCAAGCGAATGGAACCTTCACACGGCGATCGATTGTCTGCAGCCTGCCGAAGTGCGCATAGCAATCCCCTTTGTTCCCATCAACCTCAGCCAGCCGCTGCGAGAAGGTCCAGATAGGGACGAGAGAAAGATGCCGCCGCCCGTTGTTCGGGTCTGTCCAATCCGACAGGCTCAACACCCAATGTTCGCAGAAGCGCGCACCGCTCCGACCGGCGCTTGAATTTTTCCAGTCTTCGAAGAGGCGTCGCTGCTTGGGTGCAGCTTTGTCCCAACCAGGGAACATCTGGTCGTGTGTGCGAACCGCCTTCGGCGGACTCTCCCCTTGCTGGCGAGTGAAGCTGTCGCTGACCTCATACCTGCGCTGCCGCAGCCAGTCGCGCAATCGCGCGTCGCATTCCTCGGCAAGAGACACGAATGACTCGACGTTCACCATGGAGTCGAGACTGTAGATTGGATCGCCCACGAGCTTGCGCTTTGACTCTTCCACCGGCGCACCCTCGACAAACTCCTCAAGATCCGACAGCGTGTGAATAGGTCCCCAAGGCACTGCAAACGCCGCACGCTCCACCCTCTCCTCTTCCAAGCGCACTACGACCTGGACAAAGTCTGCAGGGCTATCGCTTCCACGGTCCTGAACGATGTAGAGAAGAGTGATGTCGCAACGGGTGAGCAGGAATTCGCCAGCTCGGAGCCGTGAGTACGTTACCGCTGCATCACCGTCATCCGCTGCCAGTTGCTCGCGCAGCCATGCTTTGTGATCAGCATGCACGATCGAGCCATCGCGGCCTACAACCTTGCGCCTGGTCAAGAAATAACTGCCGTCCCCTCCTCTCTTGGTCACCAACTTGGCAGTCGACAGCGCCTCGTCCCTCCGCAAGAGAGAAAGCAGCGCTGCATGCTTCGCGTCTGGTGGACACGACTCGATCTGATAGGCCAACTCAGGCGTGGTGAGATCGTATGGCTTGAGTGGTGAGCCCATCGCGGATGAATTGACGTACACAAAAAATTGGAGCAGTGGCGCGGAATGCAGATCTGATCGCCTGAACTGTGCGGCTGCAAATTACACTGCAGCAGCTGGGCCGACCAGCCATCACAGTATCAATGAAATCACGGAGAAGTCTATCCATGGCAACTGCAAAGAAAGCGACCGCGAAGAAGCGCGCTGCGAAGGCAGAAAAAGCAGCACCGAGGTCAGCGTCGAAAGCGACAGCGAAGCCGGCGTCCGCGCTTAAACCGATCAAAGAAGCCTTCAACAAGAGCAGCCTGATTGCTCACTTGGCCCAGACCTCGGGGACCGATCCCAAGACTGTGAAAGCAGTGCTGAGCTCGCTAGAAGCGACCATTCATGCCTCGATCGCCAAGAAGGGCGCCGGGGCGTTTACCTGGCCCGGCGTGCTTAAGATCACTGCGCTGCAGGTTCCAGCCAAAAAGGCTCGCAAGGGCATCGATCCCTTCACCAAGGTCGAACGCATGTTTGCCGCCAAGCCCGCGTCGGTGAAGGTCAAGGCGCGATTCTTCAAGAAGGTCAAAGATGCAGCGCTGTAACAAGCGCGAGTAGAGACAAAGGGGCTTCGAGGCCCTGTTGACGATCACCCAATACTGACCCGTCGTGATCATTCAAATTTGACCCACCCTCAAGGCTACCTGACGGCAGCCGGTTCTGTGGATAAGTCCTTGTCTGGACTCTCCGTCTTAGCTCCTTTCTT
>NZ_MIYM01000033.1:0-2315 GCF_001777155.1 Hydrogenophaga sp. PML113 | reverse complement strand
TGTCAACGCCGGTTGAATTTTCCTCAGATTGGCCGGAGTAAATTTCCCCACCTGGTGTGTGCGGGTGATCAGCCCGTGATGGGGTCTCGTGGCTCCTTGGGTGGTCTGCCGGGTCGGCGTTTGATGGGTTGCTGTGCCTGGGGGTCGAGCAATGAGGAGCGGGTTCGCATGGTCTCGGGGACGAGGGCGGCGTGCTCGCGCAGGCGGTACGAGTTGCCCTCGATGGGGATGACCACGGCGTGGTGCAGTAGCCGATCGAGTAAGGCGGTGGCGACGACGGCATCGCCGAAGATCTCGGCCCATTCGCCGAAGCCGCGGTTGCTGGTCATGACCATGGCGCTGCGCTCGTAGCAGGCGTTGACGAGTTGGAAGAACAGATTGCCGCCCCCTGAGCCCAATGGGAGGTAGCCGATCTCATCGACGATGAGCAGGCTGTAGCGGCTCAGAAACTTCACCCGCTCGCGCAGCTTGCCCTCGCGCTCGGCCTTGCGCATGGAGTCCACCAGTTCGGCCAGGGTGGCGAAGAAGACGCTCTTGCCGGCCTTGACCGCTTCGAAGCCCAGGGCGATGGCCAGGTGAGACTTGCCGGTACCCGGTGGGCCCAGGAAGTGCACGCACTGCTTGCGCTCGATGAAATCGAGCTCGGCCAGTGCCATGACGCGGTGACGGTCCAGGCCGGGCTGGAAGCTGAAGTCGTAGCCCGAGAGGCTCTTGACGGTGGTCAGGCGCGCGGTCTGCAGCGCCATCTTGATGCGCCGGCTCTCGCGGGTGGAGAACTCCTCGCCCAGCAGGGCTTCGATGGCCTCCAGGGCAGAGACTTCCCCCTGCTCGATGCGAGAGAGCGTGGTGTGCAAGGTCTCCAGGGCACGTGGCATCTTCAATCCCACCAGGTGGCGGCGGATGCGATCGGTGGTCGAGGCGGTCATGGGCGGCCTCCGAGCTGGCGGCCGATCTGCTCGTAGAAGCTCAGCGGGCGGGTGCTCACGGCGTGGCCGGGCAGGATACGGATCGCATCACGCGGGCCATGGGATGTCGATCGCCTGGGTACATGCCGGTGGCCGGGCAGGACCGAGCGCTGTTTGCGCCCCTGCAGCAAGGCATGTACGGCAATGAGCTGTCCGTCCTCGTGGATACGTACCTGATCGGCGGTGGTCTCCACATCCAGGGTGCGCCTGCGGGTGCCATCGGGCACGCTGTAGTAATTGCCGCCAACGCTCACGCAGCCCTCGCTGCTGACGCGCCGCTCCTGGCGCAACACCGCATCGAAACGACCGGCAGGCAAGGCCTGCAGGCTTGGGCGTTCTTCCTGGAAATGCTCCTGCACCACGCGCTGGGTACTGGCATGCAACCGCGCATTGGCCACGGTATCGAGCCACAGGCGCAACTGGCGGTTCATGTCCTGCAGGTCCACGAATGAGCGCGCCATGAAGAAGTCGGCACGGATGTAGCGAAACGGGCGCTCCACCTTGCCCTTGGTCTTGGCCCGATAGGGCTGGCAGGCCCGAGGAGCGAAGCCGTAGTGCGCACCGCAGGCCAGCAGCTTGGCGTTGTAGATGATGGCCTTGTCCTGCTCAGGCTCTCCCAGGACGGCGGTCTTCATCCGGTCGTACAAGATCTCGCGGGGTGCGCCAGCGAAGTGTTCGAAGGCCTGCATGTGGCAGCGCAGCACGGTTGGCAGATCCTGGTGCATCACGAACTGAGCCCACAGGTATCGGCTGTGGCCCAGCACCATGGCAAAGAGCCAGACCTTGCGTTCCATGGGCTCGCTGGTAAAGCGCACCTTGAACTCGGCAAAGTCCACCTGAGCCTGTTGGCCGGGTGGAGTCTCAAAACGGACCTCGAAGGCCGGCGCGGGCGCCGGCCTGATCTGGCGCAGGTAGTCGTTCAAGATGGTCTTGCCGCCCTGGTAGCCCAACGCCCGGATCTCACGCAGCAGCCGGGAGCCGGTCAACTCGGGCCAGGCCTGTAGTCGCTCCTGCAAGTAGCTGCGGAAATCGTCGAGAGCGCCAGTGCGAGCGGCTCTGGGCTTGTACTTGGGAACGGCAAGTCCGCGCTGGATGTATTTGCGAACGGTCTTGCGGTCGTGCCCGGTTCTCTGGGCAATCACGGAGATCGGCAGCCCCTGCCGGTGTAGCTCCAGAATCATCATCAGTCCCTTCAGATTGAGCACCTGGCCTCCAGCTCCACGACGGTCGGGAGCCAATGGTCGGTCAGGTGGACGAACAGGCAGCGGGCCTCGGCCCGCTGCCTGTTCAAGCTTCAAACTGGGGAAAATTCAACCGGCCAATACGGGGAGTATTCATCCGGCGGTGACA
>NZ_MIYM01000032.1:0-2497 GCF_001777155.1 Hydrogenophaga sp. PML113 | reverse complement strand
CTGTTGACGATCACCCAATACTGACCCGTCGTGATCATTCAAATTTGACCCACCCTCAAGGCTACCTGACGGCAGCCGGTTCTGTGGATAAGTCCTTGTCTGGACTCTCCGTCTTAGCTCCTTTCTTTCGTTTGCTGGTGGTTGGTGAGCGCGCAGCGCTCGTGCTGCTGTGCCTGAAGCGCCAGGACTCGTTTCCCGTCTCCACGATGTGGCAGTGATGCGTGAGGCGATCGAGCAGCGCAGTGGTCATCTTGGCATCGCCGAAGACCTGGCTCCACTCCCCGAAGCTGAGGTTGGTGGTGATGACCACGCTGGTGTGCTCGTAGAGCTTGGAGAGCAGGTGGAAGAGCAGCGCACCGCCCGACTGGCTGAACGGCAGGTAGCCCAGCTCGTCCAGGATGAGCATGTCCACGTACATCAGGCGGTGTGCGATCTGCCCGGCTCTGCCCTGGGCTTTCTCGATCTCCAGCGCGTTGACCAGCTCCACCGTGGAGTGGAAGCGCACCCGCTTGCCGTGGCGGTGCACGGCTTGAACACCCAGGGCTGTAGCCAAGTGCGTCTTGCCGGTCCCAGGACCGCCGATGAAGACCACGTTGTGGGCCGAGTCGGTGAAGCTGCTCGTGTGCAGCTTATTGATCAACTCCGCGTCGATGGCGCTGCCCTCGAACTCGAAGCTGGCCAGATCGCGGTGCGCGGGGAAGCGCGCGGCCTTCATCTGGTAGCTGATGGAGCGAAGCTCGCGCTCAGCACCTTCTGCGCTGAGCAGTTGCTCGACCAGGGCTTCCGGCCCCAGCGCCGAGTGGCGGCAGCGCGCCACCAACTCAGGCCAGTTGGCGGCCATGCCGTGCAGCTTGAGCGCCTTCAGGCGTGCAACGATCTCGGTGCTCATGCGCGCACCTCCCGCAGCCGGTCGTAGCGCTGCACGTCAGCACGCGGCTCCTCCCGCAGCGCCGGGGTGTTCGCCTCCAGCGGCTGCAGCACAGGCAAGCCCTCCTTGAGGCGGGCCAGCACGTTGAGCACGTGCTCGGCGCTTGGGCGCTGCGCCTCCAGCGCCACCTCCGCAGCCACGATCACCGCTTCCAGGCCGTGCACGGGAACAGCGGCGAGCACCTGCGTCATCACCCGGTCTCCACCGGCGTGGCGCAGCAAGTGCCGCTGCAGCGCCTGCAGCGCCTCAGGCATGGTCTTGAACGGTGCGCCGTTGCGCAGCGCCCCGGGCTTGGTCTGCACCAGATCGATGTAGTGGCGCCAGTCGTAGACAGTCTGCTCGCGCTCGAAGCAGCGTACATGGCGCGCCACCTCCACCCCTTCAGCCACCAGCACGAGCTCGCGCGGGTACACCCGCAGGCTCAGGATCGCGTTCACGTGGCGGGTGGGCACGCTGTAGCGGTTGCGCTGGAAGTGGATCAGCCCGGTGGCCGAGACCCGAACCGGTTGCTCGACATAGCCATCAAAGGGCTTTGGGCAAGGCATGAGGCGCGCCTGCTCGTCCTGGAACACCTCGGCCACGGTGAGCTCGGGCCACTCGGGGTGGGCACTGTCCTCCCAGCACTGGCGGCAGCGCTCGCCCAGCCAGGTGTTGAGCGCCTCCAGATCCGCCCAGCGCCGCTCGGCGGCCTCGCGCCAGACCTGGCGGCGCCGGTCCTGCACGTTCTTCTCCACCACCCCCTTCTCCCAACCCGAGGCCGGGTTGCAGAACTCTGCATCGAACAGGTAGTGCGAGCACATGGCGGCAAAGCGCACGTTCACGCTGCGGGCCTTGCCCGCTCCCACCTTGTCCACAGCGGTCTTCATGTTGTCGTAGATGCCGCGCCGCGGCACTCCGCCGAAGGCGGCAAACGCCCGGGCGTGGGCATCGAACAGCATCTCGTGGCTTTGCGCCGGGTAGGCCGTGAGCCAGAACGCGCGCGAGGCGGCCAGCTTGGTGTGCGCAACCTCCAGGCGCCGGCGCAGGCCACCCACGAAGACGTACTCGCAGCTCCAGTCGAACTGGAACGCATCGCCCAGCTCGAAGCTCATCGGCACGAACGCCGCGCGCCGGGGCGCGTTGGCTTGCTGCTCGCGCCAGCGGCGCACCCACACCGCCACCCGCGGGTAGCTGCCCTTGTAGCCGAGTGCGCGGATCTGCTCGAACAGCCCCTTGGCGGTGCGCCGCTCGCGCGCCGCGCGGTGCTGGTCGGTTCGCAGCGCCGCCTCCAAGTGCTGCGCCCAGGCGTCCACGACGCTGACCTCGCTTCGCTTGGGGTACTTCGGCTCGGTCACGTCCTGCTGGCGCAACCACCCTCTCACCGTATTCCTGGACAGCCCGGTGACTCGGCTGATCTCCCGGATGGACTTCCCATCCCTCAGGTGCATTCGCCTGATCTTGGCCAACATGCCCACGTTGATCACTCCTGGTTCCCCTGCTCAAACATTGAGCAGGGCAGTGTCTACACGTGGGTCAGATTTGCTCGATCGCGCCCCTTACAGGTGGGTCAGTTTTGAATGATCGTCAACA
>NZ_MIYM01000031.1:0-2395 GCF_001777155.1 Hydrogenophaga sp. PML113 | reverse complement strand
CCACGGCGAAATGGCGCGCGCCTGGAGCGCGATCGACATCCACATCGGCCTTCTGCGCCGGCTCTGGGCCGACCGTCCGCTGCAGCGCGAAGCGATGGCGGGTGCGATGGGGGCACGCGGCTATTCCCGCGCCTACGTCGCTCGATCGGTGCTGCAGCTGTTCCCCGGCAAGCCCGCAGCGTGGGCAACGAAGTATTCGCGCCCACTCGTCGAGGACTGGGTGATCGACACCAATCTGAACCGGCCGCGAATCGCGACGCTGTTGCGCGTGGCGGTCGCCGCCTCCGGCCTGACCTGGGGCGAAGACGTTCAGGTCTACTGGCGCGCCACCCGCGCCTGACACCCGGGTGCGGCGCTCGTGTCTAAAGCTGGTCAACGCGCCGTCGGTGTGTCGCCAAGTGCCCGCCAATACGGGGACAGCACGTCGCACTGTGCGCCCAGCAGGCGCACCCGCGCAGAGACGGTGAGCACATGGTCGACGCCGCACACCGACTCACAGGCCGAATGCAGCGGCGAGTTGGCGAGCGCGCTTGACCTCCTCTCCGTGCAGGTACGTGGACGTGGTGGTGATTGAGGCATGCCGCAGGTTGTCCCGCACGGTGGTCAAGTCGGCGCCGGCGGCCAGCGCATGGCTCGCGTGCGAATGCCGCATCCAATGCGGGCTCGCCTGCCTCAGTTTCGCCGCGAGGGCGGGCGCGTCCCGCTCCAGCACCTTGGCCGCGGTGGTGAAAAACCTTTTCATGACCGCCCACAGCCGCGCTCCTGTGATGCCCCGATCCTCGGCCCCGATGCGAGCGAGCAGCGGCGTCGCCGGCACCCACAGCTCTGGCGACGTGGGCAGTCCGCGAACGCAAAGGTAGTGATCCAGCGCCGAGCGCGCGAGCGGCGGCAGGGCCACCTTGCCGTTCTTCGCGCCCTTCCCTACGACATGCAGCCACCAGTCGTCGCGCTCGTCTTTCCTGACGTCCCGCAGCTTCACACCCACCAGTTCGCCGGCGCGCAGTCCCGTCGCATATCCGAAGTCCAGCAGGAATCGCACGCGATCGGCGGCGCCACGTTCCCACCCGTAGGAGACTTCCAGTCCATCGGCAATCGTGCGCACCAGCCTCCACTCCGCCTGCGAGAACGCCCGTCCCTTGTCCAGGGGCTGCCTGTCGCCGGCGCCACGAACCTTGATCCCGGCAAAGGGATTGGCCAGCACATAGTGCTGCGCCATGAGCCATCGGAACATGGCACCGAGCACGGACAGCGCATAGGCGATCGACTTCGGTGCCAGAGCGCCGGCAAACGGCCGCCATTCGCCGGATTTGCGCGGCCGCGGCGGCCCCACCCAGCGGCGCTGCGGCGTCGGATTGCGCAGGAACGCCCGATAGGCGATGGCGTCATCGGTCGTCAGCGACGAAAGGGGTTTTCCCAGCTGGATCACCGCCCACAGCAGCAGCCGTTCGGCCTCCTTGCGGTACGCCCGCCGAGTGGCGAGCGATTCGTGCAGCTGCAGCCAACTCAGGACAGCCTCGCCGTCATGGCTGGCGTCAATTAAGCAGGTGTGCGCCGGGGCACGGAACCTGCCACGTGAGCCGTCTAGCTCGGCGCGAGGCGAGGTCATGCGCTCCAGCGGCACGATGTCGCCGGGCGCGTCCTGCGCAATCAGCGCGCGCGCACGTTCCGTCAGCTGCGGATGCGCGGCAAAGAACGCCTCGACCTCGCGTGCGCAGGCCTGTCCCAGCCCGGGAATCGCCACCCACCACTGCCGCCGGCGCGGAATGCGCACGGTGAGCTCCGCAAGCGTGCGGATGCCCTGCCCTTTCAGCGCCGCGGCCGCGCGAGCGGGCAACCAGCGTTCGACGGCGTCGCCGATCAGCGGCTGCGGTGCGGGCAGATGCCGCAGTTCATGCAGTGCTGCGGCCACCGCCCTGGCATGCCTGGTGCGCTCCGCAGCAGGCCGCTCGAACACTTCGGCCAGGTCATCGCGCAAGCGCGATCGTGCATGCCTGGCCAGCTCGCGTCGAACCGCGCCGAGCACACCACGTGCCGTGTGCCCCGCATTCAGGCGCTCGGGCAAGTAGCGCTCGACTGCCTGGCGCGAGGGCATGCCTTCATGCCAGGCGCGCAGCGCTGCCAAAGCATTGACGTCGAAAGGACTGCTTCGTGGGGTGGGAGCGGCGGCTGGCACTGGAGCCTCCGGGAACTCGGGCATTTTGCCGAAGCCCAGTTTACTCCCGGCATGCAGCTACTGCGATAAGACCAGTTATCTGACTAGGCGGGCTGGAATGTTCCGCCGGGCTTGTGCGTCGGATCCTCTGTTCACCTTTCCATACCAGCAGAACCCGTGCTTTCCCGCGTCGTTTCTTTTGTGCGCCAGAGAGGGTCTCGTGCCTTGAGGCGGTCAGCTCCA
>NZ_MIYM01000030.1:0-3205 GCF_001777155.1 Hydrogenophaga sp. PML113 | reverse complement strand
TGGGGTCTCCTCGTTTTCAGTGCAATAAGTGACGGTACGCAAAGCTAGCACTGGCGCGGGGGTGGTCTGGGTAGACCGTTGATTTCATTGACTTTCCTGTTCGCTTTGTAAACGGGTATGGTGGCCTCCCACTTTTGAGGTTCACGATGCAGGGTTGGCACACAACGTTTTTGGGGATGCGTGGGCTCCCCCGCGATATCAGCGACTTCGAGATGAAGGCATTTTTCACCTTCGATGGTGCCGAGCGCGACGCAATCAATGCACGCCGAGGTGATTCCCACAAGCTTGGTCTGGCGCTCCATATTGGTTTCCTGCGCATGAGTGGGCGTTTGCTCGGTGCCTTTCGGGTAATTCCAGTAGCCTTGTGGCGCCACCTTGGCAACGAGCTTGGCATTGCAGCACCAGAAGTCGCCTCGCTGAGAGCCATGTATGAACGCGGGCGCACGCTATTCGATCACCAACAAGTAGCCTGCACGGTCCTTGGATTCCAGTGGATGAGCGAGCACCAGCGCCGCTCACTGGTACGTGAACTGCGCGACGAAGTGGCGCGCTGCGCCGACCGCGATCAGCTACTCGTGCGGGCGCGTCAATGGCTGTACAAGAACAAGCTGGTGATCGTGCACGAGCGGGCAATTCGGACACTGATTGCGGCGGCACTTGCCCAGCTTGAAGTTGAAACAGGCACCGCCATCGCCGCCAGCGTTGATCCAGCAACACTTGATCGCTGGCGAGCCTCAGTTTCAGAGCTGCGCCCAGATGGACAAACCCAGCAGAGTTGGCTATGGGCTGCACCGGCGAAACACTCAACCCGCCAAATCAGCGAGGTACTGGAGCGCATCGACCTGCTTTACACGCTGGACGTTCATAAGCACCTGGCAGACATCCCCGATCTCATCTTGCGCCGCTACGCGCGCCGACTTGTCTCCAGGCCGCCCTCAGCCGGAGCCAAGATCAAAGAGCCAGCGCGCACCGTGGAGGTCGCATGCTTTCTTCGGTATTGCCTGTTCACCACCACAGACCAGTTGATCCTTATGGTGCAGCGCCGGATCGCCGATCTGTGGCGTCAGGCTGCCGCCGATGTCCCCGCTACCGTCAATTGGGCCGCAATGTACAAAACGCTGCTCGGCGAACTTGTTGCCTTGAGCGCGCAAGGTGCGGTGCCAGATGCTGAGTTGCGTGCCCGTCTTGAAGCCTTGATCACCGAAACCCAGAAACGCAAACCACCGAGCAGGGCCTCCCTGGTCCGCGAGGGATTGATTGATGGAATTCGCCCCGTGCGGTCGTTGCTCGTCGCCATTGCAAAGCTGCCCTGGCAGGCCACCGGCGAGCATCCTGCCATCGAGTACCTTGCCAAGCTGCAAGCTTTATATCTCAAAGGATCCAGAAAGCTGCCAGTTGAAGTGGTGGCACCAAGTCTGGGAATGATCTGGCAGGTTTCGATCTCCAGCCCAGACCGGGAACGGGCGTTTCAGGCGTTGGAGGTGGCCACCCTGTTTGCCCTGCGCCGCGCGGTGCGCAATGGCTCGGTCTGGATTGAGCACAGCCTGAGCTTTCGGGGTCGTGCGCGCTTGTTCTTCACGGACGAGCGTTGGCAGGCAGAGTCCAAGAAACACTATGCCCGTCTATCGTTACCCAGCAAGGCTGCCACTTTCTTGAAGCCTTTGCTGGCCAGAGTAACTGCCGGTGTCGATGCGGTGGCCGCTGCAGCCCGCAGTGGCGTACTGCGCGTGGATGATGAACTCCATTTGTCGCCATTGCCCGCAGAGGACGAAGACCCAGAAGTGACCAAGCTGCGCGCGGCTTTGGATCACCGCATCGGTGAGGTTCAATTGCCGGAAGTGATTCTGGCCGTTGACGCCCAGGTGCGCTTTAGCTGGATCATGCTCGGACGTGAGCCGCGCTCTACCGACGAGCTGCTGATGGTCTATGCCGGCATCATGGCCCACGGCACCAGTCTGACTGCGGTCGAATGCGCGCGCATGATTCCGCAATTGTCTGCCACCAGCATTCGCCAGGCCATGCGCTGGGCGCGGGACGAACGGCGTCTGAGCCAGGCCTGCCAGGCTGTGCTGGAATTCATGCAGCGACACCCGATTGCCGCCACCTGGGGGCGGTCCGATTTGGCATCTTCTGACATGATGAGCATGGAGACCACCAAACGGGTGTGGCAAGCCCGGCTTGATCCTCGGCGCAACACACCTTCCATTGGAATCTACTCCCATGTAAAAGACCGGTGGGGCATCTTCCATGCGCAGCCCTTTGTGCTCAATGAGCGCCAGGCGGGCGTGGCCATTGAAGGTGTCATCCGCCAAGAAAAGCTGGAGACCAGCCAGCTTGCTGTGGATACCCATGGCTACACCGACTTTGCCATGTCACATGCCCGTTTGCTTGGTTTTGATCTTTGCCCGCGGTTGAAGGAACTCAAACAGCGCCACCTCTTTGTGCCACGCGGCACCAAAGTGCCCGCAGAAATCGCTGCGGTGTGCGAAGCCAATGTCGACGTCGCTTTGATCGAAAAGCATTGGGATAGTCTGGTGCACCTGGCAGCCTCGGTCATGAGCGGACATGCCAGTGCGGTGGCAGCTCTTGCGCGGTTCGGTTCTGCCGCCCAGGGCGATCCAATCTATGAGGCTGGCGTGCAATTGGGGCGGTTGCTGCGTACGGCGTTTTTGGCTGACTACTTTGTCAAGGACGCTTTCAGGAACGAGTTGCGCCGGGTGCTCAATCGGGGCGAGGCTGTTAACGCCCTCAAGCGCGCCATTTATACCGGCCGGATCAGCCCGGCGCAGGCCAAACGTGTCGATGAAATGCAGGCTGTGGCCGATGCGTTGAGCCTGATGGCCAACATCGTGATGGCGTGGAATACCTCACAGATGCAGGCGGTCCTGGATCGCTGGTCGAACCGCCGCCAGGTCATTCCACCGGAACTGATCGGGAAGATTGCGCCCACCAGGCTGGAGAGCATCAACTTGCGGGGTGTGTTTCGCTTCCCGGTTGACCGCTATGCTGACCAAATCCTGCCTTCGCGGCCAAATGCATCGATAACTGGCACCAATGGATGAAACCGACCACGGTTTGACGCCACGAATCGCAGATTTGAAAGTGAACAGGAAAGTCAATGAAATCAACGATCTACCAACACCACCTCCGCGCCAGTGCTAGCTTTTCGTACCGTCACTTATTGCACTGAAAACGAGGAGACCCC
>NZ_MIYM01000029.1:0-3228 GCF_001777155.1 Hydrogenophaga sp. PML113 | reverse complement strand
GGGGTCCATTTGATTTCAGTGTCAAAAGTGACGGTTCGCTTCCCCAGCAACGGCGCGGGCATGGGCAGGTAACTTGTTGATTTCAAAGGGATTGCTGTTCGGTATTTCGCCGCGTATCGTTGGCTGCCTTTCGAGAGACGAGGAGCAACCGAAATGCAAGGCTGGCAGACCCCATACCTTGGCCTGCGCGATCTGCCGCGCGAGCTCACTGACTTTGAACTCCAGGCCTTCTTCAGCTTCAGTCAAGCCGAGCTGGAGCTGATCTCAAGGCGGCGAGGCGACAACCACAAGCTGGGCCTGGCACTGCACATCGGTTTCGTGCGCATGAGCGGCCGGCCGCTAAACAGTGTGCGTGCGGTCCCGCCCGTCTTGCTGCGTCACCTGGGCCAGATGCTGGGCATCACCACCCCCGACCTGGCGTCGCTGCGTGCGCTGTACGCCCGTGGCCGAACCCTGTTCGATCACCAGCAGCAGGCCTGCGAGGCGCTGGGCTTTGCCTGGATGACCGAGCACCAGCGTCGAGCGTTGGTGCGAGTTCTGCGCGATGAAGTGACCCACAGCGCCGATCGTGAGCGGCTGCTGCTGCATGCCCGGCATTGGTTGTACGAACACCGGCTCCTCATCGTGCACGACCGTGTCATCCGCAGCCTGGTGGCGGTTGCACTGACCGAACTCGAGGCCGCCACTGCCCAGGCGATCCGAGCCGCAGTGCCACCCGGCCTTCTCAAACGCTGGGCGTCGGCGCTGGACAGTGCGCGCCTGGATGGCCAGCACAGCCAGAGCTGGCTGTGGAGCGCACCGGCCAAGCACTCGACGCGCCAGATCACCGAGGTGCTCGAACGTATTGCCTTCCTGACGGATTTGGGGATCGATCAACACTTGGGCCATCTCAACGACGTATTGGTGCGCCGGTATGCGCGGCGCATGGCCTCCCGTGCGCCCTCGATCAGCGCCCGGATCAAGGAGCCGGCACGCACTGTCGAGATGGCCTGCTTCCTGCGCTATTGCCTGCTGACGGCCACAGATCAGCTCATCCTCATGTTCCAGCGTCGTGTGGCCGACCTCTGGCGGCAGTGCGCCGACGGTGTGACGGCAACGGTTGACTGGGCGCAGCAGTACCAGCAATTGCTCCAGGAACTGACCGATCTTGCGGCCCAGGAGAAGGTGCCAGATGCCGAACTGCGTTCGCGCTTGGTCAGTCTGGTCGCGGTCAAGCGTGCCCGGCGCCCGCCCAGTCGAGCGTCGATCATCCGCCAGCACCTCATCGACGCCATTGCCCCGGTGCGCTCGCTGCTGGTGGCAGTGAGCGGGCTGGCCTGGCAAGCCACGGGCGAGCATCCGGCCATCGACGCGTTGGACAGGCTGCGCACCCTGTACGCTGGCGGCACCAAGAGCCTGCCGGGCGAGGTCACGGCAGCGCGCCTGGGCCCGGCATGGCGTCAAGCCATCGCTGACGTCGACCGTGAGCGGGCGTTCCGGGCATTGGAGGTGGCCACTCTGTTTGCCTTGCGCCGAGCGCTGCGCAACGGCTCGGTCTGGATTGAGCACTCCTTGAGCTTCCGCGGCCGCGAGCGGCTGTTCATCCCGGATGAGCGCTGGAAGACCGAAGCCCGGCGCCACTACGCCCGGCTGCAGCTGCCGGCCAAGGCCAGTGACTTCCTCACACCGTTGCTTGCACGCGTTCGCACAGGTATCGACGCGGTGGCGGCTGCCACTCGCGTCGGATTGCTGCGCGTGGACGACGAGTTGCACTTGGCGCCCCTGGCCGCCGAAGACGAAGATCCCGAAGTCACCAAACTGCGTAGCCGGCTTGACCAGCGCATCGGCGAGGTGCAACTGCCAGAGGTCATCCTGGCCGTGGACGCTCAGGTGCGCTTCAGCTGGATCATGCTCGGGCGTGAGCCCAGATCGAGCCAGGAACTGCTGATGACCTACGCCGGCATATTGGCGCACGGCACCAGCCTGACGGCCGCAGAGTGCGCCCGCATGATCCCGCAGCTATCGGCTCCCAGCATCCGCCAGGCAATGCGCTGGGCGGGCGATGAGCGGCGGCTGGCCCTGGCCTGCCAGGCGGTGCTGGAGTTCATGCAGCGCCATGCGGTAGCGGCAACGTGGGGCCGAGCCGATCTGGCCTCCTCGGACATGATGAGTCTGGAGACCAGCCGCCGGGTATGGCAGGCACGCCAGGATCCACGACGCCAGACAGCCTCCATCGGCGTTTACAGCCACGTGCGCGATCGTTGGGGAATCTTCCACGCCCAGCCGATTGTGCTCAATGAGCGCCAGGCCGGTGCCGCCATCGAAGGGGTGGTGAGACAGGAGCGGGTGGAGGTGTCGCAGTTGGCTGTCGACACGCACGGCTACACCGACTTCGCGATGGCGCTATCGCGTCTGCTGGGCTTCGATCTATGCCCGCGGCTGCGCGAACTGCGGCAACGCCACCTGTTCGTGCCGCGAGGAATGACAATCCCTGTGGAGATCGCCGCCGTGTGTGAGGCCAGCGTGGACACGACACTGATCGAAGCTCATTGGGACCAGCTGGTGCATCTGGCGGCCTCGGTGCAGACAGGTCACGCCAGTGCGGTGACGGCGCTGGCCAGGTTCGGTTCTGCGGCGCGCGGGGACCCGATCTACGACGCCGGTGTGCAGTTGGGCAAGCTGCTCAGGACCGCCTTCCTGGCGGACTACTTCGTCAATGCCGGCTTCCGCAGGGAACTGCGCCGGGTTCTGAACCGGGGCGAGGCGGTGAACGCGCTCAAGCGCGCCATCTACACCGGTCGTGTTGGATCGGCCCAGGCTCGGCGTACCGACGAGATGCAGGCAGTGGCCGACGCCTTGAGCCTGTTGGCCAACATCGTGATGGCGTGGAACACGGCTCAGATGCAGGCCGTACTGGACCGATGGGCCAACAGGCGACAGATCGTGCCGCCTGAGTTGACTGGGCGCATTGCACCGACGCGCTTGGAGGGGATCAACCTGCGCGGCGTCTTCCGCTTCCCGCTGGAACGTTACGCCGGTCAGATCCTGCCGTCAATTGCTGCAGCGAAAACGAGTGCTGGCAGCTGAAATCGACCACGCAAACAGGCTCTCAGCGACCGATTAGGAGACCAACAGAAACTCAAAGCGTGACAAGCACTTACGCTCGCCCCTGGAGCAGACCCCGCGCCAATCCTCGCTCTGCGGGGAGGCACGAACCGTCACTTTCTGCACTGAAATCAAATGGACCCC
>NZ_MIYM01000002.1:0-564035 GCF_001777155.1 Hydrogenophaga sp. PML113 | reverse complement strand
CCTTCACCCCGCTGTCGTTGAGGTTCTGCGCGTGCGCGTGGCCCTGGCTGCCGTAGCCGATGATCGCGACCGTCTTGCCCTTGATGAGGGACAGATCGCAGTCCTTGTCGTAGAAAACTTTCATGGTCTTGTCGGTGGTGAGTGAAAACAGAAGGGGGATCAGGCGGCCGTTGCCTGCGCGGCGTCGGCCATGAGCTGTTGCGCCGCCTCGACGACGGCGGACGGGGAGACGCGGGCCACGGTCTCCAGGCGCGTGGCGTAGCCCACGGGAATGCGCGGCGCGCCCAGGCGGCCGACGCGGCAGCCCGTGGCCTGCGCGGCGGTGGCCGCCACCTCGGCGCCGAAGCCGCCGGCCTGCACCGCGTCGTGCACCACCAGCAGGCGGCGCGTGCGCGCGCAGTCGGCCAGCACGGTGTCGCGGTCCCAGGGCCAGAGCGTGCCCAGGTCGATGACGCTGGCGCGCACGCCCAACGCGGCCAGCTCGTCGGCGGCCTGGCTGGCGGTGCGCACGGCGGCGGACCAGCTCACGAGGGTGAGGTCATCGCCGCGCCGCAGAACGTTCGCGCGGCCGGGCGTGGCGACGAGGGATTCGTCCACGTCGCCCTCCAGGCCCCAGAGTTCCTTGTTCTCCATGTAGATCACCGGGTCCTCGCCGCGCAGGGCCTGGGTGAGCATGCTGTAGTTGTCCTGCGGGGTGGCGGGGCACATCACCACCACGCCGGGCAGGTGGGCGAACCAGGCCTCCAGGCTTTGCGAGTGCTGCGCCGCCGAGTTGGACCAGAAGCCGATGGGCAGCCGCATCACCAGCGGCACGCGGCCCTGGCCACCGAACATGTAGCGGTTCTTGGCGGCCTGGTTGACGATCTCGTCCATGGCGCAGAGCGCGAAGTCGACCACGCGCATTTCCACCACGGGGCGCATGCCCACGAGCGCCATGCCCACGCCGGCGCCGACGATGGTGGCCTCGGAGATGGGCGTGTCGATCACGCGCTCGGGCCCGAAGGCGGCCTGCAGGCCCTTGTACTGCTGGAAGATGCCGCCGCGGCCCACGTCCTCGCCCAGCACCACGACGCGCGGGTCGGCGCGCATGGCGTTGGCCAGGGCGCGCACGGCGGCGTCGGCGTAGGTGGTTCGGATCAGTGCCATGGGCCGGCTCCGGTGGTCTGGATGTCGGTGAACGCGCTGGCCGGGTCGGGCGCGGGCGAGGCGTCGGCGAAAGCCACGGCGTCGTCGATCTCGGCGCGCACCTCGGCGTCGATGGCGTCGAGCTGCGCGAGCGTGGCGCCGCGCGCCAGGGCGCGTTCGCGCGCGCGGCGCAGCGGGTCGGCGTCGATGGCGCCTTGCAGGTCCTGCGGGTCGCGGTAGCCCTGCGTGTCCACCGAAACGTGGCCGCGCACGCGCCAGGTGAGGGCGTGCAGCAGCTGCGGGCCTTCGCCCGCGTGGATCCTGGCGACCAGGCGGCCGGCCGCCGCGTGCACGGCCTCCACGTCGTTGCCGTCGGCGGTTTCGCCGGGCACGCCCAGCGCCGCCGCGCGCGCGGCCACGCCGGGGCCGGCGCTCAGGCCGGCGGTGGCGGTGGTGGCGGAGTAGCGGTTGTCCTCGCAGACGAAGAGCACGGGCAGTTGGTAGACGGCGGCCCAGTTGAGCGCTTCCAGGAAGGGGCCGCGGTTGGTGGCGCCGTCGCCGAAGAAGCAGGCCACCAAGTGTGGCTTGCCTTGCAGCTTGAGCGCCTGCGCCGCGCCGCAGGCGATGGGCAGGCCGGCCGTGACCACGCCGTTGGCGCCCAGCATGCCGACCGAGAAGTCGGCGATGTGCATGGAGCCGCCCTTGCCGCCGTTGCTGCCGCCGGCGCGGCCGAACAGCTCGGCCATCATGCGGCGCATGTCACCGCCCTTGGCCAGGGTGTGGCCGTGGCCGCGGTGGGTGCTGGTGAGCAGGTCCTCGCGCGTGAGGTGGGCGCAGACGCCGGCGGCCACGGCCTCCTGTCCGATGGACAGGTGCAGCGGACCGCGCACCTTGGCGCGCTCGTCCACCTTGGCGCCGAGCACGCCCACGCCGCCCTGGCTGGCCACCTCGGCCGCGAGTTCGAAGGCGCGGATGCGCGCCATGGTCCGGTAGAGATCGATCATGGAGACGGTTGGATGGGGGTCACAAGGCCAGCGTGGTGATGCCCGGCACGGCCGCGATGATCAGCACGCCCACCAGCAGCGCGATGAGGTAGGGCCAGATGGCGCCGATCACCTCGTCGGGCGGTGCGTCGCCGATGCGGCAGGCGATGTAGAAGCCCACGCCGATGGGGGGCATCATCAGGCCGATGTTCATGGCGCAGACGATGACCATGGCGTAGTGCACGTCGTTGATGCCCAGCTTGTGCGCGATGGGGAACATGATGGGCGCGAGCAGCAGCACGGCGGGCAGGCCTTCGAGCAGGCAGCCCAGGGCCACGAAGACCAGGATGGTGACGGCCATGAAGCCGACCCAGCCGCCGGGCAGCGTGGTCATGAAGCCGGAGAGGTGCTGCACCACGCCGCTTTGCGTGATGGACCAGGCCATGGCCGAGGCCGAGCCCAGCACCAGCAGCACCACGCCCGAAAGCGCGGCGGTTTCCACCAGCATGTCGTAGAACTTGCGCAGGCCGATGCCGCCATACATCACCTGGCCCACGAACAGCGCGTAGACCACGGCGACGGTGGAGACCTCGGTGGCGGTGGCCACGCCTTCGCCCACCGCGGCGCGGATGAGGAAGGGCAGCACCAGGGCGGGCGCGGCGATCAGCAGGAAGCGGCCCACCATCTGCATCGGCGCGCGCTGGGTGTGGCTCATGTCCTCGTGGCGCGCCTTCCAGCGCGCCAGCACCAGCAGCACGGCCAGCAGCACCATGGCGATGACGAAGCCGGCCTGGAACAGGCCCGCGATGGACACGCCGGCCACCGCGCCCAGCACGATGAGCACGATGCTGGGCGGCACGGTGTCGGCCATGGCGGCGCCGGTGGCCAGCAGGGCCACCATCTCGCGTGGCTTGTGGCCGCGGCGCTTCATTTCGGGGAAGAGGGCGGGGGCCACGGTGGCCATGTCGGACACCTTGGAGCCCGAGATGCCCGAGACGATGAACAGCGAGCCCAGCAGCACGTAGGACATGCCGGCCTTGACGTGCCCGAGCAGCGAGCCCAGGAAGTCGACGATGGCCTTGCCCATGCCGGTGGCGTCGAGGATGCAGCCCAGCAGCACGAAGATGGGCACCGAGACCAGCACCAGGCTGGACATGCCCTCGTCCATGCGGCCGATGACCACGGTGAGCGGCACGTGCGTGGTGAAGGCCAGGTAGCACACCGCGCCGATGCCGAAGCAGAAGGCGATGGGCACGCCGGCCACCAGGCAGACGGCGGCGAAGCCGATGAGCACGAAGCCGATGTTGGCCGTGCCCAGCTTCATGAGCTGCGGCGAGAAGTGCCAGCACAGGCCTGCGACGGCCGCCACCAGCAGCACCGCCAGCACCAGGTCGAGCTTGCGCGCCGAGCGGCCCGCGTACTGCACGATGAGGGCCAGCATGGCGATGAAGCCGAAGGCGATGGAGCTGACGCGGAAGGTGTTGGGCAGGTCCAGCGCCGGCGTGTGGATGAACCACTCGTCCTTGGCGTAGTCGATGGCCGGGCCGACGAGCGCCAGCAGCACGGCGGCGATGGCCACCAGAGCGAAGGCGTGCACGAACTCGCGCAGGCGCGGCGGCAGCAGGTCGACGAACAGGCCCAGGCGCAGGTGCTCGTTGCGGTGAACCGCGATGGCCGCGCCCAGCATGGTGAGCCAGATGAAGGAGATCGAGACGACCTCGTCGGACCACACCAGGGATTTGTTGAACAGGTAGCGCGAGATCACGCCCACGAGCAGCAGCACCGTGATGTTGAGCATCAGGAGGGCCGAGACGGCCTCCAGCGGCTTGAGCCAGAACGGGCTGCGGCGCGTGTCGTGAAGGACGGCGCCTTTGTAGGCGCCGTCGGCGTCGGCGGAGGTGCCGGCGATGAGTTCGCTCATGTCAGCCCAGCTTGCCGGTGTACTTCTCCATCACCGCCCAGGCCTCGTCGCCGAACTTGGCTTTCCACTCGGCGTAGAAGCCGGCGCTGCGCAGCTTCTCGCGGAAGGGCGCGGTGGCGGGCGAGTTGAAGACGATGCCCTTGGCCGTGAGGTCTTTCTGCAGCGTGGCTTCGTTGGCGGCCACGTCCACGCGCTCCTTCACGGCGGCGGCGTTGATGTGCTTGGCGACGATGTCGCGCACGTCGGGTGGCAGGCGGTCCCAGGCGCGGCGGTTGATCAGCGTCCAGAAGCCGTCCCACATGTGGTTGGTGAGCGAGCAGTACTTCTGCACCTCGTAGAGCTTGAAGTTGGAGATGACCGCGAACGGGTTCTCCTGGCCGTCGGCGACCTTGGTCTGCAGGGCCGTGTACATCTCGGAGGCGTTGATCGAGATCGGCGAGGAGCCGAAGGCCTTGAACATCGAGGTCCACATCGGCGACACCGGCACGCGGATCTTGAAGCCCTCGAGGTCGGCCGGCGTGTTGATGGGCTTGGTGGACGAGGTGGTCTGGCGGAAGCCGTTGTCCCAGATGCGGTCGAGCGCGTGCAGGTTGGCCTTGGCGATCTGCGCGCGGATGTAGGCGCCGACGTCGCCGTCCATGGCCTTCCACACGGCGTCGTAGTTGGGGAAGGCGAAGCCCAGGCCGTTGAGCGCGGCCGGCGTGACCAGGGTGGACAGGATGAGGCCGGAGAGGTTGAACATCTCCACGCCGCCCGAGCGCAGCTGGCTCAGCGTGTCGGTGTCGGAGCCGAGCTGGTTGCTGGGGAACAGCTGGATGTCCATGCGGCCGTTGGTTTCCTTCTTGATGGCCTCCACCGCTTCCTTGGCGCGCACGTTCATGGGGTGCTGCGGCGGCTGGTTGTTGGCGTACTTGAAGGTGAACTCGGCGTTCTGGCCGTACGCCAGCTTCAGCGGCGCGGCGATGCTGGCCGCGGTAATGCCCGTGGCCTTGATCAGGGTGCGGCGGGAAAGGCTCATCGTGTGTCTCCTCTGTGTGGTGGGACTGGCGGGGAAAGCGGTGCGGCTCAGGCGGCGGGCGCGGTGGCGGCGGGGATGTCGAACAGCTGGCGCATGTACAGGCCGCTGGCGAGGTAGCCACCGTCCACGCCCAGCGTCTGGCCGGTCACGAAGCTGGCCTGCTCGGAAGCGAAGAACAGCGCGGCGGCCGAGACCTCGGCCGGTGAGCAGAAGCGGTGCATGGGGCAGACGTCGAGGTAGGTGTTGGCCTTGGAGCTGCCGTGCAGGGTGCGGATCATGGGCGTGTCCACGAAGCCGGGCGCGATGGCGTTGACGGTGATGCCGTGCTCGCCGAGTTCGATGGCGAACTGCGCCGTCATGGCGATGAGCGCGGCCTTGGAGCTGCCATAGGCCAGGCGGCCGGTGCCCGCGCGCACGCCGCTGATGGACGAAACGTTGACGATGCGGCCCCAGCGCTGGCGCTTCATGCCGGGCAGCACCGCCTGCGTGAGCAGCATGGGGGCGGTGAGGTTGATGGCCAGCGTGGTGTTCCACTGCGCCAGCGAAACCTGGTCGTGCGGCTGCGTGGAGACCACGCCGGCGTTGTTGATGAGGATGTCCACCCGCGGGACGCGCCGGTCCAGCGCGGCCATGGCGCGCTGAATGGCCTCGGCGTCGGCCAGGTCCAGCACCAGGGCCTCGGCCTGGCCGCCGGCCTGGCGGATGCCCTGCGCGGCCTGCTCGGCCGCCGGGCCGTTGCGGTCCACGATGCAGACCGTGGCGCCTTGTTGCGCGAGGTCTTGCGCGATCTGCAGACCGATGCCGCTGGCGGCGCCCGTGACCAGGGCGATGCGCCCGCCGTGCTGATTGGGGTTGTCCATCTCGCCCTTGTGAGGTTGAATGTCCAGAATGTGAATCGAATGGACCGATGTTGGCAGCACAACCCGGGGCTGCGTCAGAGGAAAACCCTGAATCCGTCCGCAAAAGCGGTCCACTATGTGATCCGCGGTTTGCGGGTTTTCACCAAGATGAACACACCCGAACCACCGGCTGGCGAAACCGCCGGCGCGCAGACCCTGAGGCGGGGGCTGGGCATCCTGAAGCTGCTGGCGCGCCATCAGCCCGAGGGGCTGCGCATCGGCGAGATCGGGCGCCGCCTGGGCCTGAGCAAGGCCACGGCGGTGCGGCTCACGCACACGCTGGCCGACGAGCGCTTCGTGGTGCACGACCCGGCCACGCGCTGCTACCGCCTGGGGCCGGAGTCCTTCGTGGTGGGGCTGGCGGCCGAGCCCAGTTACTCGCTGCAGCGCCTGGCCACGGCCTCGCTGCGCGCGCTGGCGCTGGAGACCGGCGACTGGGTGTTCTTCTCGGTGGTGCAGGGGCTGGAGGCGATCTGCCTGTCGCGCGAGACGGGGCACGGCCCCATCCCCAGCGACGCGCTGCGCCTGGGCGACCGGCACCCGCTGGGCGTGGGCGCGGGCGGCCTGGCCATCCTGGCCGCGCTGCCCGACGACGAGGTCGAGCACGCGCTGTCGGTCAACGGCCCCTACATCGACGAGCACTTTCCCAAGTCGCCGGTGGCGGTGATCCGCCACCTGGTGGCCGAGACGCGCGAACGCGGCTACGCGGTGATCCCGGGCATCGTGGTGCCGGGCTACTGGGCGCTGGGGGTGTCGCTACAGCAGCGCGACGGCCGGCCGGTGGGCGCCATCGTGCTGGTGGCGAGCGAATCGCGCCTGCACCCGACGCGCCGCGCCGCGCTCGGCGAGCGCATGCTCAACATCGGCCGCGACCTGATGAGCCGGGCCGCGCAGGGCGAGGGCGAGGCGCCGTCCGCGGCCTACCGCTGAGGTTCGGCCGGCTCCAGGATGCTCCTGGGCGGGTTGCGCTTCATCTCGTCGGCCAGGGTCACCTGCTCGGGGCTCATGCACTCGTCGGCCACCCGCAGGCCCAGCTTCTGGCTCATGAGCATGGACTTGTTGCCCAGCTGCAGCCAGAGCGCGCCGCGTTTCGGGTCTTCCAGGCGGATGGCGCCGGTGCGGCTTTCCACGGGGTGCATGAAGTAGCGCGCCTTGCGGGGCTTGTCGACCTGCAGGATGAAGAAGCCTTGCCGCTTGGCGGGCGTGACCTGCACGGTGTTGCCCAGCTCGCAGGGGATGTTGCCGACGTAGACCCGCTGGGCCACCGCGAGGTCGGCGTCGCTCAGGGAGACGTCGGTGTCTTCGTCGATTGGCGTCGCTTCTTCCACGGCCTTGGCCGCGGAGCGGGCCAGGGGCGCGCGTTTCTGGGTCGGTGTCTGGGCGGCGGAAGCGAGCTTGGCCGCGGGTTGGGGCGCGGGGGCCTGTGCCCGCGCGGCGGGCGCCAAGGCCACGGCGCTCAGGGAGACCAGGAGGGGGAGGGGCTTCATGGGTCGCGTCAGGTGGTGGGGGGCAGCGCGCAGTCTGCGCGCAGCGCCGGCGAAAGGGTGTTCGCAGATGTTTCCGCGGGGGCCGCGCCCCTGTCAGCGCCCCTGGACGCGAGCGCCATCCGGGTTTATATAATTCGTATATGTTTCATATATACACTGATCCATGGGCATCGTGAAAATCTCGGACCGGATGCACGAGAACCTGCGCGTGGCGAGCAACGCCCTCGGCCGCTCCATCAACGCGCAAGCCGAACACTGGATGCGCGTGGGCATGTTGGCCGAGCTGCACCCGGACCTGGACCACCAGGCGATTGCGCAGTTGTTGGTCCGGGCCGAACTCGAGGGGGGGCTGGACATCGCGGTGGCGGTCACGCCCGAGGGCAAGGGCCGCCATTCCCGCGCGCCATCGAACGGAAAACGCGGATGACCCGGGGCGTCACCATCCAGTCCGCCGAGGGCATCGAGAAGGCGCGGCGCGCCGGCCAACTGGCGGCCGAGGTGCTGAGCGCTGTTGCGCCCCACGTGGTGCCGGGCGTGAGCACCGAGGCGCTCGACCGCATCTGTCACGAGCACATCGTGAACGTGCAAGGCGCCATCCCCGCGAACCTGGGCTACCACGGTTACCCCAAGACCATCCTCACCTCCGTCAACCAGGTGGTCTGCCACGGCATTCCCTCGCCCGACAAGATCCTGAGGAAGGGCGACATCGTCAACATCGACGTCGCCGTCAATCAGGACGGCTGGTTCGGTGACACCAGCCGCATGTATTTCGTCGGCGAGCCCGGCATCCTGGCCCGCCGTCTGGTGGACGCGACCTACGAGGCCATGGTGGCCGGCATCCGCCAGGTCCGGCCCGGTGCGACGCTGGGCGATATCGGTCATGCCATCCAGTCGGTCGCGCACCGCGAGCGCTTCAGCGTCGTGCGCGAGTACTGCGGGCATGGCATCGGGCGGGTCTACCACGACAAGCCGGATGTGCTGCACCACGGCCAGCGCGGGGAAGGGCTGCGGCTGGAAGCGGGCATGGTGTTCACCATCGAACCGATGCTCAACGCCGGCCGGCGCGAGACGCGCACCCTGGCCGATGGCTGGACCGTCGTGACCAAGGACCGCTCGCTGTCGGCGCAGTGGGAGCACATGGTGGCGGTGACGCCCGAGGGATATGAGGTGCTGACGCGTTGGCCGGACGGCACGGGGGCGTACGCGCCGGTGTGAGCGCCACGCGGGCCGGGTGCCGGCAAGCTCGCTAAGCTGCGCGCCCATGGACTCCCTCATCGCCGCCGCCGCCCGCGCGCTCGCCGCCGGCGATCCGCTGGGCGCGCTGCAGCGCGTGGCGCTGCGCGAGGACCCGCCCGCGCTGGCCCTGCGCGGCACCGCGATGGCGCAGCTGGGCGAGTACCCGCGCGCCCGCGAACTGCTGCGGCGCGCGGGCAAGGGGTTCGGACCGCACGAGGCCCTGGCCCGCGCGCGCTGCGTGGTGGCCGAGGCCGAAGTGGCGCTGGCCCAGCGCGAGCTGGGGGGCTCGCCGCGCGCGCTGTTGGCCGCCGCGAAGGCCCTGGCCGCGCGCGGTGACAGGGCCAATGCCTGGCGGGCGCAGCTGATCGCCGCGCGCTGGCCGCTGCTGATGGGGCGGCTGGACGAGGCCGCCGCGCAGCTGGCGCCGCTGAATGGCCAGGCCCTGCCGCCGCCACTGGCCGCCCTGGCCCACCTCACGGCGGCGGAGCTCGCGCTGCGCTCGCTGCGCACCGGCCCGGCGCGCCAGGCGCTGGCGCGCGCGGCGCAGGCGGCCGAGCGCGCGGGCGTGCCCGCGCTGCGGGCCGAGGTGGACGAGGCCCGCGCGGCCCTGGACCGCCCGGCCGCGCGCCGCGTGGGTGGTGGTGGTGAGCAGGTGCTGCGCCTGCAGGACGTGGAGGCGCTGCTCGCGTCGCGCGCCCTGGTGGTGGACGCCTGCCGGCGCGGCCTCAGCGCGGGCGCGGCATGGCAGTCGCTCGCCAGCCGCCCGGTGCTGTTCGCGCTGGCGTTCGCGCTGGCGCAGGCCTGGCCCGGCGACGTGGACCGGCAAGCGCTCATCGCGCGCGCCTTTCGAACGAAGCACCCCGACGAGACGCACCGCGCGCGGCTGCGCGTGGAGATCGGTCGCCTGCGCGCCATGGCGGCGGGCGTGGCCGACATCACGGCCACGCCGCGCGGTTTTCGGCTCGTGCCCCGGGACGAGCGGCCCGTGATCGTGCTGGCGCCGCCGATCGAGGGCGAGCAGGCCGCGCTGCAGGCGCTGCTGTCCGATGGCGCGGCCTGGTCCACGTCGGCCCTGGCCCTGGCGCTGGGCGCCAGCCAGCGCACGGTGCAGCGCGCCCTGGCGGAACTCCAGGACCAGGGCCGTGCGCGCGCCATCGGGCAGGCCCGCGCGCGCCGATGGCTGGCGCCGCCGCTGGCGGGATTCACGACGATCTTGTTACTCCCCGCTTCGCTGCCGCTTGACTAGAGTGCACCTCAAGGCGCCGCGTGTGGCGCCCTCAAGGAGCAACCGATGAAGAGCAAGCCATCGATCCAGCCCGCCGAGGTCGTGCGCGAGTACGGCCCCTTCGACGGCGCCACCCAGGTCCACGGCGTGAGCTACGACGGCCGCCACGTGTGGGCCGCCACCGGCCCGCGCATCGTGGCCTTCGATCCCGCCAGCGGCGAGACCGTGCGCCGCATCGAGCAGCCGTGCGACGCGGGCACCGCCTTCGACGGCACGCACCTCTACCAGATCGCCGAGTCGCGCATCGACAAGATCGACCCGGCCACGGGGAAGGTGCTGTCGTCGATTCCCGCGCCGGGCCAGGGGTACGACTCGGGCCTGACCTGGGCCGAGGGCAGCCTGTGGGTGGGCCAGTACCGCGACCGCAAGATTCATCAGATCGACCCCGAGACCGGCGCGATCCGCCGCACCATCGAATCGAACCGCTTCGTCACCGGCGTCACCTGGGTCGACGGCCAGCTGTGGCACGGCACCTGGGAGGCCGACGACAGCGAGCTGCGCCGCCTCGACCCCGCCAGCGGCGAGGTGCTGCAGCGCCTGCGCATGCCGGCGGGCGAGGGCGTGAGCGGGCTGGAGTCCGACGGCGCCGAGCTGTTCTATTGCGGTGGCGGCGCCAGCGGCAAGGTGCGTGCCGTGCGCCGGCCCAAGTCCCTTCAATCCTGAGACAGGAGCGTCACATGAACCCGACCACCACCACCGACCGAGAGCAATGGCTGGCGCAGCGCCTCGCGCTGCTCGCCCGCGAGAAGGAGCTGAGCCGCCTGGGCGACGAACTCGCCGAGGCGCGCCGCGCGCTGCCCTGGGTGCGCATGGACAAGCGCTACGTGTTCGACACGCCCGAGGGCCCGCGCGGACTCGCCGACCTGTTCGACGGACGCAGCCAGCTGCTGGTGCAGCACTTCATGCTCGGTCCGGACTGGGAGGAGGGCTGCAAGAGCTGCTCGTTCATGGCCGACCACACCGACGGCATGCTGGCGCACCTGGCCGCGCGCGACGTGGGTTTCGTGGCGATCTCGCGCGCGCCGCTGGAGAAGATCGAGCGCTTCCGCCGCCGCATGGGCTGGAACTTCCGCTGGGTGTCCTCGCACGGCAGCGATTTCAACCGCGACTTCGGCGTGAGCTTCACGCCCGCCGAGGTGGCCGCGCAATCCATGCACTACAACTTCGCGCAACGGCCCTTCGCCAACGACGAGATGCCCGGCGTGAGCGTGTTCGCGAAGAACGGCGCCGGCGAGGTCTTCCACACCTACTCCACCTACGGACGCGGGGTGGAGGTGATGATGGGCACCTACCGGCTGTTGGACCTCACGCCGCGCGGGCGCCACGAAGACGGCCTGGACAACACCATGGGTTGGGTGCGGCACCACGACCGCTACGAGAGCGCACCGGCGGCCAAGGCGGGTGGATCATGCTGCGGCTCGCGCGCCTGATGGTGCTGCTGGCGCTCGGGCACATGCCCTGCGCGGGTCCAATGGTGGCGGCCGCCGTCTGGGTGCCGCTGCTGGAGCCGCTGTGTTCAGCTGCGGTCTTGTAGCGCGTCCACGCCCGACTCGCGCGCGCAATGCGCGCAGCAGAAGATGCGCTCGCCATCCTGCACGCCGTGGCCAATGACCTTGCAGCCGCAGTGCGCGCACGCGGGCGCGCAGGCGTGGATGCCGCATTCGAAGCTGTCGACGGTGACGGTCCGGTCTTGGGTGACGATCTGGAAGGAGCGGTCGTAGTCGTTGCCGCAAACGTCGCATCGGGCCATGTGATACCTCCTTGAAATGGGGGAAAGCCGCGCGGCGGCAAGCCGCGTGCCCAGCCTATCCGGAACGGATTGCGCCGACCCGGCCGAAATTGCGCGGAAGCTGGGCCGCGCGCTCCGGTGATGCCCACCAGCACCGCTGGCCTGACATACCTTCGCTCCCCGTTCGACCCGCCCGGGTCTTGTGGCAACGACGAGGAGACTTCCCATGAACCTGAACCGCCGCGCCTTCACCGGCTCCCTGGCCTCCGGCCTGCTGGCCGCTCCGCTCGCGGGCCTGTCTTCCCTGGCGCGTGCCCAGGGCAATGAGATCGTCATCGGCAGCATCCAGGACATGTCCGGTCCGCTGCAGCCCTTCGGGCGCGGCAAGAGCAACGTGCTCAAGTTCGGCGTGGCCCAGATCAACGCGGCCGGCGGCTTGCTGGGCCGACCGCTGCGCATCGTCGAGTACGACACGCAGTCGAACAACCAGCTTTACGCGCAGTTCGGCCAGCAGCTGGCGCTGCGCGACAAGGCCGTGGTGGCCTTCGGCGGTGTGACCAGCGCCGCGCGCGAGGTGGTGCGCCCCGTGCTGCGCCGCGCCAACGTGCCCTACTTCTACAACATGCCCTACGAGGGCGGCGTGTGCGACCGCAATACCGTGCTCACCGGCGTGACGCCCAGCCACGCGCTGCGCACCATCGTGCCGCACCTGATCAAGAACCACGGCAAGAAGCTCTACGTGCTGGGCGCGGATTACAACTTCGGCCAGCTCTCGGCCAAGTGGATCCGCCGGCTCGCGGCCGAGCACGGCGGCGAGGTGGTGGGTGTGGAGCTGTTCCCCATGGACGCGGCGAACTTCAACACCACCATCGCCAAGATCCAGGCCGCGGCACCCAACGCCATCATCAACAGCTTCGTCGGTCCGGCGCACGGCAGCTTCTACGGCCAGTGGGCGGCCTCGGGCATGAAGGGCAAGGTCGCGTTGGCCTCGCAGACCTTCGGCGACGTGGGCGAGCACCTGCTCATGCCCAAAGAGATCACCAACGGCGTGATCGTCTGCACCAACTACTTCGAGGAGCTGGACATGCCCTCGAACAAGGCCTTCATCAAGGCCTACCGCGACGCGGGCCACAAGGATTACGTGAGCAACACCACGATGAACGAGTACGTGGCGCTGCGGCTGTGGGCCGCCGCCGTGGCCAAGGCCGGCAGCCTGGACCGCAACGCGGTGCTCAAGGCGCTGGAGTCGAACCTGTCGATAGACGCGCCGCATGGCCAGGTGGCGCTGGACCCCGCCACCCACCACTGCACCTACGACATGTACCTGGCCGAGGTGCGCGACGGCGGCTACCGCGTGCTGGACAAGAGCCGCGCGGTCACGGCCATCGACATGGTGGGCCAGTGCGACCTGGTGAAGAACCCGAACACCAACCAGCAGTTCGAGCCGCGCATCTGATGGACTACGCGGTCCTGTCCTTCCACCTCGTCTACGCCATTGCCCTACTGGTGCTCACCAGCCTGGGCCTGGCCATCGTCTTCGGGATGATGCGGGTGGTGAACTTCGCGCACGGCGAGTTCCTCATGATCGGCGGCTACACGTTGGTGCTCAGCGTGCAGGCTGGCCTCAACATCTGGCTGGCCATGTTCGTGGTCGCGCCGGCGGTGGTGGGGCTGGTGGGCTACGCGCTGGAGCGGCTGATCATCCGACACCTCTACGGGCGCATGCTCGACACCATCCTCGCCACCTGGGGCGTGAGCCTGGCGCTCATCGGCCTGGCAACCTGGGCCTTCGGCTTCCAGCAGCGCGGCGTGGTCGCGCCGTTGGGCAGCTTCACGCTCGGCGGCTACCGCGACTCCTGGTACAGCGTGCTGATCATCGCGGTCGCCACCGCGCTGGTGCTGGGCACCTGGTGGGTGCTGCGCCACACGCGCACCGGCCTGCTGGCGCGCGGCACCATGCAGAACGCGCCGATGGCCGAAGCCCTGGGCATGAACACCTCGCGCGTCTACGCCTGGACCTTCGCGGCCGGCGCGGCCATCAGCGGCCTGGCGGGCGCGGTGATGGCGCCGCTGACCGGCGCGGTGCCCACCATCGGCACTGCCTACGTCACGCGCGCCTTCATCACCGTCATCACCGGCGGGGCCAACGCGATCACGGGCACGGTGGTGGCGAGTTCGCTGTTCGGCACGTTGAGCGAGCTGGTCACGCGCTGGGCCACGCCGGTGGCCGGGCACGTGGCGCTGCTGGCGCTGGCCGTGGTGCTGCTGCGCCTCATGCCCTCGGGCATCACCGGCCGTTTCTTCCGGAGGTCGCTGTGAGCGCGCGCATCGCAGGCTTCAAGCCGCTGGCGTGGGCGCTGGCGGTGGTGGCGCTGTTCGGCGTCGCCTGGCTGGTGGACCTGGCCACGCTGGTCACGCTCAACGTCTACGTGATCTTGTCCATCCTGGCGCTGAGCATGGCGCTGGTGTGGGGCGTGGCGGGCATCTTCAGCTTCGGCCAGTCGGTGTTCTTCGGCTTGGGCGCCTACGCCTACGCGGTGCTGGCGCTCAACGGCCAGGGCAGCGCGATCGCCCTGGGCGCCGCCTTGCTGCTGCCGGTGGCGGGCGCGGCGCTGATGGGCTACTTCCTGTTCTACGGCCGCATCAGCGACGTCTACCTGGGCGTGATCACGCTGACCGCTTCGTTGATACTGTTCCACCTGGTCAATACCGTGTCGGGCTCGGATTTCCGCCTCGGCGCGGTGGCGCTGGGCGGCTACAACGGCATCCCAGGCGTGCCGCCGATCGCGCTGTTCGGGCAGGAGCTGGACTTCGCGCAGCTCTATCTGCTGAGCGCGGCGCTGCTGGTCCTGGTCTATGCGGGCCTCAAGGGCCTGGTGCGGTCGCGTTTCGGGCAGGTCGTCGCAGCGATCCGCGAGCACGCGCTGCGTGCCGAGCTGCTGGGTTACGACGCGCGCGCCCACAAGCTCGGCGTGTTCGTGATCGGCGCGGCCATCGCCGGCCTGGCAGGCGCGCTGCACGCAGCCTGGGGCGGCTTCGTCGGACCCGATGTGTTACCAACCTGGTGCTGGGCACGATCTTCGTGCTGTGCGTGCTGCTGCTGCCCAAGGGCCTGTTGCCCTGGCTGCGCGAGCGCGTACCGGGCCGCCACGGGGGCACCGCATGAGCGCCCCGGCATCCCCGCAGGACCTGGCCATCCACACTGAAGACCTGAGCGTGCGCTTCGGCGGCGTGGTGGCGGTGGACCGGGTGAACCTGTCCGTGGCGCGCGGCGAGCTGCGTTGCCTGATCGGCCCCAACGGCGCGGGCAAAAGCACGCTGTTCAAGACGCTCACGGGCCAGCAGGCGCCGAGCGCGGGCCGCGTGCGCATCCTGGGCCGCGAGGTCAATGGCTTCGAGCGCCACGAGATCGCCCGGCTGGGCGTGGGCGTGAAGACCCAGGTGTCCAGCGTGTTCGACGGCCTCACGGTGGACGCCAGCCTGCGCGTGGCCGCCGGCCGCCACCGCGCGCGCCGCCCGGTGGGTTCGGTGGTCGACGAGGTGCTCGATCAGCTGCGCCTGGGCGCGGTGCGCCGGCGCCAGCTGGGCGCGCTCTCGCACGGTCAGCGCCAGTGGGTGGAGCTGGGTATGGTGCTCGCGACCGACCCGCGGCTGGTGCTGCTGGACGAGCCGGTGGCCGGCATGAGCGAGGAGGAGACCGCGCGCACGGCCGAGCTGATCCTGTCCATGCGCGGCGCGGGCCGCGCCATCGTGGTGGTGGAGCACGATATGCGCTTCGTGCGCCGCATCGCCGAGCGTGTGACAGTGCTGCACCGCGGCGCCGTGCTGCGCGACGGGGCCGTGGACGCGGTGCTGGCCGACCCCGTGGTGCGCGACGTCTACCTGGGCCGAGAGGAGCATGTGCGTGCTTGAACTGCAAGGCATCCGTGGCGGCTACGGCCGCATCAACGTGCTCGACGGCGTCTCGCTGTCGGTGGGCGAGGGCGAGTTCCTCGGCGTGCTGGGGCACAACGGCATGGGCAAGACCACGCTCATGCGCGCCATCGTGGGCGAGATCGCGCTGACGGCGGGCACGCTGCGCTGGCGGGGCCAGTCGATCGCGGGCCTGCCCACGCACCGGCGCGTGGCGCTGGGCATCGGCTACGTGCCGCAGGGCCGGCGCATCTTCCCGCTGCTGTCGGTGCGCGAGAACCTGCTGTTCGCGGCCTCGGTGCACGGGCGGCGCGAGGCGGCGCGCGTGGTGGACGAGGTGCTGGCCGACTTCCCCGCGCTGGCGCGCCTGCTGGAGCGCCCCGGCGGCCTGCTGAGCGGCGGCGAGCAGCAGATCCTGGCGCTGGCGCGTTGCCTGTGCACGCGGCCCACGCTGGTGCTGCTGGACGAACCCACCGAGGGCATACAGCCCTCCATCATCGAGGACATGGTGGTGCTGCTGCGCGCGCTGCGCGAGCGCCACCGCCTGTCCATCGTGCTGGTCGAGCAGAACCTCGACTTTCTGCGCGCCCTGTCCGACCGCATCGTGGTGCTGGAGAAGGGCCGCACCGTGCGCGAGGCCCGCGCCAGCGACGCCGCCGCGATGGCGGCGCTGGTCGAGTCGGCCGAGTTCGCGGGCTGAGGCGGCGCGACCAGCGCCCGCCGATCTCCAACAAGACTTTCAAGGGAACACCATGGCATTCCATCTGCCGAACAAGGACCGCCTGCGTTACCTGGGCGAGGAACTGGGCATCGACGTCGACGCCGACTACGCGCAGACCGTGCTGGACATGCTGGCCCCGCTGGTGCCCGAGTTCCGCACCGTCGACCGCCTGCCCGACCAGACCCTGCCCGTGCGCTACCCGCGCGCCGGCGGCACGCGGCCCGAGGCGAAGGACAACCCCTGGGGCGCCTGGTCGGTGCGCTGCGACATCCGTGGCGCGGCCGAGGGTCCGCTGGCGGGCAAGACGGTGGCGATCAAGGACAACGTGCAGATCGCCGGCGTGCCCATGATGAACGGCGCCTCGCTGCTGGAAGGCTATGCACCCGAGGGCGACGCCACGCTGGTCACGCGCATCCTGGACGCGGGCGGCCACATCGTGGGCAAGTCGGCCTGCGAGTACTTCTCCTTCTCGGGCGGAAGCGCCACGAGCGCGGGTGGCCCGGTGAACAGCCCGCGCAATCCGGGCCACACGCCGGGTGGCTCCACCACCGGCAGCGCCGCGCTGCTGGCGGCGGGCGAGGTGGACTTGGCCATCGGCGCCGACCAGGCCGGCTCCATCCGCATCCCGGCCTCGTTCTCGGGCATCGTGGGCCTCAAGCCCACCTATGGCCTCGTGCCCTACACCGGCGTCATGGGCCTGGACCACAGCATCGACCACGTGGGGCCTATGGCGCGCGACGTGGCCGGCGTGGCCTTGCTGCTGGAGGCGATCGCGGGCGAGGACGGCATCGACGGCCGCCAGCGCGGCGTGCGGGTGGAGCGCTACACCCAGGGCCTGGACCGTGGCGTGAAGGGGCTGCGCATCGGCGTGGTGAAGGAGTCCTTCGGCTGGCCCGAGTCGCACCCGGGCACCGACAGCGCCGTGCGCGCGGCCGTCGAGGCGCTGCGCGCGGCGGGCGCGGTGGTCGACGAGGTCTCGGTGCCCTGGCACCGCCATGGCTTCGCGATCTGGAGCGCCATCGCCAACGAAGGCACTTACCACACGCTCTACGGCGGGCAGGGTGCGGGTCACCTCACCACGGGCGCGTACCCACTGTCGCTGATGACCGCGCTGGGCGGCCTGCGCGCGCGTGCCAACGAGATGCCGCACACGCTGAAGATCGGCATGCTGCTCGGCGCTTACCTGCACCAGCAGTACCAGGGCCGTTTCTACGCCAAGGCGCAGAACCTGCGCCGGCGCCTGCGCGCGGCCTACGACGAGGCGCTGGCCGGCCGCGAGCTGTTGCTCATGCCCACCACGCCCTTCCCCACGCTGCCCATTCCATCCGACGATGCGCCGGTGGCCGAGGTGATCCAGCACAGCTGGACCATGCTGGCCAACACCAGCCCCTTCGATCTCACCGGCCACCCCGCGGTCAGCGTGCCCTGCGGCGAGGCGGACGGCAAACCGGTGGGCCTGATGCTGATCGGTCGCCACTTCGACGACGCGCTGGTGCTGCGCGTCGCGGCCGACCACGAGCGCCGCCACGCGGGCTGAGGCTACGCGGACGGCGCCTTCAGTGCTGGCGCCGTCCGCCCACGCCGCCCAGCGCGGTGCGGTAGGCGCGCGGCGACAGGCCCGTGGCCTTGCCGAAGGCGCGCGCCAGGTGATCGGCGCCGGAAAAGCCGCTGTCGCGCGCCACCGTGTCCATGGGCAGGGTGGTGCGCTCCAGCAGGCGGCGCGCGTGCGCCACGCGCAGGTCACCCACGTACTGCAGCGGCGAGCGGCCGGTGGAGGCCTTGAAGCAGCGCAGGAAGTGAAACTTGGAGAAGCCCGTGATGGCAGCGAGCTCGTCCAGGCTCAGGTCCTGCGTGAGGTGTTCCTTGATGTGGTCGATGAGCCGCTTGAGCACGGCCGGCGGCAGCTTGCGCACCGCCGGGCCGGCGCGCCCGCGCGCGCCCCACTGCTGGCCAAGCTCGTTGGCGATCACGGCGCAGTAGCTGTCCACCATCAGCCGCGGGCTGGCGCTGGAGGCGTGCTGCATGAACTGCGTCACCAACTGGTAGATGGTGGGGTTGGCGAAGCCACGCTGCGACAGCTGCCACAGCCCATCGCCGGGGTTGCGGTGGCCCAGTTCGTCGAGCAGGCCATTCAGGTCGTCGGCCGACAGCGCCAGCAGTGTGACGTCGGCATAGCCGTCCTTGCACCAGCGATAGGCGTTGCCGGCGGGAAAGACGTGCAGCGGGTGCGGGTGGCTGCTGAAGTGGTCGCGAAAGCCCCAGCCGAAGTCGAACAGCGCGCGCTTGAGCCGGTACTCGTTGGCGGCCAGCAGCACCACCTCGTCCAGCGGCGGGATCTCCACCGTGTGCGCCTCGAAGGTGCAGTGGATCAAGGTGCCGCGGCAGCGGCCCGCGAGGGGCGTGACCTGGTCGAGGCGGTAGCTGGGCGAGCGCGACAGCACGCTCGCCAGGGGGGTGGCCGGGGCGCCCACGGGCTCAGCCGCGGGCCTTGTTCGCCGCCACGAAGGCGGCGAAGGCCTTCATGTAGTTGCGCAGGAATTCCTCGGTGCTGGCATCGGTGACGCGGCCGTCCTCGGCCACCAGGTCCTTCTTGAACTGGATGTAGGCCTCGGGCTGCATCATCTGCGGCGCGTTGCAAAAGTTGAGCACGGCGCGCAGGTGCGCCTGGGCCAGCGCGGTGCCGATGGCGCCCACCGAGGCGCCGATGACGCCCGAGGGCTTGCCCGTGAACGAGTTCTTGCCCCAGGGGCGCGACCCCCAGTCGATCGCGTTCTTCAGGCCGCCCGGGATGGAGCGGTTGTATTCGGGTGTGACGAAGAGCAGGGCGTCGGCGTCGGCGATGGCCTGCTTGAAGGCCGTGGCCACGGCCGGGTAGCTGGCGTCGTGGTCGTGGCTGTACAGCGGCAGGTCCTTGATCGGGATCTCGTGCATCACCAGTTCCGCCGGCGCGAGCTTGACCAAGGCCTTGGCGAGCTGGCGGTTGATGGAGGCGCTGGCGAGGCTGCCGATGATGTAGCCGACCTTGTGCTGGGCCATGGAGGATCTCCTGCGGGGTGGATGGGCGCGTGGCCCGGGTGGTCGGGGCATTGTTGGTCAGCGCCCAATCCCGACCAAACGATGGGGGCTCGGCGCGCGCCCTCCCGGTCCGGGGATTGCCTACACTGGCCGCTCCGTTCGCGACCCGACGAGGCCTTCCATGCTCCAGCTGCGACCCCCTTGCGAGCGCTGCCGCGCCGACCTGCCACCCGAGGCGCGCCACGAGCGCGTGCTCCAGCCGCGGCGCTGCGCGGCATCCCGTTGACGAAGGGGGCCCGCGTGTTCTCCCACATCCACCTCGGCGTGAGCGACTTCGATCGGGCGCTGGCCTTCTACCGGCAACTGATGCCCGTGCTCGGCATCCGCGAGCGCTTCTGCGAGCCCGAGCGGCCCTGGGCCGGCTGGCAGTCGGCGCCCGGCCTGCGCCCGCTGTTCCTCATCGGTCGCCCGCACGACGCGCAGGCCCACGCGGTGGGCAATGGCCAGATGGTGGCCTTCCTGGCCGAGCGCCGCGCCACCGTGGACCGCGCCCACGCCGTGGCGCTGGCCAGCGGCGGCTCCTGCGAGGGCCCGCCCGGGCCGCGCCCCGAGTACCACGCCCACTACTACGGCGCCTACTTCCGCGACACGGAGGGCAACAAGCTCTGCGTGGCTTGCCACTCGCCGGTTTGAACCTTGCCCCCCGGGAGCCCCCCATGCCCGACTTCCGTCCCCTTTGGCCGCCTCGCTGCGGTTGGCACCCGTATGCCGAGGGCACCGACCCCCAGGGCCATGCCATGGCGGCGATCAACCTGCGCTGCGTGGAGGGCATCGACCTCGCGGCGATTCCGGTGCAGCACTTCGACGGCCGGTCGGCCTGAGTGGGGCGCGCCCGCCGCTCAGGCCAGGGTCTTGAGCCCCAGCCAGGTGAGCAGCAGCGAGCCGAGCAGGTGCAGCGAGGCCACGCCCAGGGCCAGCGCCAGCCGGCCCTGCTGCAGCAGCGTGACCACCTCGACGGAGAAGGTGGAGAAGGTGGTGAGCGCCCCCAGCAAACCGGTGACGATGGCCAGGCGCCAGACCGGGTCGATGTGTGGGTTGGCTTGGAACACGGCCACGACCAGGCCGATGGCGTAGGCGCCGATCCAGTTGGCCGCCAGCGTGCCCCAGGGCAGCAGGCTGTGCGGCTGGCTCAGCCACAGCCCGAGGCGCCAGCGCAGCAGCGCGCCGGCGCAGGCCCCGAGGCAGATGGCGAGCACCGAGGCCATGTTCAGAACGGCGCGTCGTCGCTGGCGCTGGCCGGGGTGGCGTCGGAGGCGGGCGCCGCGCCGGCCGGCGCGGGCTCATGCCCCGGCACCTGGCCGGGTTGCAGCTCGCCGCCCAGCGCCGCGATGAGCGCGTCGAGCACGCCGCGCAGCTCGCCCGTGCCGATGGCGACGTTGCTGTCGAAGCTCTGCTCTTCCTTGCCCTGGTTCTCTTCGAACACGCCTTCGAGGAACTGGATTTTCTTGAGCGCCATGCTTTCGGTGAGCGTGAAGCCGACGCGGCCTTCCCAGTTGAGCGCCAGGCGCGTGGGCAGCTTGCCTTCGCTGATGTGGCGGCGCACCTCGTCGTTGAAGAGGTGGTGGCGGGTGAACTTCACCACCGATTTTTCCTCGTCGCTGGAGCGCAGCTCGCAGTCGCGCTCCACGGCCAGGCCCTCGGGCCATTCCTCGGCGTCGCTGGCGCTGAGCCACTGCGTCATGGCGCTCTGCGGCGTCTGCTGCGTATTGAAGAGCGTGAGCACCAGGCCGTCGAAGGCGCGCACCAGGGCGGTGACCAGGTCGTCGAGCTTGCCCTGGCTGCTGGCGTCGGTGGCGAGCCAGCCGCGCTCGGGGTCGATCCACACCCAGGACGTCTGCTGGCGCGAGAAGGCCTGGGGCAGCAGCGAGAGCAGGGCGTCTTCGCGCAGGGCCTTGGTTTCCTTCTTGCCGGGTTTGCGGCCGGTGGTGGCCTCGATGTGGTCGGCCGCCTCCTGGGCCTTGCGGCGCACCACGGCACCGGGCACCGACTTGGTTTCGATCTGCAGCTTGAGGATGCGCTGGCCGGCGATGGCTTCCACCAGCGGGCCGTGGGCCTCGCCGCGCGGCTCCACCCAGCCGACCGATTTGTCCTGCGTGGCGGGGCAGGGCACGAAGCGCTGGCCGTCCAGGGCCTTCTCCATCGCCTCGGGCGTGGGCGCCCAACCGGGGCCGATGCGGTAGAGCGTGAGGTTCTTGAACACGAAAGGGATCTCCGGAAAAACGAACCCCGCGCACCTGGGCGGTGGCGGGGTGTGCATCTTAGCGGCGGTGGACTAGGGCGGCGTCAGCGGCGCGCGGGTGGTGGCCTCGGCCAGCAGGCGTTCGATCGATGGGCTGTGCAGGCGGGCCAGGTGCCGCGCGAGGCGCTCGACCGAGGCGTACTCGAAGAACAGCGCCATGGACACGTCGGCGCCCAGCCGGGCCGCCAGCGCATGGCAGGTGTGCACGGCGATCAGCGAATCGGCGCCGAGCCGCGCGAACGGCACCGAGCGGTCGGCGCACCGGATGCCGTGCGACGCGAGCTCGGTCTCGATCCAGTGGGCCACGGTGTCTTCGGCCAGCGGGCTGGCGGGTGGTGGGGCGGCCGGGGGGCTGGCGATGGCGGTGACGGTGGTGGTGCCGGGCGCGGTCCGCCGGTTGGCTTCCTCCGCGTTGGCGGCCCGCGCGGGGGCGCAGCGCTGGCCGTCGGGGCCCGCGGCGCTGGCGCCGGGCGGTCCGCCGGCCCGCTCGCGCGCCGCGGGCGCGGGCTGCCCCCGCGTGTCGGGTGAGCTGCCCGGCAACCAGTACGCGCGGCGGGTGAAGGGGTAGGTGGGCAGGGGCACGATGCGCGCGCCGCTGCCGCGAAAGTGCTCGTTCCAGTCGACGGGTTCGCCGCGCAGCCAGCGCTGGCCCAGCGCCACCAGCGCCGCCAGCCCCTCGTCGCCGGGCCATGCCCGCGGTCCGTGCCGCAACTGTTCGATGGCGTCCCGCACGCCGCAGACCACCAGGCATTCGCGCAGCCTGAAGGCTTCGCGCCCCGCGCAGCGGGTGTACGACAGGTCGAGCATCGACAGGTCGGGTTGTTCCAGCAGTTGGTCGAGCAGGCGGGAGCGCACCGCCAGCAGTTCCTCGCGGTTGCGCGCCGACAGGCACAGCAGGTGGTGCGATCGCGTGGTGCGCGCGCGGGCGGCGGGCAGCGGCGCGTCGGACACGATCGCGTGCGCGTTGGTGCCGCCGAAACCAAAGGAGCTGATGCCCGCGTGCCGCGGGGCCACGCCCCGGGGCCAGGGCGCGGCGGACAGCACCGGCCAGAACGGCGTGTGCTCCAGGCGCAGGTTCGGGTGCGGCTTGCGCAGGTTCAAGGTGGGCGGCAGCAGCCCGTGCCGCAGGGACAGCAGCAGCTTGATCAGCCCCGCCACGCCGGCCGCGGCCATGGGATGGCCGATGTTGGCCTTGACCGAGCCGATGCCGCAGTACGGCGCGCCGGTCGGCTCGCCGAAGACGTTGGTGAGCGCGTGCACCTCGATCGCGTCGCCGACCGGCGTGCCGGTGCCATGGGCCTCAACGTAACCGATCTGCGAGGGGTGAAGGCCGGCCTGGGCCAGGGCCTGCCGCAGCATCGCTTCCTGCCCTTCCAGCGTGGGCGCCATGAGGCCGATGGAGTGGCCGTCGTTGGTGACGGCGGTGGCCGAGATCACCGCGTCGATGCGGTCGCCGTCGGCCAGCGCCTGGTCGAGCCGCTTGAGCACCACCAGGCCCAGGCCCTCGCTGGCCACCATGCCGCTGGCGGCCTCGTCGAACACGCGGCAGACGCCTTCGTCCGACAGGGTGCCGGTCTGGCCGAGCAGTTGCATCATGCTCAGCGTGGACAGCAGGCTCACACCGCCGGCCAGCGCGATCTCGCTCTGGCTCGACCGCAGGTCGGTGCAGGCGCAGTGCAGCGCCACCAGCGAGGACGCGCAGGCCGTGTCGATGTGCAGCGCGGGGCCTTTGAGGTCGAGCCGCTGTGACAGGCGCGCGGCGATGATGCTCAACAGGTTGCCCGGCAGCAGCTGCGGGTGCTGCGCGGCAGGGAAGTCGCCCCGGCGGCGCAGTTCGATGAGCGACTCCAGGTAGGCGTTGTGTGTCGCGCCGACGTAGACACCGACCTGGCGCTGCGCCGGCATGCGCGTGCCGGTGTAGCCGGCGTCGTCGAGTGCTTCATAGCCCACCTCGAGCATCAGGCGCTGCTGCGGGTCCATGAGCCGAGCCTCTTCGTCGTCCAGGCCGAAGAAGTCGGCCGCGAACAGTTCGATGCCATCGATGCGCCCCATGTGCAGGCGCTGGCCTTCGGGCATCCAGGGGGGCGCCGGCACTTCGCGGATCGACGACACGCCGTCGCGCAGCTGGCCCCAGAACTGTGCCGGCGAGGCCGCGCCGGGGAAGCGGCAGGCCATGCCGATGACGGCGATGGCCGGCGATGGGGCGGCGGGCGCTTGCGCTGGCGCGCAGGCGCCCGCAGAGGCGGAGACGGAGACGGAGACGGCGGTATCTGCAGAGGCGGCACATGTGGCCTCTGGCGCCAGGTGGCGCTCCAGGCAGGCCACGGTGTCGCGCACTGTTCGACCATCGATCAGCAGCCCCGTGCCGAGGCGGCGGCCCAGGCTTCTTTCGAGCAGTGCCAATGCCTGGATCGCCTGCACCGAGCCGCCGCCCAGGGCGGTGAACGGGGTGTCCAGGCCGATGTCGCCGGGACGCAGGCGCAGGGCCTCGGACCAGGCCTGCACCACCTGGCGCACCAGGCCGTCGTTGGCCGGCGCCGGGGCCGGCGCCTGGGGCGCGTGGGCGTGGAAGGCCTGGAGCAGCTCGGCGAAGGCGCCCAACTGCCATTGCCGCGCGAGCGGGTGGCGCTGCGGCTTGCCGCTGGAGGTGTGCGGGATGCGGCGCACCGGCAAGGCGCCGACCACCGGGTGCGCCAGGTAGGCCTCGGCGGCGGCGCGCAGGCGGTGCAGCAGGCGCCAGCCGTCGTCGTGCGCGCGCGCCACCACGAACAGCACCACGGCCTCGCTGCCATCGGCCTGCGGCACGCCGCAGGCGGCGATGCGCCCGGTCTTGAGCCCGAACAGCTGGCCCAGGTGCTGCTCCACGTCAACCGCCATCACCTGGCGGCCGTGGATGGCGATCACGTCCTTGAGTCGGCCAGTGATGGTGAGGCGGCCGCCGCGCAGGAAGCCGAGGTCGCCGGTGCGCAGCCAGCCCTCGGCGTCGAAGCATTCGCGCGCGGCGCCCTCGGCGCGGGTCTCGTAGCCGCTGGTGACGCTGGCGCCTCGGACCTGGACCTCGCCCAGGCGCTGTTCGCCGAGGTCGCTGCCGTCTTCGCCGACAACGCGCACCTGCGTGGAGGCAAGGGGCAGGCCGACATCGGCGTACTCGATCGCCTCGACGCCCTCGGCGGCGTCCCGCACCAGGCCGTCGCGCAACAGCGCCTGGCGGTCGAGCCGGTGCGTCAGCGCGCGCGTGCCCCGCGGGGAGAGCGACACGACCACCGTGGCCTCGGCCAGGCCGTAGGCCGGCGCCATGGCGTCGGGGCGCAGGCCGGCCGCGGCCATGCGGGACACGAACGCGCGCATCGTCGGCACCCAGATCGGCTCGGCGCCGTTGAACCACAGGCGCACGCAGGACAGGTCCACGCCCTGGGGCGGGCCGCCGTCGAGCTTGTCGAGCACGTGGCGCAGGCCGAAGTTGGGGCCACCCACCACGGCCGAGCGGTGCTGGTGGATTTTGGTGAGCCACAGCAGCGGATCGGCCACGAAGTCGGCGGCATCGAGCTTGACCTGGCCCGCCCCGAGGTAGGCGGGCAGCAGGTGGAACATCACCAGGCCCATGTCGTGGTAGTAAGGCATCCAGTTCAGGAAACCGTGCGCCGGCAGCAGCCCCTGGGCCTGCGCCATGTCGCGCAGGTTGGCGAGCATGTTGGCGTGCGTGAGCCGCACGCCCTTGGGCATGCCGGTGGAGCCGGACGACAGTTGCAGGTAGGCCAGATCGCCGGGCTGGGCCCGGTGCTCGCGCGCCCGCGTGGCGTCGGCCTCGCCGGGGTCGCAGAGCCAGCGCATGCCGCGGGGGAGGGCCGCCGCGCCCGCGGCGTGGTCGGCCCGCTGGTCATCGTCGATCAGCAGCGTGGTGCTGGGCCCGAGCAGCGAGCACACGGCGCGCAGCCGGCGGGAGGCTTCGCTCTCGCGCCGCCAGCTGGCGACCTTGGGCAGCAGCACGGGCACCAGGCCCCCGAGCACGCAGGCCCAGAAGACCTCGAGCTGGCGGGCGCTGGCGCCGACCTGCGACAACACGGCCTGGCCCGGCGACAGGCCCTGCGCCTGCAGCGCGGCCAGCAGGCCCCGCGCGCGGGCCAGCAGGCCGGGGTAGCTCAAAGGGGTCTCGCTGCCGTCGCGGTGCACGGTGACGAGGGCGTGGGGGGAGGGAAGGCTGGCGGCGTTGAGCAAGACGTCGGCCAGCGTCGCGGGTGGCGGGCTGTGCATGGTGGACTCCCTGGTTTGAGCGGGGCACCATGCTGGGCGAACTGGCCGCAGCCGGCGCCGATGCGGCGCAAGCGTGATGCTTTGGTTGGCACTGTTGCGTCGATGGGGCGCGCCCGCCGCCGCGGCGACAAAGAAAAACCCGCTCACCGAACGGTGGCGGGTTGCCGATGGGAAAAGCCCGGGCCTACATCTGGGACGGCAGCCAGTTCACCAGTCCGGGGAACCAGTAGAGCAGCAGCACGGCGAACACCATGATGAGGAAGTAGGGCAGGCAGGCCGTCGCGATCCAGGTGATCTCGCGCCGCGTCATGCCTTGCAGCACGAAGAGGTTGAAGCCCACGGGCGGGGTGATCTGGGCCATCTCCACCACGATGACGATGAAGATGCCGAACCAGATCAGGTCGATGCCGGCGGCCTGCACGGTCGGCAGGATCACGCCCATGGTGAGCACGATCATGGAGATGCCGTCGAGGAAGCAGCCGAGCACGATGTAGAACACGGCCAGCGCGATCAGCAGCATGCCGGGCGTGAGGCCCAGGCCGCCGACCCATTCGGCCAGGTGCCGCGGCAGGCCGATGTAGCCCATGGACAGCGTGAGGAAGGCCGCGCCCGCCAGGATCAAGGCGATCATGCAGTACAGCCGCGTGGCGCCCAGCAGCGAGTCGCGAAAGCTCACCCAGTTGAGCGAGCCCTGCGAGGCCGAGAGGATGAGCGAGCCCACCACGCCGATGGCCGCCGCCTCGGTGGCGGTGGCGATGCCGCTGTAGATGGCGCCGATGACGCTGCCGATGAGCAGCACCACAGGGATCAGGTGGCGCGCCTCATGCAGCTTCTCGGCGAAGCTCAGCCGCGTGTCGGCGCTGGGCACCTTGTCGGGGTTGAGCAGGGCCCAGACCACGATGGCGCCGCTGAACAGGGCCGCCAGCACGATGCCGGGGATGACGCCGGCGACGAAGAGCTTGGCGATGGAGACCTCGGCCGCCACGCCGTACACGATCATGATGATCGAGGGCGGGATCAGCAGGCCCAGCGTGCTGGCGCCGCCAAGCGAGCCCACGATTTTTTCGGGCGGATAGCCGCGCCGCGTGAGTTCGGGGATGGTCATCTTGCCGATGGTGGCGCAGGTGGCCGCCGACGAGCCCGACACCGCCGCGAAGATGGTGCTGCCCAGGATGTTGGTGTGCAGCAGGCGCCCGGGCAGGGCGTTCACCCAGGGCGCCAGGCCTTTGAACATGCTCTCCGACAGCTTGGTGCGGAACAGGATCTCGCCCATCCACACGAACAGCGGCAGCGCGGTCAGTGTCCAGCTGCTGGCCGAGCCCCAGATGGTGAGCGCCATGGCGTCGCCCGCGGGGCGCGAGGAGAACAGCTCCATGCCGATCCAGGCCACGCCGGCGAGCGTGAGGCCGATCCACACGCCGCTGCCCAGCAGCAGGAACAGCGAGAGGATGAGCAGGCTGGTGACGACGAACTCATTCATGGCGCGTGTCCCCCTCGGCGCGCGAGCGCTGGCCGCGCCATTCGAGCACCCAGTCGTCCAGCAGCGCGATGAACAGCACCGTGCATCCCAGGCCCATGAGCACCTGGGGAATCCACAGCGGCGTGGCGTCGGCGGCGGTGGAGATGTCGTGGAAGGTGTTGGACTGCCACACCAGACGCCACGAGTACCAGGCCAGCGCGCCGCTCATGAGCACCGCCACCGACAGCGCCCAGAGCTCCAGGCCGCGCCGCGCGCCGCCGCGCAGCTTGCCGATGATCAGCGTGACGCGGATGTGCTCGTGGCTCTTGAGCGTGTGCGCCAGCGCCAGGAAGCCGGCGCCGGCCATGGCGTAGCCCGCGTAGGCGTCGGTGCCCGGCACGTAGAAGCCGGCGACTCGGCTCACGATGGACAGCAGCACCATCACCAGCACACCGATCATGAAGAGGGCGGCCAGCCAGCCGGCGCCCAGGTAGAGAGAGTCAAGCAGTTTGCGCATGAGGAACGGTGGTGGCGCCGCGAAGCCAGACCCAGGGCACCGAGGATCCGGCCGCGCCGGTCCTCAGGTGCCGCCCCCTCGAGGGGGTCGCGCGAAGCGCGGCGGGGGTGTTACTTCCTGTACGCGTCGATCAGTTGCTGGCCTTCGGGGCCGGCCTTCGACAGCCATTCCTGCAGCATGGTGGCGCCCACCTTCTGCAGGTCGGCCTTGAGCGCGGCCGAGGGCGGCTCCACCGCCATGCCATTGGCCTTGAGGGTGGCGAGCGTGTCGGTGTTGACCTTCTCGGAGGCCGCCCAGCCGCGCGCCTCGGCGTCGGCCGCCGCCTTCATGAGACCGTCGCGCGTGGCCTTGTCGAGCGCGTCGAAGGCCTTCTTGTTGGCGATGACGGCGTTCTTCGGCAACCAGGCCTGCACGTCGTAGTAGTACTTGAGGTGCTCGTAGAGCTTGCTGTCCACGCCGGTGGCGCCCGAGGTCATGTTGTTCTCGACCACGCCGGTGGCCAGGGCCTGCGACAGCTCGGCGGCCTGCACGGTGACGGGCTGCGCGCCCACCAGTTCGGCGATGCGCGAGGTGGCCGGGCTGTAGGCGCGCCACTTGCTGCCCTTGAGGTCGGCCGCGCTGGCCACGGGCTTCTTGCTGTACAGGCCCTGCGGCGGCCAGGCCACGGCATACAGCAGCACCATGCCCTGTTCGGCGAGCTTCTTCTCCAGGATGGGCTTCTGCGCGGCGTAGAGCTTCTTCGAATCGGCGTAGCTGGTGGCCAGGAAGGGGATGCCGTCCACGCCGAAAACCTGCCACTCGTTCTGGAAGGCCGTGAGCAAAATCTCGCCCGCCTGCGCCTGGCCGCCCTGCACGGCGCGCTTGATCTCCGGTGCCTTGAACAGCGAGGCGCCGGGGTGCACGGTGATCTTGAGCTTGCCGCCGGTGGCCTTGTCGACGTCGCTGGCGAAGCTGGCAAGATTGACCGAGTGGAAGTTGGTCGCCGGGTAGGCGGCGGGCAGGTCCCAGGCGGTCTGTGCCTGAGCGCTGGCGCTCAGTGCGAAGGCCGCGCCGGCCAGGGCAAGCTTGAAGTTCATGGTCGCTCCAGAAAGTTGAACGGATGACGAAGACGGGCAGCATAGTTGCAAAAGCCGGGCCAGGCCCGTCCGTATTTCCCCGGAGAAAACCATGAATCTGCGCTTCGTCGAGGCCTTCTATTGGGTGGCCACACTCAAGAGCGTGACGCGCGCGGCCGAGAAGCTTTTCCTGACGCAATCGGCCATGTCCAGCCGAATCGCCGCGCTGGAGGAGGAGCTGGGCGTGCTGCTGCTGGATCGGCGAGACAAGCAGTTCCGGCTGACCATGGCCGGCACGCGCTTCCTGGTCTACGCGCAGCGCTTGCTGGAGCTGCAACGCGAGGCCAAGGCCGAGATGGGCTCGGGCGATGCGTTGGCGGTGTCGCTGCGCATCGGCGCCATCGAGTCCGTGCTGCATGCCTGGCTGATCCCGTGGATGGAGCAGCTGCGCACCGAGAACCCGGCGCTGGAGCTGGAGTTGTCGGTCGAGACCACGCCGGTGCTGATCGAGCAGATGCGCCGCGGCACGCAGGACCTGGTGTTCACGGCGCTGCCGGCCACCACCGATGGCGTGCGCTCGCGCGCGCTGCCGTCGATGGAGATGGTGTTCGTGGGCAGCGCCAGCTTGCACCGGCGGCGCCGCTACTCGCTGCAGGAGCTGGCCGAGCTGGAACTGCTCACTTTCCAGCGCGGCTCGTTGCCGCACGTGGCCCTGCTGGAACTCTTTCGCGCGGCGCGCGTGGAGCCGCGGCGCGTGCACACCATCTCGTCCGTGTCGGCCATGCTGCAGATGGCGCAGGGTGGCTTCGGTGTGGCCACGCTGCCGCGCGAGGCGGTGCGGCACTTGTTCGTGGTGGCCGACCTGCGCGAGCTGCCCTGCGACGCGCGCCTGCAGCCGCTGCCTATCCATGCGAGCTACCGCAGCGACCCGTCCGCGCAAGCGGTGGAGACGGTGATGCGCTCGGCGCAGGCCTTCGTCGATGCCTGGAGCGGGTCGAACGACGGCACCGCATTGGGGCGGCCGCGCACAAAGACGCCGCAGAAAACGCCCCAGTCGAAGGCATCGAAAAAATCGATGAGATAAGCAAGAAAATTTTCGTTTGTGGAGGCCTCTGCCTCTGACCACAATCCGGCCCCAATGTGACGGGCTCGTCACGAACACAAAGGACCGGAGGCAAACGCAGTGGGATTCCTGGACGACCTGGCGACGCGGCGAATCGATGCCGATGCGCAAGCCTTGGCCCGCCGCGTGCGCGGCGCCATTCGCCGCGGCGAATGGACGAACCACACCAGCGGCCTGGCCGACGAACTCGTGCAGGGCAACGTGGTGATCCTGCCGCAGGCGCTGGCGGACGATTTCCTGCTCTTCTGCCAACGCAACCCCAAGCCCTGCCCGCTGCTGGCGGTGGGGCGGCCGGGCGATCCTTCCCTGCCCGGTTTGGGGGAGGGCATCGACATCCGCAGCGACATGCCGCGCTACCGCGTCTGGCGCGACGGCGAACTGGTCGACGAGCCAACAGACATCGCCGACGTCTGGCGGGACGATCTCGTGACTTTCGTGATCGGGTGTTCGTTCTCGTTCGAGCAGGCGCTGATGAACGCTGGCATGCGGCTGCGCCATGTGGACGAAGGCCGCAACGTGGCCATGTACCGAAGCCGTCTGGCCACCGCGCCGGCCGGGCCGTTCGCGGGCCCCATGGTGGTGAGCATGCGCCCGTTCAAGGTGGCCGACGCGGCGCGCGCGGTGGAGATCACCTCGCGCTTTCCCGACGTGCACGGCGCGCCGGTGCATGTGGGCGACCCCGCGGCCATCGGCATCCAGGACCTTTCGCGGCCCGACTACGGCGAGGCCGTGGCGGTGCTGCCCGACGAGGTGCCCGTGTTCTGGGCCTGCGGGGTCACGCCCCAAGCGGCGATCGCCCAGGCCCGCCTCCCGTTCTGCATCACGCACGCCCCGGGCGCGATGCTGATCACCGACCTTCTCAACCAGCAACTCGCGAGCGAACAAGGAGAACGACCATGATCAAGACAACCATCGGCCTGTGCGCCCTGGCCCTGGCTGGCGCGGCGCATGCGCAAACCCGGTGGGATCTGCCCAGCGGCTACGGCGCCAACACCTTCCAGGTGCAGAACCTGCAGCAGTTCGCCAACGACGTGGACAAGGCCACGGGGGGCAAGCTCAAGATCACCCTGCACGCGGGCGGATCGCTCTACAAGGCCAACGAGATCAAACGCGCGGTGCAGACCGCGCAGACGCCGATCGGCGAGTTCATCCTCTCCGGCGCGGCCAACGAGAACCCGCTGTTCGGGGTGGACTCGGTGCCCTTTCTGGCCACGGGCTACGAGCAATCGCGCCGCCTGTACCAGGCGGCCAAAGGCGCTCAGGAGAAGCTGCTGGCCCAGCAGGGCCTGAAGGTGCTGTTCTCGGTGCCTTGGCCCGGCCAGTCGCTGTACTCGATCAAGCCCGTGAACTACGCGTCCGACCTAGAGGGCACCAAGATGCGCGCCTACAACCCGGCCACCACGCGCATCGCCCAGCTGCTCAAGGCGCAGCCCGTGACGATCCAGCTCGCCGAGCTGCCGCAGGCCCTGGCCACGGGCGCGGTGCAGAACTTCCTCACCTCCAGCGCCAGCGGCGTGGAGAGCAAGCTTCACGAGCAGGTGAAGCACTTCTACCCGGTGTCGGCCTGGCTGCCGCGCAATGTGACGGTGGTGAACCTCAAGGACTTCAACGCGCTGGACAAGGCCACGCAGAACGCGCTGACCACGGCGGCGGCGCAGGCGGAGGCGCGCGGCTGGGCCCTGAGCGAGAAGCTCGACAGCGAATACATCGGTCAGTTGAAGGCCGCCGGCATGTCGATCAGCCAGCCGAGCGATGACATGAAGAAGGCGCTGGCGTCGATCGGCGAGACCATGACCGCCGAGTGGATCAAGGCCGCGGGTCCCGAGGGGCAGGCCATCGTCGACGCGTACCGCAAACAGCCCTGAGCCGATTCGCGCACGGCGGGGCCCGGCCCGCGCAGGCCGCCTCGTCCCGCCGACGGCGCTTTCTTCCTTCCTTTCTTTGAACCGATGCCGGAGGGCTCGATGGATGCGTTCGTCCGTACTGTTCATCGCTGGCTGCTTGCGCTCTCGTGTGTGGGCATGCTCGCGGCTTTCGTCTCCGTCTCGCTGGGCATCCTGGCGCGCCTCTTGCGCTGGGACATCGCCGGGCTGGACGCCTACGCGGGCTACGCGATCGCCGCTTCGCTGTTCCTGGCCCTGCCGGCCACGCTGCTGCGCGGCGAGCACATCCGCGTGACGCTGGTGTTGGAGCGTCTGCCCGCCCGGGGGCGCGCCGCCCTGGAGTGGTGGTGCCTGCTCGCGGGCACGGCGCTGTCGCTCTACCTGAGCTGGTACGCGGCGCGCCTGGTGTGGGTCTCTCGCGTGACGCACGACGTCTCGCCTGGCGCCGACGTGACGCCGCTGTGGATCCCGCAGATCGCCATGGCCGTGGGCTGCGTGGGCCTGGCACTGGCGTTCCTGCAGGTGCTGCTGCACCGCTGGCGGGGCGCCGATCTGCTGGCGTCGGGCGCGGCCGCCCGCACCGAATGAATCCACCAAAGGAGCCACTGTCATGGAAGCCGTGATCGCATTGACCCTCATCGTGCTGTTGTTCGCCGTGCTCGGGTCGGGCCTGTGGATCGGCCTGTCGCTGTTGGGCGTGGCCCTGGTGGGCATGGAGCTGTTCACCCAACGCCCGGTGGGCGACAGCATGGCGCTCACCGTGTGGGGTTCCACCTCGAGTTGGACGCTGACCGCCTTGCCGCTGTTTCTGTGGATGGGCGAGATTCTGTTTCGCAGCAAGCTGTCCAACGACATGTTCAAGGGCCTGGCGCCCTGGCTCAACTGGCTGCCCGGCCGCCTGCTGCACACCAATGTGGTGGGGTGCGCGATCTTCGCGGCCATTTCAGGCTCGTCGGCCGCTACCTGCGCCACCATCGGCAAGATCACACTGCCCGAACTGAAGAAGCGAGGCTACCCGGACGCTCAAGCCATTGGCACCCTGGCGGGCGCGGGAACGCTGGGCTTGTTGATCCCGCCCTCGATCATCATGATCGTCTACGGTGTGGCGGCGAACGTGTCGATCGCCAAGCTGTTCCTGGCGGGCGTGGTGCCGGGTGTGGTGCTGGCCCTGCTGTTCAGCGGCTACATCGTGGTCTGGTCTTTGCTCAACCGCGAGCGCCTGCCCGGCAAGGAACCGGCAACCTCTCTGCGGCACAAGCTTCACGCCTCCCGCCATCTGATTCCGGTGGTCACGCTGATCGCGCTGGTGCTGGGCGGCATCTACAGCGGCATCGCCACCGCCACCGAAGCGGCAGCGCTTGGCGTGGCGGGCTCTCTGGTGCTCTCGCGCCTGGAGGGCTCGCTGAACTGGGAGAGCTTTCGCGAAGGCCTGGTGGCGGCCTGCCGCACGTACTGCATGATCGGTTTGATTCTGGCGGGCGCGGCCTTTCTCACGCTGGCCATGGGCTTCATCGGCCTGCCGCGCCAGGTGGCCGAGTTCATTGGCGGCCTGCAGCTGTCTCCCTTCGCGCTGATGCTGCTGCTGGTGCTGTTCTTCATCGTGCTGGGCTGCTTTCTCGATGGCATCTCGATGGTGGTCCTGACCATCGCCGTGCTGCTGCCCACGGTGCAGGCGGCGGGCTTCGACCTCATCTGGTTCGGCATCTTCATCGTGCTGGTGGTGGAGATGGCGCAGATCACACCACCGGTGGGCTTCAACCTCTTCGTTCTGCAGGGGCTGACGCAGCGCGAGGTGACCTGGATCGCGCGCACGGCGCTGCCGCTGTTCACGCTGATGATGGCCGCCGTTCTGCTGACCTACGTGCTGCCCGAGCTGGCGCTCTGGCTGCCCTCGCGCATGCAAGGCTGAGACCCGGCCTGGCACGCGACTCGCTACGATCCGCGGGATGGCTTCCCGCGTGGACGCGGCTTTCCTCCCTGTTTCCCTTTCACGGCGCACGCGCCCCACCGACATGACCTCAACGCAAGACCCCCGCTGGCAGTTCTGGATCGACCGCGGCGGCACCTTCACCGACATCGTGGCCAAGCGGCCCGACGGCACGCTCACCACGCACAAGCTGCTGTCCGAAAACCCCGAGCAATACCGCGACGCGGCGGTCGCGGGCATCCGCCACCTGCTGAACCTCAAGCCCGGCGAGCCGGTGACGCCCCGTCAGGTGGCCTGCGTGAAGATGGGCACGACCGTGGCCACCAACGCGCTGCTGGAGCGCAAGGGCGAGCCCACGCTGCTGGTCACCACGCGCGGCTTCCGCGACGCGCTGCGCATTGCCTACCAGAACCGCCCGCGCCTGTTCGACCGCCACATCGTCCTGCCTGAGCTGCTCTACAGCCGCGTGATCGAGGCACAGGAGCGCGTCGGGGCGCACGGCGAGCTGATCGAGGCGCTGGACGAGGCGCACCTGCGCGAGCGCCTGTGGGCCGCCTTTGATGCCGGCCTGCGCAGCGTGGCCATCGTCTTCATGCACGGCTACCGCTACACCGCCCACGAGGCCGCGGCCGCGCGGCTGGCCAGGGAGATCGGCTTCACGCAGGTCAGCACCTCGCACGAAACCAGCCCGATGATGAAGTTCGTGAGCCGGGGCGACACCACGGTGGTGGACGCCTACCTCTCGCCCATCCTGCGCCGCTACGTGGACCAGGTGGCGAGCGAGATGCCCGGCGTGCCGCTGTTCTTCATGCAGAGCAGCGGCGGCCTGACCGACGCGCACCGCTTCCAGGGCAAGGACGCCATCCTCTCGGGCCCGGCGGGCGGCATCGTGGGCATGGCCCGCACAGCCACCCTGGCTGGACACGACAAGGTGATCGGCTTCGACATGGGCGGTACCTCCACCGACGTGTCGCACTACGCGGGTGCCTTCGAGCGCGAGTTCGAGACCCAGGTGGCTGGCGTGCGCATGCGCGCGCCCATGATGAGCATCCACACCGTGGCGGCCGGCGGTGGCTCCATCCTCAGCTTCGACGGCTCGCGCTTTCGCGTCGGCCCCGAGAGCGCAGGCGCCAACCCCGGCCCCGCGAGCTACCGCCGCGGCGGTCCGCTGGCCGTGACGGACGCCAACGTGATGCTCGGCAAGATCCAGCCCGCCCACTTTCCGAAGGTCTTCGGTCCGCAGGCCAACGAGGCCCTGAGCGCCGAGGCCGTGCGCGAGAAGTTCGACGCGCTCGCGCGCGACACCGGCCGCACGGCCGAGGACGTGGCCGAGGGTTTCATCCGCATCGCCGTGCAGCAGATGGCCAACGCGATCAAGAAGATCTCGGTGGCGCGCGGCTACGACGTGACGCGCTACACCCTGCAGTGCTTCGGTGGCGCGGGCGGCCAGCACGCCTGCCTGGTGGCCGACGCGCTCGGCATGGGCCGCGTGTTCGTGCACCCGCTGGCGGGCGTGCTGAGCGCCTATGGCATGGGCCTGGCCGATCAGAACGTGATCAAGGAGCAGGCGGTGGAGCGCGTGCTGGAGGCCGGCGCGCTCGACGCCATCGCCGGGCAGCTCGAGGCGCTGGCCCAGGCGGCGGGCGAGGAGCTGCGCGCCCAGCAGGTGAGCCAGGGCGAGGTGCAAATGCACCGCCGCGTGCACGTGCGCTACGAGGGCAGCGACGCCGCGCTCATCGTGCCCTTCGGCGAGCTGGCCGCCATCGAGTCGGCCTTCGAGGCGGCCTACCGCCAGCGCTTCGCCTTCCTCATGCCGGGCAAGCGCCTGATCGCCGAGGCGGTGTCGGTGGAGGCCGTGGTGGCGGGCGACGCGCCCGCCGAGCCGCGCCACGCCCTGCACGAGCCGCGCGAGGTGCCGCGCCGCGACACGGTCAGGCTGTACGCCGAGGGCCAGTGGCAGGACGCCGCCCTGGTGGTGCGCGAGGACCTGCGCCCGGGCGACGTCATCCCCGGCCCGGCCATCATCGCCGAGAAGAACGCCACCACCGTGGTGGAGCCGGGCTGGGAGGCCCAGCTCACCGCGCTGGACCACCTCGTGCTGGAGCGGCGCGTGCCGCGCGCGGCGCGCCACGCCGTGGGCACCACGGTAGACCCGGTGCTGCTGGAGGTATTCAACAACCTGTTCATGAACATCGCCGAGCAGATGGGTCTGCAGCTGCAGAACACCGCCTACTCGGTGAACATCAAGGAGCGGCTGGACTTCTCCTGCGCGCTGTTCGACGCCGAGGGCAACCTGATCGCCAACGCGCCGCACATGCCGGTGCACCTGGGCTCGATGGGTGAGAGCATCAAGACCGTGATCCGAAAGAACGCGGGCCGCATGCAACCGGGTGACGTGTACGTGCTCAACGACCCGTACCACGGCGGCACCCACCTGCCCGACGTGACGGTGATCACGCCGGTCTACATCGGCGGCGCCGACCAGCCGACCTTCTATGTGGGCTCGCGCGGCCACCACGCCGACATCGGCGGCACCACGCCGGGCTCCATGCCGCCGTTCTCCACGCGCATCGAGGAAGAGGGCGTGCAGATCGACAACGTGAAGCTGGTGGAGGGCGGGCGCCTGCGCGAGGCCGAGATGGTCGCGCTGCTGCAGAGCGGCGAGTACCCCAGCCGCAACCCGCAGCAGAATATGGCGGACCTGAAGGCGCAGATCGCCGCCAACGAGAAGGGCGTGCAGGAGCTGCGCAAGATGGTCGAGCAGTTCGGCCTGGACGTGGTGCAGGCCTACATGCGCCACGTGCAGGACAACGCCGAGGAATCGGTGCGCCGCGTGATCACGCGCCTGAAGAACGGCCAGTTCACCCTGCCGCTGGACAACGGCGCGCAGATCCAGGTGGCGGTGCGCGTGAACGCGGCGCAGCGCAGCGCGTGCATCGACTTCACCGGCACCAGCCCGCAGCAGACCAACAACTTCAACGCGCCCACGGCGGTGTGCATGGCGGCGGTGCTGTACGTGTTCCGCACGCTGGTGGACGACGACATTCCGCTCAACGCGGGCTGCCTCAAGCCCCTTGAAGTCATCATCCCGCCGGGTTGCATGCTCAACCCAAACCCCCCAGCCTCGGTGGTGGCCGGCAACGTAGAGACCTCCACCTGCATCACCAACGCGCTGTACGGCGCGCTGGGGGCGATGGCGGCGAGCCAGTGCACGATGAACAACTTCACCTTCGGCAATGCGCGCCACCAGTACTACGAGACGATCTCCGGCGGCAGCGGCGCGGGCGGCGTGACGGACGAAGCGGGCCGGCTGGTGGATGGGTTCAACGGCACGTCGGTGGTGCAGACGCACATGACCAACTCGCGCATGACGGACCCCGAGGTGCTGGAGTTCCGCTTCCCGGTGCGGCTGGAGAGCTACCAGATCCGCCAGGGCTCGGGTGGTGCGGGGCGCTGGCATGGCGGCGACGGGGGCGTGCGCCGCGTGCGCTTCCTGGAGCCCATGACGGCGAGCATCCTGTCCAACGGGCGCGTTCACCCCTCGTTCGGCATGGCCGGTGGCCAGCCGGGGGCGCTGGGCATCAACCGCGTGGTGCGCGCCGACGGGCGCACGGAAGAGCTCAAGCACATCGGCCAGGCCGAGATGGCCGCGGGCGACATCTTCGAGATCCACACGCCGGGTGGCGGCGGGTACGGGCAGGCCTAGAGCTCTTCCACGCGGCGCGCCGGGTAGCTGTCCCAGGCCTGGCAGCCCGGGCACTGCCAGAAGTGCTGGCGCGCCTCGAAGCCGCAGGCCGCGCAGCGGTAGCGCCGCAGCGGGCCGCTGGCGTGCTCCAGCGCGCGCTGCACGCTGGACTGGGCCTGCGGGTTGGAGAGGGTCTCGCCCGCCAGCCACTGGCTGGCGATCACGAGCGAGGGCTCGGCTTCCAGGTGGCGCAGGTACATGCCGCGCGCGCCCTCGGGCTGCGGCGCCAAGCGGGCCAGGGCCTCGGTCACATCGATGGAGGGCGCGCGCGCCTGGGCGTTGCCCAGGGCGCGCAGCACGGGGTCGGTGCGGCCGGTCTGCTGGGCCAGCTCGGCCATGGCGCGCGCGGCCAGCGGCAGGGCGGCGGGCGCCTGCTCGGCCAGGGCCAGCAGGTCGTCCAGGGCGCCGGCCGCGTCGCCCTGCTGGCTGCGCAGGGCCGAGCGCGCCATCCAGCCGCGCGCCAGCGTGGGCGCGCGCCGCACGGCCTCATCGAGCAGGGCACGCACGCGCTCGGCCTGGCCCTCGCGGTGCGCGAGCTCGGCCAGTTCGCACAGGTAGTGCGCCACGCGCGTGGTGAAGGCGCCGTGCTCCGCCGAGTCGAGCTTTTCGGCAATGGCGCGGGCCTGCGCCCAGTCGCGCGAGCGTTCGTAGATGCCCAGCAGCGCCAGGCGCGCCTCGTTCTCGAAGGCCGTGCCTTCCAGTTTGCTCAGCGCCGACTCGGCGCGGTCGAGCAGGCCGGCCTTGAGGAAATCGAGCGCCAGCGCGTGCTGGGCGCGGTCGCGCTCCTTGCGGTTGAGGTCGGCCCGCGAGAGCAGGTGTTCGTGCACGCGCACGGCGCGGTCGTAGTCGCCGCGGCGGCGGAACAGGTTGCCCAGGGCGAAGTGCAGCTCGGTGGTGTCGGGGTCGCCCTGCACGGCCTCGATGAAGGCGTCGATGGCCTGGTCCTGCTGTTCGTTGAGCAGGTGGTTCAGGCCGCGGAAATAGGCCTTGGGCGCCTGCCGGCCTTCGATGCGCCACTGGCGCAGGTCCAGGCGCGAGGCCACCCAGCCCAGCGCGAAAGCCACCGGCAGGCCCCAGAGCAGCCAGGTCAGGTCAAAGTCCATGCCGGCGATCGACGGGGTCTTGTGGCATCAGCGTGGTTTCGCTGCCGAACAGGGTGGTGTTGCCGCGCTGGCGGTGCCGGCGGGCGCGCAGCCACAGCGGCAGCATCACGATGACACCGAGGAACACGCCGATGAGCAGCACCAGCAGCAGCACCAGCACCAGCGGTGCCTCCCAGCTGTGGCCGAAGAACAGCTTGAGCGTGACGCTGTCCTGGTTGTTCAGCGCGAAGGCGAAGAGGACAAAAAAAATGGCCGCGTTGAGCAGCCACATGAGGTACTTCAAAACATCCCCTCAAGTGGTGGGGGACGATTGTAGCGAGGGGGTATCAGCCGGTGCGTCGCTGGTCCTCGTGCTGCTGCATGAGGGCGGTGCGTTCGTCGACCTGCTCGCGCAAGGCCTTGCCGGGCTTGAAGTGGGGCACGCGCTTCTCGGGAATCATCACGCTCTCGCCCGAACGCGGGTTGCGTCCGATGCGAGGCGAGCGGCGATTGACCGAGAAACTGCCGAAGCCCCGGATCTCGATGCGGTGGCCCTTCACCAGGGCATCGCCCATGGCGTCGAGGATCGCCTTGACGGCGAACTCGGCATCGCGGTGGGTGAGCTGGCCGAACCGGGCGGCCAGGGCTTCGACAAGATCGCTGCGGGTCATTGGACGCGGATCAGCGGCCGTTGCTGCTGTTGTCCAGCTTGGCGCGCAGCAGGGCGCCCAGGCTGGTGGTGCCGGCATTGCCCGCGCTCTGGCTCAGGTTGGCCATGGCTTCCTGCGCGTCGGCGTTGTCCTTGGCTTTGATCGACAGCTGGATGTTGCGCGTCTTGCGGTCGACGTTGACCACCACGGCCGAGACCTCGTCGCCTTCCTTGAGCACGTTGCGGGCGTCTTCCACGCGGTCGCGGCTGATTTCCGAGGCACGCAGGTAGCCGAGCACGTCTTCGCCGAGGTCGATTTCGGCGCCCTTGGCGTCCACGGTCTTGACCTTGCCGGTCACGACGGAGCCCTTGTCGTTCACCGATACGAAGGTGGTGAACGGGTCGCCGTCGAGCTGCTTGATGCCCAGGCTGATGCGCTCGCGCTCGACGTCGATGGCGAGCACCACGGCCTCGACTTCCTGGCCCTTCTTGTAGTTGCGCACGGCTTGTTCGCCGGCTTCGTTCCAGGACAGGTCGGACAGGTGCACCAGGCCGTCGATGCCGGCGGCCAGGCCGACGAACACGCCGAAGTCGGTGATCGACTTGATCGGGCCCTTGACGCGGTCGCCGCGCTTGGTCTGCTCGGCGAATTCGTGCCAGGGGTTGGCGCGGCACTGCTTCATGCCCAGGGAGATGCGGCGCTTGTCTTCGTCGATGTCGAGGACCATGACCTCGACCTCGTCACCCAGCGACACCAGCTTGGACGGGGCCACGTTCTTGTTGGTCCAGTCCATTTCGGAGACGTGCACCAGGCCTTCGATGCCCGGCTCGAGTTCCACGAACGCGCCGTAGTCGGCGATGTTCGTGACCTTGCCGAACATGCGGGTGCCCTGCGGGTAGCGGCGGCTCACGCCCAGCCAGGGGTCGTCGCCCATCTGCTTGAGGCCCAGCGAGACGCGCTGCTTCTCGGTGTCGAACTTGAGGATCTTGGCCGTGATTTCCTGGCCGGCCTGCACCACCTCGCTGGGGTGGCGCACGCGGCGCCAGGCCATGTCGGTGATGTGCAGCAGGCCGTCGATGCCGCCGAGGTCGACGAACGCACCGTACTCGGTGATGTTCTTGACCACGCCGTGCACGATGGCGCCTTCCTTCAGGGTTTCCATCAGCTTGGCGCGCTCTTCGCCCATGGAGGCTTCCACCACGGCGCGGCGGCTCAGCACCACGTTGTTGCGCTTGCGGTCGAGCTTGATGACCTTGAATTCCAGGGTCTTGTTCTCGTAGGGGGTGAGGTCCTTGGTGGGACGGCTGTCGACCAGCGAGCCCGGCAGGAAGGCGCTGATGCCGTTGACCATGACCTTGAGGCCGCCCTTGACCTTGCTGGTGGTGGTGCCGGTGACGAATTCGCCCGACTCCAGGGCCTTTTCCAGGGCCATCCACGAGGCCAGGCGCTTGGCCTTGTCGCGCGACAGCAGGGTGTCGCCGAAGCCGTTCTCGACGGAGTCGATGGCGACGGACACGAAGTCGCCGACCTGCACTTCGAGTTCGCCTTGGTCGTTCTTGAATTCGGACAGCGGGACGTAGGCTTCCGACTTCAGACCGGCGTTGACCACCACGTGGTTGTGTTCGATGCGAACGACCTCGGCGGTGATGACTTCGCCCGCGCGCATTTCGGCGCGCTTGAGGGACTCTTCAAAGAGGGCGGCAAAAGATTCAGACATTGGGTTTTCCTGAAACCGCTTGGTGTCGGCGCACGGAGGCCCGCAGGGGGCGGCGCGGGTGACGACGGGTGGGCGGTGTAGCGTTGTGCCGTGTGGAACACGGCGGGTTGGTTGACGATCCCTGGGACCTGCGGACGGGGAACATCCGGCGGGGTCTTCGGGGCCTGGGGGTGGCTTGCTCAGCGGACCGGGAAAGCCTGTTGGCCGTGCCAGCGTTTCAACACGAATTGCACCGATTGCTCGATGTCCAGTTCGGAGTTGTCCAGCAGCACCGCGTCTTCGGCCGGCTTCAGGGGAGCGTGCGCGCGGTTCATGTCGCGAGCGTCGCGCGCCTTGAGGTCGGCCAGAAGGTCGTCGAGTATAGCCGGTATTCCCTTTGAAATCAATTGCTTATGGCGGCGCTGGGCGCGCTGCTCGGCGCTGGCCGTGAGGTAGATCTTCAGCGGGGCGCCGGGGAAGATGACGGTGCCCATGTCGCGGCCGTCGGCCACCAGGCCGGGCAGGTGGCGCATCTGCAGTTGCAGGTCGACCAGGGCGGCGCGCACCTGGGGCACGGCCGAGACGCGCGAGGCCGCCATGCCGGCGGGTTCGGCGCGCAGGGCTTCGGTGACGTCCTCGCCTTCCAGCCAGGTCTTGCCGGGGGTGAAGCGCACGTCCAGGCCGGCGGCCAGGCGGCCCAGGCGCTCGGCATGGGCGGGCTCGCGCAGGTCGGCTTCGGTGGTGGACAGGCCCTCGCGCTCGGCCGCCAGGCCCACCAGGCGGTACAGGGCGCCGGAGTCGAGCAGGTGGTAGCCCAGGCGCGAGGCCAGCTCGGCCGCCAGCGTGCCCTTGCCGGAGGCGGTGGGGCCGTCGATGCAGATGACGGGGATGCGCTCGGCCGGCGTGTGGCAGACGCCGAACAGGGTTTCGAAGTAGTCGGGGAAGGTCTTGCCCACGCACTTGGGGTCTTCGATGCGCACCGGCAGGCCGGCCGGGTTGAAGGCCGCGAGCGAGAAGCACATGGCGACGCGGTGGTCGTCGTAGGTGTGGATGCTGGCCCGCCGCCATCCGTAGGCCCCCACGCTCCCCACTGCGTGTGGTTCGCTACCCTCCGAGGGCGCTGCCCCGCCTTGGGGCGTCCCGGCGGCGGGGCCCGCGGGCGGCGTGACGCGAATGAAGTCCGCGCCTTCTTCGATGGTGGCGCCGAGCTTGCGGCCTTCGATGGCCATGGCGGCGATGCGGTCGGTTTCCTTCACGCGCCAGCTGGCGATGTTGCGCAGCGTGGTGGTGCCGTCGGCGTAGAGCGCCATCACGGCCAGGGTCATGGCCGCGTCGGGGATGTGGTTGCAGTCGAGGTCGATGGCCTTGAGCGGCCAGGCGCCGCGGCGCACGCGCAGGCGGTTGCCGTCGCCCTCGACCTCGGCGCCCATGAGCCGCGCGGCCTCGATGAAGCGGATGTCGCCCTGGATGGAGTCCGTGCCCACGCCTTCGATCACGACGCCGTCGGTCCCCGGTGTGGCAGGCGCGATCGCGCCCAGCGCGATGAAGTAGCTGGCCGAGGAGGCGTCGGCCTCGACGGCGATGCGCCCCGGCGAGGCGTAGCGGCTGCCGCGCGGGATGGTGAAACGTTGCCAGCCCTCGCGCCGCACATCCACGCCGAAGCGCTGCAGCAGCTTGAGCGTGATCTCGATGTAGGGCTTGGAAATGAGCTCGGTGGTGACCTCGATCACCGCGTCGCGCTCCTGCGCCACCAGCGGCAGCGCGAGCAGCAGGGCGGTGAGGAACTGGCTGGAGACGTCGCCGCGCACGCGGATGGGCCCGTCCAGGCGCAGCGGGTGCGTGCTGCCGTCGCCCAGGCGCAGCGGTGGGTAGCCTTCGTTCTGCAGGCAGGCCACCGGGCAGCCGAGTTGGCGCAGGGCGTCGACCAGGTCGCCGATGGGGCGCTCGTGCATGCGCGGCACGCCGGACAGCTCGAAGCGTGCGCCCTGGGCCGTGGCCAGGAGCGACAGCGCGGCCGTCAGCGGGCGCATGGCGGTCCCGGCGTTGCCCAGGAAGAGGGCGGCCTCGCGCACCGGCAGCCGCCCGCCCAGGCCCTGCACGCGCACGCTGGCCGGGCCGGTCTCTTCGATGGTGCAGCCCAGCTGGCGCAGGGCCGCGAGCATCACGCGCGTGTCGTCGGAGTCGAGCAGGTCCTCGACCAGGGTGGGGCCGTCGCTGAGCGCGGCCAGCAGCAGCACGCGGTTGGAGATGCTCTTGGAGCCCGGCAGGCGCACGCGGCCGCCGGCGCTGATGAGGGAAGGGAGGTCGAGGCTGGGGATGTCGAACATGCGCGGTCGGCGGCTCAGCCCTGGGGCTTGACGGCCGTCATGCGCCAGCCGGCGCGCGCCTCGCTGGCCTGGTCGATCAGGGTTTCGAGCGCGTCGGGGTCGTTGTTCTTGATCGCCGCCTCCAGCTCTTGCAGGGCGCGCAGGAAATGGCGCGACTGCGAGACCAGCTCTTCCTTGTTGGACAGCAGGATGTCGCGCCAGACGGCGGCGTCGCTGGCCGCGATGCGGGTGAAATCGCGGAAGCCGGGACCCGCCAGGGCCAGGAAGTCCTTGCCCTCGTCCTGCTTCTGGATGGCGTTCATGAGCGCGAAGGCCAGCAGGTGCGGCAGGTGGCTGATGGCCGCGTAGGCGGCGTCGTGCCCCTCGGGCGTCATGCGCTTGACCTGGCAGCCCAGCGCGCGCCAGACCTTCTCGGCCTTGTCCAGGTGCGCGGGCAGGGTGCGCTCGATGGGCGTGAGGATGACCTGGCGGCCGGTGTAGAGGTCGGGGTCGGCGTGGTCCACGCCGGCCAGCTCCTTGCCGGCGATGGGGTGGGCTGGCACGAACACGCCCACCTGCTCGCGCAGCACGCGGCGCGCGGCGTCGATGACCTCGCGCTTGGTGGAGCCCACGTCCATGATGAGCACGTCGTTGCGCACCAGGTGGCGGATGGCCTTGAAGGTGGCCTCGGTGGCGGACACCGGCACGGCCAGCAGCACCAGGTCGGCGCCCGAGACGGCGAGCAGCGCGGACGGCGCTTCCACGTCGATCACGCCGAGCTGGCGCGCGCGTTCGGTGGTGGACGGCGACTTGCTGTAGCCCACCACGCGCTTGACCAGCCCGGCGCGCTTGAGCGCGAGCGCGAAGGAGCCGCCCATGAGGCCGCAGCCGATCAGTCCGAGTTGCTCAAACATCATTCCGTCACCGGGTAGGCGCCCAGCACCTTGTAGAAGGCGCACAGGCGTTGCAGTTCTTCGAGCGCGGCCGCGACGTGCGGCTGCGAGGGGTGGCCGGCGAGATCGATGTAGAAGTAGTACTCCCATTGACCGGACTTGGCGGGGCGCGATTCGAAGCGCGTCATGGATACGCCGTGCTGCTTGAGCGGTACCAGCAGGTCGTGCACGGCGCCGGGGCGGTTGGGCACCGACACCACGAGGCTGGTGCAGTCGCGCCCGCTGGCGGGCGGCATGGCCAGGGTCTGCGGCAGGCAGATGATGGCGAAGCGCGTGCGGTTGTAGGCCTCGTCCTGTACCGCGTGCGCGACGATGTGCAGGCCGAACTGCGCGGCGGCGCGCTCGCTGGCCAGGGCGGCGAAGCGCGGGTCCTCGGCGGCCAGGCGCGCGCCCTCGGCGTTGCTGGAGACGGCGCGGCGCTCGGCGTTCGGCAGGTGCTGCGACAGCCAGCCCTGGCACTGCGCGAGCGCCTGGGGGTGGGCCATCACAACCTCGATGCCCTCGAGCGAGGCCTCGCGGCACAGCAGGTTGTGGCGCACCAGCAGGCTCACCTCGCCCACCACGTGCACGGGCGAGCGCAGGAACAGGTCGAGCGAGCGCGCGACCACGCCTTCGGTGGTGTTCTCGACGCCGACCACGCCGAACTGGGCCGTGCCGGCGGCGGTGGCGTGGAAGACCTCGTCGAAGCTGGCGCAGTGGATCAGGTTGGCGGCGCTGCCGAAGAACTCGATGGCCGCCTGCTCGCAGAAGGTGCCCTGCGGCCCCAGCACGGCCACGCGCTGCGGCGTCTCCAGCGCGAGGCAGGCCGACATGATCTCGCGCCAGATGGCGCCCACGTGCTGGTTGAGCAGCGGGCCGGGGTTGGCGGTCTGGATCTTCTCGATGACCTGGGCCACGCGGTCCGGGCGGAAGAAGGGCGAGCCTTCCTGGCGTTTGAGCTCGCCGACCTTCTCGGCCACCAGCGCGCGCTGGTTCAGCAGTGTCAGCAGTTGCTGGTCGATCGCGTCGATCTGAACGCGCAGTTCGCCCAGGGCTTCGGATTGTTGCGGTGAAGCTGCCATCGGATCAGGCCATTTCCTTTTCGAAGTCGCGCAGGTAGTCCACCAGGGCCTGGACGCCTTCGATGGGGATCGCGTTGTAGATGCTGGCGCGCATGCCGCCGACCGATTTGTGCCCCTTGAGCTGCAGCAAGCCGCGCGCCTGTGCGCCGGCCAGGAAGGCCTCGTTGCGCGACTCGTCCTTCAGGAAGAAGGGCACGTTCATGCGCGAGCGGCAGTCGGGCGCAACGCGGTTTTCGTAGAAGGGCGACTGGTCGAGGAAGTCGTACAGCAGCTTGGCCTTGGCGATGTTGCGCGCCTCCATGGCCGCCACGCCGCCCTGGCGCTTGAGCCATTGGAAGGTCAGGCCCGCGATGTAGATCGCGTAGGTGGGCGGCGTGTTGTACATCGAGGCGTTGTCCGCCACGGTCTTGTAGTTGAAGGCGCTGGGGCAGATGGGCAGGGCGTGGCCGAGCAGGTCCTCGCGCACCACCACCAGCGTGAGACCGGCCGGCCCCAGGTTCTTCTGCGCACCGCCAAAGGCCAGGCCGACGCGCGTCCAGTCCACGGGGCGCGAGGCCACATGCGAAGAGAAGTCGACCACCAGCGGGGCATGGCTGCCCAGGGCCTTGAGGTCGGGCAGCGCCTGGAACTCCACCCCATGGATGGTTTCGTTGCTGCAGATGTGCACGTACTGCGCGTCGGGAGAGAGTTGCCAGCTGGCCGGGTCGGGCAGGGTGGTGTGGCGGCTGTCGGCGTTGCTCGCGGCCAGATGGGTCCGCGCGTAGCGCCCGGCCTCTTTCAGCGAGTTCTGGCTCCAGCCGCCCGTGACCACGAAGTCGACCACGCCGCCGTGCGACAGGTTCATCGGCACGATGGCGTTTTCGGCCAGGCCGCCGCCTTGCATGAACAGGATCTTGAAGTGCGAGGGCACGGCCAGCAGTTCGCGCAGGTCGGCCTCGGCTTGGGCGGCGATCTCGCCGAAGGCCTTGCCGCGGTGGCTCATTTCCATCACGCCCATGCCGGTGCCGTGCCAGTCGAGCATCTCGCGCGCGGCGATCTCCAGCACCTCGGCCGGCATCGCGGCCGGACCGGCGGAGAAGTTGTAGGGCCGCGCCATCACGCGGCCGGCGCGGCGTCGCCGCTGTCGGGTTCACCACCCTCGGGAACGTTGGCGTCGTTTTCGACGATGCGCTGCAGGCCGGAGAGTTCGTCGCCATCGTCCAGCGAGATCAGCGTCACGCCCTGCGTGGCGCGGCCCATTTCGCGGATCTCGGCGACGCGGGTGCGCACCAGCACGCCCTTGTCGGTGATCAGCATGATCTGGTCGTCGGTGTGCACCAGCGTGGCGGCCACGACCTTGCCGTTGCGCTCGCTCTGCTGGATGGCGATCATGCCTTTGGTGCCTCGGCCATGGCGCGTGTACTCGCCGATCGGGGTGCGTTTGCCGTAGCCGTTGACGGTGGCGGTGAGCACGCTCTGCGTCTCGTCCTCGGCCACCAGCATGGCGATCACGCTCTGGCCGTCCTCCAGCATCATGCCGCGCACGCCGCGCGCGTTGCGGCCCATGGGGCGCACGTCGTTCTCGTCGAAGCGCACGGCCTTGCCGCCGTCGGAGAACAGCATCACGTCGTGACGGCCGTCGGTGAGCGCGGCGCCGATGAGGTAGTCGCCTTCGTCCAGGTCGACGGCGATGATGCCGGCCTTGCGCGGGTTGCTGAATTCGTCGAGCGCGGTCTTCTTGACCGTGCCGCCCGCCGTGGCCATGAACACGTAGTGGTCGGCGGGGAAGCTGCGGAACTCCCCGGTGAGCGCCAGCACCACGTTGATCTTCTCGCCCTCGGCCAGCGGGAACATGTTCACGATGGGCTTGCCGCGCGAGCCGCGCGAGCCGCTGGGCACCTCCCAGACCTTGAGCCAGTACAGGCGGCCGCGGTTGGAGAAGCACAGGATCCAGTCGTGCGTATTGGCGATGAAGAGCTGGTCGACCCAGTCGTCTTCCTTGGTGGCCGTGGCCTGCTTGCCGCGCCCGCCGCGCTTTTGCGAGCGGTATTCGTTGAGCGGCTGGCTCTTGATGTAGCCCGAGTGGCTCAGCGTGACGACCATGTCGGTCGGCGTGATCAGGTCCTCGGTGGCCAGGTCCTGGGCGTTGTGCTCGATCTCGCTGCGGCGCGCGCCCAGCTTGGTCTGGCCGAACTCCTGCTTCACCGCGACCAGTTCTTCGCTGATGATGATCGAAACGCGCTCGGGCTTGGCCAGGATGTCGAGCAGGTCGTCGATCTCGGCCATCACGTCCTTGTACTCGGCGACGATCTTGTCCTGCTCCAGGCCGGTCAGGCGCTGCAGGCGCATTTGCAGGATTTCCTGGGCCTGCGTGTCCGACAGGCGATACAGGCCGTCGCCCTGCATGCCGTAGCCGCGGTCCAGGCCCTCGGGTCGGTAGTCGTCGGCGTTGATCGTGCCGCCGTCGGCCTTGGCGCGCGTGAGCATCTCGCGCACCAGCTGGCTGTCCCAACTGCGGGTCATCAGCTCGGCCTTGGCCACCGGCGGCGTGGGCGATTCTCGGATGATGCGGATGAACTCGTCGATGTTGGCCAGGGCCACGGCCAGGCCTTCGAGCACGTGGCCGCGCTCGCGCGCCTTGCGTAGGTTGAAGATGGTGCGCCGCGTCACCACCTCGCGGCGGTGTTCCAGGAAGACCGTGACCAGGTCCTTCAGGTTGCACAGTCGCGGCTGGCCATCCACCAGCGCGACCATGTTGATGCCGAAGGTGTCCTGCAGCTGCGTCTGCTTGTAGAGGTTGTTCAGAACAACCTCGGGCACCTCGCCGCGCTTGAGCTCGATCACCAGGCGCATGCCGGACTTGTCCGACTCGTCCTGGATGTGGCTGATGCCCTCGATCTTTTTCTCGTGCACCAGCTCGGCCATGCGCTCCTGCAGCGTCTTCTTGTTGACCTGGTAGGGCAGCTCGTCAACGATGATGGCCTGGCGCTGGCCGCGGTCGATGTCCTCGAAGTGGCACTTGGCGCGCATCACCACGCGGCCGCGGCCGGTGCGGTAGCCGTCCTTCACGCCCTGCACGCCATAGATGATCCCGGCGGTGGGGAAGTCGGGCGCCGGGATCATCTCCATGAGTTCGTCGATGGAGGCCTCGGGGTTCTTCAGCAGGTGCAGGCAGGCGTCCACCACCTCGTTGAGGTTGTGCGGCGGGATGTTGGTGGCCATGCCCACGGCAATGCCCGCGCTGCCGTTGACCAGCAGGTTGGGCAGGCGCGTCGGCAGCACCAGCGGCTCCTTCTCGCTGCCGTCGTAGTTGGGGCCATAGTCGACCGTCTCCTTGTCGATGTCGGCCAGCATCTCGTGGGCGATCTTCGACAGGCGGATCTCGGTGTATCGCATGGCCGCAGCGTTGTCGCCATCGACCGAGCCGAAGTTGCCCTGACCGTCCACCAGCATGTGCCGCAGGGAAAAGTCCTGGGCCATGCGCACGATGGTGTCGTACACCGCCGAGTCGCCGTGCGGGTGGTACTTACCGATCACATCGCCGACGATACGGGCCGATTTTTTGTAGGGCCGGTTCCAGTCGTTGTTGAGCTCGTGCATCGCATAGAGCACGCGCCGGTGCACCGGCTTGAGACCGTCGCGGGCGTCTGGCAGGGCGCGGCCCACGATCACGCTCATGGCGTAATCGAGGTAGCTCCTGCGCATCTCCTCTTCCAGACTGATGGGCAGTGTTTCTTTGGCGAATGAGGTCATGGAAGAAGGGCGCGTGATGGGTCTCTGCAAGGCAACGGAAGATTTTAATCGGCGCCAATCGGGCGCTTGCCTGGGCGGTCATGTTGTACCTGGGCAACGGATGTCGCGTCAGGCCCGTAGGCGTTGTCTGATCTTGGCGCCCCGGGATTGGCGCGATGATCCTTGTGGCACAATGACTTGAGCGTTTTGGAGTGCTCACATCCAGGCGCCTCTATATCTAAATACGTCACGCAGGTCGTCTGCGGCTTACCTAGAGGAAAACCATGAAGAAACTCAACCGAGTGGCAATGCTGTTTGCAACCGCCGCCATGGCAACGGCTGCTGGCGCCCAGACCATCGACAACTGGCGCAATGGCACCAGCGAGCTGGTGTGGAAAAACGGCACCAACGAACTCTGCTGGCGTGACGCCTCCTGGACCCCCGCGACCGCTGCCAAGGGCTGCGACGGCGCCATCGTGCCGGCGGCCGCTCCGGCCCCCGCACCGGCCCCGGCTCCGGCACCCGCCGCCGCTCCGGCCCCGAAGCCCGCGCCTGCCGCCGCCCCCGTGGCCCCCGCCGCCACCAAGGTGACCTACGCCGCCGACGCCTTCTTCGATTTCGACAAGGCCGTGCTCAAGCCCGAAGGCAAAGCCAAGCTGGACGACCTGGCTGGCAAGGTTAAAGGCATCAACCTCGAGGTGGTGATCGCCGTGGGCCACACCGACTCGACCGGTAAGGCCGCCTACAACCAGACCCTGTCGGTTCGTCGCGCCGAAGCCGTCAAGGCCTACCTGGTGAGCAAGGGCATCGAAAGCAACCGCATCTACACCGAGGGCAAGGGCCTGACCCAGCCGGTGGCCGACAACGCCACCCGCGAAGGCCGCGCCAAGAACCGCCGCGTGGAAGTCGAAGTGGTCGGTACCCGCAAGAACTGATCGATTCGATCGTTCTCAAAGAACCGCGCCTCGGCGCGGTTTTTTGTTGTCTTCTCGATAATTGCCCAATGACTGCGCAAACGAATGCCGATCCGGCCGAACTGGCCAAATTTTCCGACCTCGCCCACCGCTGGTGGGATCCCGATGGTGAATTCAGGCCCTTGCACCAGATCAATCCGTTGCGCATGGCGTGGATTGATGGCATTGCGCCCTTGAAGGGCCAACGGGTGCTTGATGTGGGGTGCGGCGGAGGCATCTTGTCCGATGGCATGGCGCGGCTGGGTGCGGACGTGCTCGGCATCGACCTGGCGTCCAAGGCCTTGCGCGTGGCCCAGCTCCATGCCCTGGAGGCGGGTACGTCCGGCGTGCGCTACCAGGAGATCAGCGTCGAGGAACTGGCGCGCGAGCGGCCGGAGAGTTTCGATGTGGTGACGTGCATGGAGATGCTGGAGCACGTGCCCGATCCATCCTCCGTGGTCCGCGCCTGCGCCGCGCTGGTGAAGCCGGGTGGGCACGTGTTTTTCTCCACGCTCAACCGCAACCCCAAGGCCTTCCTGTTCGCGATCCTGGGGGCCGAGTACGTGCTGGGCCTGCTGCCGCGGGGCACGCATGAGTACGCGCGCTTCATTCGGCCGAGTGAGCTCGCGGCCCATTGCCGCGGCGCCGGCCTGGCGCTGGAGCACACGCGCGGCATGGAATACAACCCGCTCACGCGGCGCTATTGGCTCAGCGGTGACACCAGCGTGAATTACCTGTTCGGCACGCGCAAGGTCTGAGCGATGGGTCAGCGCTTCAATGGCCTGCAGGCCGTGCTGTTCGATCTGGACGGCACGCTGCTCGACAGCGCGCCCGATCTCGGCGGTGCGGCCGATAGCCTGCGCGAGGCGCGCGGCTTGCCAGCGCTGCCGATCGGCTCGTACCGCGCCCATGCCGGCGCGGGCGCGCGTGGCATGTTGCGCGTGGCGTTCGACATGGCGCCCGATCACCCAGAGTACGCCGCCCTGCGTTTGGCCTTCCTCGACGCCTATGAGGCGCGCATGCTGCAACTCACGAGGCCCTTCGACGGCGTGCCAACGCTGCTGGAGGCCTTGAGTGGCGCGGACATGCGCTGGGGCGTGGTGACAAACAAGGCCGAGCGGCTCACCCACCCCATTGCCCGGTCGCTGCGGCTGTTCGACGCGGCGGGGGCCATCGTCTGCGGCGACACCACGCCGCACGCCAAGCCCCACCCCGCACCGCTGCTGGAGGCGGCCCGGCGCCTGGGGGTCGACCCAGGGCGCTGCGTCTACGTGGGCGACGACGAACGCGACATCCAAGCGGGGCGTGCCGCCGGCATGCGCACGGTGGCCGCGCGCTACGGTTACCTGGGTCCTGGCGCGGACGTCGCGGCCTGGGGCGCCGATGCGCAGATCGATGCGCCACTCGAGGTCTTGAATCTGATCGAACTGCCCTAAAATCCCATTCTCCTGGGGCTGCACCGGTTTCGACGTGGGTTCGGACGCGCAGCAGGGCATGCCGAGGTTCTGTCACCTCGTAAAACCGCAGAAACAAACCAACTGCCAATACTGAAGCAGCAAACGACAAAGCTTTCGCCCTCCAGGCCTAAGTAGAGTCGTTCGGGGCTTAACCTCCCCGATCCTCGCAACAGCTCGTCGATGGGCTGCGCCGAGGGCCGCAAGGCCTGAAGCCGCGAGGTCATTCACATCGACTGGTTCCGCGCCGGGCAGCTTGGCGCGGGATGAGATCCAAGGCTGCTGGTTGACCGGGTAGCGTGCCACTGCGCGATCCGGCCGGCGAGACCCAAAACAGACGGCTACGCATGTAGAACTGCTCGAAGAAGGCTTGCGGACGGGGGTTCAATTCCCCCCAGCTCCACCACCTTTTCCGCCCGTGGGTCGCTGGCCCGCGGGCTCGCGCTGTTTCAGGCGCCGACGCCTGTCCCAGCGCACGCGCAAGCGCCACGCCGCATGCGCGATGGCGTACGCCACCAGGCCGCAAGCGACGGCCAGGACCGCCAATCCCACGAACAGCGGTTTGCCGACCTGGCCGATCTGCGCCAGCCAGCGCTTGAGCCGGTCGACCAGGCCCAGCCGCTCGGCCTCTGGGTCGGGCGCGGCGGTGAGTTCTTCCACCAGGCGCTCTTCGCTCATGGCCGGCGGCTGAACGGCTTCATCCTCGCCCAGCATGGCCTTGCCGAGCCGGTAGGCCACGTAGTACACGGGCCCGAAAGTGACGGGGTTGGTGACGAACGTGCTGGCCATGGCCACCGGCACGTTGGCGCGCAGCACCACGGCCAGGGTGGCCGCCACGGGCATCTGGGCGATCGGGATCAGCAGGCCGAAGAAAACGCCCAGCGCCACGCCCAGGGCCACGCCCTTGCGGCTCAGGTGCCACAGACGCGGATGGGCCATGAACGGTGCCAGCCAGCGCAGCCAGCGGTTGCCAAGGATGGTCTCGGGCGTGGGCAGCCAGGCCTTGAGTTTTTGTGAAAAACGGGATGTCACGGGGAAAGGCGGCAGATGGGGTGGCGGCGGTCTCTCACCGATCCGGCCGGGCGCAGCGAGTTCGCGCGGAGCGCTTGGCGCCATTGTCGCGGCCTGCCGCCTCAGTAGACTCGCGGCCCATGAAACGCTTGGAAGAACTGCTTTTCTCCCAGGGCTTCGGCACCCGCCGCGTGTGCCGTGGCCTGGTGCAGCAGGGTCGCGTGCGCGTCGGTTCGCCGCCGCAGCCTTGCCTGGACCCCGACGCGCTGTTCGAGCCGCAGGGCTTCGTGTTCGAGGTGGAAGGGGTGCCCTGGACCTGGCACGAGCGCGCCTACCTGGCGCTGCACAAGCCCGCTGGCTTCGAGTGTTCCCAGCGTCCCGGCGCGCACCCCAGCATCTACACCCTGCTCCCCGCGCCGCTGCGCCAGCGCGGCGGTGGCGCGGCCGCCGGGGTGCAGGCCGTCGGCCGGCTCGACCACGACACGACGGGGCTGCTGCTGCTGTCCGACGACGGCGCGTTCATCCACCGCCTCACTTCGCCCCGCCACCACGTGCCCAAGGTGTACGAGGTCAGCTTGCGCCACGCCATGGACGGTCTCGCCTGTCAGCGGCTGCTCGATGGGGTGGTGCTCGACGACGATCCCCGGCCGGTGCGGGCGGCTGGCGCGACCTTGGTGGACGCTCACCACCTGCGGTTGGTGCTCACCGAGGGCAAATACCACCAGGTCAAGCGCATGGTGGCCGCGGTGGGCAACCGCGTGGACGCGTTGCACCGTTCGGCCATTGGCGCCTTGAGCCTGCCGCCGGATATGGCCCCGGGCCATTGGCGCTGGCTCACGCCAGAGGAAGTGCAGGGTTTGCGCGGGCGCTGAGCGGCGCACCGCGCGGGCCGTTCAGAGCAGGTCGCCCTTGCGGCTGTCCAGCGGCATCAGGAAGGAATTGTTGTCCTGCCACTGCGAGTGGTAGTCGCTGCTGCGCGCGTCGGGCACGCTGTTGGGCCAGCTGGACAAGGGGTTGAAGTCGCTGTGCGAGCGCGTGCTCCGCTGGCGGTTGAGCGCGCTGCGCAGGTTGGTCTGGGCCGCGATGATGGCGCGCTCTTCCATCTCGCGTTCGCGCATGGCGCGGTTGAGTTCGGACTCGCCCAGGAACTCGGCGCGGATCTCGGCCACCGTGGGCAGGCTGTTGGAGCGCACCACCCAGTACGGCAGGCCGATCTGGCTCAGCAGGGAGTGCTTGAGCGCGCGCGTGCTGCGCGGAATGCCCGCGGGACCCGGCACGTCCAGGCAGCCGATGACGCGGCCATCGGACTTGCAGACGGTGAAGGTGCAGTACACACCGCCCAGAAGCCGGTACCACTCCATGCCTTCCTCGCGCTGGCGAGGCAGGGTGAAGCGCGTCACCGGCAGCTTGATCATGACGTGGTGGTCGTAGAAGGCCCGCGCCAGCCAATGCCAGACGCGGGCTTCCTCGCTGTTGGCCAGCGGGCGCCCGGTCAGCGGCCAATGCTTGGGCAGGCGGCGCTTCTGCCGCGCCTGGCGCTCCGCCCAGGCCCGATGCGCCAGCGCGCCCACCGCCAGCAGGGCGGGTACGAGGGCGGCGATCAGCCAGGGGTGGGTCCAGATGCTCATGCGTTGGGGTCAGGGGCGACCAAGATGTATCAAAGTGTATAGAGGTGCCGGACGCACCGGGTATTCGCCTTGGGGCAAAGCCGGGCCGCTCGTGATTTGTTTGGTGATTTGGCGGCCAGGCTGTGGTCTGCAGGCTGCGGGGCGGGGGTGGGAACGGGGCGCGCGAGGCGATTGTGGGGTGGGATGGGGCGCACTCCGTCCCTCAGGGAAGGGAATCCCCGCTCAGGCCGTGATGGAAGACCGGAACCAGTGTTCAAGTTCCTCGGTGAGTTCGTGTGGTTTGTCACGGTGCGGGCTGTGTCCGCAATCCTGCAGGGTCAGGACGTCGGCGTGGCGCGCTTGTTCCCGCACGCGATGTAACTGTTGCAGCGTGCCGTATTCGTCCTGCTCGCCCTGCACCAGGAGCAGCGGGGCGCGGATGTCCGCGCAGGCGCCCAGGATGTCGAAGTCGCGAAAGGCCGGGCTGAGCCAGATGTCGTTCCACTGCCAGAAGGCGTTGTCCACGTCGCGGTGGTAACGGGCCAGGCGCTGGCGCAGGCCGCGCGGGTCGTCGTGCGTGGCCAGGTACTGGTCGCGCGCCTGGGCGATGGAACGAATGGACACGTCCTCGACGAAGGCGTGCGGCGCGATGGCGATGCAGCCCGCCACCGGGTGCCGGCTGGCGTGCAGCAGGGCGATGGTGGCCCCGTCGGAATGGCCCACGAGCACCGGTTCGCGCAGGCCCAGGCGGGACAGCAGCAAGGGCAGCACCTCGAAGGCCTCGCGGTGCATGTAGTCGGGCTCGTGGCGGCCGACATGCCAGAAGCCGTCCTGGCGCGGCGTGCCGCGCACGTCGGCCACCGGGTCCGACTGGCCGTAGCCGCGACGCGAGAACAGCCAGCCGGCGCGCCCGCTGGCGCGGCACAGCGCCTCGGGCCAGAACAGGTTGCGCTGGGTCCACATGGCGACGCTGCCCAGGCCTTCGTGCAGGAACACCAGGGGGGCGGGGCCGGACGGACCGGGAATGTGGGCGGCCTCCAGCCGCACGCCGTGAATGTCGATGCGATCCATGGGCGACATCCTAGCGGCCGGTTTGTCGGCGCTTGCGGGTATTCTTCGCGCCATGCGAGCGATGTTCGATGCCTTCTGGCGGGCGGTGGCCTACTGCCTGCACCCGCGCGTGATCGCGCTGTCCTTCCTGCCTCTGGTGCTCATGGTGGCCTTGTCGTTCGCCCTGGGCTATTTCTTCTGGGATGGGGCGGTGGCCTCCGTCATGGCCTGGTTCGAAGCCTTCGACCTGGTGCAAGCCTTCCTGGGCTGGCTGGAGCGCATGGGCATGGGGTCGCTGCGCGCGGTGTTCGCGCCGCTCATCGTGCTGGTGCTGGCCACGCCGGTGATCGTGCTGCTGTGCCTGCTGCTGGTGGCGGTGTTCATGACGCCCGCGATGGTCGATCTCGTGGGGCAGCGCCGCTTCCCCCAGCTCGAGAAGCGGCGCGGCGGCTCGTTCATCGTGAGCGTGTTCTGGTCGCTGGGCTCCACGCTGCTGGCGGTGGTGGTGCTGGTGCTGTCCATGCCGCTGTGGCTGGTGCCGCCCCTGGTGCTGATCCTGCCGCCGCTGATCTGGGGCTGGCTCACCTACCGCGTGTTCGCGTTCGATGCCCTGGCCACGCACGCCAGTGGCGACGAGCGCCGGCGCATCATGCGCGAGCACCGCGGCACACTGCTGTTGATGGGGGTGCTCTGCGGCTACCTGGGCGCCGCGCCCAGCCTGCTGTGGGCCTCGGGTGCCATGTTCATCGCCCTGGCGCCGCTGCTGGTGCCGGTGGCGATCTGGGTCTACACGCTGGTGTTCGCGTTCGCGTCGCTGTGGTTCGCGCACTATGCGCTGGCCGTGCTGGAGCACCTGCGCGCCGTGGTACCGGTCGAGGTGGTACCGGTCGAGCCCACGCTGGAGCCCCCAGCGCCGCCGCCCAGCCCCGATCCGCTGCCCCTGCCGCCCACCGCACCCGCGCCATGAGCACCGGTTTCGGTCTGATCATCGTCGGCGACGAGATCCTGTCGGGCAAGCGGCAGGACAAGCACCTGCCCAAGGTGGCCGAATTGCTCGCCGAGCGCGGGCTGGCGCTGTCCTGGGCGCAGGTGGTGGGCGACGAGCGCGCGCGCATCACCGACGTGCTGCGGGCGGCCTTCGAGGGCCGCGAGCCGGTCTTCTGCTGCGGCGGCATCGGTGCCACGCCCGACGACCACACCCGCCAATGCGCGGCCGCGGCTCTGGGCGTGGAGCTCGCTCTGCACCCCGAGGCGGCGCGGCTGATCGAAGAGCGCATGCGCGACGTGGCGGCAGAGCAGGGCGTGCCCTTCGAACCCGAGCGGCCGGACAACGTGCACCGCTACAACATGGGCGTGTTCCCGGTGGGCGCCAGCCTCATTCCCAACCCGTACAACAAGATCCCCGGCTTCAGCTGCCGCGGCCCTGGCGGCGCCGACGTGCACTTCGTGCCCGGCTTCCCGGTGATGGCCTGGCCCATGCTGGCCTGGGTACTCGACCAGCGCTACAGCCACCTGCACCGACAAGGCGCTTGGCGCGAGCGCTCGGTGATCGTCATGGGGGCCATGGAAGCGGCGCTGACCCCGCTGATGGAACAGATCGAAGCCGCGCACGCCGTCAAGGTGTTCAGCCTGCCCAGCGTGGACCATCCCACCTACGGCCGCCACATCGAGCTGGGCGTCAAGGGCGCCGCGCCCGACGTCGAACCCGCCTTTGCCGAGCTGCTGGCCGGCCTGCGCGCGTGCAAGGCCGAAATGGGCCCCGAGTTGGTGCGTCCTTAAAAATCTCCAAATCAGTGCATGAGTGCACCAATACGGCGACAAATAGGCCGGCCAGGCGGTCCCAAGGCGGTGCGCGTGCACCCGAGGGCGCCGTTGCATGGCATGGAAACTGCATGTCACGCCCCCGTAGTCGCTTTTCAACCCACCCTTCCAGATACAGGAGCAATTGATGGCCAAGACCGTCGCAGACGTGATGCAGATGGTGAAGGACAACGAAGTCAAGTTCGTCGACTTCCGCTTCACCGACACCCGCGGCAAGGAGCAGCACGTCACCGTGCCGATTTCGGCTTTCGACGAGGACAAGTTCACCTCGGGCCACGCCTTCGACGGCTCGTCCATCGCCGGCTGGAAGGGCATCGAGGCCTCGGACATGCAGCTCATGCCCGACCCGAACACCGCCAACATCGACCCCTTTTTCGAAGAGACGACCCTGTTCCTGCAGTGCGACGTGGTCGAGCCCAGCGACGGCAAGGCCTATGACCGCGACCCGCGCTCCATCGCCCGCCGCGCCGAGGCCTACCTGAAGGCCTCCGGCCTGGGCGACACCGCCTTCTTCGGGCCGGAACCCGAGTTCTTCATCTTCGACGGCGTGCGCTGGAGCAACGAGCCCGGCCGCGTGATGTTCGAGATCGAAGAGTACGAAGCGCCTTGGAACAGCGGCGCCAAGCTGGAAGGCGGCAACCGCGGCCACCGCCCCACCGTCAAGGGCGGCTACTTCCCGGTGCCCCCGGTCGACAGCACGCAGGACATGCGCGCCGAGATGTCCCTGATCCTCGAATCGCTGGGCATTCCTGTCGAGGTGTTCCACCACGAGGTGGCGGGTGCTGGCCAGAACGAGATCGGCACCAAGTTCAGCACGCTGGTCGAGCGCGCCGACTGGACCCAGGTGCTGAAGTACGTGGTCTGGAACGTGGCCAACGCCTATGGCAAGACCGCGACCTTCATGCCCAAGCCCTATGCCGGTGACAACGGCTCGGGCATGCACGTGCACCAGTCCATCTGGAAGGACGGCAAGAACCTGTTCGCTGGCGACGGCTATGCCGGCCTGAGCGACTTCGCGCTGTACTACATCGGCGGCATCATCAAGCACGCCCGCGCGCTCAACGCCATCACGAACCCCGGCACCAACAGCTACAAGCGCCTGGTGCCTGGCTTCGAAGCCCCGGTGAAGCTGGCCTACAGCTCGCGCAACCGCTCGGCCTCCATCCGCATCCCGCATGTGGCGAATCCCAAGGGCCGCCGTATCGAGGCGCGTTTCCCCGATCCTTCGGCCAACCCCTATCTGTGCTTCTCGGCACTGATGATGGCCGGCCTGGACGGCGTGGAGAACAAGATCCACCCGGGAGAGGCCGCCACCAAGGACCTGTACCACCTGCCGCCCGAGGAGGACAAGCTGGTCCCCACCGTGTGCCACAGCCTGGACCAGGCCCTGGACTACCTCGACAAGGACCGCGCCTTCCTGACCAAGGGTGGCGTGTTCACCGACTCCATGCTGGACGCCTACATCGAGCTCAAGATGGCCGAGGTGACGCGCTTTCGCATGGCGCCTCACCCGGTCGAGTACGACATGTACTACAGCCTGTGATGGCCGGCCCGCGCGAGCGGGCCCGCATCCGCAGAAGGGACGGCTCCGGCCGTCCCTTTTTCTTGGGCGCACGTCGCTGCGGGTTCGCCCCCGGCACTTTCGCCGGGCAATTGCGTCATACTGCCCCGCGCTCACCCTTGCTGGAGGTTCCGTGTCCGTTGTCCCGTCCCGTCCGATGCCCCGCCTGCCGCTGGTCCTGGCGGCCTTGCTGGCCACGCCGGCCATGGCGCAGGACACCATCTACCGCTGTGGCAACGAATACACCAACAACGCCGCCGTGGCCAAGCAGCGTGGTTGCACGCCGCTGCAAGGGGGCAATGTCACTGTTATCGAAGGCACGCGCCCCAGCCCGGCCGCCGCGCCGCGCAATCCCAGCGCCAGTGGCGGCAGCGGCAGCGCGCCGCGTGTGGACAACGCCGCGCAGCGCGCCCGCGACGCAGACGCTCGCGCCATTCTCGAGACCGAGCTGCGGCGGGCCGAAGAACGGCTCGCCGAGGCGCAGAAGGCCTATGCCAACGGGGAGCCCGAGAAGCAGGGCATCGAGAGCCGGAACTACCAGCGCTACCTTGACCGGGTGGCCGAACTGAAGGCCGCCGTCGCGCGCGCCGAGAGCGACGTGGCCGGCCTGCGGCGCGAACTGCAGCGCCTGGGACCCGCCGCCAACTGAGCCCTGCCGGCAGGGCGCTGGCGCCGCGGCTTCTGCCGCACAATGGGTGGCTTGAAAACGCCTGACGCCACTTCCCTCATCCACCTCGTCGCGCGGCGCGGCGCGGCGCCCAAGGAGCCCGCCGCCCATCCGCGCTTCCAGGCGCTCGATCTGCTGGCCACCCTCGTGGCGGTGGTGGACCACCAGGGCCGCGTGCTCTTCGCCAATGCCGTGCTGGAAGACGCGCTGGGCCTGTCCCGGCGCAGCATCACCGGTGCCCAGCTGCAAGACTGCTTCACCGAACCCGTGTTGCTCGACAACGCCCTGAAGGGCGCGCGCGACAACGAGTTCGCGGCCCTGCGCTACGACGCCCACCTGCGCCGCCTCAACCACGACTCGCTGTCCGTGCACGTCGTCGTGGCCCAGACCGAGGGCACGGGCGAGGTGGTGGTGGAGATGCTGCCCCTGGAGCAGCAGACGCGGCAGGAGCGCGAGGCGCGCCTGCTCGACCAGGCCCAGGCCAACAAGGAGCTCATCCGCAACCTGGCGCACGAGATCAAGAACCCGCTGGGCGGCATCCGCGGCGCGGCGCAGCTGTTGCAGATGGAGCTGCAGGCCAAGGAGCTGATCGAGTACACCCAGGTCATCGTTCACGAGGCCGACCGCCTGCAATCGCTGGTCGATCGGCTGCTGGCGCCGCACCGCCGCCCGCACGTGGTGGGCGACGTCAACATCCACGAGGTCTGCGAGCGCGTGCGCGCGCTCATCCTGGCCGAGTTTCCCAAGGGCTTGCGGGTGGTGCGCGACTACGACACCTCCATCCCCGAGTTCCGCGGCGACCGCGAGCAGTTGATACAGGCGGTGCTCAACATCGCGCACAACGCGGCCCAGGCGCTGGCCGAGCGCATCGAGGCGGGCGATGCGCGCATCACCTTCCGCACCCGCGTGGGCCGCCAGCTCACCTTTGGCAAGCAGCGCTACCGGCTGGCACTGGAATTGCATGTCATCGACAACGGGCCCGGTGTGCCGGACTCGATCAAGGACCGCATCTTTTTCCCGCTGGTGTCGGGACGCGAGGGCGGCTCCGGCCTCGGGCTGACGCTGGCGCAGACATTCGTGCAGCAGCACCATGGGCTGATCGAGTGCGAGAGCGCGCCGGGGGAGACGGATTTCAAGATCCTGATCCCTTTGCCCTGACCGATTCGACACGCACGCACTTGCGCGACTGAAGGGACGACCGATACATGAAGCCGATCTGGATAGTGGATGACGACCAGTCCATCCGCTTCGTTCTCGAGAAGGCTTTGCTCCGCGAGAACCTGCCCACCCGCAGTTTCACGAGCGCGCCAGAAGTGCTCAAGGCCCTGAGCGACCCGGGCGACACCGACGGCCCGCAGATCCTGGTGAGCGACATCCGCATGCCGGGGGGCTCCGGCCTGGACCTGCTGGAGAAGGTCAAGGCGCGTTTCCCTCTGCTGCCCGTCATCATCATGACGGCCTTCTCCGACCTCGACAGCGCGGTCGCGGCCTTCCAGGGCGGCGCCTTCGAGTACCTGCCCAAACCCTTCGATCTGACCAAGGCGGTCGAATTGATCCGCCGCGCCGTCGACGAAAGCCTGCGCGAGGAGGTGTCCGAGGAGCGACTGAGCGCGGCACCCGAGATGCTGGGCCAGGCCCCGGCCATGCAGGACGTCTTCCGCGCCATCGGCCGCCTCAGCCAGAGCCAGGTCACGGTGCTGATCACGGGTGAGTCGGGCTCGGGCAAGGAGCTGGTGGCGCGCGCGCTGCACAAGCACTCGCCGCGCGCCAACGGCCCCTTCGTTGCGATCAACACCGCCGCCATTCCCAAGGATCTGCTGGAGAGCGAGCTGTTCGGCCACGAGCGCGGCGCCTTCACCGGCGCGCAGACCATGCGCCGCGGCCGCTTCGAGCAGGCCGACGGTGGCACGCTGTTCCTCGACGAGATCGGCGACATGCCCTTCGATCTGCAGACGCGCCTGCTGCGCGTGCTGTCCGACGGGCACTTCTACCGTGTGGGGGGGCACAGCGCGGTGCGCGCCAACGTGCGGGTCATCGCCGCCACGCACCAGAACCTCGAGCAGCGGGTGAAGGAGGGCGTGTTCCGCGAGGACCTGTTCCACCGCCTCAATGTCATCCGCCTGCGCCTGCCCGCGCTGCGCGAGCGGCGGGAAGACATCCCGATGCTCACGCGCTTCTTCCTGCAGCAAAGCGCCAAACAGCTCGGCGTGGAGCCCAAGCGCATCGCCGAGCCGGCGCTCAAGCTGCTCAGCGGTTTCGATTTCCCGGGCAACGTGCGCCAACTCGAGAACGTCTGCCACTGGCTGACCGTGATGGCGCCGGCCCAGGTGATCGAGGTCAAGGACCTGCCGCCCGAGGTGCTCCATGCCGTCGGTGCGACCGACGTGTCGGGTGGGGTGGTCAGCGCGCCGGTGCCGGTCACGCGGCCGGCGGAAGCGGTGGCCGTGAACGGGCCCGCGATGGTGGCGCCTGGGGCGCCGGCGCCTCAGGCCACCCCCGCCCCCGTGGACGCGCCGCCAGCGGAGAGCGCGCCGGCCGCCTGGGAGGCCGGCCTTCAGGCCGAGGCCCTGGCCTTGCTGGAAAACGGCCGCACCGATGTGTGGGACGTGCTCACGCGGCGCTTCGAAACCCGGCTGATCCAGACCGCGCTCGCGAACACGCGCGGGCGGCGCATCGAGGCCGCCCACAAGCTGGGCATCGGCCGCAACACCATCACGCGAAAGATCCAGGAACTGGGGATGGAGTGATCCATCCCTTGGGGCTCAACCGAGCGTGAGCACCACCGGGGCGTGGTCGCTGGGCTGCGGGTTTTTCCGCGGCAGCCGGTCGATCTGGCAGGCCGTCACGCGGCCGCGCAGGGTCTCGCTCACCAGGATGTGGTCGATGCGCAGCCCCCGGTTCTTCTGGAAGCCGAGCATGCGGTAGTCCCACCACGAATAGCTCTTCTCGGGCTGTTCGAACAGGCGGAAGGCGTCCGTCAACCCCAGTTGGAGCAAGGCCTGGAAGTGCTGGCGCTCTTCCACCGTGTGGTGGATCGTGTCCTTCAGGCCCACGGGGTCGTAGGAGTCGCGGTCTTCGGGCGCGACATTGAAGTCGCCGAGCAGCACCAGGCGGGGGTGCACCTTCAACTCCTCCTGCAGCCAGCGGTGCAGGGCCTCCAGCCAGCGCATCTTGTAGGCGAACTTTTCGGTGCCAGGCGCCTGGCCGTTGACGAAGTAGCAGTTGACCAGGCGCAGGGGCCCGTCAGGTGTGTCCAGGGTCCCCGCGATCACGCGCGACTGGTCGTCGGTGTGCTGGGGGATGTTGCGCACCACATCCGTGATCGGCGTGCGGCTCAGGATCGCCACCCCGTTGTACGTCTTCTGGCCGAAGGCCGCGGCGTGGTAGCCAGCCTCCTTCAAGGCGTTGAACGGAAACTTCTCGTCCACCAGCTTGAGCTCTTGCAGGCCGAGCGCGTCAACGGGGTTGGCGGCGAGCCAGTCCAGCACCTGGGGCAGGCGCACGGCGAGGGAGTTGATGTTCCAGGTGGCGAGCTTCATGGTTCTTGCCTTTGCGTATCGGGTCGAGCGACCGCACGGTCGTGGCAGACGAAGGCGAAGGGCAGGCCATTCGCGGCGGTGTGGGCCTCACGCGCCGTTTCGCGCCACTCGGGGCCCAGCGCGGGCATGAAGGCGTCGCCCTCGAAGTCGCGCGCGATCTCGGTCACCACCACGCGCTGCGCGCGCGGCAGGGCCTGGCGGTAGACCTCGGCGCCGCCGATCACCCAGACCTCGGGCGCGTCGGCGCACAGGGCCAGCGCTTCGTCGATCGAGCCCACCCGCAGGGCGCCCTCGGCCCACCACGACGGATCGCGCGTGAGCACGAGATTGCGGCGCCCCGGCAGCGGCCGAAAGCGCGGCGGCAGCGAGTCCCACGTCTTGCGGCCCATGAGCACCGGGTGGCCCAGGGTCTGGCGCTTGAAGTGCGCCATGTCCTCGGGCAGGTGCCAGGGCAGGGCGTTGTCCTTGCCGATCACGCCGTTCGCGGCGCGGGCATAGATCAGGTGGAGGCGCGGCATGGCGCTCAGACCGCGACGGGTGCCTTGATGGCCGCGTGGTGCTGGTAGTCCAGGATCTCGAAGTCCTCGAGCGTGTAGTCGAAGATCGAATCGGGGCGGCGCTTGATGCGCAGCGTGGGGTAGGGGTAAGGCGCGCGCGAAAGCTGTTCCTGCACCTGCTCGCGGTGGTTGCTGTAGATGTGGCAGTCGCCGCCCGTCCAGATGAACTCGCCCACCTCCAGATCGCACTGCTGCGCGAGCATGTGCGTGAGCAGGGCGTAGCTGGCGATGTTGAACGGCACGCCGAGGAAGATGTCGGCGCTGCGCTGGTAGAGCTGGCAGCTCAGCCGGCCGTCGGCCACGTAGAACTGGAAGAAGGCGTGGCAGGGCATCAGCGCCATCTTGTTCAGGTCGGCCACGTTCCAGGCGCTGACGATGATGCGGCGCGAGTCGGGGTTGGTCTTGAGCTGCTTGACCACCTCGGCGATCTGGTCGATGTGGCCGCCGTCGGGCGTGGGCCAGCTGCGCCACTGCACGCCGTACACCGGGCCGAGGTCGCCGTCTTCGCGCGCCCATTCGTCCCAGATGGTGCAGCCGCGCTCCTGCAGCCACTTCACGTTGCTGTCGCCGCGCAGGAACCACAGCAGCTCCACGATGATGGCCTTGGTGAAGACCTTCTTGGTGGTGACCAGGGGGAAGCCTTCCTTCAGGTCGAAGCGCATCTGGTGCCCGAACACGCTGACGGTGCCCGTGCCGGTGCGGTCGGTCTTGGGCACGCCCGTGGTGAACACGTGGCGCATGAAGTCTTCGTATTGGGAGCGGGCGGGGCGGGGGGCGGTCATGGGGGTGGCGCGGGAGAGGTGGCGCGGGTCGCCGGCATTGTGCACCGGCCCGCGCCGCTGCCGTCAGCGCTGCGCGGATACCGGCTGCAGCAGCAGGGGCGAAGGCGCCGTCAAGCGGGCGTCGAAGGGGTGCTCGGTGAGCGCGAAGAAGCGCTGGATGCGGCGCACGTAGTCGCGCGTTTCGGCGAAGGGCGGCACGCCGCCGTACTTGTCGACCGCGCCCTCGCCCGCGTTGTAGGCGGCCACGGCCAGCGGCACCTGGCCTCGGAAGTAGGACAGCAGCCAGCGCAGGTAGGCCATGCCGCCGCGGATGTTCTGCTCGGCGTCGAAGGGCTTGCTGACCGCGAAGCGCGCCGCGGTCTCGGGGATCAGCTGCATCAGCCCCTGGGCGTTCTTGTCGGAAAGGGCGTTGACGTTGAAGTTGGATTCGGCGCGGATGACCGCGTAGACCAGCCCGGGCTCCAGGCCGTAGCGCGGCGCGAGCTTGTAGACGATCTTCATGATGCGCTGCTGCTCGGCCGTGTCCACGTGGGCGCGGTAGGCGGTGGACAGGGCCTGCTTCTCCTCGGCCTGGCGCTGCTGCTCGGCCTGGTCGGCGGCGAGGCGGGACTCGCGCGCCTCGGCCTCGCGCACACAGTCGGGCTTGTCGGCGGGCACTCCAAGGCGCTGGAACATGGCCTCGGCCTTGTCGTCGCCCAACAGGGCGGCGCGCGCGAACCAGTGGGCGGCCAGGCCGTCGTTGCGCGGCACGCCACGGCCGTTGGCGTGGATCCAGCCGAGGTTCCAGGCCGATGGCGCGTCGCCGGCCAGCGCGGCCTGGCAGTACAGGCGCATGGCCGCCGCCATGTCGCGCGCCACGCCTTCGCCGTGCTCCAGCGCCACGGCCTGTTCGCGCCAGGCCTGGCGTTCGCTGGCGTCGGCCGCCGCCTGCGCGGGGCCCGCGAGCAGGCCCAGGGCGAGCGCGCCCAGGGCGAGCCGCGAGGCGCCCCGGGGCCGGTCGGGCCGGCCCGCGGGCACCGCTCCCTCGAGGGGGGCGCGCGACGCGTGGCGAAGGTGTGTCACTGGATCACTCGGCCGGGGTTGAGGCGGTTGTGGGGGTCGATGGCCTGCTTGATGCGGCGCATCAGCGCGAGCGCGACCGGGTCCTTGAAGTGCGCCAGGTGCTCCACCTTGAGGCTGCCCACGCCGTGCTCGGCGCTGATCGAACCATCGTAGCGAGCCACCGCGTCGAACACCAGTTGGTTGACCCGCGTTTCCTCCTGTTGGAGGAACTTTTTGGCATCTACGCCGGCCGGCGCCTGCACGTTGTAGTGAAGGTTGCCGTCGCCCAGGTGGCCGAAGTTGACCAGGCGCACACCCGGGATCTCGCGCGCCAGCCGGGCGTCGGTCTCGTCGCAGAAGGCGGGGATGCGCGACACCGGCAGGCTGATGTCGTGCTTGATGTTCAGGCCTTCCTGCGCCTGCGCGAGCGGGATGCTCTCGCGGATGTGCCACAGGCCATGCGCCTGGGCGATGGACTCGGCCACCACGGCGTCGCTCACCAGGCCCCGCTCGATGGCGGCCTCCAGCAGGCCTTCGAACTGGGTGCGGGCGTGGTCCTCGCCCTCGCTGTCGCTGTTTTCCAGCAGCACGCAGTACGGCGACTCCCGCCACAGGGGCACGCGCAATGGAGGCATGTGCCGGTCGACCAGTGAGAGCGCGAACTGGCCCATCACCTCGAAGCCGGTGAGCCCGGCGGCCAGGCGCTGCTGCGCCAGGCCCAGCAGATCGACGGCGGACTGCAGCGTGGGCACGGCCGCCCAGGCCGTGAGCCTGGCCGCGGGCGGCGGAAAGAGCTTGAGCGTGGCCGCGGTGATGACGCCCAGCGTGCCCTCGCTGCCCACGAACAGGTCGCGCAGGTCGTAGCCGGTGTTGTCCTTGCGCAGGCCAGTGAGGCCATGCCAGACCTCGCCATCGGGCGTCACCACCTCCAGCCCCAGGCACAGATCGCGCGCGTTGCCGTAGCGCAGCACCTGGGTCCCGCCGGCGTTGGTGGCCAGGTTGCCGCCGATGGTGCAACTGCCCTCGGCCGCCAGGCTCAGCGGGAACAGCAGGCCCTCGGCCTCGGCCGCCTGCTGCACGGACTGCAGCACGCAGCCGGCCTCCACCGTCAGTGTGAGATTGGCCCGGTCGATGGCGCGCACGGCGTTCATGCGCTGCAGGCTCAGCACCACCTGGGTGCCGCTGCCGTCGGGCACCGAGCCCACCACCAGGCCGGTGTTGCCGCCCTGGGGCACCAGGCTGGCGCCGTGCGCGGCGCAGGCGCGGACCACGGCGGTCACCTCGGCGGTGGCGCCGGGGCGCACCACCGCCAGCGCGTGGCCGTGCGCGCGCTGGCGCCAGTCGCGCTCGTAGGCGCTCAGGTCGTGGGTGTCGCGCGTGAGCACGTGGGTGGCGCCCACGGCCTCGCGCAGGGCGGCCAGCAAGGCGCCGCTCATGGCTGGCCGGCCGCGCGCTCGGCGGCCTCGTTGGCGGCGGCCACGTCGGCCGCCACGGCCTCGGGGCCGGCGGCGCGCAGGCGGATGCGTACGTGCAGCGCGCAGGCCACGAAGAGCAGCAGGCACAGCAGGGTCTGCCCGGCGGCCAGGGCGGTGGACAGGGCGCTTTCGCCGCTGGTGGCGCGCACCACGCCCTCGGTGAAGTACAGCCAGACCAGCAGGCTGAGCCAGCGGTAGGTGTACATGCGGTTCTTGAGCAGGCCGGCCAGCGGCAGGGTCAGCGGCAGCACCTTCAGCGCCCACCAGGAGCCGCCTTCGCGCAGCGGCGCCAGCCACAGTTCCCAGGCCAGGCCCAGCACGATCAGGCCGACGAGGCAGGCCACCGCGAGGCGGCGGGTGAAGGCCACGCGCGAAGCCGTGGTGGAGTCGATGGAAGGCATGCGGGCGGGGCGAAAAATGAGGCTGGCATGATACCGGCATGACCCTGTCCGAGCGCCTCGACACCCTGCGCGAACTGGCGCGCGACGCCTGGCACGGCGCGCTGCGTTTTCCCTGGCGCACCACGGCCATCACCCTGCGCGAGCGCTTCCGCGAGGACCGGCTGGGCATCACCGCCAGCAGCCTGACCTTCACCACCACCATCTCGCTGGTGCCGCTGTTCACGGTGGCGCTGGCCATTTTCAGCGCCTTTCCCATGTTCGATCGCCTGCAGCGCAACCTGCAGCGCAACCTGGTCGAAAGCCTGGTGCCCGAGAGCATCGCCCGCCCGGTGCTGATGTACCTGAACCAGTTCGCGGCCAAGGCCACGCAGATGGGCGGCGCGGGCGCGCTGGCGCTGCTGGTGACGGCGCTGGCGCTGATCCTCACCATCGACCGCAAGCTCAACGACATCTGGCGCGTGCGCCAGCCGCGCCCGGTGACGCAGCGCATCCTGGTGTACTGGGCCGTGTTAACGCTGGGGCCGCTGCTGCTGACGGCCAGCACGGCGGCGACCACCTACGCCATCGGCAGTGCGCGCCACGCGGCGGCGCTGCCCGCCCCGCTGGGCTTCCTGCTCGACTCGCTGCAGCTGCTGCTGGTGACCGGCGGCCTGGCGGCCCTGTACCGCTACGTGCCGAACACGCGCGTGCGCTGGAGCCATGCGCTGGCGGGCGGCTTCTTCGCCGCGGTGGCGCTGGAACTGGCGAAGGAGCTGCTGGCCTGGTACCTGAAGCAGGTGCCGACCTTTTCGGTGCTGTACGGCACCTTCGCCACGGCGCCCATCCTGCTGGTGTGGATCTACCTGGCCTGGGTGATCGTGCTGCTGGGCGCGGTGATCGCGGCCTACCTGCCGAGCCTGCTGCGGGGCGTGGCGCGGCGCGGCGATTCGCCGGGCTGGAACTTCCAGCTCGCGCTGGAGGTGCTGGCGCAGCTCGGCGCCGCGCGCGCCGAGGCGCCGCGCGGCCAAAGCCTGGAGGCGCTGGCCGCCTCCCTGCGCGTGGAGGCCCTGCAGCTGGAGGAGCCCGTGGCGGCGCTGGTCGCGCTCGACTGGCTGGGCCGGCTGGACGAGGAGGGCGAGCGCTACGTGCTGCTCATCGACCCCGACCACACGGCGCTGGGCCCCTTGATGGAGCGCCTGCTGCTGGCGCGCCAGGGCCCCACGGCGCGCCTGTGGGAGCAAAGCCGCTGGGCGGGGATGACCGTGGCCGAGGCCCTGCCGGAGGCGATGGCGCTGCGCTGAGGCTCGGCGCGCCTCAGCCCGCCGCGAACGGTGCCGCCAGAAACCCCCGGAAGCGCGCCCGCCCGCCGCGCGTGGGCGCGGCCGTGAGCCGGTAGTTCGGGAAGCGGTGCAGGAAGCGCCCGATGGCGATGCGGCCCTCCAGCCGCGCCAGGCTCAGGCCGGCGCACTGGTGGATGCCAAAGCCGAAGGCCAGGTGCTTGTTGGGCTCGCGCGCGATGTCCAGCGCCTCGGGGTCGGCGAACTGCGCCGGGTCGCGGTTGGCCGCGCCGATGCACAGCGTGACCAGCGTGCCCGCGGGCAGGTCCACGCCGCCGATGCTCACGTCCTTCACCGCGCGGCGGTTGCCGAGCTGGTTGGACGATTCGTAGCGCAGGAACTCGTCCACCGCGCGGTCCAGCACGGCCACCTCGTCCTCGCCGCCCAGGCGCTGCAGCAGCCGCTCGCGCACCGCGGGGTGCTCCTGCAGCGCCACCAGGGCGTTGCCGATCAGGTTGGTGGTGGTCTCGTGGCCGGCGTTGAGCAGGAAGATGCAGTTCTGCAGCAGCTCCACCTCGCTGAGCTGCTCGCCGTCCGCCTCGCCCTGGATCAGGCGCGTGAGCACGTCGCGCTCCGGGTCGCCCGGGGCCTGGCGGCGCGCGGCCACCAGGATGCGCAGGTAGTCGCACATCTCGGTCACGGCGCGGTGACCGCGCTCGGCATGGGCGGGGGTGATGGTGGGCTCCAGCGCCCCCAGGATGGCCAGCGACCAGTCGCGCAGCGGCCCGCGCTCGGCGTGCGGCACGCCCAGCAGGTTGCCGATGATCTCCACCGGAATGGCGGACGCGAAATCCTCGATCAGGTCGCCGCCCTCGTGCACGGCGATGCCGTCGAGCAGGCGGTCCACCAGTTCGATCAGACCGGCTTCCATGTCGGCGATGGCGCGGCGCGTGAGCGCGCCCATGATCAGGCGGCGCACGCGCGTGTGCAGCGGCGGGTCGTTGAACACCAGGCTGGTGGTGTGGTGCTCGAACAGCGGCGTGCCCAGGCCGTACTTGGGCGCGAACTCCACGTGCTTGTCGGAGCTGAACGAGGCCGCATCGCGGTAGACGGCGGCCAGGTCGGCCCAGCGCGTGAGGAAGACCGAGCCGTCCGGCATGCGGCGCACCGGGTCCTGCTCGCGCAGCGCGCGGTACACCGGGTAGGGGTTGGTGAAGAAGTCGGGCGGCAGGGCGCGCAGGTCGAAGGCCTGCGCGATGGCCTGCGCGCGCGCGTCGCCCATCGGCGGGGTGATGTGGTCGGCGGTGATCGTCATGCCTGGAGGAAGTCGCGGATCGCGAACAGCGTGGCGTCGGGGGTCTCGGTCATCTGGTGGTGTCCCACGGGCAGGGTGACCACCTTCACGGTTTTGCCGGCCGCCTGGGCGGCGTCGATCAGTGGCTTCGCGGCCTTGGCCTGGGTCATCTGATCCTGCGCGCCGAGCAGGAACAGCACGGGGCAGGTGAGGGCCTTCACCGCGGCCTCGCCGTGGGCATAGGTGTCGCAGGCCACGAAGCCGCGGTGGAACACGTTCACCTTCGGGTTGCTGCGCAGCACGCGCCGGCCCAGGGCCATGCTGGCGCCGTACACCCAGGTGCCCGGCCCCAGCGCCGAGGGCGGCGCGGCCAGGGTGCTGCGGCTGAAGACGTTGATCATGGCCAGCGCCTTCTCGGGCTGGTTCAGCGAGGCCTCGATCAGCGCCGGCGAGACCTTCATCGGGTAGGCCGTGCCGACCAGCACGGCGTGCGTGATGCGCTCCTTCAGCCGGCCCGCGGCCTCCAGCGCGATCAGCGAGCCCCAGCTGTGGCCCACCAGCGCGGCCTTCTGCACGCCGGCGGCGTCCAGCAGCGCGGCGACGAAATCGGCCGCCGCCTCCACGCTGGCCGGCGCCTCGCCCTGGCTGCGCGCGTGGCCCGGCAGGTCCACGGCGAGCACGTTGAAACCATGGTGGGCGAGGTAGCGGCTCTGCAGGATCCAGACGCTGTGGTCGTTCAGCACGCCGTGGATGAAGACCACGGTGGGCTGGGCGGCGTCGAAGGGCTTGCCGCCGGTGTAGCAGTAGGTTTTGGCGCCGTTGACGGTGAGTTCCATGTCAGGCCTTCCGCAGGGCCGCCCCAAGGGGGGGCTGTACCCCCTCGGGGGGCAGTGAATACACGAAGTGATGAACGTGGGGGCACATGCTCAGGCCCCCGTTTTTTCAGCGGCCTTGAGCGCGCGCTTGAGGTCGTCGATCAGGTCGTCGGCGTCTTCCAGGCCGATGGACAGGCGGATGGTGCCCGGGCCGATGCCCGCGCCCGCCAGGGCCTCGTCGCTCATGCGGAAGTGCGTGGTGCTGGCCGGGTGGATCACCAGGGAGCGGCAGTCGCCCACGTTGGCCAGGTGGCTGAACAGCTTGAGCGCCTCGATGAAGGCGCGCCCTTGGGCGCGCGAGCCTTTGATGTCGAAGCTGAACACCGAACCCGCGCCACGCGCGCCGAAGCGCAGCAGCCGGTTGGCCAGCGCGTGGCTGGGGTGCGACTCGATCAGCGGGTGGCCCACGCGGCCCACCAGCGGGTGGCTGGCCAGGAACTGCACCACCTTCTCGGTGTTGCCCAGGTGGCGCTCCATGCGCAGCGACAGGGTCTCGATGCCTTGCAGGATCAGCCAGGCCGTGTGCGGGCTCATGCAGGCGCCGAAGTCGCGCAGGCCCTCGCGGCGCGCGCGCAGCAGGAAGGCGCCCACCGTGGATTCCTCGGTGAACACCATGTTGTGGAAGCCGTCGTAGGGCGCGCTGAACTCGGGGAAGTGGCCGGCGGCGTCCCAGTCGAAGCCGCCGCCGTCGATCAGCACCCCGCCGATGACGGTGCCATGGCCGCTGAGGAACTTGGTGGCCGAGTGGTAGACCAGGTCGGCGCCCAGCTCCAGCGGCTTGACCAGGTAAGGGGTTGTCAGGGTGGAATCCACCAGCAAGGGCACGCGCGCCTCGTGGGCGATCTGCGCCACGGTGGGCATGTCCAGCACGTCCAGGCCCGGGTTGCCCACGGTTTCGCCGAAGAGCAGGCGGGTGTTGGGCCGGATGGCGGCGCGCCAGCCGTCGATGTCGCCGGGCTTGACGAAGGTGGTGTCGATGCCGAAGCGGCGCATGGTGTAGTGCAGCAGGTTCTGGCTGCCGCCGTACAGCGCCGTGCTGGCCACGATGTGCGAGCCCGCGCCCATGAGCGTGGCCACCGCCAGGTGCAGCGCGGCCTGGCCGCTGGCGGTGGCGATGGCGCCGATGCCGCCTTCCAGCGCGGCCATGCGCTGCTCGAACACCGCGTTGGTGGGGTTGCTCAGGCGGCTGTAGACGTGGCCCGCGCGTTCCAGGTTGAACAGGGCGGCGGCGTGGTCGCTCGACTCGAAAACGAACGAGGTGGTGAGGTGGATGGGCACGGCGCGCGCGCCGGTGGCGGGGTCGGGCGCGGCGCCCGCGTGCAGCGCGAGCGTGTCGAAGCCGGGGTCGGCGTGGCCTGCCATGGGGTGTTGTCTCCAGAAGAACCTGTCAGTGAAAACCGATACGCCGCCGGGCCGCCCCAAGGCGGATCAGCCCCCTCTGGGGGCAGCGACCCGCGCAGCGGCGGAGCGTGGGGGCACGATGATTGTGGGCTATATTGACCCACCCGCTCAGAGCGGAAGCGACACCCCCAGAGGAGACCCACCATGAAAGTCAGCGACATCCTGCGCGTCAAGGGCGGCACGCTCTACACCGTCTCGCCCGACGAACGACTCGACGTGGCCGTGCAAACCATGGCGCAGTTCGACATCGGTTCGCTGGCCGTGATGGAGCACGGCGAGCTGGTGGGCATGCTGACCTTCCGCGAACTGATCGAGACGCTGGCGGCCAACGGCGGCCAGCTGGGCGGCAAGATCGTGCGCAGCGTCATGGACGACCACCCCATGACCTGCACGCCCGAGACCGAGCTGGAAGCCGTGCGGCCCATGATGCTGGAGAAGCACACGCGCTACATGCCGGTGATGGAGGCCCGCATGCTCATGGGCGTCATCAGCTTCTACGACGTGGCCAAGGCCGTGGTGGACAGCCAGAACTTCGAGAACAAGATGCTCAAGGCCTACATCCGCGACTGGCCCGAGGAAGAGACGCCCGCGGACCCGCCGCCGCAGCTGCGCGTCGCGCGCTGATCGCCCACCGCACCCGTTCCGAGACACGACGGAGCCGGCCTCGCCCGGCCGGTGGTGTGGTCGTGCGTCATCGCCTGCGAAGTGGCGCGGGACCCGGTGTGCGTGGCGCAGCGCGCAGCCCGGGTGGGCGGGCTGAGGGCTGGGGCTGCGACGCTGGGGGCTTCGACGCGCAGCCCTTCGCTGCGCGAAGGGTCCCCTGCGGTGCTCGGCTGCGCGCAGGCGCCCCCATCGTCGCAGCCCCAGCCCTCAGCCATAGGCCGATGAGCGAGCGGAGAAGCCCCGACGCGGTCGGTGCGTCGCTGCCCCAGGGACGGACCGCTTTGCGTCGAAATGGATGGCGGCACACGACCGGGAGCGGTCGTGCATGAGCCGACAATCGGCTCATGCACGACAACTTCTTTGACAGTCCCTTCAAGGGCAAGCTCCTCTCGGAGCAGGTGGCCAACCCGAACATCGAAGTCGGCCGCTACAGCTATTACTCAGGCTACTACCACGGCAGATCGTTCGACGACTGCGCCCGCTATCTCTCGCCCGAGCCCGGTGGCGCGGCCGATCGCCTGCGCATCGGCAGCTTCTGCTCGATCGGCACCGGCGTGTCGTTCGTGATGGCGGGCAACCAGGGACACCGGTACGACTGGGTCTCCTCGTTTCCTTTCTTCTACATGAAGGAAGAGCCGGCCTTCGCCCGGGCGCTGGACGCGTGGCAGCCCGCGGGGGATACCGTGGTAGGCAACGATGTTTGGATGGGCGCCGAGGCGATCGTGATGGCTGGCGTGACCATCGGCGACGGTGCGGTGATCGCCAGCCGCGCCGTGGTGACGCGGGACGTCGAGCCTTACGCCATCGTCGGCGGCAACCCCGCGCGCACGATCCGCAAGCGCTTCAGCGACGAACGCATCGCGTTGCTGCTGGAGATGCGCTGGTGGGACTGGCCCATCGAGCGCATCCGCGACGCGATGCCGATGCTGTGCTCCGGCGATATCGAGGCGCTGCATGGATGGTGGCTGGCCGGCGCCGACTGACAGGTACGCGGGCGCGTCGTTTCCCTTACCCTGCGTGGGCTGGGCGATGCCCAGGACATGCTGCCGTGCCGCGGGGAACATCCCGGCCAGCGCCCCGGAAAAGGCCCGGCGAAGGCCTCGCCGATAATCGGCGGCCTATGAGCGGCAACACCCTTGGCACCCTGTTCCGGGTCACGAACTTCGGCGAATCCCACGGCCCGGCCATCGGCTGCGTCATCGACGGCTGCCCGCCCGGCATGGACCTGTCCGAGACCGACATCCAGGGCGACCTGGACCGCCGCCGCCCCGGCACCAGCAAGTTCGTCACCCAGCGCAACGAGCCCGACGCGGTGGAAATCCTCAGCGGCGTGTACGAGGGCAAGACCACCGGCACCCCCATCTGCCTGCTCATCCGCAACACCGACCAGCGCAGCAAGGACTACAGCGAGATCGCCCGCACCTTCCGCCCGGGCCACGCCGACTACACCTACTGGCAGAAATTCGGCGTCCGCGACCCGCGCGGCGGCGGCCGTTCTTCGGCCCGCCTCACCGCCCCCACCGTGGCCGCCGGCGCCGTGGCCAAGAAGTGGCTGGCGCAGAAATTCGGCACCCGCTTCCGCGGCTGCATGGTGCAGGTGGGCGAGTTCGTGATTCCCTTCGAGGGCTGGGAGCACGTGCCCCACAACCCCTTCTTCGCGCCCATGGCCGACGTCTCGGCCATCGAGGACTACATGAACGCCCTGCGCAAGCGCGGCGACTCCTGCGGCGCGCGCCTGCGGGTCACGGCCACCGGCATGCCCGTGGGCCTGGGCGAGCCGCTGTACGACCGGCTCGACGCCGACATCGCGCACGCCCTGATGGGCCTGAACGCGGTCAAGGGCGTGGAGATCGGCGCCGGCTTCGCCAGCGTGGCCGACTTCGGCAGCACGCACGGCGACAGCCTCACGCCCGAGGGCTTCGCGGCCAACAAGGCCGGCGGCGTGCTCGGCGGCATCAGCACCGGGCAGGACCTGGAGGTGCAGATCGCCATCAAGCCCACCAGCTCCATCCTGGTGCCGCGCGAGAGCATCGACATCGAGGGCAAGAGCACCGAGCTCATCACCAAGGGCCGCCACGACCCCTGCGTGGGCATCCGCGCCACCCCCATCGCCGAGGCCCTGCTGGCCCTGGTCGTCATGGACCACGCGCTGCTGCACCGCGCGCAGTGCGGCGACGTGCGCACGGACACACCGGACATCGCCGCGCGCGCCCGTGGCTGAGCGCGGCCGGCTCTTTGCCTTCTGCGCGCTGTCGGGCAGTTACTTCGCGCACATCGGTTTCTTCAATCCGTACCTGCCGCTCTGGCTCAAGGACCTGGGCTTCGGCCTGCTGGCCATCAGCGTGCTCACCTCGGTGCAGGCGGCCACGCGCCTGTTCGCGCCCTATGGCTGGGGCTGGCTGAGCGACCACACCGGCGAGCGCGTGCGCCTGCTGCGGGTGGGCGCCGGCGTGGCGCTGCTGTGCTCGCTGGGCCTGTGGTTCGAACTGAGCGGCCCGCTGCTGTTCGTGGTGCTGCTGCTGATGTTCACCCACACCAGCGGCATGATGCCCATGAGCGAGGCCGTGCTGGCCCAGCAGGTGAGCCGCGATGGCCGGCTGGACGTGCGCCGCTACGGCCGCGTGCGGGTCTGGGGCTCGCTGGGCTTCCTGGTCACGGTGCTGGCGGCCGGCGCCTGGTTCCAGGCCTTCGGCATGGGCAGCTTCGCGGCCTGGACCTCGCTCAGCCTGGCCGCCGTGGCGCTGAGCACCTGGCTGCTGCCCGACGCGCGCGAGCCCGCCGCGCACCAGGCCAGGGCCGAGCCGATCGGGCCCGTGCTGCGCCAGCCGCGCATGCGCTGGTTCTTCGCGGCCGTGTTCTTTCACGTGCTGGCGCACGTGTTCATCTACGTCTTCTTCTCGCTGCACCTGGACGCGCTGGGCTACCCCAAGTCGGCCATCGGCGCGTTCTGGGCCGCCTCGGTGCTGGTGGAGATCGGCTGGTTCCTCACCCAGGGGCGCTGGATGCCCGCCCTGTCTTTGCCGGGCTGGCTGGCGCTGGGCGGCGCGCTCACCGCGCTGCGCATGGCGGTCACGGCCGGGCTGCCGTCGGTGTGGCCGCTGCTGGCGCTGGCGCAGCTGGCGCACGCCATCACCTTCGCGGCGCACCACACGGTCTGCATCGCCTGGATCAGCGAGCACTTTCCGGGCCGCCTGCGCGGGCGCGGGCAGGCGCTGTACGCGGTGCTGGGCTACGGCCTGTCGGGCGTCACCGGCGGCCTGCTGGGCGGCCTGGTGTCCAGCCGCTTCGGCCTGGCCAGCGTGTTCTGGCTGGGCGCGCTCTGCGGGCTGGTGGCCGCCGCTTGCGCGCTCAGGGTGCGGGCGTTGACGCGAGCCAGCGGCGGAACGGGTTGAAGCCCGTCACCAGGCCCGTGGCCACCAGCACCAGCGCGCCGCCGATGAACAGGCCGCTGGAGAGCTCCTCGCCCAGGAACAGGTGTCCCCAGGTGACGCCGAAGATCGGGATCATGAAGGCCGGGCTGATGGCCGCCACCGGCGAAACGTGGCGCAGGATGCGCAGGTGGACCCAGTAGGCGGTGCCCGAGGTGACGATGCCCAGCACGCCCACCGCCATGAGCGCGGCCGGCGTGAACGTGGCCTGCGGCCAGGCCCAGGCCGCGCCGGGCAGCAGGAACACCAGGGCGCCGGCGTGCAGGCCGGCCGCGATGGCCAGCGGCTCCATGCGCGTGGTGGCGCGCTTCATCAGCGGCGTGGAGGCCCCGTAGCCGGCCGAGGCGGCGATGCAGGCCAGCACGGCCAGGATGGTCGGGCCATCGAGCCGCACCGGGCCCAGTTGCACGATGAGCCCCACGCCCACGAAACCCAGGGCGCAGCCGATGAGCTTGTGGCGCGTCAGCGTGTCTTCCTTCAGCCAGGCGGCGGCCAGGGTGCCGAACAGCACGGCCGTGGTGTTGAGCAGGGCGCTGTAGCCGGCCGGCAGGTACAGCGCGGCCCAGGCGTAGAGCAGGAAGGGCAGAACCACGGTGAGCGTGCCCAGCCCCAGCAGCTCGCGCCAGTGCTTCCAGGGCCAGCGCTGGCCCAGCGCGCGCATGACGATGGTGAGCACCACCAGCGCCAGCGCCACGCGGATGCCGGCCAGCGGCAGCGGCGTGAGCGCCGGCGTGGCGATGCGCAGGAACAGGAAGGAGGCCCCCCAGAGCGCCGACAGCCCAACGAGCTGGGCGAAGTGGCGGGTTTTCACCGGGCGGCGGCCTTGCGGACCAGCCCTTCGATCGCGAGTTCGTAGCCCGCGACGCCGAAACCGACCACGATGCCCGCCGCCACCGGCGACACGTAGGAGTGGTGGCGGAAGGCCTCGCGCGCGTGCACGTTGGAGATGTGCACCTCCATCACCGGCAGCGGCGCGACGCCGGCGATGGCGTCGTGCAGCGCGATGGAGGTGTGGGTGTAGGCGCCGGGGTTCATCACCACGCCCAGCAGCTCGCCGGCCTTGAAGCGCCGGCCGGCGGCGTGGATGGCGTCGATCAGCGCGCCCTCGTGGTTGCTCTGCAGCGCCTCCAGCGTGTGGCCCAGGCGCTCGGCGGTGGCGCGGCAGCTGGCCTCCACGTCGGCCAGGGTGGCCGCGCCGTAGGTGGCGGGCTCGCGCGTGCCGAGCAGGTTCAGGTTGGGGCCGTTGAGCAGCAGGATGGCGGGCATGGACGGGCTTTCCTTGTGATCCGACCGACTTTAAACCAGCGGCACCGACAGCCGTGCGATCACCTCGCGCGTGCCCGGGCGCACGCCGCGCCACCAGGCGAAGGCCTCGGCCGCCTGTTCCACCAGCATGCCCACGCCGTCGGCCAGCGCGTGCACCCCGGCCTCGCGCGCCTGCCGCAGGAACGGGGTCAGGCCCTTGCCGTAGACCATGTCGTAGGCGAGGGCGCCGGGCGCGAACAGGCCGCCGGGCAGGGGCAGGGCCTCGCCGGACAGGCCGGCCGAGGTGGCGTTGATCACCACGTCGAAGCGCTCGCCCGCGAGGTCCGCGTAGCCGCCGCTCTGCAGCGTGGCGTGGGCGGCGAAATCGGCGCGCAGCGCGTGCGCCTTGTCGGCCGTGCGGTTGGCCACGGCCAGCGCGGCCGGGCCCTGTTGCGCCAGGGGCAGCAGCGCGCCGCGCGTGGCGCCGCCCGCGCCCAGCAGCAGCACGCGCCGGCCCTTGAGCGCGTGGCCCAGGTTGCGCTGGATGTCATTGACCAGGCCGACGCCGTCGAAATTCTCGGCGCGGATGCGATCGCCCGGCTCGAAGCGCAGGGCGTTGGCCGCACCGGCCAGGCGCGCGGCCTCGCTCGGGTCGGTGGCCAGTTCGCAGGCCTGCAGCTTGAAGGGCAGGGTGACGTTGGCACCGCGCCCGCCCTGTTCGCGAAAGGCCCGCAGCGTGGCCGCGAAGCCGTCCAGCGGCGCCTCGATGGCGGTGTAGTCGATGTCCTGCCCGGTGGCCTGGGCGAAGGCGGCGTGGATCTGCGGGGACTTGCTGTGCGAGATCGGGTGGCCGATGACGGCGTAGCGGTCGGTCATGGGTGGGGCCTCGGGGCTAACACGCCCTGCGGACAGGGTCTTTGCGGGGAACCCGGCATTGTCTCGCAGCGCCGGGCGAGACAATTCGGCCCATGAACACCCCACGCCTCAAGATCGATTTCGTCTCCGACGTCTCCTGCCCCTGGTGCGCCATCGGCCTCGGCGGGCTGGAGCAGGCCCTGAGACGGCTCGATGGCCAGGTCGCGGCCGACATCAGCTTCCAGCCCTTCGAGCTGAACCCGGCGATGGGCGCCGAGGGCCAGGACATCGGCGAGCACCTGACGGAAAAGTACGGCAGCACGCCCGAGCAGCAGGCCCAGATCCGCGGGACCATCGCCGCGCGTGGCGCCGAGGTGGGCTTCAGCTTCAATCCCGCCGGCCGGGGCCGTATCTGGAACACCTTCGACGCCCACCGCCTGCTGCACTGGGCGGCCGAAGAGGGCGCGCCCGGGCGGCAGCACGCGCTCAAGAAGGCGCTGATGGCCGCCTGTCACACGCGCAGCGAGGCCATGGGCCACCACGATGTGCTGCTGGCCTGCGTGCGCGAGGCGGGGCTGGACGAAGCGCGCGCCCGGGCCATTCTGGCCAGCGACGAATTCGCGCAGGACGTGCGCGAGCGCGAGCAGTTCTACCTGTCGCACGGCATCCACGCGGTGCCGGCGGTGATCGTCAACGACCGCCACCTGATCTCGGGCGGTCAGCCGGCGGCGGTGTACGAGCAGGCGCTGCGGCAGATCGCGGCCGGGCAGGCGGAGTGATCGCGCGGCGGCGCGGGGCTCAGCGGGTCGGTTCGCGCGCCTCGCCGTCATGCGCCGGCGCTGCCGCAGGCGCCGAGGCCATGTCCAGTTCGGCGCGCAGGCGCGGCAAGTACTGCGGGTAGGCCCGCTGAAGAAAGTCCACCAGCTTTTCACGCACCTCGCAGCGCAGGTCCCAGGCCGCGCCGGCCGAGCCCGCCGTGACCAGGCAGCGCAATTGCAGGGCGCGTTCGCCGGCTTCCGTCACCTGCAAGAGGTTGAGTCGCTTGTCCCAGTGGGGCGAGGCCTCGCAGATGCGCTGCAACTCCTCGCGCAGAGGCGCCAGCGGCGTGCGGTAGTCCACCCACAGAAAGACGGTGCCGATGAGCTCGGATGTGGTGCGTGTCCAGTTCTGGAAGGGCTTCTCGATCCAGTACTGCAGCGGCACCACCAGGCGGCGCTGGTCCCAGATGCGCACCACCACGTAGGTTCCCGTGATCTCCTCGATCACGCCCCACTCGCCCTCGACGATCACCACGTCGTCGAGGCGGATCGGCTGGCTCAAGCCGATCTGCAGGCCCGCGATCAGGTTGCCCAGCACCGGCCGCGCGGCGAAGCCCGCCACCAGACCCGCCAGGCCGGCAGAGGCCAGCAGGCTGGTGCCGATCTGTCGCGCCTGTGGAAAGGTCATCAGCATGAGCGACAGGCCGATCAGCAGCACCAGGCCCTGCAGCGTGCGCGCGAGCACGCGCGTCTGTGTCTGGATGCGGCGCGCGTGCAGGTTGTCGGCGGTGCTGGTGGGGTTGGTGTCGATGACGCCCTGGGCCACGCCGCGCACCGCGTTGGACACCAGCCAGGTCACGGCGCCGATCAGCAGCAGTGCGCAGAGCTGCTGGGCACCGGCCAGGCCCGGCGCGTTGGCCGGCGTGCCTTGCAGCACGGCATTGACGGGCAGCAGCGGTAGGCCCCATTTCGCGGGTGAGCGGATGGCCCTGGCCACGCTGGCCGCGACGGGCGCATCGCGGGTGGCGCGGCGCACCAGGCGTTCGCCGATGCGAAAGGCCAGGCTGGCGAGCAGCACGCCGATCAGCATGCTGCCCAGCGAGGGCAGCCAGGTCAGCAGGGCGGGTGGCAGCCAGTTCAACGCGTCCATGCGGCCGCAGGTTAACCAGCGTGCCTATCCGCACGCAAGTCTGTGTGCTTTGAAAATCGCAGCAAGGAAGCCGCGCGCCAGATGGACGGCGCCCTCAGCGTCCCAGCTGCGCCAGCGCCGCCTGCAGGCCGGCCAGACCGCCCACGCGCTGGTCGTTGATGAAGATCTGCGGCATCTGGCGCACCGAGGGGCCGCATTTTTCGTAGAACGCGAGGCGCTCGGCCTCGTCGTCGATCTTGATCTCCTCGAAGTCCATGGCGCGGGACTTCAGCAGCATCTTGGCGGACTCGCACTGCGGGCAGGCGGACTTGGAATAGACGGTGATCTTCAGGCTCATGCGGGAAGTGTAGGGGGATGGCCGCTCAGGCCGCCTCGCGCTGCGCCAGCGCCCGCGCGATGCGTTGCTTCTTGACCGTGGGCCGTGGCACCGGGTGCGGCAGGTGCTCGAACCAGGCGCGCACGTCCTCGTCCAGCCCGCTGCCGTGCATGTAGTTGTAGAGCGCCTTGCGCAGGCCAATGCCCAGCGCGTCGTGGTCCACGCCGGTGGGGTCGATGAACCCGATGTCGTTCTTCGCGAAGCTCACCGGCGGCAGCGGCACCAGCTCGATGCCGTAGGCCTTCGGGTCCAGCCCCACGGGTGAGTGCACCGTGCAGGAGAAGCGGTGGAAGAAGCCGCTCTGGATGCAGCCATTGAGGAAGAGCTGGCGCACGTACTCCAGCGCGTCCACCGTGTCTTGCACGGTCTGCGTGGGAAAGCCGTACATCAGGTAGGCGTGCACCAGGATGCCGGCGTCGCTGAAGCCCTTGGTGACGCGCGCCACCTGGTCCACGGTCACGCCCTTTTTCATGAGCGCGAGCAGGCGGTCGCTGGCCACCTCCAGCCCGCCGCTCATGGCGATGCAGCCGCTGTCGGCCAGCAGCTGCGAGAGTTGGGGCGTGAAGGTTTTTTCGAAGCGGATGTTGCCCCACCAGCTGATGGCCAGGTCGCGGCGCAGCAGTTCCTCGGCCAGGGCTTTCAGGGCCTTGGGCGGCGCGGCTTCGTCGACGAAGTGAAAGCCGGTCTGGCCGGTTTCATCGACGATGCGTTCGATGCGGTCGACCAGGGTGCTGGCGGCGGCGGTCTCGTAGCGGCCGATGTAGTCCAGCCCCACGTCGCAGAAGCTGCACTTCTTCCAGTAGCAGCCGTGCGCCACCGTGAGCTTGTTCCAGCGCCCGTCGCTCCAGAGCCGGTGCATGGGGTTGAGCATGTCGAGCAGGCTCAGGTAATCGTGCAGCGGCAGGCCGTCCCAGGTGGGCGTGCCCACGTCCTCGAAGGGCACGTCGGGCTCGGCGAGGTTGAGGTACTTCACCGCGCCGCTGCCGGTGTCGCGCAGGAAGGTGCGCACCAAGCGCTGCGCGCTTCGCCGGCCCTGCAGGTGCTCGATGAGCGCGAGCAGCGGGCGCTCGCCCGCGTCCAGGGTGACGTAGTCGACGAAGTGAAACAGGCGCGCTTCCTTCAGCTCGCGCAGCTCGGTGTTGACGTAGCCGCCGCCGAGCGCGATCGGCAGCGCCGGCCAGCGCGACTTGATGGCCTGCGCGATGCGCAGCGCGCCATAGACCGCGCCGGGGAAGGGCACCGAGAGCAGCACCAGTTGCGGGTTCGCGCGCGCCACCGCGTTCAGGGCCAGCTCGCGCAGCAGTTCGTCCACCAGCGTGGGTGGCGCGGCCAGGGCCTGGGCCAGGGGCTCGAAGGTGGGCTGGCTGCTGGCCAGGGATTCCCCATAGCGCACGAAGGCGAAGCGCTCGTCCACCGCGTCGCGGACCACGTCGGCCAGGTCGTCGAGGAAGAGGGTGGCGATGTGGCGCGCGCGGTCGTTCGTGCCCAGGGCGCCGAAGGCCCAGCCCAGCGGGTCGCCGCTCTCTTCCTCGTTGAGGTGGCTGTACTGGTCCAGCGCCGCAAAGCGCGGGCCTTCGGGCAGCAGCTCGCGCGCGGCGATGCGGTGCGCCAGCGTGCTGTCGCGCCCCTGCAGGAAAGCGATGGTGGGCGCGATGGCGCGGCGGTGGCGCGCAAAGTCGTCGAGGAAGGCGTGCACGCTGGCGCTGCGCTGCCGCTCGGGCAGGGCCAGGGCGCGCTCGCGGATGGCGTCCAGCCCGGCGGGCGTGAACAGCCGCAGCACCAGGGCCAGGGCCAGGTCGGTCTGTTCGGCCTCGATGCCGCGCGAGCGCAGGAAGCCCGTGAGGTAGGCGGTGGAGGGGTAGGGCGTGTTGAGCTGCGTCATCGGCGGGATGACGCTGAGCACGCGGAAGGCGGAAGCGGTCATGGCAGGGCGGAGCCGGGCAGTGTACGGGGCCGCGGCCCGGGCGGCGCGGCGCCCCCGTTCAGTCGAGCGGGCGCAGCGCCTCGACCAGGCCGGCGATGTTGCCCACGCCCAGCTTGCCGTAGATGCCCTGGATCTGGTTGCGGATGGTGGCGGGCGCGCGCTCCAGCAGGCGCGCGATCTCCTTGTGGGTGTGGCCCTTGGCCACCAGGCGCGCGATCACCAGCTCGCGCGGCGACAGGTCGTCGGCCGCGCAGCGCGGGCGCGCGCCCAGGAACAGCAGGCCCTGTTCCACGCGGTGCCAGACCACGGCGCGCACGCCCAGGTAGCGGGCCTGGCCGCGCCGCAGGTGGTCCAGCAGGACGGGGGGCAGGGCGGTGCCGCCGTTCCAGGCGGTCCATTCGGCGCGCAGCGCGGACTCGAAGCCGGCGTCGGCGTGGTAGATCACGCCGTGCGGATCGGCGATGGCCGTGCCGTGCGCCGGCCGGCGCGAGGCCTCCAGCCGGTCGAGGTGGGCGATGCGGTTGAAGGCCAGGGCCTGCATCACGTGCGGCGACAGCGCGGCCAGCAGGCGCTGCTCGTCGCTGGCGCAGCGCGCGCGTTCGTCGGCCCGGAACAGGGTGAGCCAGTGCACGAAGCGCGTGCGTGGGTCGTGCTCGGAACTGATGAAGAAGTTGGCCTGCTCGAAGCGGCGGCCGTGCTCGCGCAGCGGCGCCTGTTCGCGGTGGTGGAACCAGTCGCGGGCGTTGAAGGCCAGCGTGGTGCGCGGCTGCAGGCCGGCGGCCACGGCGGCGGTGTCCAGGTGCTTGATCTGCTCGTAGCTGGCCAGCATCTCGGGCGGCTGCTCGTGCAGGTGGATGGTGTGGATGTGAATGCCGTCGGGCCGGCTGGTGGCCGTGCCCCACATCGAGGAGTCGAAGGGCAGCGCCTGGCGCAGATGCTGCAGCGCCGCATCCTGGAAGCGCTCCAGCGGCAGCTCGTGCGAGAGGCGGTACAGCGTCAGGACGAACTGGCTGAAGTCTTCGATGGACATGGGCGGGTGGACGGCGGCTCGGGCTGTGGTCTTCTTCGCGGGGGCGGTGCATTTGCACTATGCGGCCGACCCCGGGGGGCTTCCTAGAATGCCCGCGATGCCCGGGGATGATATGCCTGTGATCCGTTTTTCGCCGCCGCGCCTGGGGCGCTGGCTGGCCATCGGCGCGTCGGCGCTGCTCATCGCGGCCACGGCCATCGCCCAGGGGTTGCCTCCCGAGCCGCCCCTGCCGCCCATTCGCATCCTGGCGCCCGAGGCGCGGCAGCCGGTGCGGGTGCAGCGGGCCGTGGTGCGAACCGAGATCGTCGGCCTGGCGGCGGCCACGCGCGTGGAGCTGGAGCTGTTCAACCCGAACGCCGAGGCGCTGCAGGCCGAACTGCAGTTTCCCTTGCTGGACGGGCAGGTGGTGACGGGCTTTGCGCTCGACATCGGCGGCCAGCTGCGCGCGGCGGTGCCGGTGGAGAAGGTCAAGGGCCGCCAGGTGTTCGAGGACGTGGTGCGCGCCCGCGTGGACCCGGCGCTGCTGGAAGCCACCCAGGGCGGGCACCACAAGCTGCACGTGTATCCCCTGCCGGCCCGCGGCCAGCGCCGCGTGGTGCTGGAGATCCGCGAGTCCGTGCCCGCCAGCGCCCGGCCGGTCTGGCGCCTGCCGCTGCGCTTCGGCGGCGCGGTGGGTGCCCTGGACGTGGCGGTGCAGGTGGCCGGCGTGGCGCCGCGCGCGCTCTCGGCCACGCTGGGCGCCGAGCGCCTGGGCGCCACGGCGCACAACGGCGGCAGCCGCATCGCCTTCGGGCGGGTCACGCACCAGGGCCACGATGGATTGCGCCTTGCCCTGCCGGCCGCGCCGCGCGAACCCCTGGTGAGCACCGACACCTGGCAGGACCAGCGCTACTTCCTGGCCGAGCTGCCGGTGGCCGCATCGCGCTGGGCCCGCCCGGCACCGCGCCGCGTGGCCCTGCTGTGGGACGCCTCGGCCTCCGGCGCGCAGCGCGACCACGCGCGCGAATTCGCCGTGCTCGATGCCTGGTTCCGCCAACTGGGTGAGGTGCAGGTGCAGCTGGTGGTGGCGCGCAACGAGGCCGAGCCGGTGCAGACGCACACCGTGCGCGGCGGTGACTGGAGCGCCCTGCGCCAGCGCCTGCAGGCCCTGCCCTACGACGGCGCGACGCGCCTTCAGGCCCTGCAGCCGCCGGCCGACGCCGACATCGCCGTGCTGTTCTCCGACGGCATGGGCAACTGGGGCGCCGCCGGCCTGCCCAGCCCGGCCATGCCGCTGGTGGCCTTCTCGTCCTCGGCGGGCGCGGCGGCGCGCACCCTGCGCCACGCGGCCGAGGCCAGTGGCGGCGCCTACGCCGACCTGCAGGCCCTGGACACGGCGCAGGCCCTGCCACTGCTCACGCACGAGCGCCAGCGCGTAGTGGACGTGCAGGCCGAGGGCGCGCGCGACCTGGAGCTGGGCTCGGTTTACCCGCAGGGCGGGCGGATCGGCGTGGCCGGCGTGCTGACGCAGCCGCGGGCGCGCCTGCAGCTCACGCTCTCGGCGCCCGACGGCGCGCGCCAGGTCCGACGCCTTGAGTTGTCCGCCGACGGCGCGCCGCCGCCGGTGCGCGGCGCCACGCCGGTGGCCGTGGCCGCGCACCGCTGGGCCGGCTGGCGCATCGCCCGGCTGGAGGCCGACCTGGAGCGCCAGCGCCAGGCGATCCGCCGCCTGGGCCAGGCCTTCGGCATCGCCAGCACCGAGACCTCGCTGCTGGTGCTCGACACCGCCGAGGACTACGTGCTGTTCGACGTCGAGCCCCCGCCCGATCTGCGCGCCGAGTGGGACACGCTGATGCTGCACCGGCGCGAAGGCGCGGTGCGCCGCCAGCAGATCGCGCTGGCGAAGACGGTCGAGCGCTTCAACGAGAAGCTGGCCTGGTGGGAGAAGGCCTTCCCGAAGGACGCGCCGCCGCCGCCCCGGGTCGCGCCGGGCAGCGGCTCAGACAACCGGCGCGCGGCGCCCGCGGCCATGGCCCGTCCGCCGGCCCCCGCGCCCGCGCCCGCACCCGGTGGCGCGGCCCCGCAACCGGCGCTGCCGGGCGACACCACCATCGCGCTGCGCCCCTGGCAGCCCGACGAGCCCTACGCGCGCCGCCTGCGCGCCGCCAGGGACGAGGACCTCTATGCCATCTACCTCGACGAGCGCCCCGGCTACGCGAAAAGCTCGGCCTTCTTCCTGGACGTGGCCGACCTGCTGGTGGCGCGCGGGCAGAACGCCCTGGCGCTGCGCGTGCTGTCCAACCTGGCCGAAATGGACCTGGAGAACCGCCACCTGCTGCGCATCCTGGCCTATCGCCTGCAGCAGGCCGGCGCCGTGGCCGACGCGCTGCCCGTGCTGGAGCGGGTGCGGCGCCTGGCGCCCGACGAACCCCAGTCCTGGCGCGACCTGGGCCTGGCGCTGGCCCAGTCCGGCGAGGCGCAGCGCGCGGTCGACACCTTGGTGGAGGTCGTCTCGCGGGCCTGGAACGACCGCTTCCCCGACATCGAACTGATCGCGCTGGCCGAGCTCAACGCCATCGCCGCGCGCGCCGAGGCCACCGGCCGGCCGGTGGACCTGTGGCGCCTGGACCCGCGCCTGCGGCGCAACCTGCCGCTGGACCTGCGCGCCGTGCTGTCCTGGGACGCCGACAACACCGACATCGACCTCTGGGTGATCGACCCCAACGGCGAGCGCGCCTACTACGCCAACCGCCTCACCTACCAGGGCGGGCGCATGTCGCGCGACTTCGTCGGCGGCTACGGCCCCGAGGAGTTCTCGCTGCGCCAGGCCAAGCCCGGCACCTACACGGTGAAGGCGCAGTTCTATGGCCACCGCCAGCAGATCGTGGCGCCGGCCACCACGCTCATGCTGCGCCTGTCCACCGACTTCGGCCGAGCCACGCAGAAGGACCAGGACGTGGTGCTGCGCCTCAGCGGCCGGGGCGACGAGGTCACCGTGGGCACCTTCACCGTGGGCGAAGGCGCCAGGCCATGAGGCGCGCCGCAGTGGCCGCGCTGGCGGCGCTCGCGGCCGGGGTGGCGCTGGCGGGCGATGGCGCGCCGCGCTGGCAACTGCTGTTCTTCCATCCGTTTCGGCCGGGCGTGCTGCAGCAGTGCCAGGACGCCCACCGGCGCGAGGACTTCGGCCGCATGGCCGGTGTCGACGCCGCCGATCCTTTCAAGGCCTGGGTGGTGCAAGGGCCGTTGGAGCTGCGCTGGCGGGGCGGCCTGCTGTCGCTGGACGGCCCCGGCGCGCCGCGCGCGCACCCGCCCACCGACCTGTGCTTCACGCTCCGCGTCGACGGCCAGCCGCTGGTCTCGGGCGCGGTGGTGCCGGGCCAGTCGGCGCGGCTGCTGCGCTTTCCCACGCTGGTGCGGCAGTCCGGCGGCCCCGACGCCGCCGTCGAGCGCTACGAGCTGCTGCCGCATTTCCCCGCTTCCCTGAACGACCCCGTGCCGGCGGCCTGGGCCCTTCTGGGCCCGCGCTGATCTCCACGCCACACCCACGATGACCCATTCCCCTTTTCTTCGGCGCCTCCTGTTGGGTGCCGCCCTCGTCGGCGCCGCGCACGCGGCCCAGGCCCAGAACAGCGGCCAGAAAGAGGTGCTGACCGACCCGCAGGCGCGCCTGGACTTCGTGCGCGGGCTGCCCTACAGCGGCGAGCGGCCCACGCTCGCCGGCTTCAGCCCGGCCCAGCCCATCAAGGGCTTCGCGGCCCCGGCGGGCCAGCACGAACAGACCCAGGCCTACCGCAGCGCCAGCGGCTGTGTGGCCTTCTTCTTCCCGCCCGGTCCCGAGGTGGCCGACGTCGCGTTCAAGTGGAGCGGACCGGCCTGCAAGGGCCAGCCGGTCGAGGGCCGCGGCGAGCTGCAGATCCGCCGGCGCATGGGTGAGACCACGGCGGTGGCCGTGCTGCACGGCGAATTCAAGGGCGGCATGCTCACCGGCGAGGCCCAGAAGGCCTACTTCTATTTCGACGCCAAAGGCCAGGCCCTGCCGGGCGTGCACCTGATGGTGGGCAGCTTCGCCAACAGCGTGTTGCATGGCCCGGGCAGCGCACGCTGGAGCGGCGCGCCCGATGCGCGCCCCGCCGCCTGGTTCCGCGAAGGCCACTTCAAGGACGGCTCGCTGCAGGGCGAGGGCGTGCTCGCCCGCCTGCGGCCCTACCCGGGCGTCGAGGCCGAAATCCAGCGCCTGCGTTTCGACGAGGCCGGCGACATCTACATCGAGCAGGCCCGCGTGAACGGCGGCAAGCTGATCGAAGGCACGCTCTATTTCGAGGGCGACGCCCGGCCCTGGACTGTCGAGCTGGCGGTCTGGCGCAACGCGTCGGTGGAGGCCGCGCGCCTGCTGCGCACCGACCCGGCGAACCGGACGGTGCTGCTGGCCGCCTGCGAGAAGTGGCGTTTCGACGGCCCGCGCTTGTCGTGCGAACGCGGCTCGGTCAGCCACGGCACCATCGTCAGCTCCATCGGCACCTCGAACGGGGCCTTCGCCCTGCGCCTGCCCGTGCGCGGCGGCGAGGTGCCGTTTCGCCCCGGCGCCGATGCCCCGGTCAGCGTCGGCGTGGGGGACGGCGAGTTTCCCGTGCGCTGCGACGCCGAGCTGAGCCAGTGCAGCGGCCGGGGCGTGCTGCCGGTCGCGCTCAGCAGCCTGTACTGGCATGGCGACATCGAATGGCGCGACGGCGCGGTGCGCCCCGTTCAGGCCTCGCTGTACGCGCTGCGCGACAAGGACGCGCAGCCCAAGCCCGACAGCGACCGCCGCGTGGCGCGCTGCGACCGCTTCGATGACCCCTTGCGCTGCCGCGAGGGCAAGGTGTTCTGGGAGGACGGCGGGAGCTTCGACGGTGCCTGGTTCTACGAGGGCGCCCGGTTCGAGGCCGAGGACAAGGTTCCGCCGCGCTACGTGGCGCACGCCACGCAGAACATCGTGCCGCGCGGCTGGGGCACGCTCACCTACGCCACGGGCAACTGGGCCGAGGTGCGCATGGACGCCGACGGCGACATCGTCGACGTGGGCAAGTGCGACAAGCCCCGCGAGTCCGCCAGCTTCACCTGCCGCGTGGACGGTGGCACGGTGTTCTTCCGCGCCGAAGGCCGCGAGCACCGGGTGCGTGAGAGCGAAGCGCCCCCGCGATCGGTCTACACACCACCGGCCGGCGGCGGTGGCCGTTTCGAGCGCATACCGGTGCCGCAGCGCCCGGTCTATGTGCTGCCGGGCATGCGCTGATGGCCCGGTCCCTGCCGGGTCGCCTGACCCGGGCGCTGGCGGCCGCCCACCTCAGTCCGCCAGGTCCCCGATCGGCACGCAGCTGCAGAACAGGTTGCGGTCGCCGTAGACGTTGTCCACACGGCCCACGGGCGGCCAGTACTTGGCGTGTGCGCGCGTGTCCAGCACGGCGGCGCCGGTCTCGCGCGGGTAGGCGCGCGTCCACTCACCCTTGAGCAGGCTGGCCGCGGTGTGCGGCGCGTGCTTCAGGGGGTTGTCGTCCTGCGGCCATTCGCCTTTTTCGATGCGGCGGATTTCCTCGCGGATGGCGATCATGGCCTCGATGAAGCGGTCGATCTCCTCCAGCGTCTCGCTCTCGGTGGGCTCCACCATGAGCGTGTTGGCCACCGGAAAGGACAGCGTGGGCGCGTGGAAGCCGTAGTCGATCAGGCGCTTGGCCACGTCCTCGGCCATCACACCGCTGGTGTCTTTCAGGTCGCGCAGGTCGAGGATGCACTCGTGCGCCACATGCCCGTTGGCGCTCGCGTACAGCGTGGGGAAGTGGTCCTTGAGGCGCGCGCTGATGTAGTTGGCCGAGAGGATGGCCGTCTCGGTGGCGTGCCGCAGGCCCTCGGCGCCCATCATGCGGATGTACATCCACGAGATCGGCAGCACGGCCGCGTTGCCCAGCGGCGCGGCCGAGATGGCGCCCACGCCATTGACCGGCAGGCCACCCGCCGCGTGGCCGGGCAGGAAGGGCACCAGGTCTTGCACCACGCAGACCGGCCCCACGCCCGGGCCGCCGCCGCCGTGCGGGATGCAGAAGGTCTTGTGCAGGTTGAGGTGGCTCACGTCGCCGCCGAACTCGCCCGGCGCGGCCACGCCCACCAGGGCGTTCATGTTGGCGCCGTCCACGTAGACGCGCCCGCCGTGCTGGTGCACCAGGGCGCACAGCTCTTTCACCTGGGTCTCGAACACGCCGTGCGTGCTGGGGTAGGTGATCATCACCGCGGCCAGGTGCTTGGAGTGCTGCTCGCACTTGGCCTTCAGGTCGGCCAGGTCGACGTTGCCGTTCTCGTCGCACTTGGTGACCACGACCTGCAGGCCCACCATCTGCGCGCTGGCCGGGTTGGTGCCGTGCGCGCTGCTGGGGATCAGGCAGATGTTGCGGTGGCCTTCGCCGCGCGATCGGTGGTAGGCCTGGATGACCAGCAGGCCGGCGTACTCGCCCTGCGAACCGGCGTTGGGCTGCAGGCTGATGCCGGCGTAGCCGGTGGCCTCGCACAGCCAGTCGCGCAGTTGCCGGTCGAGCAGGGCATAGCCCTGGCGCTGGTCGGCCGGGGCGAAGGGGTGCACGTTCGCGAACTCGGGCCAGGTGATGGGGATCATCTCGCTGGTGGCGTTCAGCTTCATGGTGCACGAGCCCAGCGGGATCATGCTGCGGTCCAGCGCGAGGTCCTTGTCCGACAGCATGCGGATGTAGCGCAGCATGCCGGTCTCGCTGTGGTGGGTGTTGAAGACCGGGTGCGTGAGGAAGCCGCTGCTGCGGCGCAGGCCGTCGGGGATCAGCGGCTCCAGGCCTTTCTCGAAGGCCTCGACCGAGGGCAGGGCCTGGCCGTCCTTCGCGAAGATGGTCCACAGCAGGGCGATGTCCTCGCGTGTGGTGGTTTCGTCCAGCGTGACGATCACGTACTCGTCCCAGGCCTGGCGTAGGTTGGCGCCGTGGGCCACGGCGCGCGCCATGAGCGCGTTCGCCCGGGCCGGGTCCACGCGCAGGGCGAGGGTGTCGAACACACCCTGGTCGCCGTGGTGCGTGTCGGTGTAGCCCAGTTGGGCCAGGCCCTTGGCCAGGATGGCCGTGTACGCCGCCACGCGCTGCGCGATGCGCTTCAAGCCCTGCGGGCCGTGGTACACGGCGTACATGCTGGCGATCACCGCGGGCAGCACCTGCGCCGTGCAGATGTTGCTGGTGGCCTTCTCGCGGCGGATGTGCTGCTCGCGCGTTTGCAGGGCCAGGCGGTAGGCCGGCTGGCCATGGGTGTCCACGCTCACGCCCACCAGGCGGCCGGGCAGGCTGCGCTTGAACCCGTCGCGGCAGGCCATGTAGGCGGCGTGCGGGCCGCCATTGCCCATGGGCATGCCGAAGCGCTGCGTGGTGCCGACCACGATGTCGGCGCCCATCTCGCCGGGCGGCTTGATCAGGGTCAGGGCCAGCAGGTCGGCGGCCACGATGAAGGCGGCGTTCTTGCCGTGCACGGTGGCGGCGTCCGCCGTCCAGTCGTGCAGCCAGCCGCTGGAGGCCGGGTACTGCGTGAAGGCCGCGAAGTAGTCGTCGGCCGCCAGCATGGCGTCCCATTCCTCGCCCGACATGGCCACGCGCACCTCCAGGCCCAGCGGCGCCGCGCGCGTCTGGATCACCTCGATGGTCTGCGGGTGCGTGTCGCCCGACACCACGAAGGCATGGCCCTTGGCCTTCACGGAGCGCTTGGCCAGCGTCATGGCCTCGGCCGCAGCCGTGGCCTCGTCGAGCATGGAGGCGTTGGCGATGTCCATGCCCGTCAGGTCGGTGACCATGGTCTGGAAGTTGACCAGCGCCTCCATTCGGCCCTGCGAGATTTCGGCCTGGTAGGGCGTGTAGGCCGTGTACCAGGCGGGGTTCTCCAGGATGTTGCGCAGGATGACGCCCGGTGTGTGGGTGCCGTGGTAGCCCTGGCCGATGAAGCTCTTGAGCAGCTTGTTCTGGCGCGCGATGCCCTGGAGCTCGGCCAGCGCGGCGGCCTCGGTCAGCGGCGCGGGCAGCTGCATGCCCTGGCGGCGCGCGATCGGGCGCGGCACGATGCTGTCGATCAGCGCGCGGCGCGAGGCCTCGCCGATGACCGAGAGCATGTGGCGCTCGCCGGCTTCGTCGATGCCGATGTGGCGCGCGACGAATTCGCTGGCGTTTTCGAGTTCACCCAGGGGCTTGACGGAGGGCATGAGCATGGCGGGCCTCGGTGGCGGGGGAAAGGTCAGGCGTTGTCCTTGACGAACTTCTGGTAGGCCGGCTCGTCCATGAGCGGATCGAACTGGCCCATGTCCTTGATCAGGACCTTGAAGAACCAGCCCTTGCCCAGGGGGTCGCTGTTGGCCAGCGAGGGGTCGGCGCGCAGGGCTTCGTTGACCTCGGTCACCTCGCCGTCCAGCGGCATGTAGACGTCGGCCGCGGCCTTCACCGACTCGACCACGCCGGCGACCTCGCCCTTGGCGTAGCTGCGGCCCACCTCGGGCAGCTCGACGAAGACCACGTCGCCCAGCGCGTCCTGCGCGTGCAGGGTGATGCCGACGACGGCGGCTTCGTGGTCCTCGAGCTGGATCCACTCGTGGTCGGGGGTGTACTTGACGGTCATGGTTGTGCTCCTGCGGCGATCAGCCGCGGTGGTAACGGTTGGGAACGAAAGGCAGGGAGGCCACCTGCATGGGCACGGCCTTGCCGCGCACCAGCGCGTTCAGGCGCGTGCCCACGGCCGCGAAGGCCGGCGGCACGTAGCCCATGGCGATGGGCTGGTTGATGCTGGGGCCGAGCAGGCCGCTGGTGACTTCACCGAGGCGCTCGCCGGCCTCGCTCTGCAGTTCGGTGTGCTCGCGCACCGGCACCCGCTCCTGCGCGAGCAGGCCCACGCGCACACGCGACAGGGGCGCGCTGCCGTCGAGCTGCGCGAGCACGCGCTCGGCGCCGGGGAAGCCCCCCGCGCGCGCGCCGCCCGTGCGGCGCACCTTCTGCATGGCCCAGTTGAGCGCGGCCTCCACGGGCGTGGTGGTGGTGTCGATGTCGTTGCCGTAGAGGCACAGGCCGGCTTCCAGGCGCAGCGAGTTGCGCGCGCCCAGGCCGACGGGTTTCACCTCGGGCTGCGCGAGCAGGGCACGCGCGAAGACCTCGGTGTCGGCCGCGGCCAGCGAGATCTCGAAGCCGTCCTCGCCGGTGTAGCCGCTGCGCGTGGCGAACAGGGGCTTGCCCTGCCAGCTGAAGGCGCCGCCGGTCATGAAGACCAGCTTCTCCACGCCGGGCACCAAGCGCTGCAGGGCTGCCACGGCCCGCGGGCCCTGCAGCGCGAGCAGGCCGCGGTCGAACTGCGGCTCCACGGTGCAGCGCGCGCCGATGCGCTCGACGATGTGCTGGAGGTCGCCGTGCTTGCAGGCGCCGTTGACGATGACGAAGAGGTCGTCGCCCCGGTTCACGAACATCAGGTCGTCGATGACCGTGCCCTCGTCGCTGAGCAGCAGGCCGTAGCGCTGCTTGCCGGGCGCCAGGCCGATCACGTCCACCGGCATCAGGCTTTCGAAGGCGGCGGCGGCGTCGGGGCCGATGAGCCGCAGCTGGCCCATGTGCGAGACGTCGAACAGGCCGGCGGCTTCGCGCGTGTGCAGGTGCTCGGCCATGAGGCCCGCCGGGTACTGCACCGGCATGCTGTAACCCGCGAAGGGCACCAGGCGCGCGCCCAGTTCGAGGTGCAGCGCGTGCAGCGGGGTCTTGAGGAGGTCGGTGGGAGCGTCGGCGGACACGGCGGGTTCTCTGGCGGGGGCAGGCCCCTCGCGGGGCGGGACACGGGTTCATCCGTGCGCTGCCCCACTGTCCGCTTTACCTGAGAGATTCACGCGGGCGATGCCGCGCTTGCTCCTTCGGTGGACCCCATCGGGTGGGGCCTCTCTCCAGGGGGGATCGCCCGCCGGGTGGCGGGCGTTTGCCAGTCCTTTTGCCTGAGCGTTCGGGGCCTGGTCCGGCCCCTGCGCCTTCGGCGGTTCCCCGGGGGAACGCTCTCCTGACAATGCGGCGGATTCTAGCCGGGAACCCGGCGCGCACGGACAAGGCCGCCCGGCGTCCTCAGGGGCGCGAGGGCGCGCTCAGGCGTCCTGCGGGGTGGTCTCGGGCAGCACCTTGGCCAGGCGCTCGCTGATCGAGGCGGCGCGCTCGGCGCCCGCGACACGCTCGATCTCGGTGAGCATGTCCTGGCCCACGGCCAACATGCTCGCGGCGTCGCGCGCCTCGCGCAGCGCCTGGCGGAAGCGGTCGGCCAGGGCGCGGTCGCGCGCGGCGAACATGCGGTCGGACAGATCGAACAGGAACATGCGCGCGCTGGCCAGCGAACGCGGCCCGCTGAAGGTGTCCACCGAGCCGCGCGGTGGCGGCGGCACCGGGCGCGCGGGCGGCGCGGCCGGGGCTTCGTCGATCAGGTAGCCGTCGGCCAGCAGCGCCTCCACCATGGCGCGGCCTTCGCCGTGGAAGAGGGCGTTGAGTGAATCGGTGGACTTGCGGCCATCGGCCACCAGCAGGATGGCGCGCTCGCGCTGGCCCAGCGAGCGATGGCCCGGGAGCAATTCGGTGCGGCCTTTGTCGGTCTTGATGAGCATGGGCGGTGCGCAGGCGGCGGTGGACGCCGCACTCTGGGCGGGGCACATGACGCTCGCGTGTCACGCGGGCGTGAAAAAGCCGCCCGGGGGCGGCTTCGTGGCGATCGCGTGAGGGACGTCACACGTCCCTGCCTCACATGCCCGCGTAGTTCGGCCCGCCGCCGCCTTCGGGCGTCACCCACACGATGTTCTGCGTCGGGTCCTTGATGTCGCAGGTCTTGCAGTGCACGCAGTTCTGCGCGTTGATCTGCAGGCGGTCCTCGCCCGCATCGGTCTTCACGAACTCGTACACGCCGGCCGGGCAGTAGCGGCTTTCCGGGCCCGCGTACTTCGCCAGGTTCACCTGCACCGGCACCGTGCTGTTCTTCAGCGTCAGGTGCGCGGGCTGGTTCTCCTCGTGGTTGGTGTTGGAGACGAAGACGCTGGAGAGGCGGTCGAAGCTGAGCACGCCGTCCGGCTTGGGGTAGGCGATCTTGGGCATCTGGTCCGCGGGCTTGAGGTACTCGTGGTCGGGCTTGTCGCGGTGCAGGGTCCAGGGCGGCGCGCTCACGCCGATCTTGGGCAGGAACCACTGCTCGATGCCCGTCATCAGCTTGCCGATGGTCGGGCCCTTCTTGAACCAGGCCTTGAAGTTGCGGGTCTGCCAGAGCTCCTCGTGCAGCCAGCTCTTCTCGAAGGCCGCGGGGTAGGCCGAGAGCTCGTCGCTCGAACGGCCGGCCGTCACGGCCTCGAAGGCCGCCTCGGCACAGAGCATGCCGCTCTTGATGGCCGCGTGGCTGCCCTTGATGCGCGCGGCGTTCAGGTAGCCGGCGTCGCAGCCCACCAGCGCGCCGCCGGGGAACACCGTCTTGGGCATGGCCTGCGGCGTGCCGTTGTTGATGGCGCGCGCGCCGTAGCCCAGGCGCTTGCCGCCTTCGATGTGCGCCTTGATCGCCGGGTGCGTCTTCCAGCGCTGCATCTCCTCGAAGGGCGAGAGCCAGGGGTTGCTGTAGTCCAGCCCGATGACGAAGCCCAGCGTGACCTTGTTGTCCTCCAGGTGGTATAGGAAGCCGCCGCCGAAGGTGTCGTCCGTCATGGGCCAGCCGGCGGTGTGCACCACCAGGCCGGGCTTGGCCTTGTCGGCCGGAACCTCCCACAGCTCTTTGACGCCGATGGCCCAGCTCGACGGGTCCTTGCCCTTGTCGAGGTCGAACCTGGCGATGAGCTGCTTGCCCAGGTGGCCGCGCGCGCCCTCGGCGAACACGGTGTACTTGGCGTGCAGCTCCATGCCGAGCTGAAAGGCCTCGGTGGGCTCGCCGTCCTTGCCGATGCCCTGGTTGCCCGTGGCCACGCCCTTGACGGAACCGTCGTCGTTGTAGAGCACCTCGGCGGCGGTGAAGCCGGGGAAGATCTCCACGCCCAGGGCCTCGGCCTGCTCGGCCAGCCACTTCACCACGTTGCCCAGGCTGATGACGTAGCAACCCTCGTTGTGGAAGTTGCGCGGCATCAGGAAATCGGGCGTGCGGCTCGACCCCGTCTCGCTGAGCATGAGCAGGTCGTCGCCCGTGACAGGCTGGTTCAGCGGCGCGCCGCGCGCTTTCCAGTCGGGGAACAGCTCGTTGATGGCGCGCGGGTCCATCACCGCGCCCGAGAGGATGTGCGCGCCGGGTTCGGAGCCCTTCTCCAGCACGCAGACGTTGACCTCCTTGCCTTGCTCGGCGGCCAGCTGCTTCAGTCGAATGGCGGTGGACAGGCCGGCCGGGCCGGCGCCGACCACGACCACGTCGTACTCCATGGCTTCGCGGGGACCGAACTGGGCCAGGATCTGATCATGCGTCATGGGGGGTCTCGCTCATAATGTTTGGCAACCTCCGGCCACCCTCCTTTGCGAAGGGCTCGTGTCCCGGAGCGGACCGCATTTTATGCGGCGACCGCACAAAATCGAACGACCGTTCACATTTGGGGAGACTGAGCATGGCCTACACCCTCGACCTGTCGGGCCGCGTGGCCCTGGTCACCGGCGCGTCCAGCGGGCTGGGCGCGCAGTTCGCCAAAACCCTGGCCCAGGCCGGCGCCGCCGTGGTGCTGGCCAGCCGCCGCACCGACCGCCTCATGAACCTGCGCGCGCACATCGAGGCCAGCGGCGGCGCGGCGCACGTGGTGGCGCTGGACGTGACCGACATGGCCTCCATCAAGGCCGCCATCGCGCACGCCGAGACCGAGGTCGGGCCCATCGACATCCTGGTCAACAACTCGGGCGTGAGCACCACGCAGCGCCTGCAGGACGTGGACGAGGCCGACTACGACTTCGTCTTCGACACCAACACCAAGGGCGCCTTCTTTGTTGCGCAGGAGGTGGGCAAGCGCATGATCGCGCGCGCCAAGGGCGCGGCGCCGGGCACCTTCGTCGGTGGGCGCATCGTCAACATCGCGTCCATGGCGGGGCTGAAGGTGCTGCCGCAGATCGGCGTGTACTGCATGAGCAAGGCCGCCGTGGTGCAGATGACCAAGGCCATGGCGGTGGAGTGGGGCCGCTTCGGCATCAACGTCAACGCCATCTGCCCGGGCTACATCGACACCGAGCTCAACCACGAGCACTGGAAGACCGAGCAGGGCAAGAGGCTCATCGAGATGACGCCGCGCAAGCGCCTGGGTCAGGCGAGCGACCTCGATGCGCTGCTGGTGATGCTGTGCGCCAACGAGAGCCATTTCGTGAACGGCGCGGTGATCGCCGCCGACGACGGCTTTGGCGCCTAGATGGAATCCCCCCGCGCCGCCTTCGGCGTCACCCCCCAGGGGGCAACACCGGCGGCCCGGCAGAGCCGGTTCCTCGGTGTTTCTGGATTGGGCCTGCTTACCGGCCTGGGCGCCGGCGCCTTCTGGGGCACCACCTTCGTGGCGCCGCTGGTGCTGCCCGAGTTCGGCACGGTCGATCTCACGGTGGGCCGCTTCCTCGCCTGCGGTCTGCTGTCGCTGGCGCTGCTGCTGTGGGCCGCGCTGCGCGGGGGCGCGCGCTGGCCCACGGCGCCCCAGGCCTGGGCCGCGCTGGGCCTGAGCCTGCTGGGCTACACGGGCTATTACCTGCTGCTGGTGCTGGCCATCCAGGCGGCGGGCGCGGCGCTGCCGGTGCTCATCATTGGCACCATCCCGCTGTGGGTGATGCTGCTGGGCAAGCCGCAGGGCCTGCGCTGGCGCGCGCTGCTGCCCGGGCTGCTGCTGACGGCCGCGGGCATCGCTTTGATGGTGCGTGCCAGCGCGCATGGCGGGGAGGCCGGCGCCGGCTCCAGGCTGTGGCTGGGCGTGTCGTTCGCGCTGCTGGCCACCGCGTCCTGGACGGCCTACGGCCTGCTCAACGCGCGTTGGCTGGCGCGCCACCCCGAGGTGAACTCCACGCTGTGGGCCAACTGGCTGGGCGTGGCCGCCGGCCTGGGGGCGCTGGGCATCGCGGCGGTGGCGGGCAGCGCACCGGCCGAACTCGTCGCCCAGCCGCGCTTCGGCCTGTTTGTGGCGGTGTGCCTGGTCACCGGCATCGGCGCGGCCTGGGTGGCCTCGGTGCTGTGGAACATGGCCAGCCGGCGCCTGAGCCCCAGCCTGGCCGGACAACTCATCGTGAGCGAGACCGTCTTCGGCCTGCTCTACACCTTCGCCTGGAACGGGCAGTGGCCGGTCGCCATGCAGTGGCTGGCGTGCGCGCTGTTCGTGCTGGGCATCCTTGCCTCCATCCGAGCCCACCGATGAAATTCGAACTGCCCGAGAAGAAGAAACAGGTTCACCGCATGCGCATCCCCATCCGCTGGGGCGACATGGACGCGATGGGCCACGTGAACAACACGGTCTATTTCCGCTACCTCGAAACCATCCGCATCGAGTGGATGCAGTCCATCGGCTGCCAGCCCGATCCGCGCGGCGAGGGGCCGGTGATCGTCAATGCCTTCTGCACCTTCCACAAGCAGCTGGAATTCCCTGGCGAGGTGATCGCCACCATGTACGTGAGCGACACCGGCCGCACCAGCTTCGAGAGCTGGTGCACGCTCACGCGCGCCGACGACCCCGAGACGGTTTACGCCTCGGGCGGCGCCACCACGGTGTGGGTGAACTTCCCTCAGCAGAAGTCCGCGCCCATCCCGGACAGCCTGCGCCAGCACCTGGAAGGCTGACCCGGGGTGGCTGGCCGCGCCGTGGCCGTGCCGCGGCGGCCGCGCGCGCTCACTGCTTGTTCTTCTTGAACTCGATGTCGTCGGCGTACAGCCGGCCGTCGCGGCGCTTGATGTCCACTTCCACGTAGTGGCCCTCGCGCAGGTCTTCGAAGCGCTTGTAGTCGTTTTCGTAGTCCGTTTTGTCGGTGACGTAGACCACTTCGCTGTTGATCGTGAAGCTGCGCGCGCTGTGGTCGATGGACTGGATGCGGCCTTTCAGATCCTCGGCGTGCGCGGCGCCCACACCCAGGGCGAGGGCCGAGGCAAGCAGGAAGGCGCGGACGCGGAACGTGTGGCTGAGCGGCATGGTGAACCTCCGAAGTGATGACGAGGTATTGAAACGCCCGGCCGCCGGGTGTTCCGTTTTTTTTGGTTGCCTGGCGGTATCGGCCCGTAAAGGGGGCCTTGTCCTACAGGGGCTCAGGCCGCCGGCTTGGCCTTGGGCACGCGCCCGAGCAGGTAGAACTCGGGGTTGGGCGCCATGCCCGTGACGTTGGCCATGCGGTTGGACAGACCGAAGAAGGCCGTGATGGCGGTGATGTCCCAGATGTCCTCGTCGTCGAAGCCATGCGCGTGCAAGGCCTGGAAATCGGCCTCATCCACCTCGTGCGAGCGCTCGCAAACCTTGAGCGCGAAGTCGAGCATGGCGCGCTGGCGCGGCGTGATGTCGGCCTTGCGGTGGTTCACGGCCACCTGGTCGGCCACCAGGGGCTTCTTTTCGTAGATGCGCAGGATGGCGCCGTGCGCCACCACGCAGTAGAGGCACTGATTGGCCGCGCTGGTGGCGGTGACGATCATCTCTCGATCGCCCTTGCTGAGGCTGCCCGTCTCCTTGAGCATGAGCGCGTCGTGGTAGGCGAAGAAGGCGCGCCATTCCGCCGGGCGTCGCGCGAACGCGAGAAAAACGTTCGGGACGAAGCCCGATTTTTCCTGTACCTCGCGGATGCGGGCCTGGATGTCTTCGGGCAGGCTGTTGAGGTCGGGCAAGGGGTAGCGGGCCATGGCGTGTCTCCTGTGCTGGGGGTATCGACGGCCACCAGTATCCCCGAGCCGCCGAACGCGCCGCGCGCGCGTGGTGCGGTATCGTTGCGCCGCCCTGAACCCACGGAGCCCGCATGAACCTGCCCGACGACCCCGAATTCCAGCGCGGCCTGGCCGCGCGCACCGACGTGATGGGCGAGGCCTTCGTGGCCAGCGCCCTGGGCAGCATGACCCCGTTCACCGAGCCCATGCAGCACCACATCACGCGCCGCGCCTGGGGCGACGTCTGGCAGCGTGGCGTGCTGGACCGCAAGACCCGCAGCCTGATCACCGTGGCCATGCTCACCGCCCTGGGCAAGCAGCACGAGCTCAAGGGCCACGTGCGCGGCGCGCTCAACAACGGCGCCACGCCCGAGGAATTGCAGGAGGTGCTGCTGCACGCCGCCGTGTACTGCGGCATCCCCACCGCCGTGGACGCCTTTCGCACCGCCGCCAGCGTGGTCGACGGCGAGCCGCGCTGAAGTTTTCGTCCTTTCTTTTCTACCGGAGGTTTTCCATGTCGCGATCCTTCCCCCTGACCCGCCGCGTGGCGCTGCTGGCCGCCCTGGCCCTGGGCACCGGCCTGGCACAGGCCCAGTCCAATGTGCGCATCCTGGTGGGCTTCCCACCCGGCGGCGGCACCGACGCCATCGCGCGCATCCTGGCCGAGAAGCTGCAGCCCGAGCTGGGCCAGGCGGTGGTGGTGGACAACAAGCCCGGCGCGGGCGGCCAGCTGGCGGGCCAGGCCCTGAAGGCCGCGCCGGCCGACGGCAGCACCGTGTTCCTCAGCCACGACCACAGCGTGAGCATCCTGCCGCTGACCATGAAGAACCCGGGCTTCGACCCGGCGAAGGACTTCGTGCCCGTGGCCGGCTTCGCCACCTTCGTGAACGCGGTGGCGCTGTCGGGCGGCACGCCCGCGCGCGACTTCAAGGCCTGGATCGACAGCGTGAAGGCCGCCGGCGGCAAGGCCACCGTGGGCATTCCGGCGCCGGCCTCCACGCCCCAGTTCGCGGTGCAGGTGATCGGCAAGCGGTACGGTCTGGACCTGGTGGCCGCGCCCTACCGGGGCAGCGCGCCCATGATGGGTGACATGCTGGGCAACCAGATCCCGGCGGGCGTGGGCTCGGTGCCCGACTTCATTGAAAACCACAAGGCCGGCAAGCTGCGCGTGGTGGCCGTGATGGGCACCCAGCGCCAGGCCGCGTTGCCCGAGGTGCCCACCTTCAGCGAGCTGGGCATCAAGGGCTTCGAGGACATGCCGTACTACGGCATCTTCGCGCCCGCCGGCACACCGGCGGCGGCCGTGGACAAACTCGGCGCGGCGGTCCAGAAGGTGATTGCCTTGCCCGACGTGCGCGAGAAGCTCTCGGCCATGGGCCTGACGGTGGGCTACATGAGCGGCGCCGAACTCGGCAAGCGCGAGGCCGCGTACCGCGAGGTCTGGGCCCGCATCATCAAGGACAGCGGCTACCAGCCGCAGTGAGGCCCCTCAGCCCGCCATCAGCCGGTGCACCAGGTCCGGCGTGCTGTGCGCCTGGTACTTGCGCATCAGGCGCGCGCGGTGCACCTCCACCGTGCGGTGGCTGATGGCCAGCAGCTTGCCGATCTGCTTGCTGGTGAGCCCGTCCATGATCAGCGCGGCGACCTCGCGCTCGCGCGCCGTCAGTTCGGCGCGCACCGGCCGGTGCGAGCTCAGGTCCTCGAAGCTCCAGATGCCCGCCGCGTGCGGCGCGCCGCGGTCCACCGCGCGGCCCGTCACGTGGCACCAGAAAATCTCGCCCGCCTGGCGGCCGCCCACGCGCTTCATGAGGCGGTTGTCGGCGTAGGTGCCGCTGCGGCCCAGCAGCGGCGCCATGCGCGCGCCCAGGCGCTCGTACTCGTCGGCGCTGGGGTAGAGGATCTGGAAGCTCTGGCCCACCAGTTGCTCGCGCGTGGCGCCGAACATCTCGCACAGGGCCTGGTTGCAGTCGACCATGAAGCGCTCGCGCGACAGCGCCAGCCCCACGGGGGCCAGGTCGAAGGCCAGCCGGTAGTCGATGTCCATCGTGGTTGCCCTTTACGAAATACTACGTAATTCGCTACGTAGTATCGTTGCGCTTTCCCGCATTCCCAGCACGACTCCCCGGAGGCAATCCCCGTGAACAAGATCTACCCCAGCGCGACCGCCGCGCTCCAGGGCGTGGTCGCCGATGGCCAGCTCATGGCCGTGGGCGGTTTCGGCCTGTGCGGCATTCCCGAAGCGCTCATCGACGCCCTGCGCGACAGCGGCGTGAAGAACCTCACCGTCATCTCCAACAACGCGGGCGTGGACGGTTTCGGCCTGGGCAAGCTGCTCGACACGCGCCAGATCAAGAAGATGATCAGCAGCTACGTGGGCGAGAACAAGGAGTTCGAGCGCCAGTACCTGGCCGGCGAACTGGAGCTGGAGTTCACGCCCCAGGGCACGCTGGCCGAGAAGCTGCGCGCCGGCGGCGCGGGCATCCCCGCCTTTTTCACCAAGACCGGCGTCGGCACCATCGTGGCCGAGGGCAAGGAACTGCGTGAGTTCGATGGCGAGACGTATGTGATGGAGCGCTCGCTGGTGCCGGCCGTGTCGCTGGTGAAGGCGCACCGCGCCGACAAGAGCGGCAACCTGCAGTTCCGCTACACCGCGCGCAACTTCAACCCGGCCGCGGCCATGGCGGGCAAGGTCTGCATCGTGGAGGTGGAGGAGATCGTCGAGACCGGCGCCATCCACCCCGATGAGGTGCACCTGCCGGGCATCTACGTGCACCGCATCGTGCACAACCCGAATCCCGAGAAGCGCATCGAGAAGCGCACCATCACCGAAAAGGCCTGACCATGCCCTGGACCCAAGACCAGATGGCCGCGCGCGCGGCACAAGAGCTCGAGGACGGCTTCTACGTCAACCTCGGCATCGGCATCCCCACGCTGGTGGCCAACCACACCGGCACCAAGGAGGTGTGGCTGCAGAGCGAGAACGGCATGCTGGGCATCGGCCCCTTCCCCACGGAAGACCAGGTCGACGCCGACCTCATCAACGCCGGCAAGCAGACCGTGACCACCATCAAGGGCTCGTCGATCTTTGGCAGCCACGACAGCTTCGCCATGATCCGCGGCGGCAAGATCAACCTGTCCATCCTGGGCGCCATGCAGGTGAGCGAGAAGGGCGACCTGGCCAACTGGATGATCCCGGGCAAGATGGTCAAGGGCATGGGCGGCGCCATGGACCTCGTGGCCGGCGTGCCGCGCGTCATCGTGCTGATGGAGCACGTGGCGAAGAAGAAGGACGGCAGCGAGGACCTGAAGATCCTGCCGCAGTGCACGCTGCCGCTCACCGGTGTGGGCGTGGTGGACCGCATCATCACCGACCTGGGCGTGATGGACGTGACCCCGCAGGGCCTGAAGCTCGTGGAGCTGGCGCCCGGCGTCACGCGCGAGTTCATCCAGTCCAAGACCGGCGTCACCCTGGTCTGATGCGCATGGCGGGTATACTCCCGCCCGCACCCGTCATCGGGGAGTAGCCGCCCGGCGCGCCACGCGCCGGGGCTCGCGTCAACAGACTTGGCCCGCAGGCCATGGCGCGAGCAGCCTTCCAGCCTGGCAAGACCTTTGACCGCACCGCCTCCGCACGCGCCGGGGAGGCGCTGCGGTCTTTGGTTTGTTCGCCGGCCGTTGGAGTCCCCCCTTGGAAGCTTTCCTCCTGTCCACCGGCATCGTCGCGCTCGCCGAAATGGGCGACAAAACGCAATTGCTGTCGCTGGTGCTCGCCGCGCGGTTCAAGAAGCCCTGGCCCATCGTCGCGGGCATTCTCGTGGCCACCCTGCTCAACCACGCGCTCGCGGGCGCGGCCGGGGCCTGGGTCATGGCCGCCGTGGGGCCTGTGGCCATGCGTTGGGTGCTGGGCCTGTCCTTCATCGCCATGGCGGCGTGGATGCTGATTCCCGACAAGCTGGATGGCGACGAGGTGAAGGCTTCGCGCGGACTGGGCGTGTTCGCCGCCACGGCCTGGGCCTTCTTCCTGGCCGAGATGGGCGACAAGACGCAGATCGCGACCATCGCCCTCGGCGCGCAGTATGAGCCCCTGTTCGCGGTGGTGATCGGCACCACGCTGGGCATGATGATCGCCAACGCGCCGGTGGTGTTCTTCGGCGAAGCGATCACGCGCCGCGTGCCCATCAAGCTGGTGCACGCGGTCGCGGCGCTGATCTTCGCGGTGCTGGGTGTGCTCGCCCTGCTGGGAGCGGGCCCGGCCTTGACCGGCGCTCAGTAGAGGTAGGCGGCCCCGCTGCCGGCGACGCTGTTGTCGGCCGGGTTGCCGTTGACGCCGGTGGCGCTGCTGGATTCGTTGACCGCGCCCACCGCCAGTGTCAGGGGGCGGCCGCCCGAGCCGCCACCCAGCGCCACGCTGCCGCCGAACTGGTCGTTCGCGTCCGGGTTGGACGCCTTCACATAGGCCTGCTGCGCCCAGGTGCTGCCCTGGCGGGCGAAGGTGTAGACGGCGCCGCTGTAAGCGAGGCTGTCGTCGGTTTGAATGCCGTTGAGGCCCGCGGCATGGCTGCCCTCCTGCCACGCCCCCACCGCCAGGGCGTTGCCATCGTTGGACAGCGCGACCGACACGCCGAACTGGTCACCGCTGCCGGCGTTGGAGGCCTTCACGTAGGCCTGCTGCGCCCAGCCTGTGCCGTTGTAGGTGAAGACGTAGACGGCGCCGAAGTCCGGGCCGTTGTTGACGTGCTGGTTGCCGTTGATGCCGGTGGCGCCGCTCTGTTCGGCGGGCGCGCCCACCGCGAGGGTGGCGCCGTCGCCCGAGAGGGCAAGGCCGGTGCCAAAGGCGTCGCCTGTCTCGCCGTTGGAGGCTTTCACGTAGGCCTCCTGGCTCCAGGTGGCACCGCCGCGCCGGAACATGTAGACGGCGCCGGCGTTGGGCGCGCTGTTGTCGGTTGGGTCGGGGTTGGCAACGCCGTTGGAGAAGCCGTCTTCGCCGGGGGCGCTCGCGGCTAGGACGTTGCCGTCGTTGGACAGCGCGACCGATGCGCCGAACAGGTCGCCGCTGCCGGCGTTGGAGGCCTTCACATAGGCTTGTTGCGCCCAGCCGATGCCGTTGTGGACGAAGACGTAGACGGCGCCGAAGTCCGGGCCGTTGTTGGTGTGCTGGTTGCCGTTGATGCCCGTGGCGTTGCTTTGCTCGGAAGGCGCGCCCACCGCGAGGGTGGCGCCGTCGCCCGAGAGGGCGAGGCCGGTGCCAAAGGCATCGCCCGCCTCGCCGTTGGAGGCCTTCACGTAGGCCTCTTGGTTCCAGGCCGCGCCGCTGCGCCGGAACACGTAGACGGCGCCCGCGTTGGGCGCGCTGTTGTCGACCGGGTCTGGGTTGGCGACGCTGTTGGAGAACCCGTCTTCGCCCACAGCGCTCACGGCCAGCACCGCGCCATCGGCGGACAGGGCCAGATGGTCGCCGAACATGTCGCCCGCGTCGTGGTTGGACGCCTTCAGGTAGGCCTGCTGCACCCAGCCGCTGCCGCTGCGCGCGAACACGTAGACCGCGCCGCTGTTGGGGGAGCCGTGGTTGAGTGGGTCGGGTGTGCCGGTCGTGCCCGTGGCGTCGCTGCCGTCCCCGCTGGCGCCCACGGCCAGGGTGTTGCCGTCGCCGGACATTGCCACACGGGCGCCGAAGCCCATGTTCTGGCTCTGTGCGGAGGCCTTCACGTAACCGATGGCGCCCGCGAGATGCCCGCTGGCGTCGACGCTGGCGCGGTTGGCGCAGCCGTTGGCGTTGCAGACCTGCAGCGCGTAGCGCGCATTGACGCGCGCCGGCAGAAATACCTCGTGGTCGTACGCGCGGGTGCCGGCGGGCAGGGTGGCCACGGCCGTGTAGCCCGACTGGCCGTCCGGGTCCTCGAGCAGGACGTAGCTGGTGGCGCCGGCCACCGCGGCCCAACTGAAGTGAAAGGTCTTGACGCTTTGCGGCGTGAGGCTCAGCGCCGCAGAGCCGCCTCCGCCATCCGATGGCGATCCGCCGCCATCGACGACATGCCCGCCGCAGGCGGTCAGGAGGCAAGCGGCCGTCCACACGGTCGCGCAAGACAAGTACCTTTTGAACGTGTTCATCTCGATGGCCCCGATGGGAAAAGAGAAGGGCATTGAAAGAAAAACCCCGACGGAAAGCCATTCACCGGACGGCCTAGTGAGGGCTGTGCCGGGGCATCGGCCGCCCTTTTGGCTAGCATCGGTTCCATGCTTCCCCCGCACTGGCGCACCACGCACGAGATCGACGCCTTCGTCACGCTGACGCTGGCCATCCTGTTGCTGTTCATCGGCAAGGGCCTGATGCGGCGGTACGAGTGGCTGCGCCGCTTCAACATCCCGGAAGCGGTGGTGGGCGGCATGCTCTGTGCGCTCGTGGTGTGCGCGCTGTACTACCTGCTGGACGTGCGCATGGTCTTCACGCTGGGCGCGCGCGACATGCTGCTGCTGTACTTCTTCGCCGCCATCGGCATGGGCACGGACGTGCGCACGCTGCGCGAGGGCGGCCGCCCGCTGCTGGTGCTGCTGGCGCTGGCCAGCGGCTTCATGCTGCTGCAGAACGGGCTGGGCATGGCGGTGGCCGGCGCCTTCGGCATGGACCCGCGCGCGGGCCTGATGGCGGGCTCCATCTCGCTCACCGGCGGCGTCGGCACCACGCTGGCCTGGATGCCGCATTTCACCGACACCCTGGGCATCGCCGAGGCCGGCGAACTGGGCCTGGCGGCCAACATGGTGGGCATGGTGGCGGCCTGTCTGGTGGGCGGGCCGATGGCCGCCTGGCTGATGCGGCGCCACCGCATCGCGCCCTCGGGCGCGGCCGAGGTGGAGGTGGGCCTGCGCTACCAGGACGAGCCGCACGCGCGGCTGGACTACCAGGGCGTGCTGCTGGCCCTGCTGTGGCTCAACCTGGCGCTCATGCTGGGCGAGGGCCTCAACTCTCTGGTGGCGCTCACGGGCCTGAAGCTGCCGGGCTTCGTGGGCTGCCTGATGGCGGGCATCGCGCTGCGCGGACTGGGGCAGTGGTTGTCACCGAACGGCGAGCGCCTCTGGGACTGGAGCGGCATGCGCCTGGGCGTGGCGCTGATCGGCGACGTCAGCCTGGGCCTGTTCCTCACCATGGCGCTGATGGGCCTGCAGCTGTGGGTGCTGGAGCCGGTGATGGTGTTCATGACCACGGTCATGGCGCTGCAGATCGTGCTGGCCGTGGGCTTCACGGCGCTCGTGGTGTTCCGCTGCATGGGGCGCGACTACGAGGCCACGGTGATCTGCTCGGGCTTTGGTGGCATTGCCCTGGGCTCCACGGCCACGGCCATCGCCAACATGAGCGCCATCGTGCGGGTGTACGGCGCCGCGCCGCGCGCCTTCCTCGTGGTGCCGCTGGTGTGCGGTTTCTTTATCGACCTGGTGAACGCGCTGGTGATCGGGGTACTGGCGCGCTAGCTGGCGCGGGCGGCCGCTGACCGGGCGCGGGGGGCGCCTAGGCATTCGGATGTAGAGCATCCAAACGATGTACGGGTAGGGGGTGTGGGCATAAGGTGCAGACCTCACGGCTTCCAGCGACCACGCCATGCAAGCGCCCAGCAAAACGCCCATCAGGATCGGTGTCCATGCCTTGCCCGAGGCGGTTCGGGTGCGTTTCGCGGCCCTGTTCCCGGTCGCCATGTCGCGCAGCACCACGCAATGGGCGCTGGTGCGCCCGGCCGATGCCGAGGTGCTGGTGTGCCATGGCCCACCGCCGCGAGGCGCCCAGCTGGTGAACCTGTGCGTCGGGCCGACCCCGGGGCTGGCCTGGGGTGCCTGCCCGGTGCAGCTGGAGGCGGGCTTTCGCGTGCTGTCGCTCATTGCCGCCCTGGAACAGGCCGCGGCGCTGGTGCGCCCGGCGCGCGAGGCCCGGCAAGCGCCGGCCCGCCGCAACCTGGCGGCGTTCGAGGAATGGCTGTCGGAGCTGCGGGAGGAGAACCTGCCGTCCGCCACGGCCTACTGAGGCGGCCCGGCCGCGTTCAGCCGCAGAAGGCGCGGACGATCATGCCGGTCTTGGGGTCCGCCTCGATCGTGACCCGCTCTTGGCGGTAGTCCAGGGTCACGGGCTGGCCGGGGGCGATCTGCCGCACCAGGCTTGCGCCGGTGAGCTGGCGGGCCTGGTCGTCGCTGACACGGTCCTTGCCGGCGAGCGCTTGCGCGGCATCGGGCCGGCAGGCGCCCGGGGTGGCTGGTGCGCTGGGCATGGGGCTTTGGCAGGCCGCGAGGCCCAGGACGGTGAGTGCGGCGGCGCCGGTGGCGAGCGGTTTCAGCTTCATGGCAAGGCCTCCCGGCTCAGGTGGCGGCGAGCGGCGGGCATCGCGGATGGCGCGACAGCGCTCGCGGCAGACGGTGGTGGAGCGGGTGAAGGGAATCGAACCCTCGTATGAAGCTTGGATTGTATTTTTGCTTGTCCTTACGTTGAGTAAGGGGTAGGGTGACGCGGCTTACATAACGTAAGGAGTCGCCATGCCCCCTTCTCTGTCTCCCCGCCAGGTTCTCGATGCTGAGTACCGGGCGGCCTCTCGTGTTCGTTCCCTCCCACCGCCAAAGCGCCCCGCCTCAACCGTGGCGGCTCGGGCGGTGCGCCAGGTGGGAGGGAACACCCATCCGAACCGCCTCGCGTGGCTGCAGATCGCGCTGTTCCTGCTCGATCGGAAGGTGTGCCCATGAAGCTCACCGCCAAGCACTCCCAGGTGGGCTACGTCGGTCCCGAGTCGCGCGTCAGCTGTCGCCATTGCAAGCATGTGCGAGATCTCGAAGATCGCCCTGGCTTTCAAGCCCGTTTGCGCTGCGTCCACCATGAGGTTGAGGTTCGTGGCGCTGGTGTCTGTCCGGATTACGCGGGCCAGTATGGCAACAGCCCCCAGGTTGGGGCGCGAGCATGAGCGCCCCCTACACCCATGCCGACCACGCCACGGCGTGCGGCGAAGCGGCCCGCATGGGCCTCTGGCTCTCCAATCGCCCTGTGCAGGTCCGCATGCACGGTGTTGGCCGTTGCGCGGTCATCCTGGACGCCTGGACCACCGCCGACGGCAAAGACATGTGGAAGCTGCGTGTCGAGGGCTACGGTGTCGGCAGCTTCCCCGTGGATCGTGTGCGCGCTTGTGGCCAGCTGGACGCCCACTGCGTTTGCGAGCCGTCCTGGTGCCCGATTCAAGGCCAGGCCGCAGGCCTGGCAGCGGATGCGCGCAGCGCGCCGCAGACAGGCCGGAGGCCGTGAGGTGCTGGTAACACCTCACTCTAGTCTCACCGGTGAGACTGCACCGGTCGACAAGCTCTTTCCGCTGCCCCCTCTTGCGAAGTGGTACCCGGCCCCGCCGACCAAGTTTCAGTCCGTCGGCTTCTGCGATTGGATCAGCGTCTACCAGACCCATTACGAGGGCTTGCCCCGCATCTGCGATGGCGCTTTTCTGCGTATCGATGAACACGGCCAGGTGGTCAACACCACGTTGCGCAAGGTTCAGGTCGAGGGCTCGCATGAGACATCGGTGTTCATCCGCTGTGATGGGCAGACGGTGTGGTTCGAGGGCAATGCGTCGCGCTTCCGTCGGCCCGATAACGTGTTCGGCTATTCGCTGCGCCAGTGCATCGAGCGCATCAACGCGCTGCTGGCTGAGTACGAGCTACCGGGCTTCAGCGATGGCGATCGCTTCATCACGAACTGGAAGGGCCAGCCTCGCAGTGCCTGGACTGGTGCACGCATCACACGCGTGGACCTGACGGAGAACTTCGCCACCGGCGGCCAGGCTGATGCTCAGCACTTCATGCGTTGGCTCGCCGGCCAGCAGGCCAGCCGCATGAAGACCAGCACCTACGGTGATGGCGAGACGGTGGACTTTGGGCGTGGCTCACGTCGCGTGTACAGCAAGGTCTACGTGAAGGCCTCCGAGATCAGGCGGCACGCGGCCGGCGATGAGTACCTCCTTCGCCTGGCTGACTGGTGCGACAGCGTGGGCCTGGTGCGCATGGAGAGCACCTACAAGGCTACCAAGCTCCACGCGATGGGGTGCAACTACCTCGGAGGCTTCGACATGAAGCAACTCGAAATCGATTTTGAGGAGCGCAAGAGCGTCTTCACCCGCGCAAAGGCGGACGTCGAGGAGGTCGTAGACCTGCCCGCGCGTTTCGTCGCTGTGTACCGCATGTGGGAAGCCGGCGATGACCTGACCACGCGCATGAGCCGTGCGACGTTCTTCCGCTATCGCAAAGCGCTGCTGCCCTACGGCGTTGACATCGCCATCAAGTCCAACGTGGTCCCTTTTCGTAGCAAGACCCGGGTGATCCAGCTCGGCCCGGTCTCGCCGCCTGACTGGTACGAGCTGCCTGAGATTGAAAGGAAACGATATGTTGGTTGAAGTCATTGGCCTCAAGGCCTTCCGGGGCACGCTCGACGGCAAGCCCATCGACAGCGCTTCGCTGTTCACGCTCGTGCGCCTGGACGAGCGTTACAACAAACAAGAGGGCCGCGATCTGAATTGGAAGCTCGGCCATGCCATCGAGGAATGGAAGCTGCCCAGCGCGGACCACGCTTTCCGCCTGGCGCATTTGAAGCCCTCGATGACGAACCCGATCAAGGTGCGGCTCGAAGTCGAGCGCGTGAGCAACGGCCGCGAGTCTCGCGAGATCGTCACCGAGGCCTTGCCTGTGGATCGTTCGGGCAACCCGCTGCCCGATCCCCTGGTGCCATCGAAACCGGTCGCTAAGGCCGTCACGGCGTGATGACTGACGCCGAGCGCCACCTGATGACGGCTCGCATGCTGAGCCTGTTCTCCTTCGTCTGGTTCGTGCTGTTCGTGGCTGCTGCCGTGGTGGCTTACGACCAGTTCGAGCGAGCCGATGAGGCGGTCCAAATCGCCTTTTTGCGCGTGTCGCGCTCCGTGACCTGCGAGGCCCCCGATGGACCCGCAACAGGTCATTGAGTGCGCAACCGCGTGCACCGTCACTGTGGTGCATGTCATCTCAATTCCGCCCTTCGACCTCTCTCTTGAGGAAGCGGGGCAGATCAGCGGCGCGGTCCTGCTGGTGTGGGCTGTCGGAGCGGTCTTCCGCGAAGTGGCTCACATGATTGATCGCAAAACCTCATCAACTGAACAGGAGTGAATCCATGAAATCGCAACTGCAACGCTTCGGCGCCCTGGCGCTGGTGACCCTGCTGAGTGCGGGCCCCGTGCTGGCCCAGGAAACCGGCCAGCCGCAACCGGACGTGACCGAGGTGGCCGCCTACATGATCGGCGCCATCGCGACCATCGCGGTCATCGGCAACGCCAAGCTGATCGTCAAGGGTGCCATGGCGGTCTTCCGCTGGGCCGGCTCGATGATCCGCTGACGCTGGTCATCACCCTCATGTCCGGCCGGCATGAGGGGCTTCACCAAAGCCCCATGGTGGGGCTTCGTTGAGGTGCTCAATGGGCTTCTACTACCTTCTTGCGATCCTCCCGGCGGCATGGCTCATCTTGTCCGCTTGATCGCGCACGGCGCTGCGTGGGTCTTTGCGTGCTGGTGGTTGCTACAGCCGCTTGCCTCGTTGGCCTACCCTGCTTCTTCGAACGCTGGTACGCCCGCGTCGACGAATAGCACTGTATGCACCGTTGCGCCGTGCTACAGCTATCAAGCCCGAAACGGCAAACCTTTTCTCAACTCTCCGCTTGCTGCGGCTCAGAGCACCGTCGGTGATTCGTCTATCGGTGGTTGCGGGACTATCGTCACGGCGACGGCTACCGGTGTCGGTAACACTGCACGATGGAGCGCTACGTGCACTGCTGGGTCGATTCCTAGTGTCGCCATGTACAACGTGACGACGCGCACGCCTGACGCTGTTTCCTACAGCTGCCCCGGTGGTGGTACGTTGAGCGGGACGAGTTGTCTTTGTCCCGAGGGTTACGACGATAGCGGTACGGCGTGCGTTGAAGCTGTCGATCCAGCGCAAGAGTACTGCAATGAGGTGAGTAGCAACCCGGCTGTTGGCGTCTCGTCGCCTCGGCCTGCCGGTACTTCTGGTCTTGATAGCTACACCACGTGCTATTCGAATCAATACAGTTTGTATGCCTGCTCGGGAACGATGGAGCCCGAAATCTGTGGCACAGCTGTCGATGGCAAGACCCATTGCACGGGCAAGGTTACGTTCACGGGTAGCGTGCCGTGTACGGGCACCACTACCCCCGAGGCGCCTACGGACATCCCTGCGCCGCTACCCGAAGCGCCGCCCCCTGGTCAGTGCCCTGGCGAAGTCAACGGTGTGGCGGTTTACGTCCCCTGCAGCAATACGAGCAGCACCAGCACGAAGACAAACGAGACAACGGACAGCAACGGCACCAAGCAAATTAGCGAGACCCGGAATACGACGTGCAATGCGGCCGGTAGCTGCACGACGACGGTTACGACGACGACTACGGTGAACGGTGGATCGCCGAGCACGTCCACCAGCACCACCACGCAGGACAAGGGCGATTTCTGTTCAGAGAACCCGGGCTCTCGCGAGTGCGGCCAACAGTCGAGCTTCGCTGGTGCATGCGCTAGCGGCTTTGTGTGCCAGGGTGATGCGGTGCAGTGCGCTATGGCGAAGGAGCTTCACGCGCAGTGGTGCCGCGACAACCAGGTCACCGATGAAAGCGCGCTGTACAACGCGAGCAAAGGTGCGGAGGGCGACCAGACGGGCGACCTGCCCGGCAACGAGACGATTCCCTTCGGTCCCAGCAGCTACGACGATAGCGATGCCATCGGCGGCGCGGCGTGCGTCACGGACCTGACCATCGAACATGAATGGCTGTCGGCCACCTTGCCGCTCAGCATGATCTGCGGCCCGCTGCTGTGGTTCAAGAATGCTTTGCTGTTCATCGGTGGCATCGCGTGGCTGCTCATCGTCTTCCGTAGGAGGTAACCATGCCTGTGTTCCTGGCCTCGCTGCTCGGCGGCCTTATCTCGATCATCGGCTCGGCTGTGCCTCGCGTACTGGTGGCGCTGGGCATCAGCGTTGTCACTTACTCTGGCCTGTCCGTCACGCTTGGCTTCGTTAAGGAACAGGCGCTCAGCGCTCTCGACGGCCTGCCGGCCGATATGGTGGCGCTGCTCGCTTACATGGGTGTTGGCCAGTTCATCAACATCATCACCAGCGCCTTGCTTGCGCGGATGGTGCTCGATGGCCTTCAGGGCGACACCATGAAACGGTGGGTCAAGAAATGATCCGCAGCATGCGGCGGCAACGCGGCTTCCTGTACCTCACCACGGGTTCGAACGGCACTGGCAAGACCCTGTTCACGCTTCTCGATGTGCGTGAGCTGCAGCTCAAGACCAATCGCCCGGTGTTCTACAAAGGCTTCACTCCAAAGCAGCCGATTCATGACTTTGGGTGGAAGCCCTTCGAGCCCGACAAGTGGCAGGACTTGCCCGATAGCTCGATCCTCATCATCGACGAGTGCCAGGACGATTTTCCAGTTCGTGGCCCTGGCAAGCCGCCCGACTGGATCGGCGCCATCCTCTCCGAGCACCGCAAGCGCGGCTTTGACTTCTTCCTGCTCACGCAGCATCCGATGAACATCGACGCCTTCATCCGGCGTACGGTCGCTAGCCCGGGCTGGCATCGCCACTTCAAGGCGAGCTTCATGGGCGACAGTAGCAACGAGCTCAAGTGGACGACGGTCAAGACCCAGCCCGAGGCGCCAGGCAGTGGCAAATCGGGCTTTGTGACCAAGCGGCCTTTTCCGAAGCACGTTTACGACTGGTATGAGAGCTCCAGCGATCACACCGCGGTGAAGAAAGTCCCGTTCCGGCTCATCGCGGCCGGCATCGGCATCGTCGCGGCCATTGCCATGTTCGCTTACGTCGCCTGGGGGTTCTATGGTCAAGCCAAGGGGGAAGGGGTACCGAAGTCCCAGCAGCATCAACAGGCCGCGCCTTCTCGGCCAGTTGCGTCGTCTCCTGTGGCTGCTCCTGCGCGAGCTGCTGAAGCGCGTGGGTCGATGACGGCCGTCGAGTACGCCGCCCGCTACGTCCCGCGCGTGGAAGGGCTCCAGCACTCTGCACCGGCCTATGACCAGCTGACCACTATCCGGCACGTTCCCCGGCCCGCTGCGTGCGTCGAATCGCCCAGCCAGGGGTGCAGGTGCTGGACCCAGCAGGCAACGCCCTACGCGACCTCGCAGGCTATTTGCCGGCAAATCGTGGCTACGGGCATCTTCCTGGATTTCGATGACCAGGCGGCCGAGCGTGAGCGCCAGGAACAGCGCCGCCAGAGCCAGGGCACTGCGCACCTGGTAGCTGGGGACAACATGGGGCCCCTGAGGGCCGAGTAGGCCCGCGCCGCAGGCCAGGGGTCGGGGGGCTGGGGGCGAAGCGCCCCAGGTCAACGTGTCCCTGCAGCGGCCCATGCCCGACGACAGATCTGTTCCCCCAAGCTGGGGCTTTTCTGGCGATCACCTACCAACCCGGGCCGATAGGCTGAGCCGCTACAACAGCAAGGAGGACCAGGCGGATGCTCATCGGCTATGCGCGTGTCTCGACGCTTGATCAGGACACCAGGCTCCAGCTCGACGCTCTCAGGGCGGCGGGCGTGCGGCAGATCTACCAGGACAAGGGCAGCGGCGTCGGGCCGAGGCCTCAGCTGCAGGTCGCTGTTGACCAGCTCAAGCCGGGCGACACGCTGGTGGTGTGGAAGCTCGATCGCATCGCGCGCAGCCTGGCGGATCTGCTGACGGTCATCGACCGTCTCAAGCGGGCCAGGGCGACCATCAGGAGCCTGACCGAGCCCATCGACACCTCGAACCCCATCGGGGAGTTCACGCTCCAGGTACTGGGCGCCGTCGCCCAGCTGGAGCGTTCGATGATCCGGGAGAGGGTGATTGCGGGACAGATCGCTGCGATGCGCCGCGGCGTAGTGATTGGCGGTCGCCCAAAAAAATTGAGCGACCAGCAGGTCGCTCAGGCTAAGAGGATGAGAGATAAGGGGCTTACCTGGCCCGCGATAGGGGAGCGCCTCGGCGTTTCGAACACAACCGCCAGGCGGGCCGTGGTCGGTGATGACCGCGACCGGATGGTGGTCCTGCGCCAGTACCTTTAGTGCACGTCGTAGCGCTCAAGCATGCGGTCTTTGCAGGCGCTTTCGCGTTCCCCTTCCAGGGCGGCGACGATTAGCCACCGTTCCACGTTCTCACCGAGTTGCTCGGCGAGTGCGCCAGCGATTGCGGGGCTTAGGCACCCGCGACTTCTGGCCACATAGAGCGCGGCGTCCGATAGCCCAAGGCGTCGTTGCCATTCGGCCGCTGACGCGCTTTCGAGGGCTTTGTCCAAAAGTTCGATGCTCTTCATGGGCCTAACCTGTTGTAAGTTGGCTACACATTTGGAGCGGGTGAAGGGAATCGAACCCTCGTATGAAGCTTGGGAAGCTGCCGTTCTGCCATTGAACTACACCCGCATCGGGGCGGATTCTAGCGTCCCGCGCTCAGGCCGCCCCGGTGGCGATGGGCGCGCCGGGCCGGCTGCACCACTCGCTCCAGGAGCCCGGGTAGAGCATCGAGCCGCCCAGGCCCGCGATCTCCATGGCCAGCAGGTTGTGGCAGGCGCTGACGCCGGAGCCGCATTGGTTCACCACGGCCTCGGGTGGGTGGCCATCCAGCACGGCCTCGAATTCGGCGCGCAGCGTGGCAGCCGGTTTGAAGCGGCCGTCGGCCTGCAGGTTGTCGCGGAACAGGCGGTTGCGCGCGCCGGGGATGTGGCCGCCCTGGGGGTCCAGGGTTTCGTTCTCGCCGCGGAAGCGGTCGGGCGCGCGCGCGTCCAGCACCAGCCAGCGCGGCGCGTCGATGTTGGCGCGCAGCTGCCCGTAGTTCGCTGTCGCGGCGAGCGAGGGGCGGGCCTTCAGCGCCGCGGGCGTGGGGCGTGGCGGCACGTCCGCCGTCACCGGCTGGCCCGCGGCCTTCCAGGCGCCCAGGCCGCCATCGAGCACGGCCACCGCGCCATGGCCGATCCAGCGCAGCATCCACCACAGGCGCGAGGCGTACACGCCGCCGCTGTTGTCGTAGGCCACGACCCGCGTGTCGGTGCCGATGCCCAGCGCGCTCATGGCCTGCAGGAACACCAGGGGCTCGGGCAAGGGGTTGCGGCCGTTGTCGCCGGTGCGCTGGCCGGACAGCGTGCGCCCCATGTGCACGTGGTGGGCGCCGGGGATGTGGCCCGCCTCGTAGGCGCGGCGCCCGATCTCGGGATCGCTGGTGTCGCTGCTGCAGTCGAGCACGGTGGGCGGGTTCGGCGAGCGCAGGGCGGCGGCCAGGTCGTCGGCGCTGATCAGGGTGGTGTGGTTCATGGCGAAACGCAGAGGGAGGGTCAGGCCTTGTGGCCGCTGAGCTGGCTGCCCGCGTCGCGCGGCAGGCGCAGGCAGGCGGGCGTGGCCAGGGCGCCGATGAGGGCGAGCATGAGGAAGGCGATGCCGTAGTCGACCGGCGCGGCCTCGGCCCGGCCGGCGCCGCGCGCCGCCAGCGACACCACCACCGAGGACAGCGCGATGCCGACCATGATGGCGAGCTGCCAGACCATGGTGTTGAGCGTGGTGGCCGCGCCGATGCGCGCCGGCGGCAGTTCGGCGTAGGCGATGGCCGCCACCGCGTTGAACTGCACCGCGCGGAAGAAGCCCGCGATGGACACGGCCAGCGCGATGGCGCCCAGGCCCCAGGATTCGCGAAACAGCGCGCACACCAGCAGACCGGCCACGCACAGGCTGCCGTTGGCCAGCATCACGCGGCGAAAGCCCCAGCGGCGCAGCATGGGCGTGGTCTGTGTCTTGGTGAGCATGGCGACCAGGCCGGCGGCCAGCAGCACCAGGCCGCTTTGCACCGGCGTGTAGCCCAGGCCCAGCTGCAGCATGAGCGGCAGCAGGAAGGGCAGGGCGCCGTAGCCCACGCGCAGCAGCGAGCCCGACCAGAACGAGGCCGCGAAGGTGGGCACGCGCAACAGCGAAAAGTCGAGCATGGGCAGGCGCGCGCGGCGGTGGCGCCAGCCGTAGGCCAGGCCGAGCGCGGCCATCGGCACCAGCCACAAGGCCCCGCTCCAGCGCCCTTCGCGCAGGCCGTCGAGCACAACGATGGCGATGGCGAGCGCGCCGCCGAGCAGCAGCCAGGACAGCGGGTCGAAGCGGCCGTCGGCCGCCTGCCGGATCTGCGGGAAGGCACGCAGCGAGCCCAGCAGGCACAGCAGCGCAATGGGCACGTTGATGAGGAACACCCAGTGCCACGACAGCCAGGTGGTGAGCAGGCCGCCCAGCGGCGGGCCCAGCATGGGGCCGGCCATGGCCAGCGTGATCATCCAGGCCAGCGCGTTCACCAGCTGCGGCTTGGGCGTGACGTGCACGATGGACGTGCGGCCCACCGGCACCATCAGCGCGGCCGAGGCGCCCTGCAGGGCGCGCGCCGCCACCAGCAGGGGCAGGCTGGTGGCCAGCGCGCACATCAGCGAGCTGAGCGCGAACACGGCCAGTGCGGCCTGGAACACGGTGCGCGTGCCAAAGCGCGAGGCCAGCCAGTCGCCGGTGGGGATGAAGACCACGCTGCACAGCAGGTAGACCGTCATCGTGAGGTTCAGGCTGAGCGGGTCCACGCCCAGGCTGGCCGCGATGTCGGGGATGGCCGGCGCGATGATGGTCGAGTCCAGCTGCTCCATGAAGAAGGCCAGCCCCACGGTGAGGGGCAGCAGGCGCGCGTTCATGGGCAGCGGGTGGCCGGGCGGCTCAGTGCGCGCCGGGCGAGAAGGCGCTGGGGCGCAGCACCGTGGTGGTCTGGCGCGCCAGCAGCGGGCCGTTGGCCTCGCTGGCGGCCTTGCCGGCTTTCCAGTCGGGGTCGGCGCCGAAGGCCTTCCAGGCGGCCTCGCTGGCGGCCGCGTCGGCGAAGGCCACCAGGTAGACGAAGGTGTCGGGCTCGCCCTCAGGCTCCCAGCAATGCAGCAGAGTGATGCCGTGGCGCTGGAACAGGGGCATGGTGAGCCGGGCGAAGCGCTCGCGCAGGGCCGGGCCCTGGCCGGGCGCGGCCTCGTAGCGTTTGAGTTCGTGGATCATGGGAAGAGCTTACTGGGTGACCTGGATGCCGCTGGTCTTGACGAACTCCGACCACTTGCGCGCGTCGTCCGCCACCTGCTTGGCGAACTCGGCGGGCGAGTTGCCGCCGGGCTCGGCGCCCACGGTTTCCATGCGCTTGCGCATGGCCGGCGTCTGCAGGGCCGGGCGCAGCACGTTGGCGATGCGCTCGACGATGGCGGGTGGCGTGCCGGCCGGCGCGAACAAACCGCTCCAGCCGGTGACGTCGAAGCCGGGCACGCCCGATTCGGCGATGGTGGGGATGTCGGGCGTCTGCGGGTAGCGGCGCGCCGTGGTCAGCGCGATGGCGCGCAGCTTGCCCGATTGCATCCAGGTCAAGGCGTCGGAGTAGTTGGCGAAGCTCAGGTGCACGTCGCCGGCCGCGGCCGCCGCCACGGCGGGCGCGCCGCCGCGGTAGGGCACGTGGACCATGTTGATGCCCACCTGGTGCTTCAGGATCTCGCCCGCGAACTGCGTGAGCCCGCCGGCGCCGCCGAAGTTGAGCTTGCCCGGGTTGGCCTTGGCGTAGGCGATGAACTCCTTGAGGTTGGTCACCGGCAGCGAGGGGTTGACCATCAGCACCAGGGGGTTGGTGTTGATGAGCGTGATGGGCGCGAAGTCCTTCACGCCGTCGTAGCCGACCTTGAAGATGTACTGGTTCAGGGTCTGGGGCGCGGCCAGCGCCAGTAGCAGGGTGTAGCCATCGGGCGGGGCCTTGGCCACGAACTCGGTGCCCAGGCTGCCGGCGGCGCCCGGCTTGTTCTCGATGATCACCGGCTGCTTGAGCTCGTCCTGCAGGACGGGCTGGATCATGCGGGCGACGATGTCGCCGATGCCGCCCGGCGCGTAGGGCACGACGATGCGGATGGCCTTGCTCGGCCAGGGGTCGCTGGCCAGGGCAAAGGGGCTGGAGAGCGCGAGGCCGGCGCCGAGCAGCGCCAGCGCTGCCAGGCGGCGCGGGATCGTGGGTGTCATGGGCTTTTGTCTCCGGAAGGGTGGGGGTCAGAGCGGATAGACCATCAAGGTGTCGACCATCCGCGAATCCAGCACGACGCGTCTTTGCGCGATTCGCCATCCCTGGGGTCCCGGCTTGAGCACGTCGTCATAGCGACCTGTCGCGAAGACCTCGGTCTCGCCGGTGTACATGGTCCGGTAGATCACGAAGGACGTGCGCACCTCGCAGCATCCGTCGGCCCGGGGTTCGATGAGGGGCCGACCCATCACGTGGCGGTGGGTGTGGCTCTCGAAGATGTTGGCGATGCGCAGCGCCTTGACGCGGTCGTCCAGCATGCCGCGGCCTTCGCACAACACGATGCCGATGGGGCGGCCGGCCTGCTGGTTTTCGCGCGTGGTCACCTGGTAGACGCCGTCCGGCTCGAAGAAGCCGCTCCATTCCTCGACGCGGTCGTCGTCGAGGGCCTGGCCGTAGCGCTCCAGCAGGTCGGCGATGGCCTCGCGCGCCGCCGGGGAAAGGGCCGGCGCCGCGGCCTGGGCCGTGGCGGGCGTGGGGGAGAGAACAGCGGCGCTCATTCGTGGAATCCCATGATGGTCTGGTAGCCGTGCCAGAAGCCGCGCACGGCCGCTTCGGTGGCGCGCGAGGACTCGTTCGATTCGGCGAGCCGGCCGCCCATCTCGATGAACGAGGCCTTGTCGTCGGAGCCGCGCGTGCCCCGCTGCACGAAGGAGTTGATGCAGCCGTCCTCCAGCGCCACCAGGCCGGCGGCGCCGGTGAGGTTGGCCTGCATCACGCGCATCTTTTCCTGCTCGGGCGTGTCGGTCTCGTAGCCCAGGAAGACCCAGAACAGCTCGGTCTTGTCCACGCCGCGCGGCACCACGAAGCGCACCGCCAGCGAGTTCAGCGTGAGCTGGCTCACCAGCGTGGGAAAGATGGTCTGGATGCTGTGCGTGATCTGGTCGTCGAAGCCGTCCCAGGCCTGCAGCAGCTGCGGGCCGTCGAGCTCGGAGCTGTACTTGGCCGAATGCACCTCGGCGCTCTGGTACTCGGCGGCGGCGTCCAGCGTGGCGCGCTTGCTGTAGCTGATGTGGTGCCACTTCTTCTCGGACAGGATGATGCCGCCGTCCATGTCGAGCCGGTTCACCTTGAAGGTGGTGTAGAAGGTGTGCAGCAGCGTGGCGTGGTACGAGTCGCGCACGTTCTCGGCGTACAGCTTCCAGTTGTTGTGGATCATCTGGCTGTGCGTGCCGAGGATCTTCAGGGGGTGGTCCATGTTGCGCTTGAGGAAGGCGGTGATGCGATCGCCCAGGAATTCCTCCAGCGGTGGCGTCTCGTCCTGGAAGGTGCCGAAGACGATGCCCGCCATCACCGACACGCGGATCGGCTGCAGGCGGTGCTGGGACACATCGAAGTCCTCGGGCATGCCGCCCTTGCCCTTGACGCCCTTCTGGAAGGCCACGCCGCGCAGGCGGCCGTCGAGCCGGTAGTTCCAGGCGTGGTACACGCAGGTCAGCGACTTCTTGTTGTCGTGGTCCTTGAGGCAGACCAGGGCGCCCTTGTGCGCGCAGCGGTTGACCATGGCGTGCAGCTCGCCGTTCTCGTCGCGCGTCACGATGATGGGTGTGTCGCCGATCCAGGTGGTGCGGATGTCGCCGGGGTTCTTCACCTCCACCGCCAGGCAGAGGTAGTGCCAGATCGGGCCGCGGAAGATCTTGTCCTGCTCCATCTGGTAGATGGCGGGATCGGAGAAGACGCGGTAGGGCACGCGCGTGGCGCCGCCGGCGGGCCAGCGCAGGCTCACGGGCGGGGCCACGGGGGCCTCGGCCGCGCGAGCGCTCGCGGCGCCAGCGCACGCGTCGGCGTCGTGCAGTTCGCAGGAGGTGGTGTCCATGTCTCGTGGGGGCGGGATGAAGAAGGTGTGCGGATGCTAGGTACGCGCCACTCATAAGTCGATAAGATGAAGGCGATCAACAGTATCTGGATTGCAGATGGGACAAGACGCCGCCCCCCGCTTCGACCTCAACCTGCTGCGGGTGTTTCTCGCGGTGTACGACACCAAGAGCGTGGGCGGTGCCGCGCAGGCGCTGAACATGAGCCAGCCTGGCCTGAGCACCGCGCTGGCGCGCCTGCGCAAGCAGCTCGGCGACCCGCTGTTCCTGCGTGGCGCCAGCGGCATGGAACCCACCAGCCGCGCGCGCAGCCTGGCCGATTCGGTGCGCGGCATCATGCGCGCGGTGGACGCCGAGGTGCTCAAGCCGCCGGTGTTCGACCCCACCACCTCCACGCGCGAGTTCCGCATCGCGCTCACCGACATCGCCGAGGGCATCTACCTGCCGATCGCGCTGCGGGCCTTGAAGGAAAACGCCTCGCGCATGAGCCTGCGCTCGGTGTTCATGTCGCCGCGCGACCTGGAGGAGGCCATGGCGGCGGGCGAGGTGGACATGGCGGCCGGCTTCTACCCCGACATCAAGGGCTCGGCCTTCATGCACCGGCGCATCGCGCTGCACTCGTTCGCCTGCCTGGCGGCCGCGCGCCACCCCGAGCTGGGCGAGCGCATGACGCCGGAGCAGTTCGCGCGCCTGCCGCACGTGGTGGTGGAGGCCACCGGCCGAAGCCAGGAGGTGTTCGACCGCTTCCTGCAGCGGCGCCAGCTGCAGCGCGACGTGGTGCTGCGCACGCCGCACTTCATGAGCGTGCCCGTCATCGTGGCGGAGAGCGACGCGGTGGCCGTGGTGCCGCAGGCCTTGGCCGATTTCATCATCGACCACCCGCGCATCAAGCAGGTGCGGCTGCCCTTTCGGCCGCCCACGTTCCAGGCCAACCTGTACTGGCACCGCAGCGCGCACACCGACCCGGCCAACCAGTGGCTGCGCCAGGCGCTGATCCGCGAGTTCCCGCGCCTGCAGGCGCGCGCCTACGACCGCAACGGCCGCGCGGCCAATGCGCCGGGCGGGTGATGGTCGTTGCCTGGGTGGTGGGTGTCAGGGCCGGGCACAGGGCCGTGGCGTGCGGCACCTGAGCTGGCCAATCAACGAAAGAACCTCGCTTCTCGCGCCATTGCCCGAACCCTCGGCCCGCCCACCCGCAGCCCCTGAAGCCTGAAGCCCAAAGCCCAAAGCCCAAAGCGTGCACGCGGCCTCAGGCCGCCTCGGCGGGCAGCGCGCGCACCCAGTCGCCCAGTACGCGGGCGAGTTCGTCCGGGCACTCGGCCGCGCTGATGTGCGCGGCCTCCACCTCGGCGATGCGCGCGCCCGCGATGTCGGCGGCGATGGCTTGCGACTGCGCCAGCGGCGTGGCGAGGTCGTGCCGACCCGCGACGACCAGCGTGGGCGTGTGGATGCGCCGGTTGCCCGGGCGCAGGTCCATGGCCGCGATCGCCTCGCAGGCGCGCACATAGCCCAGCGTGTCGGTGCCCAGCAGGCTTTGGCGCAGCCGCTCGGCCACGGCCTGGCCGGCCGGGCTCTGGCGGAACGCCGGCGTCAGCCAGCGGTCGAGCGAAGCGTCGGCCACGGCGGGCATGCCGCTGCGGCGCACGGCCTCGATGCGCGCGTCCCACAGCGCGCGGTCGGCGTAGTGGGGCGCGGAGTTGATGACGGCCAGGCCGCGCAGCAGCGCCGGGTGCCGCGCCGCCAGCGCCTGACCGACCATGCCGCCCAGCGACAGGCCGGCGAACACCACGGGTCGCGACGAGACCGAGCGGATCACGGCAGCGGCGTCGTCCGCCAGGTCGTCGATGGTGTAGGGCGCCTCCGGCGACGGGCCCTGGCCATGGCCCCGGTGGTCGTAGCGCACCACGGTGCAGTGGGTTGCGAGCCGGGCCGTGAGCGCGTCCCACATGTGGCGGTCGAGGGCGAGTGCGTGGCTCAGGACCACGAGGGGCCCTTGTCCTTCCTGACTGATGTTCATGGGGTCTGCCGTGGCGTTGAGGGAACGCCGGGCAGTCTACGGGCGGGGATGGCGCGGGCGCATCGCTCGCAGCGATACGCGGTATCGCGCCGGGCAAGCCCGCCGCGGCCGCTCACGCGAACAGCCGCTGCGCCTGCACGCCCAGCCCCCGGGCCACGCTGGCGTCGCGGTCCCCATGCCAGGCCAGCGCCGCCGGCAGGCGGGCGGCGATGCGCTCGGTCAGGGGCCTGAAGCCGGTGGAGCCGCCGGTGAAGTACACGGCGTCCACCGCGTCGGCGCGCACGCCGGCCGCCCGCAGCGTTTCGTCGGCCGCCGCCACGATGCGCTGCAGCTGCGCGTCCAGCGCCTGCACGGCCTGGGCGCCATCGAGCGTGGCCTGCAGGCCGGGTTCCAGCCGGGCCAGGTCGATGCGGGTGGCGCCGCCCTCGGCGACGGCGATCTTGGCCGCTTCGGCCTGGCCGACGAGGGCGTGGCCCAGGCGCTTCTCCAGCACGGTCATCAGCCGCCGGTACTGCGCGGGGTCGCCGTAGAAGCCGCCCATGCGGCGCAGCTCGGCCATGCGCCGGGGGCTGTAGACCGTATTGATGAGGTGCCAGGTGGCGAGGTCGAAGTACACGCGGCTGGGCGCCTCGCGCGGCGTTTCGCCGGGGCGCCGCGGGCCCAGGCCTTTGTAGCCGCACAGGGGCAGGATGCTGGCCAGCTCGATGTGGCGGTCGAAGTCGGTGCCGGCGACGTGCACGCCATGGTTGGCCAGGATGTCGTCCTGGCGGTCCAGTCGCTGGCGGCGCTCGGGGCCGATGCGCACGAGCGAGAAGTCCGAGGTGCCGCCGCCGATGTCGGCGACCAGCACCAGCTGCTCGCGCTGCACGGTCTGCTCGTAGTCGAGCGCGGCGGCGATCGGCTCGTACTGGACGCTCAGCTCGCGCAGGCCGACGGCGCGCGCCGCGTCTTCCAGCGCCCGCTGCGCCTGGGCGTCGCGCACCGGATCGCCATCGACGAAATAGACCGGGCGGCCCAGCACCGCGCGCTCCAGCGGCGCGCCGGCCTGTTGCTCGGCCAGCGACTTCAGGTGCCGCAGGTAGCCCGAGACCACGTCGAGGTAGCGCACCGATCGGCCGGCGCCCACCTCGGTGCTCTGCTCGGCCAGGCTGGAGCCGAGGATGCTCTTCATCGAGCGCATGAGCCGTCCCTCATGCCCCTGCATGTAGGCGGCCAGGGCCTCGCGGCCGTACGCGCGCTGCGGCTCCTCGTGGGCCGCCAGGCCCTCCACCTGGTAGAAGACCGCGGTGGGCATGGTGCGCCGGCCGGGCTCCACCTCGACCAGCTCGACGCCGCCGCCGGGTGCCGGCAGCGCGATGGCCGAGTTGGAGGTGCCGAAGTCGATGGCGCAGAAAGGGGGGCGCGCCGCCGGGGCGCTCAAAACCCCACCGCTTGCCCGTCGCGCCGCGAATCGCTGGCGGCCACGTAGCCGTCCTCCAGGTCGTCGCTCAGGCGTGCGATGAACTGGCCGCTGCCGAAGTCGAGGTAGCTGTCGGCGGTGGGCTCGAAGCGGTGGCCCAAGGCCTTGAGGCCCTCGCGCAGCGCGGGGTTCATGGTGGACTCGAAGTCCACGTCCAGACCCTTGCCCCACTTCCAGCGCGGCGCGTCGCTGGCGGCCTGCGGCTGCTGGCCGTGCACCAGCATGCGCACCAGCGTTTGCACGTGGCCCTGGGGCTGCATGTTGGCGCCCATCACGCCAAAGCCCATCACCGGCTGGCCGCCGCGCGTGAGAAAGCCCGGGATGATGGTGTGGAAGGGCCGCTTGCCCGGCGCCACCTGGTTGGGGTGGCCGTCCTGCAGCGTGAAGCCGTGGCCGCGGTTCTGCAGGCTCACGCCCCAGCCGGGCACCACCACGCCGCTGCCGAAGCCCAGGTAGTTGGACTGGATCAGGCTGACCATGCGGCCCTGCGCGTCGGCGGTGGTGAGGTACACCGTGCCGCCGCGCGGCGGCTCGCCCGGCCCGGGGTCGATGGCGCGCTTGGGGTCGATGCGCTGGGCGCGCTCGCGCAGGTAGGCGGGGTCCAGCAGATCGGCCGCGGTGACCTCGGTCATGTAGCGCTCGTCGGCCACCCAGCGGTAGGTGTCGGCGAAGGCCAGCTTCATGGCCTCGATCTGCAGGTGCTGGCCTTCGATGCTGTCGGCCCCGAAGCGGCCGATGTCCAGCTGCTCCAGCATGCCCAGCGCCATCAGCGCGGCGATGCCCTGGCCGTTGGGCGGCAGCTCGTGCACCGTGTGACCGGCGAAACCGATCTCGATGGGCCGCACCCATTGCGCCTGGTGGGCGGCGAGGTCGCTGGCGCGCAGCTGGGCGCCGTGCTCACGGGCGAAGGCCTCGATGGCGGCGGCGATCTCGCCGCGGTAGAAGGCCTCGCCGCGGGTTTGGGCGATGGCGCGCAGCGCGCGGGCCGCGTCGGGGAAAGCGAAGCGCTCGCCCGCCTGCGGCGCGCGCCCGCGCGGCAGGAAGGCCTGGGCGAAGCCGGGCTTGTCGTGCAGCAGGGGCACGGCCTGCGCCCACTTCTTCGCGATCACCGGCGCCACCGCGTGGCCGCGCTCGGCGAGTTCGATGGCGGGCGCCATCAGGTCGGCGAAGGGCAGGGCGCCGAAGCGCTCGGACAGCGCCGCCCAGCCGCCCACGGCGCCGGGCACGGTGACGGCGTCGAAGCCGCGCAGGGGCATCTGGCCGCCGTGCTTCTGATCGAAGTAGGCCTTGCTCCAGCCCATGGGCGCCACGCCCGATGAGTTCATGCCGTGCAGGCGCTCGCCGTCCCAGACGATGGCGAAGTTGTCGCTGCCCAGGCCGTTGGAGCAGGGCTCCACCACCGTCAGCGCGGCGGCGGTCGCGATGGCCGCGTCGATCGCGTTGCCGCCCTTGAGCAGCATGCGCAGCCCGGCCATCGCGGCCAGCGGCTGGGTGGTGGCCACCGCGTTGCGCGCCATCAGCGGCGCGCGCGAGACGGGGTAGGGGTTGTTCCAGTCGCTGAACCGCATCGGGGAGCTCACTTCAGAACATCCCCCAGGCACAGGTACTTGATCTCGACGTAGTCGTCCATGCCGTGGTGCGAGCCTTCGCGGCCCAGGCCGGACTGCTTGACGCCGCCGAAGGGCACGTGCTCGGTGGCCAGGATGCCCACGTTGATGCCCACCATGCCGTACTCCAGCGCCTCGCTCACGCGGAAGATGCGGCCCACGTCGCGGCTGTAGAAGTAGCTGGCCAGGCCGAACTCGGTGTTGTTCGCGGCGTCGATCGCCTCCTGCTCGGTCTGAAACTTGAAGACCGGCGCGAAGGGGCCGAAGGTCTCCTCGCGCGCGCACAGCATGTCGGCCTTGGCGCCGGCGACCACCGTGGGCTCGAAGAACTGGCCCTGCAGCTTCTTGCCGCCGGCCACCACGGTGCCGCCCTTGGCCAGCGCATCGTCCACGTGGCGCTGCACCTTCTCCACCGCCGCGTCCTCGATCAGCGGGCCCTGCACCACGCCGTCTTCAAAACCGTTGCCCACCTTGAAGGCCTGGACCTTGGCGGCGAACTTCTGCACGAACTCGTCGTACACGCCGGCCTGCACGTAGAAGCGGTTGGCGCAGACGCAGGTCTGGCCGGCGTTGCGGTACTTGCTGGCCAGGGCGCCTTCCACGGCGGAGTCGATGTCGGCGTCGTCGAAGACGATGAAGGGGGCGTTGCCGCCCAGCTCCAGCGCCAGCTTCTTCACCGTGGGCGCGCACTGCGCCATGAGGATGCGGCCGACCTCGGTGGAGCCGGTGAAGCTCAGGTGGCGCACCGTGTCGCTGGCGCACAGGGCCTTGCCCACGGCGATGCTCTGCTGCGAGTCGGCGGTGATGACGTTGAGCACGCCGGCCGGGATGCCCGCGCGCACGGCCAGTTCGGCGGCGGCCAGGGCGGTCAGCGGCGTGAGCTCGGCCGGCTTGATGACCACCGGGCAGCCGGCGGCCAGGGCCGGCGCCACCTTGCGCGTGATCATGGCCAGGGGGAAGTTCCAGGGCGTGATGGCCGCGCACACGCCGATGGGCTGCTTGAGCACCAGCAGGCGGCGGTTGGGGTCGAAGGTGGGCAGGGTCTCGCCGTTGACGCGCTTGGCCTCCTCGGCGAACCACTCGACGAAGCTGGCGCCGTAGGCGATCTCGCCCTTGCCCTCGGCAAAGGGCTTGCCCTGCTCGGCGGTGAGGATGCGGCCCAGGTCTTCCTGGTTCGCCATCAGCAGGTCGTACCACTTGCGCAGCAGGTTGGCGCGCTCCTTGGCGCTGCGCGCGCGCCAGGCCGGCCAGGCCTTGTCGGCGGCGGCGATGGCGGCTTCCGCGTCGGCCGCGCCCAGGTTGGCCACGTCGGCCAGCTTCAGGCCGGTGGCGGGGTCGTGCACGTCGAAGCGGGCGCCGCCCTTGATCCACTGGCCGTTGATGAGGCCGTCGGTCTTGAGCAGGCTGGGGTCTTTCAGCAGGGCCAGGGGGGAGGTTTTCATGTCCATGGGTGTCTCCGTCGGTTCGCGAGGCAGCGGGAAGGTGAAAATTTAACTTGTTAAATAATTCAGGGCGCGATTGTGCTCCCGATCCGGGGTGGGAGCATAGCCCCGGGGGTGGGGCGGGGGGGGGGGGAGCGCTGGCGACCGCCCACCCGGGGCGGTGGTTTTCCCCGGGATGGGGGCGCCTGTCCCGCATGTTGGAAAATAGCGGGTTCGCGTGCCCGGCGCGCTCCCATTCCGCAGCCCAAAAGGTCCTATGACAGCCCCCACGACCGCTCCCGTCTCCGTCGCCGACATCCGCAAGAGCTTCCTGGACTTCTTCGCCTCCAAGGGGCACACGGTGGTGCCGTCCAGCCCGCTGGTGCCGGGCAACGACCCCACGCTCATGTTCACCAACTCGGGCATGGTGCAGTTCAAGGACGTGTTCCTGGGCACCGACAAGCGCCCCTACGTGCGGGCCGCGTCCGTGCAGGCCTGCCTGCGCGCCGGCGGCAAGCACAACGACCTGGAGAACGTGGGCTACACCGCGCGCCACCACACCTTCTTCGAGATGCTGGGCAACTGGAGCTTCGGCGACTACTTCAAGCGCGAGAGCCTGAAGTGGGGCTGGGAACTGCTGACCGAGGTCTACAAGCTGCCCAAGGAGCGCCTGCTCGCCACCGTCTACATCGACGACGACGAGGCCTTCGACATCTGGACGAAGGAGATCGGCCTGCCGCCCGAGCGCGTGATCCGCATTGGCGACAACAAGGGCGGCAAGTACAAGAGCGACAACTTCTGGATGATGGCCGACACCGGCCCCTGCGGCCCCTGCTCGGAGATCTTCTACGACCACGGCCCGCACATCCCCGGCGGCCCCCCGGGCAGCCCCGACGAGGACGGCGACCGCTTCATCGAGATCTGGAACCACGTGTTCATGCAGTTCGACATGAAGGAAGACGGCAGCGTGGTGCCGCTGCCCGCGCCCTGCGTGGACACCGGCATGGGCCTGGAGCGCCTGGCCGCCATCCTGCAGCACGTGCACAGCAACTACCAGATCGACATCTTCGCGGCGCTGATCGAGGCCGCCGCGCGCGAGACCCACACCAGCGACCTGGCCAACCCCTCGCTCAAGGTCATCGCCGACCACATCCGCGCCACCGCCTTCCTGGTGAGCGACGGTGTCATCCCCAGCAACGAGGGCCGCGGCTACGTGCAGCGCCGCATCGTGCGCCGGGCCATCCGCCACGGCTACAAGCTGGGCCAGAAGACGCCCTTCTTCCACAAGCTGGTGCCGGTGCTGGTGCGGCTCATGGGCGCGGCCTACCCCAACCTGGCCCGCCAGGAGCAGCGCATCGTCGAGGTGCTCAAGGCCGAGGAAGAGCGCTTCTATGAAACGCTGGCCAATGGCATGGAGATCCTGGACGCCGCGCTCGCGGGCGGCCAGACGGTCCTGCCCGGCGACGTGGCCTTCAAGCTGCACGACACCTACGGCTTCCCGCTGGACCTGACCAACGACGTCTGCCGCGAGCGCGGCGTGGCGGTGGACGAGGCCGGCTTCCAGGCCGCCATGGAGCACCAGAAGGCGCAGGCCCGCGCGGCTGGCAAGTTCAAGATGGACAAGGCGCTGGACTACGGCGGCGCGGGCAACCAGTTCGTGGGCTACGAGCGGCTCGAGGCCCCGGGCAAGATCGTCGCGCTCTACCTCGACGGCACGCCGGTGGCCGCGCTCAAGAGCGGGCAGAGCGGGGTGGTGGTGCTCGACAGCACGCCCTTCTACGCCGAGAGCGGCGGCCAGGTGGGCGACGAAGGCCTGATCACGGCCGGCTCGGCGCGCTTCGCGGTGGCCGACACGCAGAAGATCAAGGCCGACGTGTACGGCCACCACGGCACGGTGGAGCAGGGCACGCTCAACGTCGGTGACGCGGTGAACGCGCAGGTGAACACCGCGCAGCGCGCCGCCACCGTGCGCAACCACAGCGCCACCCACCTGATGCACAAGGCCCTGCGCGAGGTGCTGGGCGATCACGTGCAGCAGAAGGGCTCGCTGGTGAACGCCGAGCGCACGCGCTTCGACTTCGCGCACAACGCGCCCCTCACCGACGAACAGGTTCGCCGCATCGAGGCCCTGGTCAATGCCGAGATCCTGGCCAACGCGGCCACGCAGGCGCGCCTGATGGACATCGAGTCGGCCCAGAAGACCGGCGCCATGATGCTGTTCGGCGAGAAGTACGGCGACACGGTGCGCGTGCTCGACATCGGCAGCAGCCGCGAGCTGTGTGGCGGCACGCACGTGACGCGCACCGGCGATATCGGCCTGTTCAAGGTGGTGGGCGAGGGCGGCGTGGCCGCCGGCGTGCGCCGCATCGAGGCCGTCACCGGCGAGAACGCGCTGGCCTACCTGCAGTCGCTGGAAAGCACCGTGGCCCAGGCCGCGGGCGCGCTGAAGGCGCCGGTGGCCGAGCTCACCGCGCGCGTGGGCCAGACGCTGGAGCAGATCAAGGCGCTGGAGAAGGAAATCGCCGCGCTCAAGGGCAGGCTGGCGTCCAGCCAGGGCGACGAGCTGCTGGGCCGCGCGGTGGACGTGAAGGGCCTGAAGGTGCTGGCCGCCACGCTGGATGGCGCCGACGCCAAGACCCTGCGCGACACGATGGACAAGCTCAAGGACAAGCTCAAGAGCGCGGCCATCGTGCTGGCGGCGGTGGACGGCGGCAAGGTGCAGCTGGCCGCCGGCGTCACGGCCGACAGCGTGGGCAAGGTGAAGGCCGGCGAGCTGGTGAACTTCGTCGCCCAGCAGGTGGGCGGCAAGGGTGGCGGCAAGCCCGACATGGCCATGGCCGGCGGCACCGACCCGAGCGGGCTGGCGAAGGCCCTGGCCTCGGTGCAGGGCTGGGTGGCCGAGCGCGTCTGATCAGCCCGGCTGGCCCGAGGTGTCCGCCAGGTCCGCCGGGCGCGAGGCCACGAAGCCCAGCCGGCCGATCTGGAACAGCACGTTGCGCAGCAGGCGGGCCAGTTGCGCGCGCGCTTCGCGCGAGGGCGCGAGGGCCATCAGCGAGATCGAGGGCAGGCGGGTTTCCACCGCGTCTTCCTCGGCGGCGGCCCAGGGGCGCAGCAGGTGGTCGCGGCCCATGGCCAGGCGCGCGTCGACCAGGGCGACCGCGCGCTCCAGCTTGCGCATGTCCTCAAAGCCGATGTCCCAGCAGACCTGGCGGCCCTCGTGGCGTTCGATCACGCTGCAGCCCAGGGGCAGCGTCCAGCGCTTGGGCTCGGTCTTGCTGGAGAGCAGGCGGCGGGCGTGTTCCCACAGCGAACCGGTGTCCGCCACGAAGGACTCCAGCGCCTGGCGGATTTCCACCGCCATGTCGCCCTGAGAGCCCGGGCCGGGCACCACGACCACGCCGTCGCCGTCGAGGCGCGAGCCGTCCACCGTGATGCGCTGCGGGTGCCAGCTCTTGGCCACCGAGTCGGCCACGCCGCGCACCAGCTCGCGCGCGGCCCAGGGGGCCAGCATGAGGGTGACGCCACCGGACTGCAGCACGCGCAGGTCGACCGGCGTGGCCGAGCCCTCGCCCAGCAGGCGCTGCAGCACGGTCGCGGCCTCGCGCTGGTCGTGGCGGTCGGCGCCCATCAGCACCACCACCACGTGGGGCACGGTGCGCTTCATGGCCGGCGCGATGCAGACCATGCACTGCACCTTGGCCTGGGTCTGGGAGAACACGTCGCAGGAGCTGCGCGGGGGCAGCACGGCGCCGTCGTGGTTGAGCGCCTGCACGACGGCGGCGGGCGTATCGATGGAAGTGCGGGGCATGTAAGGCGAAAGCGCGACAGCGGGGACAGCGAGGGCGGTGGCCCACCCTCTCGTCGGCAGCTTCGAGGTTTTCTTGACCTGGCGTTCCCCGCCAGCGGATCGCCTGCGCCTGTGGGCGACCGCCGGTCAGGGCAAGGGCCAGTCCAGCGTGCGCGCGCTCTCGAAGCGCCGGGCCTGGCCCGTCACCGGGTCGGTGAAAGCGATGGCGCTCGCCAGCAGCCGCAAGGGTTCGGTGAAATCTTCGACCCCGTCGGGGCCGCGCCGCACGCGCGGGTAGAACTGGTCGCCCGCAATGGGCAGGCCCAGGGCGTCGAGGTGCACGCGCAGCTGGTGGCGCTTGCCGGTGAGCGGTGCCAGGCCATAGCGGGCCCAGGCGCCGCGCACCTCCAGGCGCTCGACGCGCGTCTCGCTGTTGGGCTCGCCCTCGGCCTCCACCATGCGGAAGAAGGCCTCCACGTCCTCTTCGATGCGGCTGCGGCGGGTGAGGGGCAGCGCGAGCGTGGGGTCGTGCGGCGCGATGGCTTCGTAGGCCTTGTCGACCGCGCGCTCGCGGAACAGCGCGTGGTAGGCGTTGCGGTCCTGCGGCCGGAGGTTGAACACCACCAGGCCGGCGGTTTCGCGGTCGATGCGGTGGATGGGGTTGAGCGAGTCGAGGCCTGTGCGCTGCTTGAGCCGCACCATCAGGCTGTGCCGCACATAGCGCCCGCTGGGCGTGACGGGCATGAAGTGCGGCTTGTCGGCCACCAGCAGGTGCTCGTCGTGGAACAGGATCTGGGGCTCGAAGGGAATCTCCGCTTCGTCCTCGACATGGCGCCAGTAGTAGAGCCGGGCGCCGGGCTCGCAGGGGGCTTCGGGCGCCAGGGCCTGGCCGTGGTCGTCCAGCACCTCGCCGCGCGCCAGGCGCCGCGCCCATTCGCCGGGGGCGATCACCGGCAGGCGCTCGCTCAGGAACTGCAGCACCGAGGCCCAGGGCGCCGGTTGGGTGAAGGGAATGGCCACGCAGCTGGGCGACACGCCCTCGCGCGTGGGAATCAGGGGGTTCTTGGGGCGGTGCGCCATGCGGGTGTCAGACGGGCGAGAGGGACGCTTTGTACTGCAGGCGCCAGCCCTGCTGCCGTTGCAGTTGTCGCTGCCCTTGCCGGGGCCCTGCTGAAGGGCTGAGGGCTGGCACGCTCAGACCCGGCGCCAGACCAGGTCCCACACGCCGTGGCCGAGCTTCAAACCGCGGTTCTCGAACTTGGTGAGCGGGCGGTAGTCGGGCTTGGGGGCGTAGCCTTCGACCGTGTTGCGCAGCAGGGGCTCGGCGCGCAGCACCTCCAGCATCTGCTCGGCGTAGGGCTGCCAGTCGGTGGCCAGGTGCAGGTAGCCGCCGGGCTTGAGCTTGTTCGCCAGGCGGTTGACGAACGGGCCCTGGATCAGGCGGCGCTTGTGGTGCTTGGTCTTGTGCCAGGGGTCGGGAAAAAACACGTGCACGCCGTCCAGGCTGGCGTCGGCCAGCATGTGGTCCATGACCTCGACCGCGTCGTGGCGCAGGATGCGGATGTTCTCCAGCCCGCCGTCGCCGGCGAGCTTGAGCAGCGCGCCCACGCCGGGCTCGTGCACCTCGCAGCAGAGGAAGTTGTCCTGCGGCCGCACGCTGGCGATGTGGGCGGTGGCGCCGCCCATGCCGAAGCCGATCTCCAGCACCAGCGGGGCCTCGCGGCCGAAGGCGGCGCGGGCGTCCAGGCGCTGGTCGGCGGTGTAAGGCAGTAGGAAGCGCGGGCCATACACCTCGTAGGCCTTGGCCTGCGCGGCCGTGGTGCGGCCCGCGCGCAGCACGTAGCTCTTGACCTGCCGCAGGTAGGGCACGTCGCTGGGGGGAGTGCGCGGTTGCGCGTGGCGGGGGTCGGTCATGGTCGGGCCGGGATTTTAGGGGGCGTGCCGACCGGGCCGCCCAGGCCCAGTTTCCCCCGGCCCGTCCGCGAGACGGCTTCAATCGTGCAGATAGAACGACAGCAGGCCTTGAAGGGCCTGGGCCGCGTCCTCGCGGTGCGTCGACAGCAGCGCATCGGTCTCGACGCGATCGCGCAGCGCGGCCAGCTGGCGCTGGCGTTGCGCGGGGTCGGGCGCGTGCAGGGCATAGAACAACTGGGCGAAGGTGGACACCGTGTGGGCCAGCCCTGGCGGCGCGCGCAGCGGCGACGCATCCCCAGAGGGGCCCAGGCCCTTGCGCAGCACGTACAGGGCCCCTTGCAGGGCCAGGAGGTGGACGGGCGGCCGGGCCGGCGTGAAAGGGGCGACGGGGGGGCGCATCGACTGCTGGATCCACGAAGCACAGGCGCCGTAGAGCCGCTGCGCGAAGTGCGGTCGATGCGCCACGTCGATCGCGTGCGTCAAGTCGCTGAGCAACTCGAACAGGTGCTGGATGGCCGTCGCGGCATCGCCCCCATCGGGGTCCGACAGGCGCAGCAGCGCGCGCAGGATGAGGTCGTCGAGCCGGCGCTGGTTCGGCGCCGACTGCCGGGACCGCTGGAACGATTGCACCACCGGCGCCAACTGCGCGGCCAGCACGCGGCAGAGCTCGCGCCACACGGTCCAGTCCGTCGATGGGCCCGGGCTGGGTGCGCGATGCAGGGCCGCCCAGGTGCGTTCGGTCGCTCGGTGCTCGGGCTTTTGCAGGTGGGACACCAGGTGGAAGAGGCGGGCGGTGGGGTCGCTGGGCGCATGGAAGGGATGCCACCGCTCGTAGCCGCGGAACAGGTCCGCGCGCGCCGCGGGATCTGGTTGCGCCAGCAGCACGCGCAGGACAGCGGCGTGCGTCGCCGCCTGCTCCGGGGTGCGCGCCGGCAGGCGGGGCATGAGCAGCAACCAGAGGGCCGAGGCCGGGTTGGGCGGCCGGTGGCGGCTGAAGGGCGGGGGGTTGTCGCGCACCAGCCGCGCGGCACGCCCGGCGGCGAGTGGGCTGTGCGGTGGGTGGGGGCTGGGGGGCGGCAGGCCCGGGCCAGGCCATGGGTGGCGCCGTGCGTGGGAGGTGGAGAGGGCCTTGCTGCAGGACATGGACCGGGTTCAGTGGAGGGGCTTGGGCTTGAACAGCGTGTGGATGAGTTGGGCGATGTCCGGCGCGTGGTTCTTGGTGAGTCGCCGCCCAGCAGCTGCTGCTGCGCCGAAGGGGGTGCCGTGCGTGGGGTGGGCGCGGCGGTGTCGGTGCAGGGCTTGCCCGCCCCATGGGGGTGGGATTCGCGGCTGGCGCTCAGGGACCAGGACCCGGTCCTGTGGTGGTGCGGGTTCGGCTGGGGGAGCGTGAACCGCTCGGGGCCGGAGGTGAGCGCTTCCCTGGCGAGTTGAGGGGTGGAGGGGGTGGAGGCCGAGGCGCGCGGGGACGTCGACGCGCGTGCCGTCTCTTCAGAGCTGGACAGCGCGGTGGTCGGGGTCTGCGAGCGCGACAGGGAGCGGGTTTTGTCCTCTGGGGGGGCCGCTCTGCGTGTCTTCTTGCCAACGTAGGTCGGTGTCGGTCTCATCGGCAGTGAGGGGTGGGTTGGGACGTGGGGGCGCAGGCGCAACCGGTGGCATCAAGGGCTGGCCGGCTTGCACGCGCTGCCTGGCCGTGATGAGGCACAGGCGCATCCACTGGGTGGGGTCGGCGCGTTGCACCAGCTTGTCGAGCGCGTCGCGCGACGCGGCGTTCAGGTGCACCGACGGGTCCGCGCGGTTCGTCCAGCCGCGCTCGGCCAGGCACAGGATGGCCGGCACCAGATGCTGCGTTGCATCGGGCTCGAAGCCGGCCATGAGGGTCTGGGGGACCTTGGGTGCACGGCACAGCAGTTGGTGCAGCAATGCGGCGTCCTGGGGCCGGTCCTTGAACACGGCGCAGACCAGCCGGGAGGCGGCCATGGGGTTGCCGGCTTCGAGCCAGGCCTGGCACACGGCAAGCAGCGCCTGGGTGTCGCTTTCGTTCAGGGTGGGCGTGCGCGGGGCGAAGGGCGGCGGGCCGATCAGGGTGCCGAACACCAGCGCGTGCAGGCGGGGGTAGTCGTCCGTCTTGGCGATGGCCGTGGCCTCCCGCGCGTCGTGCCCCCATGCCATGAGTTGGCGGTGGGCCTGTTCGTACTGGCCGCCTTTGTTGAAGGTGGTGTTGAGCTCGATGCCCAGCCGCTGGAAGTGCGTGGAAATGCTGGATCGCAACCCGGTTCGCTGAGGGGGGGCGGGGCGGCGCTCGGGTGAGGCGGTCTCGGTCTCGGCGCGGGTCCGGGACGGCGGCGTGGTCCTGGGCGTGGTAGGGGGGGAGTAGCGTTCCATGGTCGGGCGGGGAGGCAGCGGCCGTGGGCCGCGATCGCTGAACGCCGGTTGAGTGGTCGGGCCGGACAGGCCCGTTCCTGATGGAGCGCTTAAGGCGCAGAGCCGGCCCAGGCCTGGGACCAGTCCTTCAGCGCCGAGGCGACGCTCCCCGTGCGCGGGCCCAAGCCCAGCGCGCGCGCCGCCGCGTTCAGGGCCGCGAGTGGGTCGCTCAGGTCCAGCGCCTGAGCGCCGTTCTGCTTGCTCAGCTTCTCGCCGTTGTCGCCCCGCACCAGCGGGGTGTGCAGGTACCGCGGCGTGGGCAGGCCCAGCGCGCGTTGCAGCAGGATCTGGCGCGGCGTGTTGTCGGCCAGGTCCTCGCCGCGCACCACGTGGGTGATGCCTTGCGCGGCGTCGTCCACCACCACGGCGAGCTGGTAGGCCCACAGGCCGTCGGCGCGGCGCAGGATGAAGTCGCCCACCGTGGCGGCCACGTCCTGCGACTGCGGGCCGAGGCGGCGGTCGTGCCAGTGCACCACCGCGCCGTCCGGCACCCGAAAGCGCCAGGCGCGCGGCGCGCGGCCCCGCAGGCCGCCGCTCTCGGGCCGACAGGTGCCGGGGTACACGGCGGCCTGGTGGCGCTCGCGCGGCGTGCCGCTGGCCAGCAGGGCGCGCTCGATGTCCTGGCGCGAGCAGGCGCAGGGAAACACATCGCCCTGCGCGATGAGCCGGTCCAGCGCGGCCTGGTAGCGTGCGCCGCGCGCCGATTGCCACACCACGGCTTCGTCGCTCTCCAGGCCGCAGGCGGCGAGCTGTTGCAGGATGAGCCGGTCGGCCCCGGGGATGCAGCGCGGCGTGTCCACGTCCTCGATGCGAACGAGCCAGGCACCGCCGTGGGCGCGCGCGTCCAGCCAGCTGGCCAGCGCGGCCACCAGTGAGCCCGCGTGTAGCGGGCCGGTGGGCGAGGGCGCGAAGCGTCCGCGGTAGCTCACCGGGTCATGGGGCTTTCAGGCCACGGCCAGCGCGAGCTCCAGGCCAGACACGAAGGCGTCTTCCACCCGGTGGCCCAGGCACCAGTCGCCGCACAGGCCAATGCCCAGCGCGGTGTCGAGCAGGTGGCTGCGGCCCAGCGGGGTCTGGGTTTGCGCGTAGCGCCAGCGCTGCACCTCGGCGAAGGGCGGCGTGGCGCGGATACCGGTGATTTCGGCGAAGCCCTTGAGCAGCTTGGCCTTCACGCGCTCGCCGTCGTCTTCCAGGTGCTTGGTCGACCACGCGGGGCTGGCCTGCACCGTCCAGCGCTCGATGGGGTCGCGCGCCGGCTTGCTCGACTCGCGCGCCAGCCAGCTGATGCGGTGGTGCGTGCTGCGCGCCGCGCTCCACTGCGGGCCCAGGTGGTACAGGCCCGGTTGCATGGCCTGGGGGAAGGCGACCATCAGCGTCCAGCAGGGCGCCACGTGCACCGGCGCCAGCGCGGCGCGCAACTCGGGCGCCAGGCCCGAGGCCAGGAGCAGCGCGTGCGCCTGCGGGTGGGGAATGGCCAGCAGCACGCGATCAAAGCCGCCCAGCACGCGCTGGCCGCCGTCGCCGTCGTCGGTGCGCAGTTGCCATTGCCGGGGGTGCAGGGCGTCGGCTTCGATCCGCGCGACCCGCGTGTCCAGCAGCGCCGGGGCCGAGGCCTGGCCGTGGGCCTCGGGTTGGAGCAGCGGCTGCGCCCAGAGCGCGACCAGGGCGTTCATGCCCGGCGCGGCCACGAAGTGCGGTTCGGTGGGCGGCGGGGCGCTGGCCAGCACGTGGCCGACGGCGTCGAGCACGCGCACGGTGCTGGCGCTCCAGGCGCGCACGGCGCGGGTGGCGGTGGCGCGCAGCGCGAGCTCGAAGCGCGCATCGCGCACGGTGAAGTACTGCACGCCGGGGTCGAAGCCGCCGAACTCGGTGCGCCGGGTGGCCATGCGCCCGCCGACGGCGGACGCGGCCTCGATCAGCGTGACGCGGTGGCCGGCCTGCAGCAGGGTGCGCGCGGCGGTGACGCCCGCCATGCCCGCGCCCACCACGGCGACGTGCAAGGGGGCGCGCGGAATCGAGGTAGGGCGTGAAGTCATTGGGCGAATGTAGCAGCGGCGGTGCTCAACTCTGGTGGTGGTTGTTCAGCAAGGCCTCGCGCGTGCCGGCGTGCTTGAGGTGGTCCAGCCACCAGCGCAGCGCGCGGGCTCCGTCGGCGGCGTGGCGCGTCTGTCGCCAGGCGTAGGCCACGCGGAAGCTGCGCTCGCCCTGCTGCACCGGCTTGACCACCAGCCGCCCGGCGTTGATGAAAGGCTGGGCCAGCGCCGTGGGCAGGAAGCCCGCGCCCAGGCCGCGCAGCTGCGCCTCCAGCTTGTGCTGCATGGTGGGCACGGTGAGCACGTCCTGGCCGGGCAGCAGGTTGTGGCTGACGCCGCGGCCGCGCTGGGTGCTGTCGGCCACGGCCACGGCGCGGTGCTGGCGCATGTGTTCCTCGGTCAGCGTGGCCTCCAGGCGCGCCAGCGGGTGGTGTGGCGCCACGGCATAGACGAAGCCCGCCGTGCCCAGCGGCGCGGCCTGCAGGCCCGGGCCCACGGAATCGGCCGCCACGCCCAGGGCGATGTCGGCCAGCCCGTTCTGCAGGGCCTCCAGCGTGCCCGAGAGGGTTTCGGCGCGCAGCCGCAGCCGCGTGGGCGCGCCGGTGGCGTAGAAGGACTCGCACAGCTCGAACAGGGTGGCGCGCGAGATCAGCGCGTCGGCCGCGATGGTGAACTGCGGCTCCCAGCCCGTGGCCACGCGCTTGACGCGGCGCGCCACGGCGTCGAACTCGTTGAGCAGGAATTCGCCCGCGCGCAGCAGTTCCTCGCCGGCCGGGGTGAGCATGGCGCGGCGCGCGCTGCGGTCGAACAGCAGCACGTCCAGCGCGTCTTCGATCTGGCGGATGCGGTAGGTGAGGGCGCTGGGCACCATGCCCAGGTCGCGCGCGGCGGCGGCCATGCTGCCGAGCCGGGAGACGGCCTCCACCAGGGCCAGGTTCTCGGCGGACAGGGCGCTGCGGGCGCTGATGGGAGCGGGCATCTGGGGGTGTTTCTGTTCAAAGATTTTGAATGATGCCATCAAAAGCCTGCGGCCCCGGTCAGGGGGGCGGCGCCCAGAATTCAGCCCATGCCAGCCCGCTGGCCCCCCCGAAAGAAAGGACCCCACCATGATGCAGATCCGCCGCTCCGACGCCCGTGGCTATGCCGATCACGGCTGGCTCAAGAGCTACCACTCCTTCTCCTTCGCCGACTACTTCGACCCTGCCTGGATGGGCTGGGGCAACCTGCGCGTCATCAACGAGGACCGCATCGCCCCGGGCACTGGCTTCGGCACGCACGGCCACCGCGACATGGAGATCATCAGCTACGTGTTGCAGGGCAACCTGGCGCACAAGGACAGCATGGGCAACGTCAAGGGCATCCCGCCCGGCGACGTGCAGCGCATGAGCGCCGGCAGCGGCGTGCGCCACAGCGAGTTCAACCATGCGCCGAACGACACCACGCACTTCCTGCAGATCTGGATCGAGCCGAACCAGCGCGGCATCGAGCCGAGCTACGAGCAGAAGGGCTTTGCCGAGGCCGACAAGCGCGGCCAACTGCGCCTGGTGGCCTCGCCCGACGGCCGGGACGGCTCGGTGACCATTCACGCCGACGCCGCCATGTACGCGGGCCTGTTCGACGGCGCGGAGGCCGCGCAGATCGCGCTGGACCCGAAGCGCAAGGCCTATGTGCACCTGGTGCGCGGCGAACTCGAGGTCAATGGCCAGCGCCTGGCCGGCGGCGACGCGGCCGTGCTGGACGGCGAGACTTCGCTTACCCTGGGCAAGGGCAAAGACGCCGAGGTGCTGGTGTTCGACCTCGCCCACTGATTCCCCCAACCGCTTTTCAACCCTGGAGAACCTCCCATGAACGCCCTGCAAAATCCCTTCGCCCTGCTGGCCCGCCTGCTGATGGCCGTGTTGTTCTTGCCCGCCGGCATTTCCAAGATCTCAGGCTTCGCGGGCACGGCCGGCTACATCGGCTCGGTCGGCCTGCCCATGCCTGAAGTGGGCGCGGCGCTCGCGATCCTGGTCGAGGTCGGCGCGTCCATCCTGCTGGTCATCGGCCTGTGCACCCGCCCCGCCGCATTGGTGCTGGGGGTGTTCACGTTGGTTGCCTCGTTCTTCTTCCACAATTTCTGGGCGATGCCGGCCGATGCGCAGATGATGCAATCGCTGATGTTCTTCAAGAACATCGCCATCGTGGGCGGCCTGCTCGCCATCGCCGCCTTCGGCGCCGGCGGCTGGAGCCTGGACGCCAAGCGCGGCGCCTGAGCGGACCCGGAGCGCACACGCATGACCAAAGTGGTTGTCGTCTACCACTCCGGCTATGGCCACACGCAGCGCATGGCGCAGTCGGTGGCCGATGGCGCGGGGGCCGAGCTCATCGCCATCGACGCCGATGGCAACCTGCCCACGGGCGGCTGGGAGGCGCTGGACGCGGCGGACGCCATCGTCTTCGGCTCGCCCACCTACATGGGCAGCGTGAGCTGGCAGTTCAAGAAGTTCGCCGACGCCTCCAGCAAGCCCTGGTTCGCGCAGAAGTGGAAGGACAAGATCGCCGCCGGCTTCACCAACAGCGCGGGCATGAACGGCGACAAGCTGGCCACGCTGAACACCCTGTTCACCCTGGCCATGCAGCACGGCATGATCTGGGTGAGCCAGGGACTGATGCCCGCCAACACCAAGGCGGCCCAGCGCGACGACGTGAACTACCTCGTGTCGTACAGCGGCGCCATCGCGCAGTCGCCGTCCGACGCGGGCGCCCAAGACATGCTGGCGGGCGACCTGGAAACGGCGCGCCTGTTCGGCGAGCGGGTGGCGGCGATCGCGGCACGGTTCAAACCCTGATCTGAGCCGCTCCGTGGAGGCGTAGCATGCTGTCTCCATGAAGATCTTCAGCATCCTCCCCTGGGCAGACTGGCTCGCGCTGGTCTGCTTTTTTTCGCTCTGGATCGGCTACGCGACCGTTGCCAAGCCCTGGGCCCGGCGCAGGCCCTCGCTGCTGGCCACCACCAACCGCTACCGGCGCTACTGGATGGAACAGGCCATCGCCCGCGACCCGCGCATGCTCGACGGCCTGATCACGCAGAACCTGTCGAGCACGCCGTCCTTCTTCTCGTCCACGTCCATCCTGATCATCGGCGGCCTGTTCGCGCTGCTGGGCACCACGGACAAGGCCACCGAGCTGATGAGCGAGATCCCCTTCGCGCAGGCGACCACGCTGATCGTCTTCGAGTTCAAGATCCTGGTGCTGATCGCGATCTTCGTGTACTCGTTCTTCCGCTTCTCCTGGTCCATGCGGCAGTACACCTTCGTGGCGCTGGTGATCGGCTCCATGCCCCCGCCCGAAGATTTCGCCGCGGGCAAGTTCGACCGGCGGGCCTACGCCGACCGCGCGGGTGCCCTGGTGGCCTCGGCCGCCGAAACCATGAACGACGGCCTGCGCGCGTACTACTTTTCGTTCGCGCTGCTGGGCTGGTTCGTCTCGCCCCTGGCCATGGTGATGGCCACGGCCGTGGTGACGGCCATCCTGTACAGCCGGGAATTCCGCTCCGAGGTGCTGCACATCCTGCGCGACTGAATCGGGGACAGAGGGGCGCCTTCTAAAATCGGGTGATGTTTGTTCACCTGCGCCTGCACACCGAGTTTTCCGTCGTCGACGGCACCAACCGCATCGATGAGGTGATGGCCGCCGCCGCGGCCGACGGCCAGCCCGCGCTGGCCATCACCGACCTCAGCAACCTCTTCGGCGCCGTCAAGTTCTACCGCGCCGGGCGCGACGCCGGCGTCAAGCCCATCATCGGCGCCGAGGTGCTGCTGCAAGGCTTCACCGAGGAAACCCCGAACGCCATGCCCGGCGCCCACCAGCCGCCGCTGCCGCGCGTGCTGCTGCTGGTGCAGGACAAGCAGGGCTACCTGAACCTGAGCGAGCTGCTGGCGCGCGCCTGGACGCGCAACGTGGTGCGCGACCAGGCCGTGATCAAGCGCGAATGGCTCGAAGAGCTCAACGCGGGCCTGATCCTGCTGTCGGGCGCGCAGGCCGGCCCGGTGGGGCAGGCGCTGATGGCCGGCGATCCGCAGCGCGCGAGCGACGCCGCCCTGAACCTGGCCACCCTGTTCCCGCACCGCTTCTACATCGAGGTGCAGCGCGCCGGGCGCGCCGACGACGAACGCCACGTGGTCGCGGCCGCGCAGCTGGCCGCGCGGCTGCGCCTGCCAGTGGTGGCCACGCACCCGGTGCAGTTCCTGCGGCCCGACGACTACGAGTCGCACGAGGCGCGCGTGTGCATCGCCGAGGGCGAGATCCTGGCCAACAACCGGCGCGTGCGCCGTTTCACGCGCGAGCAGTGGTTCAAGCCCGCCGCCGACATGAGCGCGCTGTTCGCCGACCTGCCATCGGCCGTGGCCAACACGGCCGAGATCGCCAAGCGCTGCAACCTCACGCTGGTGCTGGGCAAGCCGCAGCTGCCCAACTTCCCCACGCCGCTCATCGATGGCGTGCCCATGCCCATGGAGGACTTCTTCCGCCAGTCCTCCTTCGAGGGCCTGGAGGAGCGCCTGGCGCACCTGTACCCCGACGAAGCCGAGCGCGAGAAGCAGCGCCCGCGCTACGTGGAGCGCCTGGAGTTCGAGATCGGCACCATCCTCAAGATGGGCTTCCCGGGCTACTTCCTCATCGTGGGCGACTTCATCAACTGGGCCAAGAACAACGGCTGCCCGGTGGGGCCGGGCCGCGGCTCGGGCGCGGGCTCGCTGGTGGCCTACGCGCTCAAGATCACCGACCTCGACCCGCTGCAATACAACCTGCTGTTCGAGCGCTTCCTCAACCCGGAGCGGGTGTCCATGCCCGACTTCGACATCGACTTCTGCCAGGGCAACCGCGACCGCGTCATCGAGTACGTGAAGCAGAAATACGGCAAGGACGCGGTGAGCCAGATCGCCACCTTCGGCACCATGGCCGCGCGCGCGGCCATCCGCGACGTGGGCCGCGTGCTCGACCTGTCCTACGGTTTCTGCGACGGCATCTCCAAGCTGGTGCCCAACAAGCCCGGCATGAGCGTGACCCTGCAGTACCCGCCCGTGCCCAAGAAAGAGGGCGACAAGAACAACTACGCGCTCGAGATGGAGCCGCTGCTGGCCGAGCGCGTGCGCCAGGAAGAAGACGTCAAGACCCTGATCGAGCTGGCACAGAAGCTCGAGGGCATGACCCGCAACGTGGGCATGCACGCGGGCGGCGTGCTGATCGCGCCCGGCAAGCTCACCGACTTCTGCCCGCTGTACGCACAGCCCGGCAGCGACTCGGCCGTGAGCCAGTACGACAAGGACGACGTCGAGGCGATCGGTCTGGTGAAGTTCGACTTCCTGGGCCTGGCCACGCTCACCATCCTGGAAATCGCGCGCGAGTTCATCATGAAGCGCCACAAGGGGCAGGAGAACTTCCGCTTCGAGGACGTGCGGCTTGACGATCCCAAGGTCTATGCCCTGTTCTCGCGTGGCCAGACCGAAGCCGTGTTCCAGTTTGAAAGCCGCGGCATGCAGGGCATGCTGCGCGACGCCAAGCCCACGCGCCTGGAGGACCTGATCGCGCTCAACGCGCTGTACCGGCCGGGCCCGATGGACCTGATCCCCAGCTTCGTGGCGCGCAAGCACGGGCGCGAGACGGTGGAGTACCCGCACCCGGCCGTGGCCGACATGCTCAGCGAGACCTACGGGATCATGGTCTACCAGGAGCAGGTGATGCAGACAGCGCAGATCCTGGGCGGCTACTCGCTCGGTGGCGCCGACCTGCTGCGCCGCGCCATGGGCAAGAAGAAGGCCGAGGAGATGGCCGAGCACCGCGAGAAATTCCGCGCCGGTGCGCTCAAGACCCACGGCATCCCGCAGGACAAGGCCGACGAGGTCTTCGACCTGATGGAGAAGTTCGCGGGCTACGGCTTCAACAAGTCGCACGCGGCCGCGTACTCGCTGCTGGCCTACCACACGGGCTGGCTCAAGGTGCACTACACGGCGGAGTTCTACTGCGCCAACATGACCGTGGAAATGGACGACACCGACAAGCTCAAGGTGTTGTTCGAGGACGCGCAGAAGATGGGCATGGCCTTCGAGCCGCCCGACGTGAACCGCGGCGTCTACCGCTTCGAGCCGGTGACAGACAAGCTCATCCGCTACGGTCTGGGCGCCATCAAGGGCACGGGCCAGCAGGCCATCGAGGCCATCGTGGCCGCGCGCGAGGGCCGTGGCGAAGGCCCCAACGGCGGCGAGAGCGGTCCGTTCAAGAGCCTGTTCGACTTCTGCCTGCGCGTGGACCGCACGCGCCTGAACAAGCGCACGGTGGAAGCCCTCATCAAGGCCGGCGCCTTCGACGCCCTGCACCTGAACCGCGCCGAGCTGCTGGCCACGCTGGACATCGCCTTCGAGTACGCGGCCACCACGCAGGCCAACGCGCACCAGGGCGGGTTGTTCGACATGCTGGGCGGCGACGACCACGGCTCCAGCACGCAGGAGCCCGACCTGGTCGCGGCCATGCCCTGGGGCGTGAAGGAAAAGCTCACGCACGAGAAGAGCGCCATCGGCTTCTACTTCTCGGGCCACCTGTTCGACGAGGTGGAGCGCGAGGTGCGCCGCTTCGCGCGCACGCGCCTGGTGGACGTGGTGGACAGCCGCGACCCGGTGATCCTCGCGGGCATCGTGACGGACTTCCGCGTCATCAATGGCCAGCGCGGCAAGCTCGCGCTGTTCAAGATCGACGACAAGACCGGCGTGCTGGAAACCAGCGCTGACGAGAACCTCATCAACACGCACCGCGCGCTGCTCAAGGACGACGAGCTGATCGTGGTGCAGGCGGTGGCGCAGCCGGACCGCTTCTCGGGCGGCCTGCGCCTGAAGATCCAGCAGGTCTGGGACCTGGCCAGCGCGCGCTGCCGCTTCGGCAAGTACCTGCGCGTGGCGGTGAACGGGCACGCGCCGTCCGTGGCGCAGCTGGTGCGCGACTTCCCGCCCAAGCGCGAGATGAGCGACCAGGGCGAGTTCGTGCGCGGCCTGCCGGTGCGCCTGGCCTTGCAGCGGGACGGCGCGCGCTGTGAGCTGCAGCTGGACGATCGCGCGCTGTTCTTCCCGACGGACGCGGCGCTGGCGAGCTGGATGGCCCAGGCGCACGAGCGGCGCGCGGAGATCGTGTTCGATTGACCGGGCGCCGCGGACACCGCGCGGTCGGCTGAGGCGCCGGGCCATGCGCGATGGGCCGGCTTCAGGTGCCGGCTTCAGGTGCCGGTTTCAGGCACTGGCCTTGGGCTTCGGCTTGAAGGCGTGCACGGTTTCGCCGCGGGCGAGCATGTTCACCAGCTGCGCGATGCGCTTCGCGCGCGTCGCTGGCCTGACGGCCGTCTGGATGCGCCAGAGCACGGCGTAGCGGTTGCTCGCGTTGAGGGTGGCGAAGAAGGCCTTGGCCGGCGGGTTGGCGTCCAGCGCGGCGACCAGGTCCTCGGGCGCGGTGGACGTCCTCGCACCGTCGTAGGCCTGGGCCCAGCGGCCGTCGGCCCGGGCCGCCTCCACCTGCGCCAGGCCCGGCGGCTGCAGGCGGCCCGCCCCGATCAGCCTGGCCACCTTGTCGACGTTGGTCTTCGACCAGAGGCTGCGCGCGCGCCGCGGCGTGAAGCGCTGCAGGAAGTGCTGGTCGTCCAGGCCCTTCTTCTGGCCGTCGATCCAGCCCCAGCACAGCGCGATCTCCACCGCCTCGGGGTAGGTGACGCTGGGCTCGGTGGCACCGCGCTTGGCGATCTTGAGCCACAGCCCGTCGGACGTCGCGTGGTTCTTCTTCAGCCAGGCCTCGAAGGCCTTGGCGTTCTTGAACAGCGTCGGGGCGGCGGGTGGGGCGGGTGGGGCGGCGGGCATGTCCGCAGTGTGCCGCGGACCTTAGTCCAGCGGCCGCAGGCCGATTTCCAGCGAGGGCGGCACGCGCCCGTCCACGTCGCGCGGCAGGGTGCCGGTGCGGTCGATGGCGCGCAGCACAGCCTCGTCCCACGCGGCGTTGCCGCTGCTCTTGACGAGGCGGCGGCCAGTGATGGTGCCGTCTGGCGCAACCCGCACTTCCACCTCGGCGCGCGGGTTGCCCGGCGCCACCTCGGTGAACACGATGTTGGGTTTGATGCGCGCGGCCACCTTGCCCGCGTAGCTGGCCGATGGCCCGCTGGACTGCTGGGCCGTGCCCGTGCTCTGCGGCGGGCCGCTGGCGCCGGCCTGGCCCATCATGCGGGCCATCTGTTCCTTGCGCAGTTGCTCTTGCACCTGCGCCTGGCGCTTCTCCTGCTCGGCCTTGCGCTGGGCCTCGCGTTTTTCCTCGGCGAGCTTTTGCTGGCGCTCGGCCTCGGCGCGTTTTTTCTCGGCGGCCAGTTTCTCCGCGGCGGCTTTTTCGGCCGCGGCTTTCTTCTCGGCCGCGGCCTTTTCCGCCGCCTGCTTTTCCTCGGCTTTCTTCTGCGCCGCGAGGCGCTCGGCGCGTTCGCGTTCCGCCTTCTCCTTTTCCTTGGCCTTCTGCGTGGCGATGTCGGCCTGCTGCTGCGCCGGGGCGGGCGGTGGTGGTGGCGCCGGGCGCGGCGCGGGGGCCGGCGCAGGCGGCGGGGGCGGTGGCACCGGCGCGGGCGGCGGGGGCGGCGTGGGGGCCGGCGCGGGTGGCGGTGGCGGGGCGGTGGCGCGCGGTGCGGCCTGCTGCGGCAGGCGCGACCACAGCTCGGCCTCCACGGCCGGCGTGTCGGCGTCGCGGCGCCAGTTCACGCCCCAGGTGAGCGCGAGGATCAGCAGGGCGTGGACGCCGATGGCCTTGCCCAGCGCGCCGCCCCAACGGCCCTGTGGCGGCGGGGCAAGGTCGAGGTGGTCGGCGGTGGAGCGCATGGCGATCGGGACTGGCAAGCTCAGCGGGTGGTCTGCACCGACAGGCCCACGCGCTGCACGCCGGCGCGCTGCAGGGTGTCCATGGTGCGCACCACGGTCTCGTAGCGGATGGTCTTGTCGGCGCTGATGATCACGGGCACGCTGGCCTGATCGGCCTGGCCCGTGCCCTGCAGTTCGAGCACGCGCGCGGCCAGCAGGTTGAGGGGCACGAGCGCGCCCTCGCCACTGCTGCTGCCTTCGCGCACGCGCAATTGTTCTTCCTTGTCGATGGTCACCTGCACGAAGCGGTCGGGCTGGCGCTGGGCCTGGCCCACGGTGGGCAGGGCGATCTGGCTGGGCGTGATGAGCGGGGCCGTGACCATGAAGATGATCAGCAGCACCAGCATGACGTCGATGAACGGGACCATGTTGATCTCGTTCATCGTGCGGCGGCCGCGGCCGCGGGCGGCGAGCTTGGCCATGTTCGGTGCCTCAGAAGGTGGATGCCGACGCCGTGGCGTGCTGGGGCGGGTGCGAGCCCAGGTTGCGCTGCAGGATGTTGGAGAACTCCTCCATGAAGGTCTCCAGGCCGTTGGCGACGCGGTCGATGTCGTGCGCGAAACGGTTGTAGGCCACCACCGCCGGAATGGCGGCGAACAGGCCGATGGCCGTGGCCACCAGGGCTTCGGCGATGCCGGGCGCCACCGTGGCCAGCGTGACCTGGGCCAGCGAGGCCAGGCCGGTGAAGGCGTGCATGATGCCCCAGACCGTGCCGAACAGGCCCACGTAGGGGGCCACGGAGGCCACCGTGCCGAGGAAGGAGAGGTTGGACTCCATCACGTCGAGTTCGCGCTGGAAGCTGGCGCGCATGGCGCGGCGCGCGCCATCGAGCAGGGCGCCGCTGTCGGTGATGCGGCGCTCGCGCAGCTTGCTGAATTCGCGCATGCCGCTGGCGAAGATGCGTTCCATGGGGCCGGCATTGCGGGCGTTCTGCGCGGCAGCGGCGTACAGCTCGTTCAGGTTGGTGCCCGACCAGAACTCGCGCTCGAAGGCGTCGTTGCGGGCGCGCACGCGCTTGAGTGTGCCAAGCTTGCGGAAGATGGCCGCCCAGCTGATGAGCGACATCAGCACAAGCAGCGCCACCACGGCCTGGACCACCCAGGTTGCGTGGAGCATGAGCTGGACGATGGAGAGTTCTGGGGTCATGGGTGCAGAGATCGGAACGGGTGGAAAAGGTTTCGGTCTGTCACCGGGCGCGGTTCAGGCCAGGCCCAGGGCCTGGAGCAGCGAGGCCGGCATGCGCCGGGGCGCCAGGGTGCGGGCGTCGACCCAGCCGATGCGGATGCTGCCTTCGCACAGGCATTCCCCCGCCGGGGTGTCCCGGCGCGCCGACTGGGCGATTGTCAGCGAGGCGCGGCCCGCTTCCGTGACCTCGGCGGTAACGAGAAGCAAATCATCCAGGCGCGCGGGGCGCAGGTAGCGCAGGTCGGTGGCGCTCACCACGAACATGGCGCCCTCGGCCTCGCGCAGGCGCTGTTGTTCCACGCCGCGCGCGCGCAGCCATTCGGTGCGGGCGCGTTCGAAGAACTTGAGGTAGTTGGCGTAGAACACGATGCCGCCCGCGTCGGTGTCTTCCCAGTAGACGCGCACGCGCCACTCGAAAGGCGCCATGAGTGGCGGGGGCGCATTCACCAGGCCGCCTCCAGCCGCGCCACGGCTTCCTGCAGCTGCTCCATTGAGTTGGCGGTGGAGAAGCGCAGGTAGCGCCCGGCCTCGGCCTGCGCGAAGTCGCGCCCCGGCGTGGCCGCGAGCTGGCAGCGGCGCATGAGCTCGAAGGCCAGGGGCCAGCTGCCGCCGGTCTCGGGGCTGTCGCCGGGCGGTGCCATGCCCCAGCGCTCGCACAGGGCGCCCACCTCGGCCCAGGCGTAGAAGGCGCCGTCGGGCATCACGGGCACGGTGAGGCCCAGGCGGTTGAGCTCGGGGATGAAGTAGTCGCGCCGGGCCTTGAAGGTGGCGCGGCGGCGCTCGTACTCGGCCAGGCTGTCGGGCTCGAAGCAGGCCAGCGCGGCGTGTTGCGAGATGGCGCTGGGGCAGATGAACAGGTGCTGCGCCAGGCGCTCGACCGCGGGCACCAGGGCGGGCGGCAGCACCAGCCAGCCCAGGCGCCAGCCCGTCATGTTGAAGTACTTGCTGAAGCTGTTGACGCTGATGACGGTCTCGCCCAGGCCGTCGGGCAGGGTGAGCGCGGTCTGGCCGAAGGCGGCGTCGTGGCTCAGGCCGAGGTAGATCTCGTCGAGCAGCGTGATGCCCTGGCGTTCGCGCACGGCGGCGGCGATGCGCTGCAGTTCGTCGCGCGCGATCGAGGTGCCCGTGGGATTGGACGGCGAGGCCAGCAGCACGCCGCGCGTGCGCTCGCCCCAGTGCGCCTGCACCTGCTCCGCGCTGAGCTGAAAACGCTGGCCGGGCCCGCAGGGGACCATGCGTGCCACGCCCTCGGCCGCCTGCACGAACTGGCGGTTGCAGGGGTAGCTGGGGTCGGGCATGAGGATCTCGTCGCCCGCGTCGATCAGCGCCAGGCAGGCCAGCTGCAGCGCGGCCGAGGCACCGGCCGTGACGACGATGCGCGAGGCGTCGACCGTGGCACCGAAGTGCGTGGCGTACCAGCCGGCGATGGCCTCGCGCAGCGCGGGCAGGCCCAGGGCCTGGGTGTACTGGCTGCGGCCGTCGCGGATGGCGCGCTCGGCGGCCTGCTGCACCAGCGGCGGGGCGGTGAAGTCGGGCTCGCCGATGTTGAGGTAGATCATCGGGCGCTGGCCGGCGCCGCCCTCGGCCGCGAGGCGGGTGGCGGCCTTGGCCAGCTCCATCACGTAGAAAGGCTCGACGCGCTCGGCCCGGCGCGAGACCCTCATCGGCGGGCCCCGGCGCGGGGCGACGCCGCCACCTCGGCGGGGCGCAACTGCTCGGCCAGGGGGTGCAGCACGCCGTTGACGAACTTGTGGCCGTCGGTGCCGCCGAAGGACTTGGCGAGCTCGATGCACTCGTTGAGCACCACGCGCCAGGGCACGTCCAGGCAGTGGCGCAGCTCGTAGGCGCCGATCCAGAGCACCCCGTGCTCGATGGGCGAGGTCTCGGCGAGCGGGCGGTCCAGGCGCGGGGCGATCAGCGCGTCGAGTTCGGCGGCCTGTTCGATGCAGCCGCGCACCAGGGCGTCGAAGTGCAGGCTGTCGCACTTGTGGAAGCCGGTGAGGTCGCGCGTGAAGACGTCGATGTCGTCGACCGGGTTGCGGCCCACCAGGTGCTGGTACAGCGCCTGCAGCGCGAACTCGCGGGCGCGGGTGCGGGCCGACTTGTCGGTGGCCTTGCGCGGCTTGGCGTGGCTGGGGTCGGAAGCGGGGGCGGTGCTCATGGGATCAGCCGATGCGGTCGAGCACCAGCGCCATTTCGACGGCCACGCGCGCGGCGTCGCGGCCTTTGTCGATCTGGCGCGCCAGGGCCTGGGCCTCGTTCTCGGTGGTGAGGATGGCGTTGGCGATGGGGATCTGGTGGTCGAGCGCGACGCGGGTGACGCCCGCGCCGGATTCGTTGGCCACCAGCTCGAAGTGGTAGGTTTCGCCGCGGATGATGCAGCCCAGGGCGATCAGGGCGTCGTACTCGTCGAGTTCGGCCATGGCCTGCAGGGCCAGGGGCACTTCCAGCGCGCCGGGCACCTTGACGTGGGCGATGTTCTTCTCGTGCACGCCCAGGGCGAGCAGCTCGGCCTGGCAGGCGCTGAACAGCGCGTCGGTGATGGCTTCGTTGAAGCGTGCCTGCACGATGCCGATGTGCAGGCGTTTGCCGTCGAGCAGGTCGGCCGTGCCTTTGTCTGCGCCAAACATGGAGGGGCTTTCGTTGTCGTGGGGGGTCAGTGGGGGTGGCCGATGAAGCCGGTGATTTCGAGGCCATAGCCCTGCATGCTGGGCATGCGGCGCGGCGTGCCCAGGAGCTCCATGCGGCTCACGCCGCACTCGCGCAGGATTTGCGCGCCCACGCCATAGGTGCGCAGGTCCATGCGGCCGCGCTCGGGCGCCTGGGCGGAGCGGGCGGTGCCCTCGAACTGGGCGAGCAACTGCTCGGCCGCCTCGCCACAGTTGAGCAGCACGGCGACGCCGCGCCCGGCCTGGGCCAGGTGGCGCAGGCTGGCGTCCAGGCCCCAGCTGTGCATGGAGCGGTCGATCTCGAGCGCGTCGAGCACGGACAGCGGCTCGTGCACGCGCACCGGCACGCTCTCATGGGCTTGCCACTCGCCCATCACCAGGGCCAGGTGCAGCGCGCCGCTGGGCTGGTCGCGGAAGGCGTGGGCGGTGAAGGTGCCGAAAGCTGTCTTGAGCGGGCGGCTGCCCACCTTGCGCACCAGGCACTCGGTGCGGCTGCGGTATTCGATGAGGTCGGCGATGGTGCCGATCTTGATGCCGTGCTCGGCCGCGAACAGCTGCAGGTCGGGCAGGCGGGCCATGGTGCCGTCGTCCTTCATCACCTCGCAGATGACGGCGGCGGGCGAGCAACCGGCCATGGCGGCGAGGTCGCAGCCGGCTTCGGTGTGGCCGGCGCGCATGAGCACACCGCCCTCGACCGCCTGCAGCGGGAAGATGTGGCCGGGCTGGACCAGATCGCTGGCCTTGGCGTTGGGGGCCACGGCGGCCTGCACGGTGCGCGCGCGGTCGGCGGCGGAGATGCCGGTGGTCACGCCCTCGGCGGCCTCGATGGAGGCGGTGAAGGCCGTGCCCATCTTGGTGCCGTTGCGCGGCACCATGGGCGGCAGGTTCAGCCGCTCGCAGCGCTCGCGCGTGAGCGTGAGGCAGATCAGGCCGCGGCCGAAGCGGGCCATGAAGTTGATGGCCTCGGGCGTGACGTGGTCGGCCGCCAGCACGAGGTCGCCCTCGTTCTCGCGGTCTTCCTCGTCCACGAGGATGACCATGCGGCCGGCGCGGATGTCGGCCACGATGGCTTCGACGGGGGAGATGGCCACGGGGGCCAGGGTTTCGGGGGCGTTCATGCGGGCTCCTTGGCCGGGCTGAGGCCCGCGCCGAGCATGCGCTCGACGTAGCGGGCCACGGTGTCGATCTCGAGGTTGACGGCGCTGCCGGCGACCAGGTCGCCCAGGGTGGTGTGCTGCACCGTGTGAGGGATGAGGTTGATGCTGAACTCGCAGCCGTCGGGCCGGTCGGCGACGCGGTTGACGGTGAGGCTCACGCCATTGACGGTGATGGAGCCCTTGTAGGCCAGGTACTTGCCCAGCTCCGACGGCGCGAGCACGGCGAGTTCGTGGCTTTCCCCGACGGGGGCGAATCGCAGCACGGTGCCGGTGCCGTCCACATGGCCGGAGACGATGTGGCCGCCGAGCCGGTCGTGGGCGCGCAGGGCCTTCTCGAGGTTCAGGCGGCCACCGACGGCGTCCAGCCCGGCGGTGCGGGCCAGCGATTCGGCGGAAATGTCGATGGTGAAGCGGTCGCGGGTGGTGTCGAGCGTGGTGACGGTCATGCAGGCGCCGTTGAGGGCGATGCTGTCGCCCAGGCCGACGTCGGCCAGGTACCCGGCCGGGGCCTCGATGGTGAGGCGCCGCCCGTGCTGCAAAGAACCGCCCAGCGCATGGGAGTCGGCGATGCGCCCCACGCCGGTGATGATGCCGGTGAACATCCGGGCATTTTCGCAGGGTTTGAGGGACCGTCCGTCGCGGGCGCGTCGCCGGCCCCGCGACAGGCGGGGTCAGCCACCGCGGAAGCAGTCCGCCAGCACGGCGTTGGCGGCGGCGTTGCGCAGGGCGCGGGCGCCGGTGTGGTCGAGTTCGAGGTCGCCGCAACGGTCGGCGGCCATGGCGCCGGCCCGCACGGCGCGCAAGGTGTAGGTGTGGGCTTGGGTGGCCACGCCCACGGCCTGGCCGTTTTCGACCAGCGTGAGGGTGTAGGCCGGCGAGCCTTCGCGTGGGCTTTGGGTCAGGGCGGGGGGCAGTGTGGCGCCCACGTGGGTGTCCATGCTGCTGTAGCGCCGGCGCAGGAACTGGCTGGCCTCTTCGAGGGCGCGCTGGGCGTCCGCCCGCCGGCCCTGGCGCACGTATTCGGCGTAGCTGGGGTAGGCGATGCCGGCCAGCACGGCGACGATGGCGCAGGTGACCATCAATTCGATGAGGGTGAAGCCCCGGGCGCCGCGCGCGTGGCGCCGGGTGATCCGGGCGGGGTGCGGTGGGGGCGCCGCGACACGAAGCTCATTCATAGCCTTTTCCATTGAAGTGCACGGGCTCGGGCGAGATGACCGATTGCAACCAGACCTCCGCTCCACCCAGCAACTGGCCGCTGCCATTGAAGCTGGCGCCCGCCGACAGGCCGCGTGCCGTGACGAGGTAGCGGCCATCGGCCAGGGGCTCGGCCAGGCAGCGCGGCGCGGGCGCGCCCTGCAGGGCGGCGCTGGCGTTCTGCCCGGCCACCGGCGCGGTGATCAGCACGGCGCTGGTGTCGGCCCAGTTGGCGAGCTTGGCCCAGGCCGCGTTCCGGTCGCTGGCGTCGGCGATCGCGGTCGTGCCCACGCGCTGTTTGATCACGGCGTCGAATCGGGTGCCACCCTCGACCGAGTCGATAACCACGGCCTCGCAGTAGCGCAGGCCGCTTTGGGCGGACAGCCAGGCGACCTGGTGGACCCGCGCGTTGTTGCTGATCTCTTCCACGGTGGCGCTGCGGCGCGCTGCGAGCAGGCCCGCGAAGGCCATCACCAGCAGCAGCACCAGCACCACGGGCAGCGCCAGGCCCCGGCCGCGCGCGGGGCGCCGCGCCGGCACGGTGGGAGCGGGCAGGGGGCGGTTCCTCATGGGTTGGTGTTCAGGTCGCGGTAGGGATTGGCCACGGCGCCGGCACTGGCGTCATAGGGCTGGGGCAGGGCCGGGCGCACATTGGGCAGCGGGACCATGGCGCGGTAGGCCCGGCGCAGGCGGCCATCGGTGGCGGTGTGCACGGCGCCGTCGCAGCCGATGTGGCGGGTGGTGTCGTTCATGTTCAGGCCGTCCCGCGGCACGGCCCGCGCCGAGCGCACCACCAGGCACAGTTCCACCGCGGCCACGCGCGCCCACCCGTCGCCGGGTGGCAGGTCGCTGGCCGAGACGAGGGCCGTGACTTGGTGAGGGGGCACCTCTCCTGCGGTGGGGCGGCGGGTGATCGCGTACCGGAATTGGAGGCCTTCGACGTTCGGCACCAGCGCCGCCGCGGCGCTGAAGCTGCCGGGGCCGTCGCTGCCGCGGCAGTAGAGCGTGGGGACGTTGTCGTTCGTGGGGTCGGTGGCGATGTAGAAGCGGTTGTCGGCGAACGATGGCTCGACCTTGGGGGCGAGGGCCGTCGCGGCGATGCCGACGTTCGTGCAGTTGGCGGGCAGCGGTGTGTTGGTGCCGCTGGCGAGAACCATCTGGGTGTTGAAGGCGGTGGCCTGGAAGCGCAGGGCGATGGCGTCGTTGCCGCCGCCACCCTGGCAGGCGAGCGATTCGAGGGCGCCGGTCTCGGTGGCGCTGGTGAAGCCGCCGTCGCAGCCGCGCAGGGGCGATTCCTTCAGCAGGCGCAGGCCGTCGGCGCCCGTTTCGGAATAGCCCGCGAGGCGCAGCTGCGAGCGCAGCGTGTCCAGCGCCAGCGCGCCTTCCTCGTTCATCTGCGATTCGAGGGCACCGAAGCGCGTGCCGCTGGCCGCCTGCAGGTAGGTGAAGCCCACCACGCCCACGAGGAACAGGCCCAGGGCCAGGGCCACCATCAGCTCCACCAGGGTGAAGCCGCGCTGGCGCGCTGCAGGCCATGGGCGGGTGGATCGTTTCATAGGCCCACCCGGAAATGCATGCAACTGGCGCCCTGGCGGTCGCTGTCGCTCAGGCCCTGGGGGCACTGCCGCGTGGCGGCCGGGACCAGACCCTGGGCGTCGCTGACCGGGGTGTCGCGCCAGAGCAGCCAGACATCAAGGTTGCGTGCCGTGGCGCTGGGCAGCGAGTGGGCCTGGGCGCGCCCTTCGGGCAGGGCACTGGCCACCGCCTGGAGGAATTCGCGCTGGTCCGCCTGCGCCACGGCCTGGGCCGCGGCCAGGTCGGCGGCGTCGGGGTCCAGCGGGGCCGCGGCGGGCGCCGTGGCACCCAGGGCCAGGTCGTAGGCGCCCAGGTCGAAGCCATAAACGTTCAGCCGGGCGCGCTCGGCGTACTGCTGGACCAGGGTCTGCCCCAGCAGCCGCCGCTGCGCCGATTTCTGGTGGCCGATGGCGGCGGCGCTCAGGCGCGCCATGGCGAGCAGGCCGACACACGTCACGAGCAGGGCGATGAGGACTTCGATCAGTGTCGAGCCCCGGGCCGCGTGTCGAGGGTTCATGGTTTGGCCTCGGGCGTTCCCACGCGGGCGCGACCGAGCATGTTGATGGTGATGACCTGCGTCGGCCCGCTCGCGCCTTGGGGCTGGACGCTCACCGTGTCGCTTGTGCCGCTGAGCGTGCCGTTGCTGCGAAAACTCAGCTGGGCGGGCGAGTTCTTGTCGCGCATGGCGGCGATGCCGGCCTGCGCGCCGCGCTGGGCGATCACCGGTTCGCCCGCGTCCCGCTCGCCATTGCCGTCGAGATCGGAGAACACCAGCCAGCCGCCGGCCCAGTCGGCGCCCGTGGAGCACCTGCCGGCGCTGCCGATCGCGCAGACCACGACGGGCCGGGAGGTGCGCGTGGCGGTGCTGCGCGCCAGGCGCACATCGCCGATGAAGGCGTCGACGGCGCTGTCCTGCCGCCACTGGCGGACCAGCGCGGCGAACGAGGGCATGCCGATGGCCAGCAGCACCGCCAGCACGGCGATGGCCACCATCAGCTCGATCAGGGTGATGCCACGCGCTGCGCGCGCCAGGCGATGTGAGGCGTTCATTGCGGCAGTCGGGTGAGCTGGTACTGCTGGCGGCTCCAGGCTGCGGGGCAACTGACGCCCGCGGCCTGCTGCCCGTTGCCCACGCCCAGGAGGCTCAGGCGGGCGGCGCGGCAGCCGGGGTTGTTGAAGGAGCTTTCGCCGTTCTGGGTGGCCACGTACCGTTCGGCATGTTGCGCGGGGCCCATCTTGGCTTCGGGCGTGGTGTTCACCAGCGCGTTGCCACGCGCGTAGCCGCCGGCGGCGACAAAGACCATGGACGCCTCGTCGAGCCGGCCGTCCTGGTCGGTGTCGAAGGCCCGCCTGCCGGCGCCATCGAGCGCGTTGAGCACGTAGATGGCGCCCCCCGGCGCGTCGGCGCCGGTGCAGCTTTCTGCGTCGCTGCCGCCTCGGTTGATCACCACGGAACCGATGACCACGCTGGAGCCGGCGTTGGCCAGCGGTTCGATCACGCGCTCGCCCGCGCGCGCCATCTGTCCCTGGCCGTCCGCGCCGCCGAGCCGCAGCTGCCAGCCTTTGCTGGCCTGGGGGCCGTCCCAGGCGATCGGGTGGCGGCTGATCGAGAAGTAGCTCTTGCCGTCCACGGTGGCCTTGAGTGCCTCGGGCTTCTGCTCCAGCAGTTGGTCCGGCGACACGGTCTGGAAATTGGCGGCTTCGCTGCCGTCGGTGCGCGAGGTGGGGTCCCAGATGCCGTAGATGGCCTCGCGCTGCGAGGTGTCGCTGGCGTCGCTGTCCTCCAGCAGCATGCCGGTGGCGGCGACGACGATGAGGCCACCCTTGGGGTGGGCTTGCCAGGCCGGCGCCGCGTAGATCGGGCGGTGGTTTTCCGCGGTGAACAGCGGTTGGCCGTAGGAGACCCTCCAGTTGGCGGGCGCGCCGCGCAGGTCGAAGCGCCACAGGTGCCCCCGGGCGTCGCCCGCATAGGCCGCGACGATGCGCTTGCGCGTGTCGCGAACCAACGTGACGCCGCCCAGGCCACGGCCCGCGGAATAGGCTACCGGCAGGGTGATCGTGCGCAGCACCTGGCCTGTCAGGGCGTTGAGCACCACCAGGCCGTGGCGGCTGCCGTCGGCCTGTCCGTTGTAGTGGCCGCTGTTGAGCACCACCACCCAATCGCCCGAATCGGTCTGGCCACTGCGAGCGGGGTTGGTCATGTGGCCGGTGGCAAAGGGCGTGTTGTCGCCGTCGTTGGCGGTGTCGATGGCGTCGGGGCCGGTTTCCCAGAGGAAGTCGTTCTGGTCCATCTGGGTCTCACCCCGCGCGCCGAGCCGGGGCCGCAGGGCATAGACCACCCGCTCTCCCCGACCGCCGCTGCCCACCACCAGCGAGTTCCATGAGCTGCCGTCAAACACGTCGTGCGTGCTGAGCGGGCCGTCCAGCACGTAGCGAAAGCCGCTGTCGGGCTGGGCCTGGTCCAGCAGGCGGCGCAGGCTGCGCCGGGGCATGTAGGCGGCGATCTCCCGGCCGTTGGCGGCGTCGAGGGCGTGCACCACGCCAGCGTTGGTGGCCACGAACAGGGTGTCGGGGGGCAGGGCGATGCGGTCGCGGTAGGCGGCGTAGCGCTCCTTGCCGCTCACGGTGCTCTGGGCGTCTTCGTAGCCATAGTGCTGCGACGCGCCGAGCAGCACCGGGGCGCTGTTGACGATGGCGCCGAGGGGCGAGGCGCGCAGGCGGTACGGCTGGTCCCTGAGGTCGATGACCGGGTCTTTGCCGCGCAGGTAGTCGACGAAGCGCTCGTCGTCGGGGAGCTTGTCGGCGTGGGCGCCCATGCGCAGGGCGCTGCGGATGCCGCTGGGCAGTCGGTCGAGGCGACCCTTCAGCTCGACGCCCAGCCCGTCGTCGCCAAGGCTGTAGAGCCGCCGGTCGGCGGGAGCGGGCATTTGTTGCTGGGCCGACCAGTAGGTCTCGCTGGGCGGCTTGAGCGCCTGGCCATTGGCGTCCTGGTCGAGCAATTGGGGGTTGCCGTTCTGATCGACCTGCTGGGCCGTGACGTTGCCGATGTTGTCGGTGGTGCGGTAGTCCACCTTGAACTTCAGGCGGCCGTCGAGCGAATCGGCCGCGGCCGGAGCGCTTCCCAGCGCGATGCCGGCGTCGTTGCCGCTGGCGTCGAGGATGTCCGAGAGGATGGCGTCGATGGTGGCGCGCACGCCGGCGGCGTCCTGCACGCTGAAACTGCGGCCGCCGCCGGTGTAGCCGGATTGGATGAAGTCGTCGATGCGGTCGGATTCCGGGCGGGCGAATTCCCAGAATTTGTAGCTGTTGTTCCACGCGGTGGTGCGCAGATCGGCGCCCTTGGAGGGCCAACGGGGGGACGTGGCGCCCTGGTACCCGTTCGCCAGGTACTGGTTGCGGTAGGTATTGATCTGCTGAAAGCTCAGGCCCGATGCGACGCCGTTGTCGCCCGAGGGGCGGATCAGGTAGCCGATGGCGTAGGTGGTGAGGTTCTGCCAGAACGCGGGCTGCAAGTCGCGGGTGGGGACGTTGTTCTCCAGTTGAGGCCGCAGGTCGGTATGCCAGTGGTACTGGGCGGCGAGATCGGCCAGCCCGCCCGTGGCGGGGCCGGGGTAGGGGACGTACCGTTGCCGGCCACTGCTGATGCCCTCGGGCTGGTAGGCAAAGGTCTCGGCGGGCGCGTTGCCGGCGGTGCTGCGCGTGAAGCCCGGGCCTTGGGTGGCGTCCTGGTTGGGGGTGTCGGGCGGCGTGCCCCGCAGGTCGTCGTCGCTCCAGCCGCCGTCGGACAGCACCACCTGGTAGGCGCGCCGGCAACCCAGCTCCGGGTTGGAGGCGTCGCTCACGCGGCTCGGGTCTCGGGCCCAGGGGTTTTCCTTGGCGCCGGTGCCCACACCGAAGTAGCTGGCCACGTCCTTGTAGGCCCGTTGGAGGGGGGTGCCGCCGTTGGCGTAGTTGCCATAGAGCCATTGGTAGAACTGATCGTTGGCCGGGCCTTTCGCCCAGGGGCGCACGCCCCGCAGCACCTGGGGCCTGCTGGTGCTCTTGCCCAACTGCGGCACGGCGCCTGACTCGGGCACCATGTTGATCGGTCGATAACCGATGCGCGCCAGGCCGTCGGTGAGTTTGTCGCTGTGCAGGGCCTGGCCCAGGGCGGTTTTGATCGCCTCGATGCGGGTGCGGTAGTAGCGGTACCAGTTGAGGATGTTGGTGACTTCTTCTTCGCGGGTGCAGCGCAGCTTCAGGGCCTGGGCGCAGTCGGTGCGCTGGTGGTCGGCCGGCAAGGCGATCGGGTCGGTGCCGTCGTGGCGGACGTCCACCGTGCGCAGTACCCGATTGCAGGTCGTGCCGAATGCCGTGCTCCTCAGCGCGCCGTTGGGCGCGGCCTTGTCGCAGAGGACGTAGGTGAACGGTGGCGTGTTGCTGTTGAGATCGGCGGCGCCATGGGGGCGGTTCACCGGGGCCCATTGACTCAGACTGAGGGAGTAGAGCGGCGTCTGGTTCTTTGGCTCCTGCACCGGCGGGTAGTTGGGAAACTGGGCGCTGATGATCAGAACCGGGGCGGCGCCGGCCGGGGCCATCGGATCGGCGAAGACCTTGTACGAAAACGCCGCGGAGCTGGCGTTGGAGATGAACTGGATGCCGTCGTTGGCTTGCAGCGGCTCACCCTTGGCATCCACCCGTGGCCGATAGGTGATCCGAGGGTTGTAGTACATGGGGTTGACGTCGGGTGAGCGCTGCGCCTCGAACATCGGCTGACCGTCGTCTCCGGTGGGCAGGCCGCGCCACCCTGGCCGGCTGACGTCGTACCCATCGGGATAGGGGATCGCCATCGACCCCGAGTTGTCCAGCGAGACCACGATGTTGGGTTTGGCGCCCGTGCTGCTGACCAGCAGCGGGCGCTGGCTGGGCTGGGCCTGGACCTCCACCGCGCCCAGCCCGGCGGCGGTGCCGATGGCGCACAGCAGCCAGCCCGGCAGATGCGCTGCCGGGCGTGGGGTGCGTGGCGGACGGGGGATGGGCGCCGGGCCAGGCGCGGGATGGGGCAGGGGACGGGAGCAGGGCGAGCGCGACATGGCCCGCGATGGTTCAGCCGCTTCGCCAGGCCCGCCGGGCATCAGCCGATGGACTGCATGGCCAAACGGATGCAGAACTAAGTGCTACTCACTTTGCGGTAGTTCGACCGCCAACGGTCGCGCCCGGGTGATCAGTGGTCCGTGAGAAATGCGTCTCGGCCCTCGAGCCGGGCGCGCAATCGCAGGTCGGTGCCCACCGGCAGGGTGTCCAGCCAGCGCAGGGCCACGCCGTCGGCCAAACGTTCCAGCGGGCCGAAGGGCGCCATGCCGGCTCCCTGGCCGAGCAGGCGGGGCGCCAGGTAGACCAGCAGCTCGTCCACCCAGCCCTCGCGCAGCAGGGACGCGTTGAGCTTGGCCCCGGCCTCGACGTGCAACTCGTTCACCTCGCGCCGGCCCAGCTCTTGAAGCGCGGCGCCCAGGTCGACCTTGCCGTTCGCGCCGGGCATCGGGAGGGTGTCGGCGCCGCGTTCCCGCAGCGCCGCGGCCCGGGGCTCGGCAGCGTCGGCATGGAAGAACCACCGCTGGCGCGGCAGGCCACCGTGCGGCGGCTCGAACAGCCGCGCCGTGGGCGGGGTGTCCAGGCGGCTGTCGATCACGGCCAGGTGCGGTTGGCGCAGCAGGCCCGGCAAGCGCGCGTCCAGGCGGGGGTTGTCTTCGAGCACGGTGCCCGCGCCCGTCAGCACGGCGCAGGCCCGGGCGCGCCATCGGTGGCCGTCTTCGCGGGCGGCTTCTCCGGTGATCCACTGGCTCTGTCCGTTGGGCAGGGCCGTGATGCCATCGAGCGAGGCGGCCATCTTCATGCGCACCCAGGGCCGTCCGCGCACCATGCGGCTGAAGAAGCCGATGTTGAGTTCGCGGCTGGCCCGGGCGATGGGGTGGTCGCCGGGCAGCAGGTCGACCGCGAGGCCGGCGGCGCGCAGCCGCTGCAGGCCTTGGCCGGCCACGCGGGGGTTGGGGTCGGTGGTGGCCACCACCACGCGCGCCACCTGGGCCGCGATCAGCGCGTCGCAGCAAGGCGGGGTGCGGCCGTGGTGCGAGCAGGGCTCCAGCGTGACATAGGCGGTGGCGCCGGCCGTGCCTTCGCCGCGCGCCTGGGCGTCGCGCAGGGCCATGACCTCGGCGTGCGGCCCGCCGGCCTGCTGGGTGTGGCCCGAGCCGATGACCCGGCCGTCCGACGCGACCAGCACACAGCCGACGCGGGGGTTGGGGTTCGACAGCCAGAGGGCGCGCTCGGCCAGTTCGAGCGCCGCCGCCAGGGGCCCGGTGCTCACCTCGCGGCTCCTGCGCGGGCGCGGGCCGCGCACCGGGGGGCCATCAGCGCTTCACCTCATCCACCAGCGCCCGGAACTCGTCGATGTCCTCGAAGCTGCGGTAGACGCTGGCGAAGCGGATGTAGGCGACCTTGTCGAGCTTCTTGAGCTCGCGCATCACCATCTCGCCGATGCGGTTGGCCGGGATCTCGCGCACGCCCAGGTTGAGCAGCTTTTCCTCGATGCGCTCGATCGCGGCATCGACCTGCTCGGTGCTCACCGGGCGCTTGCGCAGGGCCAGCGCGAAGGAGGCGCGCAGCTTGTCGGGCACGTACTCGACGCGGCGGCCGTCCTTCTTGACCACCATCGGGAAGCTGACGTCGGGCCGCTCGTAGGTGGTGAAGCGCTTCTCGCAGTGGCCGCAGCGGCGGCGGCGGCGGATGAAGTCGGCGTCTTCCGAGACCCGCGTCTCGACCACCTGGGTCTCGAGATGGCCGCAGAAGGGGCACCGCATCGCCGCCGCTCCGGGTTCAGCGGTAGACCGGGAAACGCGCGGTCAGCGCGTTGACCTTTTCGCGCACCGCGGCGATGTTGGCCGGGTCGCGGTTGTCGAGCACGTCGGCCACCAGGTTGGCGGTCAGGCGCGCTTCCTCGTCCTTGAAGCCGCGCGTGGTCATGGCCGGGGTGCCGATGCGCACGCCGCTGGTCACCATCGGCTTCTCGGGGTCGTTGGGGATGGCGTTCTTGTTGATCGTCATGTGCGCCTGGCCCAGCACCGCCTCGGCTTCCTTGCCGGTGATGCCCTTGGCGCGCAGGTCGACCAGCATCACGTGGCTTTCGGTGCGCCCGCTCACGATGCGCAGGCCGCGCTGGGTGAGCGTCTCGGCCACGATCTGGGCGTTTTTCACCACCTGCTGCTGGTAGGCCTTGAACTCGGGCGAGAGCGCTTCCTTGAAGGCCACGGCCTTGGCCGCGATCACGTGCATCAGCGGGCCGCCCTGCAGGCCAGGGAAGATGGCGCTGTTGATGGCCTTCTCGTGCTCGGCCTTCATGAGGATGAAGCCGCCGCGCGGGCCGCGCAGGCTCTTGTGGGTGGTGGAGGTCACCACATCGGCGTGCGGCACCGGGTTGGGGTAGACGCCGGCGGCGATCAGGCCGGCGTAGTGCGCCATGTCGACCATGAAGAGCGCGCCCACGTCCTTGGCCACCTGGGCGAAGCGCGCGAAGTCGATGCGCAGGCTGTAGGCCGAGGCGCCGGCGATGATGAGCTTGGGCTTGGTCTCGTGGGCCTTGCGCTCCATGGCGTCGTAGTCGATCTCTTCCTTCTCGTTGAGACCGTAGGACACCACGTTGAACCACTTGCCGCTCATGTTGAGCGCCATGCCGTGGGTGAGGTGGCCGCCTTCGGCCAGGCTCATGCCCATGATGGTGTCGCCGGGCTTGAGGAAGGCCAGGAACACGCCTTCGTTGGCGGAGGCGCCGCAGTGCGGCTGCACGTTGGCGGCCTCGGCGCCGAAGAGCCGCTTGATGCGGTCGATGGCCAGCTGCTCGGCCACGTCCACGTACTCGCAGCCGCCGTAGTAGCGGCGGCCGGGGTAACCCTCGGCGTACTTGTTGGTGAGTTGGGTGCCCTGCGCGGCCATCACGGCCGGGCTGGCGTAGTTCTCGCTCGCGATGAGCTCGATGTGGTGTTCCTGGCGGGCGTTTTCGGCCTGGATGGCGGCAAACAGCTCGGGGTCGGTCTGTTCGATGAGGATGCGGCGGTCGTACATGGCAGTCCTGAATGACGAGGAACCTTGCGCGTGACAAGGGCTGCCCAGGCGAACGGCTGAACGCCCGGCCTGTCGACGCGGGCGGTGCGCTTCCCAGTGGTTGTCCCGGTGGTCGCCCTGAACAGGGGGCCGGGTGTCCACGTCAGCGGCCGATCCCCGCAAGGGGTGGCCGCCTATCGCCAGTCGCGCACCGCGCTAGTTTAGCCCAGCGGGCTGCGGATCCCGCCGGCCGCGCGGGCGGGCGGCTTCAGGACGGAATGGCCGTGGACGGGGGCGCCACCGTGGGCCGGACCTCGGCCTCGACCTCGTTGCTCGGCGCCGGGGCATTGACGGGGATGGCGCGCGCCGGCGGTGGCGCGTCGAAGTGCTTGAGCGGCGCGCCCTGGGCCACGCGCTGGATGCGCAGGTGCTCGGCCATCACGCGGTTGATGTACCAGCTGCCGTCGGTGGTGACCGCGCCCACGTAGAGGCGCAGGCCGCCCTCCAGGGAGCCGGCGCGCTTGACCGCGTCGCTCAGCACGCGAGCGCCCACGCGCAGGTTCGACAGCGGGTCGAAGGCCGCCAGCTCGCCGCCGAAGTCCTCGTACTTGTCGGTGTGCACGCGCGTGAGCACCTGCATCAGGCCCTGGGCGCCCACGGGGCTCTGGGCAAAGGGGTTGAAGCGCGACTCGATGGCCATCACGGCCAGCAGCAGCGTCGGGTCCAGGCGGCTGCGCTCGCCAATCAGGTAGGCCTCGGCCACCAGCGCGCCCACGGGTTCGGGCGCCACACGGTATTTGCGGCTGAGCCACTGCGTGACTTTGGCCTGCTGCTCGGTCAGGTCGCGCAGGTTGGCCACGGTCACGCGGTCGATGGCGGTGGGTTCCACCTCGACGTCGCGCTCGACCAGCTGCTGCGCCTCTTGGCGCTGCAGCAGCCAGCTCAGCAGCCGCTCCTCGGCGCTGGCGCGCAGGTCGGCGCGCATGCCGAAGACGAGCAGGGCCACCGCGGCCACCGTGCCGAGCAGCGCCAGGCTGTTCTGCGTGGTGTGGATGAACCCCTGGTACACGTCGGAGGCGGCGTGGTTCAGGGACGATGCCAGGGCACGTGTCGTGCTCTTCTGCGGCGTCGGCGAGTGGGTCCTCATGGGTCGCTCCTTGCAGGTCGCCCGCGGCGTTCGTGGGAACGGCGCGGGCGGTCGTTGGGGGGGCTCTCGGTGGATGGCCGGGGGGGCCGGTTCCAGCGAGTGGGCCTGCCGTACAGGCCCGGGTTTACCCTCGCGTGGGCAAAAGTCGGCGGATGGTAGGGAGGCGTTAATAGCCAGTCAATGGTTTTGAACGCTGTTTGAAGAATAATTAGTAATATAAAATCGCCGGCCGACGTGCCAAATTAGACAAGTGCAGCGCCGCCGCCAATGGCCACGCGGGTTTGCGCGCGATGACAGGCGTATGACCGCTGGTCGGCCGATGCCCACCTTTCATGGGGCAAAACGGGGTTTTGGGGCGCCGGAATGGGCGGCCGGGTCGCGATTGAAAAGTTCCATGGCCGGGCGACGCGCGTGCCTTGATTCGACCGTTGGCGCGGCGTACGCTTCACCCGTCGGTCGCAGACCGGCACAGCCGACCCGGTGGAGATCCATCGAACGGCCCCTTTGGGAGCAATCTCTTGCTCCCCGGCTGGCGGGACATCACCCTCCCACCACCCAACCGACGGCAAGCGCTTCATTGCCCGCCGTCAACCCCGGCGGGTTTTTCCCGCCGGGGTTTCTTGTTTTTGGGGCCGTCATGCGGCGTGGCCCTGGCTTGCGCGACACTCGCGCATGGCCGACACCGCAACGGATTCCCCCGTCCCCCATCCGCCCACTGCTGCGCCGCGCTCGCGCCTCGCGCGGCGCCTGGCCTGGGTGGTCGCCGGCCTGCTGCTGCTGTGGGGCCTGACCTGGCTGGGCCTGCCGCCGCTGCTGAAGTGGCAGCTGCAAAAGCAGGGCAGCGAGCGGCTGGGCCGCGCGGTCACGGTGGAGCAGGTGCGCTTTCACCCCTGGTCGCTGGAGCTGTGGGTGGATGGCCTGCGGGTCGCTGGCGCCGAGGGCGCCGACGAGCTGCTGTCGGTGAAGCAGCTCTATATGAATGCGGAGCTGCAGTCCCTGGTGCGGCTCGCGCCGGTGATCGATGCCCTGAAGGTCGACACGCCGCGCCTGGCGCTGCGCCACCTGGGGCAAGGGCATTGGGACTTCGACGACGTGCTGCAGCGCCTGACGCCGCCGCCGCCCAGCGGGCCCCAGGACAACTCGCCCGCGCGCTTCGCCGTCTTCAATATAGAAGTGGTCAACGGCCAGGCCAGCGTGCGGGACGAGCCCGTGGGCGTGACCCACCACCTGGACGGTCTGCAGATCGCCGTGCCCTTCCTGAGCAACCTGGGGTCGCGCCGCGAGGTGGTGACCGAGCCGCGGCTGGCTTTCACGCTCAACGGCAGCGCCTTCGACAGCCGCGTGGCCACCACCCCATTCGCCGAGGACCACCAGACGCGCGCGCGCCTGCAGATACCCGAGCTGGACCTGGCGCCCTACCGGCCGTACTGGCCCAAGGCCTGGCCGGTGCAGCTCACCTCGGGGGCGCTGCACCTGGACCTGACGCTCGACTTCGAGCAGCACGCCGAGCCGACCCTGGTGGTGGCCGGCACCGCGGGCCTGTCGAACCTGCGCCTGGACGAAGCGGGTGGCGCGCCCCTGCTGCTGTCGCCGCGCCTGGACGTGGCGCTGCAGCGCGTGGAGCCCCTGCGCCGGCGCGTGGCGCTGGGCGCGGTGCGCTGGCAGGGACTCGAACTCGACCTGCGCCGCGACGCGCAGGGGCGGCTCAATCTTCAGCGGCTGGCGGCCAGCTGGCCCCTGGCCCCGGCGGCTGAGGCCAAACCCGCCTCCGCACCCGCCCCGGCGCCGGAAGCGGCCTGGCAGCTGGCCGTGCAGGGCTTCGAGCTCAGCGAGGCCCTGGTCCGCTGGCGCGACGCCTCGGTGCAACCCCGGGCCGAGCAGGACCTGCGCATCGCCTCGCTCACGCTCGCGCCGATCGCCTGGCCGGTGAAGGAACCCGCGCGCCTGCAGCTCGCCGCCGCCGTGGGCGAGGCCACGCTCAAGGCCGAGGGCGAGGTCGCGGGCGACCGCGCCCAGGTGCGCGCCGCGCTCGACAACTGGGGCCTGCGCCTGGCCGCGCCCTACCTGGCCAGCGTGCTGGCGCCCGAACTCGACGGCCGCGCCCGCGCCAGTCTGGTGTTCGACTGGGTGCGCGGCGCCGAGGGCCAGCCCGACCAGCTGGGCCTGCAGGGGCCGGAGCTGGTGCTGGAACAGCTGCAATTGGGCCCGGCCAAGCGCCCGCTGGCCCGGCTGGACAGCCTGCGCCTGGCCGAACTGAAGATCGACCTGGCGAAACACCACGCCGAGCTGGGCCAGGTGGCGCTGGACAACCCCGTGCTCGACGCCCACCGCGACGCGCAGGGCCGCTGGATGGTGGAGCGCTGGCTCAAGCCTGCGCACGCCGCCCCGCCCGCCGGGCCGGCGGCCACGAAAGAAGCGGCCCAGGCCGCCCAGGCGGCCGAGCCCGCCGCGTCCTGGACCTGGCGCCTGGCCGACGCCCGCCTGCGCGGCGGGCGCGTGCGCTTCATCGACGACAGCAAGGCCAACCCGGTGCGGCTGGACCTCGACCGCTTCGACGTCCGCCTGCAGGACCTGCAGCCCCCCGGCGAGCGCGCCCCCGAGGCGCCGCTGAACCTCAAGCTGCGCGTGGCCGGCGGCGGGTCCACCGCCGGCACCGTGGCCGCCGACGGCCGCCTGCGCCTGCCCGGTCCGGCCGGCGCCGGCCCCGACCTGCACTGGCGCGGCCGCGTGCAGGTGGAGCGATTTCCCGTGCACGCGCTGGAGCCCTACCTGGCCGACTACCTCAACCTGGAACTGCTGCGCGCCGACACCAGCGTGCGCGGCGACATCGACCTGACCCTGCCGGCCAATGGCCCGCGCGTGCAGGCCGCGGTGGACCTGGCGGTGGAGGACTTCCGCGCCAACACCGGCTCGCCCGGCGAGGAACTGCTGCAGTGGCAGTCGCTGCAGGTGCGTGGCCTGCGGGTGCGCCAGGCGCCGGGGCAACCCCTGTCGGTGCAGGTGGCCGAGACCGTGCTGAGCGACTACTACGCGCGCATCGCCATCGACCTCAACGGGCGCTTCAACCTGCAGGACCTGGTCAAGCCCGCGCCGGGCGAGCCGGCCGCGCCCGCCGCCCCGGCGGCCACCGCCCCGGCACCCGGCGCGCCCGCGCCCAACGCCGCCACCACCACGGCCGCCGCGCCGCCGCCCGGCCCGGCGGCCGACATCCGCATCGGCCCGATCAGCCTGGTCAACGGCCGCATCCTGTTCTCGGACCACTTCGTGCGGCCCAACTACAGCGCCAACCTCAGCGAGGTCACGGGCTCGCTCAGCGCGTTCTCCAGCACCCCGGCCGCGCCCGGCCAGCCGCCCGAGATGGCCACGCTCTCGCTCAAGGGCCGCGCCGAGGGCACGGCCACGCTGGACATCAATGGCCGCATCAACCCGCTGGCCACGCCGCTGGCGTTGGACATCAAGGGCGTGGTGCGCGACCTGGAGCTGCCGCCGCTGTCGCCCTACAGCGTGAAGTACGCGGGCTACGGCATCGAACGCGGCAAGCTCAGCGTGGACGTGGCCTACCAGGTGGAGCCGAACGGCCAGCTCACCGCCAGCAACCAGATCGTGCTGAACCAGCTCGCCTTCGGCGAGCGCGTGCCCGACAGCCCGGCCAACCTGCCGGTGAAGCTGGCCGTGGCCCTGCTGGCTGACCGCAACGGCGTGATCGACATCAACCTGCCCATCAGCGGCTCGCTCAACGACCCGCAGTTCCGGCTTGGCCCGGTGATCGTGCGGGTCATCGTCAACCTGATCGGCAAGGCCATCACGGCGCCGTTCTCGCTCATCGCCAGCGCCTTCTCGGGCGGCGGCGCGGACGCCAGCCAGATCGGTTTCGATCCCGGCCGTGCCGAGCTGAGCGACGCCAAGCGCACGCAGCTCGAGTCGCTCGCCAAGGCGCTGGAGAACCGGCCGGCGCTGCGGGTCACCATCGTGGGCCACAGCGACCTGGAGGCCGAGCGCGCGGGCTGGCAGCGCGCCCGGCTGGACGGGCTGCTGCAGGCCGAGAAGCGCCGCCGTCTGGCGCGCGCCGGCGGCGAGGTGCCCGCGCGCGTGAGCGTGAGCGCGCAGGAGCGCCCCGAGCTGCTGCGCGAGGCCTACCGCCGCGCCGACATTCCCAAGCCGCGCAACCTCATCGGCCTGGGCAAGGACATTCCGCTGGAAGAAATGGAGGCGCTGCTGCTGGCCGCCCAATCGCCCACCGAGGACACCATGCGCGAGCTGGCGGTGGCGCGCGCGGTGGCGGTGAAGGACTTCCTGGCCGGCCTGCGCTTGCCCGAGGACCGCCTGTTCCTGGGCGCGCCCAAGACCCAGGCCAGCGGCGACCAGTGGGTGCCGCGGGCCGAACTGCAACTCGCGCCGCGCTGAGCGGCGCGACCGCGGGTAAGCCGGCGCCGCGCTGAGCGGCGCGACCCGGGGAAAGCCGGCGCCGCGCCGAGCGGCGACAATACGCGTTTCTCCGCGCGGCCCGCCGCGCATCCGCTGCCCTTTTCACATGTCGCTGTTTTCTCCGCGCCAGACATCCGCCCCCGAGCCCGCCGTGAACACCCCCTCCAACCCCAAGTCCGCCAACGCCCATCCCCTGGACGCGCTCACCGGCGGCGTCTTCTCGGCCCCCACCGCCGGCGAGCGCGCCGCGCGCGTGCGCGATTGGCTCGCCACCGATCCCTCGGCCGAGCACATGAACGAGGTGTTCAAGGAGCTCAGCCAGCGCGACCGCGGCGCGGCCAAGGCGCTGAAGGAAAAGCTCGACGAGCTCAAGCGCCAGAAGTCGCAGGAGCAGGCGGCCAGCGAATGGTCGGCCAAGGCCGAGGCCCTGCTGGCCGCGTCGCGCCTGAACCTGGCCGATGCCCTGGCCTGGCAGCGCGACGCCGCGCGCGCCGGCGCGCCGCTGTCGCGCGAGCCCCTGGCCACGCTGCGCCAGCGCCTGGCCGAGCGCATCAAGTCCATCGAGGACCTGCAGCACGCGGTGCAGGTGGAGCGGGAGGCCGCCGTGCTGATCGCCCAGCGCATCGAGGTGCTGTCCACCAAGCCCTGGCAGGAGGCCCGCCAGGCCGCCGACGCGCTGCGCGGCGACGTGGCCCAGTGGCAGCAGCAGATCGACGGTCTGACACAGGACCCGCAATGGGCCAGCGTGGAGGCCAAGTTCCCGCCCATGCTCGAGGCCTCGCGCCAGCAGCTGCAGCTGGTCTGGGACGCCTTCGATGCCGCGCTGGCCCAGGCCACGGCGGCCGCCGCCGACGCCAACGCCCCGCTGCCGGCCGTGCCCGTGTGGGCCGACGAGCTGCGCGCCGCGCGCGGCCTGGCTCCCGCCGAGCAGCAGGCCGCCAACGAGCAGGCGCAACAGGCCCAGCAGGCGCGCCGCGAGCGCGCCGGCGCCGAGATCGAAAAGGCCGTGGCCGCGCTCGAGGCCGAGGTGGCCGAAGGCCATGGCAAGGCCACGCCCAAGGCCGCGGCCGAGCTGCGCCAGCTGCTCAAGCAGCACGGCCGCCTGATCGGCCAGGCGCTGGAAGCGCGCGCCCATGCCGTGCTGTCGCAAGCCGGTGAACTCGAAGGCTGGCAGCGCTGGCGCGCCGACCAGCTGCGCGAGGAGCTGGTGGCCAAGGCCGAGGCGCTGACGCAGGCACCCGAGGGCCAGCGGCCCACCGGACGCAAGCTGCAGGAGGCCATCCGCCAACTGCGCGAGCAGTGGAAGACCACCGACCAGGGCGGTGCGCCCAATCACGCGCTCTGGAAGCGCTTCGACGAAGCCTGCACCGAGGCGCACAAGGGCGTGGAGGCCTGGCTGTCGCAGGTGCGCCAGCAGGCCGAGGCCACGCGCGCCCAGCGCCAGGCCATCATCGACGAACTCAAGGCCTGGACCGCCGCGCACGCCGAGAGCAGCGACTGGAAAGCCCAGCTGCGCGAGCTGCACGCCTTCTCCGAGCGCTGGCGCCAGGCCGGCCACCTGAGCGAGAAGGCCTTCGCCGAGGTGCAGCCGCTGTGGAAGGACACCATGCACCAGGCGCACGCGCGCCTGGAGGCCGCGCAGGCCGAGAGCGTGGCGCGCCGCCGCGCCTTGATCGAGGAGGCCGCCGCGCTGTCGCAGGCGCAGCCGCTGCGCATCGACGCCGTGAAGGCCCTGCAGCAGCGCTGGCAGGCAGAGGCGCACGCCGTGCCGCTCGACCGCAAGCAGGAACAGAAGCTGTGGGAGGCCTTCCGTTCGCCCATCGACGCCGCCTTCGAGCGCAAGACCAGCGAGCGCCAGCAGCAGGCCGGCGCGCTCAGCGCCGTCGACCAGCGCGTGCTGGACGCCTCACGCGAGCTCGAGGCCGCCACGCAGTCGGGCGACGCACAGCGCATCCGCGCGGCCATGGCCGCGCTGGAGGCCGCCGGGCGCGCGGCACCACCGGCGGCCACGCCGGCCGCGGCGCCAGAGGCCGCCGCTGGCGGGGAGGCCGCACCGGCCGACGGCGCCGCGCCCGCGCCCGCGCCCACCGCGCCACCGGCCGCGCCGCGCAAGCTGGTGGCCATGCGGGGCGACGACCGCCCCGGTGCCAGGAAAGCCGAACCCGCGCCCCGCGACCCGCGCCGGGATGGCCGCCCCGGCCGCCCCGACGCGCGCGGTGGCCGAGACGGTCGCGATGGCCGTGACCGCCGCGACTTCCGCGATTCGCGCGAGGACCGCGAACCGCGCGGCCCACGCCTGGGCGACACCGCCTTCCGCGCGCAGCGCCAGGCCATGGAAGCCGCGCAGGCCAGCTTGCGCCGCCTGGCCGAGCAGGCGCACGGCGAGGTGCTCACCCAGGTGCTGGACGCCTGGCGCGCGCGCGACGCGCAGCAGCTGCCCCCCGCGCAGGCCCTGGGCGGGCGCGTGGCGCCGGCTCAACGTTCGGCCTGGGCCTCCGCGCTCGGCCAGCCCGCGAATGCCTTGCCCGCCGAGGCCCTGCTGCGCCTGGAGATCGCCGCCGATGCGCCGACCCCGGCCGAGCACCTGAGCGAGCGCCGCCTGCTGCAGCTGCAGTTGCTCACGCGCCGCAACGCGCCATCGCCCACGGAAACCTGGGCGCAGGACGTGGCCCAGGTGCTGGGCGGGGCGCACGACGAGAAGTCGGCGCGGCGTCTGCAGGCCGCGCTGAAGGCGCTGCTCAAGCGCTGAGCGGGCGCGCGCTGAGGAAGAAGGCGTCGTAGAGCGCCAGCAGGGCGGGGAACTCCTGCCCGAAGCGCTCGCGGTTCACGAAGTAGGCCTCGCAGGTCACGGCGAAGAACTCGGCCGGGTCCTTCGCGGCGTAGCCGTCCAGCCAGGGCGGCTCGCCGCCGAAACGCTCGGCCATGGACACGGCCTCGCGGAAGCCGTCGAAATGCGCCGCCATCACGCGCTGCCAGCGCGCGCGGGCCTCGCGCGGATCGCGCGTGCCCAGGAAGCCTAGGGGCAGGGTGGGCGCGCCCTGCGGGTGCTCGCCGGCCTGCAGCTCGCGCATGTCCATCTTGTGCACGAATTCGTGGATCACCACGTTGTGGCCGATGGCGGCGCGCTCGCCCGCGCTGGCCACATCCTCCCAGCTCAGCATCAGCGGGCCGCCGTCCATGGCCTCGCCGGCCAGGGCCTCGGTGTACTCGTGCACCACGCCAGCGGCGTCGTGCACCTTGCGGCGCGCCAGCACGGCGCCGGGCTGCAGCACGATGCCCACGAAGTCGTCGTACCAGTCGAGCAGGTCGGGCGCGCGGCGCAGGGCGCGCCCATCGGGGCCGTGCAGGTGCAGCAGCGGGCGGCAGGCCTGCGCCGCGATGGACAGCGCCATGGCGTCGGTGACCACCAGGCCGTTGGCGCCGCTGAATTCCTTCTCGACCAGGAAGTGCTGGCACAGCAGGCGCAGGCGCGCGCGGTCCCCACCGTTCAGCGCGGCGAGGAAGGGCAGGGCCGCGAGCGTGTCGCGCCACAGGGCCTCGGGAATGGGGGCGGGGCGGCGCCAGCGGCGCCGCAGCGAGGCCAGCCAGCTCACGCGGCGCTCACCCGCTGCGCGCCGCGCTCGCTCAGGCGCAGCGCATCGGCGCGCGGCGGCTGGGCGCCCGCGTCCCAGTCGCTGAGCACGAGGCGCCGGCGCCCCGGGGCCAGCGCGTGCTCGGCCGGGCGGTGCGTGTGGCCGTGGATCAGCGTGGCGGCGCCGGCCTGTTCCAGCCAGGCGGTGGCCGCGTGGGCGTCCACGTCCGCCCACAGTCCGGGGTCGGGGCCCAGGCTGCGCTTGCGCGCCTCGCTGCGCGCGCGCAGATCGCGCGCGATGGCCTGGCGTTCGACCAGGGGGCGGGCAAGGAAGTCGCGCTGCCAATCGGCGCCGCGCACCTGGGCGCGAAAGCCCTGGTAGTCGGTGTCGGCCAGGCACAGCGCGTCGCCGTGGCTGAGCAGCCAGCGCTGACCGGCGAACACCAGCACGGTGGGGTCGTGCAGGGCCGTCATGCCGCAGGCGGCCAGGCCCTCGGGGCCGAGCAGGAAATCGCGGTTGCCGGCGATGAAGAAGGTGGGGGTGTGGCGGGCGAAGCCGCTCAGGGCCTGTGCGCAGCCGCGCCAGAAGCGGCGGTCGGCGTCGTCGTGGGCCTCGTCGGGCGCGAGCAGGTCGTCGCCGACCCAGACCTCGAACAGGTCACCCAGGATGAAGAGCGCGTCGGGCCGGGGCGCGCGCGCGAGGTAGGCGAGCCAGGCGGCGTGTGTGGCCGGATCGCCCGCGTGCAGGTGCAGATCGGAGATCAGCTCGACGGATCGCCACGACGCGGGCGCCACCAACTCGGGGAAGCGCTCGGTCATGGGCGTGGGCCGGTCGCTCAGACGGCGACCGCTTTCTCGATCACGACGTCGGTCTTCGGCACATCGTCGTGGAAGCCGCGGCGGCCCGTGGGCGCGCCCTCGATCTGCTTGACGATCTCGCTGCCCGCGACCACCTTGCCGAACACGGCGTAGCCCCAGCCCTGCGCGCTGGGCGCGGTGTGGTTGAGGAAGCCGTTGTTGGTGACGTTGATGAAGAACTGCGCGGTGGCCGAGTGCGGGTCGCTGGTGCGCGCCATGGCCACGGTGTAGACGTCGTTCTTGAGGCCGTTGTTGGCCTCGTTCTGGATCGGCTTGTCGGTGGGCTTCTGGTTCATGCCGGGTTCGAAGCCGCCGCCCTGGATCATGAAGCCGGGGATGACGCGGTGGAACACGGTGTTGTCGTAGTGGCCCTTGTTCACATAGGCCAGGAAGTTGGCGGTGGACTGCGGCGCCTTCTCGGCATCGAGTTCGAGCGTGATGACGCCCATGCCGGCGATGTGCAGTTCGACTTTCGGATTGGCCATGTTCATTTCTCCAGGCTGGCTTTGACGATGGTGACGGGGGTCTGCGGAACGTTCTGGTGCATGCCGCGGTTGCCGGTGGGCACCGCGCGAATCTTGTCGACCACGTCCATGCCGGCGACCACCTTGCCGAACACGGTGTAGCCGTGGCCGTCGGGCGAGGGCGCGTTGAGGCCCGGGTTGTTCACGACGTTGATGAAGAACTGCGAGGTGGCCGAGTCGGGGTTGCCGGTGCGCGCCATGGCGATGGCGCCGCGGTCGTTCTTCAGGCCGTTGCCGGCCTCGAGCGGCACGGGCGCGCGCGTGGGTTTTTGCTGCATGTCGGCCGTGAAGCCGCCGCCCTGGATCATGAAGTTGCCCATCACGCGGTGGAACACCGTGCCGTCGTAGTGCTTGTCCTTGACGTACTGCAGGAAGTTCTCGACCGTCTTCGGCGCCTTGGCGGGGTCGAGCTCGACGACGATGTCGCCGAGCGAGGTGGACAGGCGCACGCGCGGTGCCTTGCTGTCCTGGGCCCGGGCGGTGAAGGCCAGCGCGAGCGCCAGACTGGTGGTCAGGGCGGTGGCCAGGCGGGCGAAGCCGCGTCGGTGCAATGTCATGGGAGAAATCCTCAGCGGGGGGTGGTGGCCAGCAGGCTCTGCACGGCTTTGAGTTTGGGTGCCAGGCGCGGGTTCTGCGCGTCGACGTCGCGCGCGCGCTGCCAGGCGCGCTCGGCCAGCCGCGCATACACGTCGCCCAGGTTCTCCAGCGCCACGGCGTAGCGCGGGTTGGCGCGGATCGCGGCCTCCAGCGCGACGCGGGCTTCGTCGTAGCGGCCGGCCGCGGCGTGCAGCACGGCCAGGTTGTTGTGCGGCTCGGGCAGCTCGGGGTTGTCCTGCGTGAGGTTGGTGAAGGTCTCGAGCGCGGCCGCGCTGTCGCCCTTCTGGTTCTGCGCCACGCCCAGCAGGAAGCGCATCTGCGGGTCGCGCGGGTTGCCGCGCAGGTAGTCCTGCGCGCGGCTCAGGGCCTGGTCCAGCTGCTGGGCGCGCATGAGGCGCGAGACCTCGTCATAGGCCGAGGGCGCGGGGATGCTGGGCGACTGGGCCTGCGCCAGCCAGGGCAGGGCGGCGGCCAGGCCGACCAGCAGCGCTCGGGTGAAACCACGGAAACAAGCGAGGACGGCGCGGTCCAGCGGTGAAGCTCGGTGAGACATGGAACCTCATGGGATGCGCCGGGCGAAGCGGATGCCCGACCAGTGGCGCCCTTCGGTGCGTGCGTGCGCGGGATGGGCGTCGATATACTGACGCATTGTATCTGAGGGGTACCGGCGAGCCGGTCGTTTCAGACCGTGCCTGCGGGGCGCCGGACCCGTGAGGCGCCGCGCTGGCGAGCGTGGTTGGAAGCGGTCGGCACCGCGCCTGCCCTGCGCCTTGCGATGACCCTGCATATCCACAACACCCTCACGCGCCGGCTCGAGCCTTTCGCGCCCATCGAGCCCGGCCACGTGCGCATGTACGTTTGCGGCATCACGGTCTACGACCTGTGCCACGTGGGCCACGCCCGCTCCAACATCGCCTTCGACGTGGCTCGCCGCTGGCTCGAGGCCAGCGGCTACCGCGTCACCTTCGTGCGCAACATCACCGACATCGACGACAAGATCATCCGCCGCGCGGTGCAGAACGGCGAGACGGTGCGCGGCCTCACCGACCGCATGATCGCCGCCATGTACCAGGACTTCGATGCCCTGGGCATCGCGCGCCCCACGCACGACCCGCGCGCCACCGACTACGTGCCGCAGATGCTCGACATCGTGCGCACGCTCGAAGACAAGCAACTGGCCTACCGCGCGGCCGACGGCGACGTGAACTACGCGGTGCGCCGCTTCCCTGGCTACGGCAAGCTCTCCGGCAAGACGCTCGACGAACTCCAGGCGGGCGAGCGCGTGGCCGTGGCCCAGGGCAAGGGCGACCCGCTGGACTTCGTTCTCTGGAAGGCCGCCAAGCCCGACGAACCCGCCGACGCCCAGTGGGACTCGCCCTATGGTCGCGGCCGTCCGGGCTGGCACATCGAGTGCTCGGCCATGGCCTGCGCGCTGCTCGGCAAGACCTTCGACATCCATGGCGGCGGCGCCGACCTGCAGTTCCCGCACCACGAAAACGAGATCGCGCAGAGCGAGGGCGCCAACGGCGTGCCGCTGGCCGCGGTGTGGATGCACAACGGCTTTGTCAACGTCGACAACGAGAAGATGTCCAAGAGCCTGGGCAACTTCTTCACCATCCGCGAGGTGCTGCAGAAGTACGACGCCGAAACGGTGCGCTTTTTCATGCTGCGGGCCCACTACCGCAGTCCGCTCAACCACAGCGACGCCCACCTGGACGACGCGCGTGCCGCGCTCAAGCGCCTGTACACCGCGCTGTCGGTGGTGAACGCGGCGGACGTTTCCATCGACTGGAGCGAGCCCTTCGCCGCGCGCTTCAAGGCCGCGATGGACGACGACTTCAACACGCCGGTGGCCTTGAGCGTGCTGTTCGAGCTCGCGAGCGAGGTCAACCGCGGCAAGGACCCGCGCCACGCGGGCCTGCTGCGCGCGCTGGGCGGTGTGCTGGGGTTGTTGCAGGCCGATCCGATGGCATGGTTGCAGGGCGGGCCATCTAGGCATCATGAAGCGTCTGGCGCCCTTGTTGGTCAGGGCGCCTACGTCTCTGGCAATGCCCATGTGACATCGGGCTTGGACGAGCCCGCGATCGCCGCGCGCATCGCCGCGCGCGCCGCCGCCAAGAAAGCCCGCGACTTCGCCGAAGCCGACCGCATCCGCAACGAGCTGCTCGGCCAGGGCATCGTGCTGAAAGACAGCGCCGCGGGCACCACCTGGGAGCGCGCCTGATGAGCGCCGTGCTGACCGTGCCCGAGCCCGCGTATTGGCAGGACGCCTGCAAGCACCTGATGAAGCGCGACCGCGTGATGAAGAAGCTCATCCCGCGCCACCCCGACGTGTGCCTGCAGTCGCGCGGCGATGCCTTCGTCACGCTGGCGCGCAGCATCGTGGGCCAGCAGATTTCGGTGAAGGCCGCCCAGTCGGTATGGGACCGCTTCGAATCGCTCACCCGCAAGATGACGCCCGCGCAGGTGCTCAAGCTCAAGGTGGACGACATGCGAGCCGCCGGCCTGTCGGTGCGCAAGGTCGAGTACCTGGTGGATCTGGCGCTGCATTTCTCGGACAAGCGCGTGCGCGTGAACGAGTGGCCGCACATGGACGACGAGGCCATCATCGCGGAGCTGGTGGCCATCCGCGGCATCGGCCGCTGGACGGCCGAGATGTTCCTCATCTTCCACCTCATGAGGCCCAACGTGCTACCGCTGGACGACATCGGCTTGCAGAACGGCATCAGTCAGGCCTATTTTTCGGGTGAGCCCGTCAGCCGCAGCGAGATCCGCGAGGTGGCCGGCTCCTGGGCCCCGTTCTGCAGCGTGGCCACTTGGTATATTTGGCGGTCGCTCGATCCGCTCCCCGTGAGCTATTGAGCCGCCTGAGCAAAGGAGCCTATCTTGGCCAAAAAGAATTTTCTCGACTTCGAGCAACCGATCGCGGAACTCGAATCCAAGATCGAGGAACTGCGCTACGTCCAGACCGAATCGGCGGTCGACATCTCCGAAGAGATCGACAAGCTGGCGTCCAAGAGCCTGCAGCTCACCAAGGACATCTACAGCAACCTCTCACCCTGGCAGATCACCAAGATCGCGCGCCACGCCGACCGGCCCTACACGCTGGACTACGTGCGCGAAATCTTCACGCACTTCGTCGAGCTGCACGGCGACCGCCACTTCTCCGACGACCTGTCCATCGTCGGCGGCATGGCGCGCTTCAATGGCCAGCCCTGCGTGGTCATCGGCCACCAGAAAGGCCGTGACACGAAGGAGCGCGGCCTGCGCAACTTCGGCATGACCAAGCCCGAGGGCTACCGCAAGGCGCTGCGGCTCATGAAGCTGGCCGAGAAGTTCAAGCTGCCGGTGTTCACCTTCGTCGACACGCCGGGCGCCTATCCGGGCATCGACGCCGAAGAGCGTGGCCAGTCCGAGGCCATCGGTCGCAACATCTTCGAGATGGCGCAGCTCGAGGTGCCCATCATCTCCACCATCATTGGCGAGGGCGGCTCCGGCGGCGCGCTGGCCATTGCCGTGGCCGATCAGGTGCTGATGCTGCAGTACTCGGTGTATTCGGTGATCAGCCCCGAGGGCTGCGCCTCCATCCTCTGGAAGACCAGCGAGCGCGCGAGCGACGCGGCCGAGGCCCTGGGCATCACGGCGCACCGCCTCAAGGCCCTGGGCCTGGTGGACAAGATCGTCAACGAGCCCGTGGGCGGCGCGCACCGCGACCACAAGCAGATGGCCGCCTTCCTCAAGCGCGCCCTGGGCGATGCCTACCGCCAGGTGGCCGACCTCAAGGTGAAGGAACTGCTGGAGCGCCGCCATGCGCGCCTCGATGGCTATGGCCGCTTCACCGACACCAAGGCCGAGGCCAAAGACCGCCGCTGAGGCGGACGCTTTCCCCGGTGCCGCCGAGCTGCAGCGCTGGGCGGCGCGCCATTCCCTCGATCAGGACACCACGCCGATCGGCATCGCCTGCAGCGGCGGCGCCGACTCGGTGGCCCTGCTGCTGGCCGCGCACGCGCGCTGGCCGGGGCGCTGCGTGGCACTGCATGTGCACCATGGCCTGCAGGCCGCGGCCGACGGCTTCGAGGCCTGCGTGCGTGAGGTCGCGGCGTCCCTGGGCCTGCCCGTGCACGTGGCCCGCGTCGACGCCCGGCACGCACCGGGCCAAAGCCCCGAGGACGCGGCCCGTCTCGCGCGCTACGCCGCGCTGGCGGGCCTGGCGCGGGACCGGGGCATCGGCTGGGTGCTGCTCGCGCAGCACGGCGACGACCAGGCCGAGACCGTGCTGCTTGCGCTCTCGCGGGGCGCGGGCCTGCCCGGCCTGTCCGCCATGCCCGAGGCCTTCGAGCGCCATGGCCAGCGTTTTGGCCGGCCCTGGCTCGGCGTGCCCGCGCACACGCTGCGTGAAGCGCTGATCGCGCGCGACCAGCGCTTCGTTGACGACCCCAGCAACGGCGACGAGCGCTACACGCGCAACCGCATCCGCGCGCAGTTGATGCCGGCCTGGGCGCGCGCCTTTCCGGGCTACCGCGCGGCGCTCGCGCGCTGCGCGGCGCACGCGGCGCAGGCGCAGCGCCTGCTGGACGAACTGGCGGCGCTGGACCTGGCGGCCACCGGCGAGCCGCCGCGCATCGTGGCGCTGCAGGGCCTGTCGCGCGACCGCCAGGCCAACACCCTGCGGCACTGGCTGCGCCGCGCGCACGGCGTGGCGCCGAGCGCCGCGCAGCTCGACGAACTGCTCGACCAGGTCGGGGCCTGCCGCACGCGCGGCCACGCGATCCGGCTCAAGGTGGCCGAGGGTTTCGTGGTGCGCGACGGCGCGTGCCTGGCCTATACCCCCTAGGTATAATCCCGCGGTTCTGCCCGGCCCCAGTGGCTGTGCGGCGCGCGCCCCGACGAAGCCCTGAAGGACGCGCCGCGCCGCGTCCTTCTTCCCTTCCAATGGCCCTCATCGTTCACAAGTACGGCGGCACCTCCATGGGGTCGACCGAACGCATCCGCAACGTCGCGCGTCGCGTCGCCAAATGGCACAAGGCCGGCCACCAGATGGTGGTGGTGCCCAGCGCCATGAGCGGCGAAACCAACCGCCTGCTGGCGCTCGCCAAGGAAGTCGCGCCCGCCAAACCGGGCAAGTCCTATGGCCGCGAACTCGACATGCTGGCGGCCACCGGCGAGCAGGCCTCGTCCGCGCTGCTGGCCATCGCGCTGCAGGCCGAAGGCCTGGAGGCGGTGAGCTACGCGGGCTGGCAGGTGCCGATCAAGACCAACGACGCCTACACCAAGGCCCGCATCGAATCCATCGACGACGCGCGCGTGCGCGCCGACCTGGACGCGGGCAAGGTGGTCATCGTCACCGGCTTCCAGGGCATCGACGACGGCGGCAACATCACCACGCTGGGCCGCGGCGGCAGCGACACCTCGGCCGTGGCCGTGGCCGCGGCGCTCAAGGCCGCCGAGTGCCTGATCTACACCGACGTCGATGGCGTCTACACCACCGACCCGCGCGTGGTGCCCGAGGCGCGCCGCCTGTTGCGCGTGAGCTTCGAGGAAATGCTGGAGATGGCCAGCATGGGCTCCAAGGTGCTGCAGATCCGCTCGGTGGAGTTCGCGGGCAAATACCACGTGCCGCTGCGCGTGCTCTCCAGCTTCACGCCCTGGGACATCGACCTGGCCGAAGAAGCGGCCTCCGGCACCCTGATCACTTTTGAGGAAGACGAAGACATGGAACAAGCCGTCGTTTCCGGCATTGCCTTCAACCGCGACGAGGCCAAGGTCTCGGTGCTCGGCGTGCCCGACAAGCCCGGCATCGCCGCGCAGATCCTGGGCGCGGTGGCCGACGCCAACATCGAGGTCGACGTCATCATCCAGAACCTGAGCAAGGACGGCAAAACCGACTTCAGCTTCACGGTGCACCGCAACGAATACCAGAAGACGCTGGACCTGCTCAAGTCGCAGGTCGTGCCCGCGCTGGGCGCCGCCGACGTGGTGGGCGACAACCGCATCTGCAAGGTCAGCATCGTGGGCATCGGCATGCGCAGCCACGTGGGCGTGGCCAGCCGCATGTTCCGCTGCCTCAGCACCGAAGGCATCAACATCCAGATGATCTCCACTTCGGAGATCAAGACCTCGGTGGTCATCGACGAGAAGTACATGGAGCTGGCCGTGCGCGCGCTGCACCGCGAGTTCGATCTCGACCAGGCCGCCGACACGATCAGCGCCTGAGAGGGCCTGGCCCGCTTGTGCTTTGGGGCATAATGCGGGCTTCGCGGAGTGATGACCGAGTGGCCGAAGGTGCTCCCCTGCTAAGGGAGTATGGGGTGTAGAGCCTCATCGAGGGTTCGAATCCCTCTCACTCCGCCAGATGTTCACATCGACAAGGCGCCCTGCGGGGCGCCTTTGTTTTTTGCCCTCCTGCTGTTGTTGCCGCCGGACCCGCCATGTCTCAGAGCCTGTCGCGCACCGCGTTCGCCACCCTGTTGCTCATCGCCTTCATGATGGGTGCCAACCACGTGGCCGCGCGCCTGGCCTTCGACCACGGCGTGACCGTGGCCACGGCCGTGACCTTCCGCAGTGGCATCACCGCGCTGGTGGTGGCCGGCATTCTGTTTTTCTACCGCGTGCCCCTGGCGCTCACCGCGCGGCACCGCAAGGCGCTGCCCGCCATCGGCCTGCTGGTGGGCGTGCAGAGCCTGTGCCTGTACGCGGCGGTGGCGCGCCTGCCGGTGGCGCTGGCGCTGCTGGCCTTCAACACCTACCCGCTGTGGACGGCGCTGTGGTCGCGCATCGTCTATGGCCAGAAGCCGGCACCGCACCTGCTCAAGGCCATGCCGCTGATGCTGCTGGGCCTGGCGCTGGCGCTGGACGTGTCGGGCGCGGCCTCGGGCCTGGGCGCGGGTGGGCACTGGGCGCGCATCGGTGTGGGCGTTGGCTTCGCGCTGGCGGCCGCCGCGAGCTTCGGGTTGGCGCTGGTGTTCACGCAGCACGAGGCGGGCGATCTCGACGGCCGCCTGCGCACCGCCACCACCATGGGCATCGTCGCGGTGATCGCGCTGGCCGCGAGCGCCACGCAGGGCGGGCTGCATTTCCCGAACGCCCTGCCGGGCTGGTGGGGGCTGCTGGGCCTGACCTTCCTCTATGGCACGGCCTTCACCATCATGTTCACGGTGCTGCCGCGCCTGGGGGTGGTGGGCAACTCGGCCATCATGAACATCGAGCCCATCTTCGCGCTGGTGCTGGCCTGGGTGTTCCTGGGGCAATCGATCGCGGCCATTCAGGTGGCCGGCGGCCTGATCGTCGTGGCCACGGTCATGTGGCTGGGCCTGCGCAAGGGCTGAGGCCGGCGCGCGGGGCCAGGTTCATTCGCTGCCGTCGTCGTCGAGCGACGCGCTCCAGCGGTCTCCCCAGTCCTTGAGCGTGCGCCGGTCGCGCTTGGTGGGGCGTCCCATGGGTTGGCTCAATGCCGGTTCGGGCGCCAGGCGCCGCTGCTCGGCCGCGGCCAGCCGGCGCGCCACCGACTCGGGCGTTTCCTCGTAGAGCTGCTGCGCCACGGGTGCCGGTCCGCGCACCGCGCTCAGGCCCCGCACGATCACCACGCGCGCCTCGCTGCCCTGGCGGAACTCGATAGTGTCGCCCACGCGCGGCTCGCGCGAGGCCTTGGCCGCCTGGCCGTTGACGCTCACGCGGCCCTTGTCGATCGCCTCGGCGCTGAGCGCGCGGGTCTTGAAGAAGCGCGCGGCCCAGAGCCATTTGTCCAGGCGCACGCGCGCGGGTTCGGTTGGTGTTGTCATGCGGTCGCTGGTATCAGGGGCAGGCGCACCGTGGCGTCGAGTCCGCGCACGCTGCCGCCGTCGGTGCGGTTGTCCAGCTCGATCTGGCCACCGAGCGATTGCACGATCTCCCGGCAAATGGCGAGCCCGAGGCCCGAGCCCGAGAGGCTGGGGCCCGCGCGGTGGTCGGTGGCGAATGGCTGGAACAGGCGCTCGCGCAGCGCCGGCGCGATGCCGGGGCCGCTGTCGCGCACGATCAGTGCCGCCGTGCGCTCGTCGCTCAGCAGGCCCACGCGCAGCGCGCCACCCGGCGGCGAGTGCTTGATGGCGTTGTGCAGCAGGTTGCGTGTGAGCTCGCGCAGCGCCCATTCGTGCGCGCGCACCGGCGCGGCCTCGCCGACGTCGAGCGCGAAGTCGAGCGACCGGTCGGCGATCAGCGCCGACAGGTCCAGCGCCACCGCGCGCACCACGGCGGCCCAGTCGCTCACCGGCACGTCGCGGTCCTGGCGCAGCTGCTCCACCTTGGCCAGGGCCAGCATCTGGTTGGCCAGTTCGGTGGCGCGGTCCACGGTGTGCGCGATCTCGTCCAGCGCCTGGCGCGGCTCCACGTCGCCGCGCCGCGCCGATTGCACCTGCGTCTTCAGCACCGCCAGTGGCGTGCGCAGCTGGTGCGAGGTGTCGCGCACGAAGCGCTTCTGGTGTTCCAGCAGCTGCGACAGTCGCTGCATGTGCTGGTTGGTGGCGTCCAGCAGCGGCAGCAGTTCGCGCGGCGCGTCCTGGCCGGGCAGGGGCGACAGGTCGTTCTCGCTGCGCGAGGCCAGGGCGCGGCTGATGTCGCGCACCGGCCGCGTGGCGCGCTGCACCACCAGCACCACCACGAAGGCGATCACGGCCAGCAGCGCGGCCTGGCGCCACAGCGTGTCCACCAGGATCTGGCGCGCCAGCGTCTCACGCAGCTCCAGGGTCTCGGCCACCTGGATGGTGGCCATGCCCTGGCCCTGCACGCCGGCCACCGGCTGCAGCAGCACGGCCATGCGCACCGGCATGTCGCGGTAGTGGTCGTCGTAGAAGCTCACGAGCGCCGCGTAGATGTTGTCCGAGGGCGCGTGGCGCCGCGGCGCGGGCATGTCGGCGAAGCCCGAGACCATCTCGCCCTGGAAGCCGCTCACGCGGTAGAAGAGGCGGCTGCGGTTGTCGGCCTCGAAGGCCTCCAGCGCGGAGTACAGCACCGTGGCCTGCACGTGGACCTCGCCGCCCTGCGACGTGACCTGCAGCTGCTCGCCCAGCGATTTGGCGGTGGCCAGCAGCGTGCGGTCGTAGGCGGTGTCGGCGGCCGCCAGGGCCTGGCGGTACAGCACCACGGTGTTGAACACCACGTAGCCGAACACCGGCAGCAGGATGCCCAGCAGCAGGGTGCGGCGCAGCGAGGTCGCGCGCGGCTTCATGGCTGGGCCTTGATGAGGTAGCCCAGGCCGCGCAGGGTGACGAGTTGCGCGCCGGTGTGCGCGATCTTCTTGCGCAGCCGGTAGGCCACGACCTCGATCGCTTCCGGCTGCACGTCGGGTTCGCCGGGGAAGACGAGTTCGAACAGGCGCTCCTTGGCGATGGCGTGGCCCGGGCGCGCGAGCACGGCGCGCAGCAGGGCGAGCTCGCGCGGCGGCAGCTCCAGCGGCTGGCCCAGGTGGTACACGGCGCCGCTCTCGCGGTCCACGGCCATGCCGCACCAGGCGGCGGGCGCGGCGTCGGCGTCGCCCGCGCGGCGCACCAGGGCGCGCACGCGGGCCTCCAGCTCGTCCAGGTCGAAGGGCTTGGGCAGGTAGTCGTCGGCGCCGGTGTTCAGGCCCAGGATGCGATCGCCCACGGTGCCGCGCGCGGTGAGGATGATCACGGGCGTCTTCAGGCCGCTGCCGCGCGCCTGGGCCAGCACCTCCAGGCCGTCTCTGCCGGGCAGCGACAGGTCCAGCAGCACGGCGTCGGGCTGGGTGTCGCGCCACACCGCCAGCGCGCGCTCGCCGTCGTCGCAGGTCACCACCTGGATGCCGCGCCGCTCGAAGGCGCGGCTCAGCGTGGCCTGCATGGTGGTGTTGTCTTCGACGAGCAGGAGTTTCATGGGGGGACCGATTATGGGGACGCGCGCGCCTCAGGGTTTATCCCAGGGCGCCCGACAGCCAACTGACAGCCCGCCACCCGACCATTCGCGGCGTCGTTCCCATCAACCACGGAGACAAGCCATGCGCCGCGATACCTTCCTCAAATCCCTGGCCGCCCTGGCCGCCGCTGGCGCCCTGCCGAACGCGGCCTGGGCCAGCGCCAACATCAAGATGATGATCCCCGCCAACCCCGGCGGCGGCTGGGACGGCACCGGCCGTGCGCTGGGCGACGCCCTGCGCGACGCCGGCGTGGCCTCCTCGGTGACCTTCGAGAACAAGGGCGGCGCGGCCGGCGCCATCGGCCTGGCCCAGTTCTTCAACGCCAGCAAGGGCGACCCGAACGCGCTCATGGTGATGGGCGCCGTCATGCTGGGCGGCATCATCACCGGCAAGCCGCCGGTGTCCATCACCCAGGTCACGCCCGTGGCGCGCCTCACCACCGAGTACAACGTTTTCGTGCTGCCGGCCGAGTCGCCGCTCAAGACCATGAAGGACGTGGTCGAGCAGCTCAAGAAGGACCCGGGCAGCGTCAAATGGGGCGGTGGTTCGCGTGGCTCCACCGAGCACATCGCGGCGGCGCAGATCGCGCAGGCCGTGGGCGTGCCGGCCGCCAAGATCAACTACGTGCCCTTCCGTGGGGGCGGTGAGGCGGTGGCGGCCATCCTGGGCGGCAACGTCACCGTGGGCGGCAGCGGTTACAGCGAGTTCCAGCCCTACATCGAGAGCGGCAAGATGCGCGCCATTGCCGTCACCTCGGGCAAGCGCCTGGACGGCATCAACGTGCCCACGCTGAAAGAGCAGGGCATCGACGTGGAGATCGGCAACTGGCGCGGCGTGTACGGTGCGGCCGGCATCACCCCCGCGCAGCGCGACGCGCTGGTGGCCATGGTGGTGAAGGCCACGCAGAGCAAGTCCTGGGCGGAGGCGGTGAAGAAAAACAACTGGACGCCCGCGCTGCTGACCGGCAAGGCCTTCGAGGAGTTCGTGGACCGCGACTTCTCCTCCCTGCGCGCGACCATGGTGCGCGCCGGCATGGTCTGACCCAGGCCTGGTCATGAGCGAGCAGATGCAGCAGCCCGCGTCCACGGACGCGGGGCAGGTGGCCATCGGCCTGGGCGCGCTGGGCGTGGCCGTGGTGCTGGCGGTCGGTGCCTGGCAGATTCCCTCGGCCGCGGGATACGCGGGCGTGGGCCCCGACTTCCTGCCCTGGGTGATGTGCGCGGCCATGGCCGTGTGCGGCGCGCTGCTGCTGTGGCAGGCGCTGCGCGGCGGCTGGCGCCATGTGGAAGCGCCCTCGGGCGCCGAGCGCGGCGACTGGCGCGCGCTGGCCTGGGTGGCCGGCGGCGTGGTCGCCAACGCCTCGCTCATCACCACCATCGGCTTCGTGCTGAGCTGCACGCTGTGCTATGCCCTGGCCGTGCGCGGCCTGCGCCTGAGCGAAGGCCGCGCGGCCGGCGGCGTGCGCACCACCTTCATCGACCTCGTCACCGGCGTGCTGATCGCGGCGCCGGTGTTCTGGGTGTTCACCAAGGTGCTGGCGGTGAACCTGCCCGGCATCAGTCCCAGCGGCTGGATCTGAACATGAACCCCCACGCTCCTCACTTTGTGTATTCGCTGCCCCCCGAGGGGGCGCAGCCCGCCCTTGGGGCGGCCCGGCGGGCGGTCTGACATGGGCGACATCCTTGCTCAACTCATGGGTGGCTTTGCCACCGCGGGCACGCCCATCAACCTGCTGTGGGCGCTGGCCGGCTGCGCGCTGGGCACGGCCATCGGTGTACTGCCGGGCCTGGGCCCGGCCGTCACGGTGGCCATGCTGCTGCCCATCACGGGCCAGGTGGAGCCCACCGCCTCGATGATCTTCTTCGCGGGCATCTACTACGGCGCGATGTACGGTGGCTCCACCACCTCCATCCTGCTCAACACGCCGGGCGAAACCGGCACCATGGTGACCGCGCTCGAAGGCTTCAAGATGGCCAAGCACGGCCGCGCGGGCGCCGCGCTGGCCACGGCGGCCATCGGCTCCTTCGTGGCCGGCACCATCGCCACCGTGCTGGTCACGCTGTTCGCGCCCATCCTGGCCGACTTTGCCGTGCGCCTGGGCCCGCCCGAGTACTTCTGCCTGATGCTGCTGGCCTTCACGACGGTGAGCTCGGTGCTGGGCCAGAGCGCGCTGCGCGGCCTGGCCGCGCTGTTCCTGGGCATCTCGCTGGGGCTGGTGGGCATCGACCAGATCACGGGCCAGGTGCGGTACACGGCGGGCATTCTGGAGTTCATGGACGGCGTGGAAGTGGTGCTGGTGGCCGTGGGCCTGTTCGCGGTGACGGAGGCGCTCTACAACGCGCTGTACGAAGGCCGCATGCAGACCACGATGAACCACCTCAACAAGGTGCACATGACGCGCGGCGAGTGGCGGCGGTCCTGGCCGGCCTGGCTGCGCGGCACGGCGATCGGTTTTCCTTTCGGCACCATTCCCGCCGGCGGCACCGAGATCCCCACCTTCCTGAGCTACGCGACCGAGCGCAAGCTGGCCGATCCCGAGGCGCGGCAGCAGTTCGGCACCAGCGGCGCGATCGAGGGCGTGGCGGGGCCGGAGGCGGCCAACAACGCGGCCGTCACGGGCACGCTGGTGCCGCTGCTGACGCTGGGCATCCCGACCTCGGTGACGGCGGCGATCCTGCTGTCTGCCTTGCAGAACTACGGCATCAACGCGGGTCCGCAGCTGTTCCAGACGTCTTCCGCCCTGGTGTGGGCGCTGATCGCTTCGCTCTACATCGGCAACGTGATGTTGCTGGTGCTGAACCTGCCGTTGGTGGGCCTGTGGGTGAAGCTGCTGAAGATCCCGCGCCCGCAGCTCTACGCGGGCATCCTGATCTTCGCGACGGTGGGCGTCTACGGCATGCGCCAGAGCGCCTTCGACCTGTACCTCATGCTGGGCATCGGCCTGCTGGGCGTGCTGATGCGCCGCTTCGATTTCCCGGCCGCGCCGGTGATCGTGGGCCTGATCCTCGGGCCGCTGGCCGAAGCGCAGATGCGCAACGCGCTGTCGATCGGCGAAGGCAACTGGCTGATCTTCGTGCAGCGGCCGATGTCGTTGGTGCTGCTGCTCGTGGTGGTGGGGGTGCTGGTGGTGCCGAGGCTGCTGGCGCGGCGGCAACGGAAGCTGGCCACCGCCTGAACCACCCCAACTGCGCTGCGGCGGCTCGCGGACCTCAGGCCGCGAGCCGCTTCTTGCTTTTCATCATTGCCTGAACCCGCCGATTCGAGGGCATCGCTGTCCGGGGTGCTCGCCTAGAGTCGCCCGCTTCTTCGCCTGTGCCGAGACGCGAGCCATGAAAGCACTCCCTTGGCGGCTGTATGCCGTCGCCTACCTGGTGGCCTATCTGACAACGGTCCTGGGTACGGCGTTGTCGATTTTTCTTTGGGCAGCGCCAATGGATTCGTGGCCTGATATCTGGCGAGGGCTGCTCTGGAAAGCCTTGCCGCACGCCGTGCCGCTGGCATGCATCCTGCGCATCGCATGGAACAAACGACGTCAGCCCAAGGGTTGAGACAAGGCGGGACAGAGACATGAATGGTGATGGGTTGGGTGGGGTGGCATTGGGTCTGACCTTGGCCGTGTTGCTGGTGCGGCCAAAGCCCCGCCATCAACTGCTGCTGCTGGGTGCCAGCGCAAGCCTCTGCCTGTTGAGGGCCGCCCTGGAGGGACGATGGTCGCTGCTGGCCTGGCAACTGGGCGCGGCAGCGGTGGTGCTCGGGATGGCAAGCTGGGCGAGTCGATCGGAATAAGGCCGCTTTCTCTCGCATACCCACCCCGGGTACCATCCCGGGCATGACCCGCGACGACCGCCTGCCCCGCGACGCGCAGAGCATCCTGGAGCTCGCCGCGCGCTCCATGTTCGATCTCTTCGCCAACGCCAGCGAGGGCATGCTGCTGGTGGACCGGCACGCGCGCGTGGTCTGGATCAACGACCAGTACCGGCGCTTCCTGCCCGCCCTCGGCTTCGACCGCGAGGAAGACTTCGTCGGCCAGCCCGTCAGCAACGTGGTGCACAACACGCAGATGCACCGCGTGCTGGAGACCGGCAAGCCCATCCTCATCGACCTGCTCACCAACCGCGCCGGCACGTTCGTCGTCACGCGCATTCCGCTGCGCGACGACGCGGGCGAGGTCATCGGTGTGCTTGGCATCGTGCTGTTCGACCATCCCGAGACCACGCTGCAGCCTCTCATCACCAAGTTCGCGCGGCTGGAGCAGGACCTGAACGACGCCCGCCGCGAGCTCGCCCACCAGCGCCGAAGCAAGTACACCTTCGCCAGCTTCGTCGGCACCAGCGCGGCGGCGGTGGAGGTCAAGCGCCAGGCGCGCCGCGCCGCGCTCTCCAGCAGCCCGGTGCTGCTGCTCGGCGAAACGGGCACCGGCAAGGAGCTGCTCGCGCACGCCATCCACGCCGCTTCGCCGCGCGCGGGCCGGCCCTTCGTCAGCGTGAACATGGCCGCCGTGCCCGAGACCCTGCTGGAGGCCGAGTTCTTCGGCGTCGCACCCGGCGCCTACACCGGCGCCGACAAGAAGGGCCGCGACGGCAAGTTCAAGTTGGCCGACGGCGGCACGCTGTTCCTCGACGAACTGGGCGACATGCCCATGGCCATGCAGGTCAAGCTGCTGCGCGCCCTGCAGGAAGGGGAGATCGAGCCCCTGGGCTCGAACCAGCTGGTGCCTTTCGATGTGCGCGTGGTGGCCGCCACCTCGCGCGACCTGCCGCTGATGGTGAGGGAAGGGCGCTTCCGCGAGGACCTGTACTACCGCCTCAACGTGCTGCCCATCCGTGTGCCGCCGCTGCGCGAGCGCCAGAGCGACGTGCCCCTGCTGATCGAGGCCTTGTGCGAGGACATCGCCGCGCGCGGCGGCGGTCCGCAGCTGGAGTTCGGCCCCGAGGCCCAGGCCCTGCTGGCCGCGCAGGCCTGGCGCGGCAACATCCGCGAGCTGCGCAACGTGCTGGAGCAGCTCGCGCTGCGCACCGACTCGGCCCTCATCGATGCCGCGCAGGTGGACGAGGTGCTGCGCGAGGCCGGCCTGCCCGCCCTGGCACCGGTGCGCGAGACGCCGCCCGCCGCGCCCGCGCGGCAGGACGCTCTGCGCCCGCTGGCCGAGCAGATCGCCGAGCTCGAACGCCGGGCCATCGCGCAGGCGCTGGCGGCCACGGGCGGCAACCGCAGCGCGGCGGCCAAGCTGCTGGGCATCTCGCGCGCCAGCCTGTACGACCGGCTCTCGACGCTGGACGGTCTGTCTGAAATTCCGGCGTCTGTCTGAATTTCAGACAAATTGAGCGCAATCGATTGTCTGAAATTCAGGCATTCGATCGAGGGGCAGAAGAAAATTCCTTTGGCATCAAGGCCTTGCCGGGTTGGCACGGCATGTGCAAAAGAGGCGCACGGCGCACCGCGCTGTGCCAGCAACCATCAGGAGACAAGCATGTTCGACACCACCCGCCGCCTGGCGGTGATCGCCCTGGCCTGCACGGCCACCCTGGGTTTCGCCCAAGCCAACAAGGGCGAGATCCGCATCGCCCACATCCACAGCAAGACCGGCCCGCTGGAGGCCTACGCCAAGCAGACCCAGGCGGGCCTGATGATGGGCCTGAACTACGCCACGGGCGGCACCATGATGGTGGCCGGCAAGAAGATCGTGGTGATCGAGAAGGACGACCAGGGCAAGCCCGACGTGGGCAAGAGCCTGCTGGCGGCCGCCTACGCCGACGACAAGGTCGACCTCGCCATCGGCCCCACGGCCTCACCCGTGGCGCTGGCCATGCTCCCGGTGGCCGAGGAGTACCGCAAGATCCTGCTGGTGGAGCCCGCCGTGGCCGACTCCATCACCGGCGACAAGTGGAACAAGTACATCTTCCGCACCGGCCGCAACAGCAGCCAGGACGCCGCCGCCAACGCCGTGGCCCTCGATGCCCCGAACAACGTGATCGGTGTGCTGGCCAACGACAACGCCTTCGGCCGCGACGCCGTGAAAGCCTCCAAGGACTTCACCAAGAAGGCCAAGATCGTGCACGAGGAGTACCTGCCCGTGGGCACGACGGACTTCACCGCCGGCCTGCTGCGCCTGGTCGACAAGCTCAAGGACCAGCCGGGCAACAAGTACATCTCGGTGGTGTGGTCGGGCGCACCCACGCCCTTCCCCAAGATCGCCGAGATGGAGCTGGACAAGCGCTACGGCATCAAGCTCGCCACGGGCGGCAACATCCTGCCGGCCATGGTGGCCTACAAGCAGTTCCCGGGCATGGAAGGCGCGCTGTACTACTACTTCGGCATCCCCAAGAACCCGGTCAACGACGCCATGGTGGCCGAGCACTACCGCCAGTTCAAGCAGCCGCCGGACTTCTTCACCGCCGGCGGCTTCTCGGCCGCCATGGCGGTGGTGACCGCGCTGAAGAAGACCAACGGCGACACCAACAGCGAGAAGCTCATCCAGACCATGGAAGGCATGAGCTTCGAGACGCCCAAGGGCACCATGACCTTCCGCAAGGAAGACCACCAGGCCATGCAGAGCATGTACCACTTCAAGATCAAGGCCGACCCGGCCTTCGCCTGGGGGGTGCCTGAACTCGTGCGTGAGATCAAGCCCGAGCAGATGGCGATTCCGATTCGGAATCGCCGGTGATCCCCCTGCGCCGCTGACGCGGCTTCCCCCTTGAGAAGGGGGACAACACCGACGGCCCGGCAAAGCCGGTTCCGTGGTGTTCCTGGAAGGTCGCCGCACCTGCGGCGACCGACTCCCCCTCTTTCGTCGCGGAGTCTTGATGCTGCAAACCTCGAACCTCACGGTCCGCTTCGGCGGGCACGTGGCGGTGAACGCTGTCTCCTGCGCGTTCGCGCCGGGCACGCTCACGGCCATCGTCGGCCCCAACGGCGCGGGCAAGACCACCTACTTCAACCTGATCTCGGGACAGATCAAGGCCACGGCCGGCACGGTCACGCTCGAGGGGCGCGAGCTCACCCCGCTGAGCGCGCCGCTGCGCACGCGCGCCGGTCTGGGCCGGGCCTTCCAGCTCACCAACCTGTTCCCGCAGCTCAGCGTGCGCGAGAACGTGCGCATGGCCGTGCAGGCGCGCGCGGGCGCGGGGCTGGACTTCTTCCGCATCTGGAGCGACCGCAAGGACCTGCTGGACCAGGCCGATGAGATCCTGCGGACCGTGGCCCTGGCCGACAAGGCCGAGGCGCGCGCGGCCAGCCTGCCGCACGGCGACCAGCGCAAGTTGGAGGTGGGCATCCTGATGGCGCTGGACCCCAAGGTCTACATGTTCGACGAGCCCACCGCCGGCATGAGCGTGGACGAGGTGCCGGTGATCCTGAACCTGATCCGCCGCCTCAAGGCCGACAAGAGCAAGACCATCCTGTTGGTGGAGCACAAGATGGACGTGGTGCGCGAGCTGTCGGACCGCATCATCGTGCTGCACAACGGCGAGCTCGTGGCCGATGGTGAACCCGAGGCGGTGATCGCCTCGCCGGTGGTGCAGCAGGCCTACCTGGGCATCAACCCCGAAGAGGAAGTGAGCGCATGAGCGACGCCGCACTGCTGCGCCTCGAAGGTGTGCACACGCACATCGGCGCCTACCACATCCTGCACGGCGTGGACCTCACCGTGCCCGCCAACCAGCTCACCATGCTGCTGGGCCGCAATGGTGCGGGCAAGACGACCACGCTGCGCACCATCATGGGCCTGTGGCACGCGAGCCGGGGACGGGTCACGCTCGCCGGTCAGGACATCACCGCGAAGGCGACGCCCGACATCGCGCAGAGCGGCGTGGCCTACGTGCCCGAGAGCATGGGCATCTTCGCCGACCTGAGCGTGAAGGAGAACATGCTGCTGGCCGCGCGCGGCGCGCGCGCCATCGACGACATCGACCCGAAGCGCCTGGCATGGATCTTCGACATGTTCCCGGCGATGAAGAAGTTCTGGCTGCACCCGGCGGGCAAGCTCTCGGGCGGGCAGAAGCAGATGCTGGCGGTGTCGCGCGCCATCGTCGAGCCGCGCCAACTGCTGCTCATCGACGAGCCCAGCAAGGGCCTGGCGCCGGCCATCATCCAGAACATGATCGAGGCCTTCCGCGAACTCAAGGCCGCGCAGACCACCATCCTGCTGGTCGAGCAGAACTTCAACTTCGCGCGCCAGCTCGGCGACAGCGTGGCCGTGATGGACGACGGCCGCGTGGTGCACAGCGGCGCGATGGCCGAACTCGCCGAGGACAGCGCGCTGCAGGCGCGCCTGCTCGGCCTCTCGCTGGGAGCGCATCAATGAAGGCCCTGACGGACTTCGACTGGAAACCCGTGGCCCTGGTGCCGCTGCTGGCGGCATTGGCGCTGCCGGCCGTGGGCAGCGGCCCGACCTGGCTCACGCTCACCGTGGCCGGACTGGCCATGGGCTTGATCGTCTTCATCATTGCCTCCGGCCTCACGCTGGTGTTCGGCCTGATGGACGTGCTCAATTTTGGCCATGGCGTGTTCATCGCGCTGGGCGCCTTCGTCGCGGTCAGCGTGTTCGGTGGCCTGAACGCCTACGCCATCGCCGACAGCTTCTGGCTCAACCTCGCGGCCCTGGTGCCGGCCATGCTGGCCGCCATGGTGGTGGCCGGCGCGGTGGGCCTGGTGTTCGAGCGCGTGATCGTGCGCCCGGTGTACGGCCAGCACCTCAAGCAGATCCTCATCACCATGGGCGGCATGATCATCGGCGAGGAGCTCATCAAGGTGATCTGGGGCCCGGGCCAGCTCGCGCTGCCGCTGCCCGAGACGCTGCGCGGCAGTTTCCTGCTCGGCGACGCCTCGATCGAAAAGTACCGCCTGCTCGCCATGGCCGTGGGCCTGGCGGTGTTCGCCGCCATGGTCTGGACGCTCAACCGCACCAAGGTCGGCTTGCTGATCCGTGCCGGCGTGCAGGACCGCGAAATGGTGGAGTCGCTGGGCTACCGCATCCGGCGCCTGTTCGTGGGCGTGTTCGTGGCGGGCAGCGCACTGGCCGGCCTGGGCGGCGTGATGTGGGGGCTGTACCAGCAGACCGTGCTGCCGCAGATGGGCGCGCAGGTCAACGTGCTGATCTTCATCGTCATCATCATCGGCGGCCTGGGCTCCACGCTGGGCGCGCTGGTGGGCGCGCTGCTGGTGGGCCTGATGGCCAACTACACCGGCTTTCTCATGCCCAAGGTCGCGCTGTTCTCCAACATCGCGCTGATGGTGGCCATCCTGCTGTGGCGTCCGCAGGGCGTGTACCCCGTGGCGAACAGATGAACACCCCCCGCGCCGCCTTCGGCGTCACCCCCCTGAAGGGGGGCGCAGCCAGTGGCCCGGCACAGCCGGTTCCGCGGCTGCCGCGCCTGACGCCCGCCCCCGTTCTTCGGTCCTGAGAGGCTCGATCCACCATGTTTTCCCGTCTGCTATCCCACGACCTGCCGCGCAGCCGCTGGCTGGCGCTGCTGCTCACGCTGCTGGTGCTGGGCCTGGCCTTCGCGCCTTTCCTGTTTCCCGGCGTGAAGGCGCTCAACGTCGCGGCCAAGGTGCTGATCTTCATCGCGCTGGTGGTCAGCTTCGACCTGCTGCTGGGCTACACCGGCATCGTCAGCTTCGCGCACACCATGTTTTTCGGCATCGGCGCGTATGGCATCGCCATCTCGGCCAGCGCGCTGGGCCCCACCTGGTGGGCGCTGGTCGTGGGCGCCGTGGGCGCGCTGCTGCTGTCCTTTCTGCTGTCGCTGCTCATCGGCCTGTTCTCGCTGCGCGTGCGGGCGATCTTCTTCGCCATGATCACGCTGGCCGTGGCCTCGGCCTTTCTCACGCTGGCCTCGCAGCTGTCGGACATCACCGGCGGCGAAGACGGCCTGACCTTCCGCCTGCCCGAGCTGCTGTCGCCCGGCTTCGCGCTGATGGAGGAGGATTTCCAGGGGCCCTTCGGCGCCGTGCCACTCAACGGCCGCTTCATCACCTACTACCTGCTGTTCGTGAGCGTGGCGGCCATGTTCCTGGTGATGCTGCGCATCGTGAACTCGCCCTTCGGCCGCGTGCTGCAGGCCATCCGGGAGAACGACTTCCGCGCCGAGGCCCTGGGCTACCGCGTGGTGGTCTACCGCACGCTGTCCAACGTGATCGCCGCGTCCTTCGCCACGCTCGCGGGCTGCCTGCTCGCGCTCTGGCTGCGCTACAACGGGCCGGACACTTCGCTGTCCTTCGAGATCATGCTGGACATCCTGCTCATCGTCGTGATCGGCGGCATGGGCACGCTGTACGGCGCCATCATCGGCAGCGTGGTCTTCCTGGTCGCGCAGAGCTACCTGCAAGACCTGCTGCGCTGGCTCGGCGGGCTCTTCGAGGGCCTGCCGCTGCTGCCCGCGCTGCTCACGCCCGACCGCTGGCTGCTGTGGCTGGGCTTGCTGTTTGTGCTGTCCGTCTACCACTTCCCCACGGGTGTCGTCGGCAAGCTGCGCGAGCGCGCGGCGCACCAGGCGACGAAGGAGTCGACATGAACTTCGCCGCTCTCGAACCGCGCTCGCGCTACATCACCTGCGAGGAGCGCGAAATCCACTTCATGGACTGGGTGCCCGCGCAGGCCGGTGGCCCGGTGGTGGTGGCCTGGCACGGCCTGGCGCGCACCGGGCGCGACATGGACCCGCTGGCCGCGCACCTGTGCGCCCAGGGCTGGCGGGTGATTTGCCCCGACACCATCGGGCGCGGGCTGTCGCAGTGGAGCCCGGACCCGAAGGCCGAGTACTGTCTGGACTTCTATGCGCGCCTGGCGAAGTCGCTGGTCGACCAGCTGGGCCTGAAGCAGTTCCATTGGGTGGGCACGTCCATGGGCGGTGCCATCGGCATGGTCTGCGCGGCCGCAGCGCTGCGTGGGCGCATCGAACGGCTGGTGCTCAACGACATCGGCCCACAGCTCGCGGCGCCGGCGGTGCAGCGCATCCGCAGCTACGCGGGCAGTCCCTCGGCCTTCAACACCATGCGCGAGCTGGAGCAGTACTTCCGCGCCGTCTACAAGCCCTACGGCCACTTGCCCGACGCGCAGTGGCGCCTGCTCAGCGAAAGCTCCATGCGCCGGCTGCCCGACGGCCGCGTGACGCCGCACTACGACCCGGCCATGGTGCAGCAGTTCGAGCACCACCCCGAGGACTACGAGCTCTGGCCGGTGTTCGACACCATCGATGTGCCCGTGCTGTGCCTGCGCGGCGCGGAGTCCGACCTGCTGCTGGCCGAGACCGCCGAGGCCATGCGCGACCGCGGACCGCGCGCCCTGGTGGTGACCATCCCCGGCTGCGGACACGCGCCCGCGCTCAACGTGCCCGATCAGCTGGAGCTGGTGCAGCGCTTCCTGAGCGATCCGCGCGCGCACTGAGCGCGCGGGCTCAGTCCTTCGCGCCCAGGGCCAGTGCGCGCTCGCGGCTGGCGGCCCGCTCGGCCTCGTCGGCGGGCGCCGTGGGCCAGCCCTGCAGGTGCCGCGCGGCGATGTCGCCCAGCGCCTGGATCCACTCGGGGCGGTCGTTGAGGCAGGGGATGTAGGCGAAGCGTTCGCCGCCGGCCTGCAGGAAGGCGGCGCGCGCTTCCATGTCGATCTCTTCCAAGGTCTCGATGCAGTCCGCCACGAAGCCGGGGCAGATCAGGTCCACGCTTTTCACGCCCTGGCCCGCCAGCTTCACCAGCGTGGGCTCGGTGTAGGGCTGCAGCCATTGGGCCTTGCCGAAGCGGCTCTGGAAAGTGACGACGAAACGCTCCGGCGCCAGGCCCAGCGCCTGCGCCAGCAGCCGCGCGGTCTTGTGGCACTCGCAGTGGTAGGGGTCGCCGAGGTGCAGGGTGCGCTCGGGCACGCCGTGAAAACTCATCACCAGCCGCTCGGCCTGGCCGTGGGCCTGCCAGTGCTGGCGCACCGAGCGCGCGAGCGCCTCGATGTAGCCCGGGTCGTCGTGGTAGCGGTTGACGAAGCGCAGCTCGGGCACGGCGCGCTGGCGCGCGCTCCAGGCGTTCACGGCGTCGATGAGGCTGGCGGTGGTGGCCCCGCTGTACTGCGGGTAGGCCGACAGCATCAGCACGCGCGTGGCGCCCTGGGCCTTGACCTCGTCGAGCACCGAGGCGATGGAGGGATGGCCGTAGCGCATGGCGTGGCGCACCAGCACCGCGTGCCCGCGCTCGCCCAGGTGGCCCAGCAGGCGCTTGGCCTGCTTCTCGGTCCAGACCTTCAGCGGCGAGCCCTCGGGGGTCCAGACGCTGGCGTACTTGGCGGCCGACTTCGCGGGCCGCACGCGCAGGATCACGCCGTGCAGGATGGGCCACCACAGCAGGCGCGGGATCTCGACCACGCGCGGGTCGGCGAGGAACTCGGCCAGGTAGCGCCGCAGGGCGGCGGGCGTGGGCTCGTCGGGGGTGCCCAGGTTGCACCAGATCACTGCCGTGCGCTCGGCGCGGCCATGGGGGAGGGGCGGTTCGGTCGCGAAGGGCATGCGCTATTCTCTCGCAAGCATGAAAGACGATTCCTTGAGTCTGGAGCCCGCCGGGTCCGGCGCCGCCGCGCTGGAGCCGTCGCGCGTGCGCGCGATCAGCATCGACCTCGACGACACCCTCTGGCCCATCGCGCCCACCATCGAGCGCGCCGAGGCCGCGCTGCTGGCCTGGTTCCGCGAGCACGCGCCGGCCGCCGCCATCCTCGCCGCCAACCCGCAGTCGCTGCGCGAGGCGCGGCACTTCCTGCAGATCAAGCGGCCCGATCTGTCGCACGACCTGAGCGCGCTGCGCCGCGAGTCCATCCGCTTCGTATTGCTCAAGGCCGGCGACGACCCCGAGCTCGCCGAGGAGGCCTTCGACGTGTTTTTTGCCGAGCGCCAGCGCGTGGAGCTGTTCGACGACGCCTTGCCCGCGCTCGAATGGCTGGCCGGGCGCTACCCGGTGGTGGCCCTGTCCAACGGCAACGCCGACGTGCAGCGCATCGGCCTGGGCCAGCACTTTCGCGCGGCCATCAGCGCGCGCGAGTTTGGCGTCGCCAAGCCCGACGCGCGCATCTTTCACGCGGCGGCCAGCGCGGCGGGCGTGCGCCCCGGCGAGGTGCTGCACATCGGCGACGACGCGCAGCTCGACGCGCTGGGCGCCTTGGTGGCGGGCCTGCAGGTGGCCTGGCTCAACCGCGACGGCCACGCCTGGGACCACGCGCCGCTGGCGCCGCACACCACCGTGGCCGACCTCATGACGCTGTGCAACCAACTGGCCTGAGGTCGCTCGCCCCATGAGCCTCACCATCCACGGCATTCCCGCGTCGCGCGCCCTGCGCCCGCTGTGGGCCGCGGCCGAGCTGGGCCTGGACGTCGCGCACGTGCCCACGCCTTACGCGGACGGCAGCACGCGCACGCCGGCGTTTCTGGAACTCAACCCCAACGGCCACATCCCGGTGCTGATCGACCGCCGCCCCGAAGGCGAGGTGGTGGTCTGGGAGAGCATGGCCTGCACCCTGTACCTGGCGCGCGTGCACGGCCGGCCCGATGGCCGCGGCATTGCGCCGGCGACGGCGCGCGAGGAAGCCGAGGCCCTGCGCTGGTCGTTCTGGGTGGTCAACGAGGTGGAGCGCGACGCGCTCACGGTGCTGGCGCACCTGCACGCCATGCCCGAAGAGCGCCGCAAGCCCGAGCTCGCGCTGGCGGCCGAGCGGCGCCTGGCGGTGCCCTTGCGCGTGCTCGAACAGCACCTGAAGCGGCAGCAGGCCGCGGGACAGGACTGGCTGGCGGCGGGGCGCTTCACCGTCGCCGACCTGTGCGTGGCCAGCGTGCTGAACTGGGTGCGCGTGTCGCGGCCCCTGCTGGGCGCGCACCCGCTGATGCACGAATGGGTGCGGCGCTGCCTGGAGCGGCCAGCCTACCTGCGCGTGCGCGAGAGCGGCTGAGTTCACGGACGGGAGCGGGCGCATGGCACTCGATTGGCGGCACACCACCGAAGGCATCGATTGGGATGAGCTGAGCGCGCTCTACCGGGACGCTCCGCTGGGCGACAAGCCGCCGGATCTGTTGCGAACGGTGTTCGGCAACAGCCTGTTCAAGTGCTTCGTGTTCGAGGGCGGCCGCCTGGTCGGCGCCGGCCGGGCGCTGGCGGACGGCGCCGACTGCGCCTACCTCTGCGACATCGCCGTGCTGCCCAGCCACCAGGGCACGGGCCTGGGCAAACAGATCGTTGCCCACCTCGTGGAGCGCTCACGCGGCCACAGGAAGATCATCCTGTACGCGGTGCCCGGCAAGGAGCCGTTCTATCGGAAGTTCGGCTTCCTGCGCATGAAGACGGCCATGGCCATCTTCTCGAACCCGCAGCAGCAGCTGGAGCGGGGCTACCTCAGCGAGGACTGAGCGCCCGCCCGCGCTTCACCAGCCCCAGACCAGGCGCTCGGACACCCAGCCCGACTCGCCCGTCTCACGCTCCACGCGCACCCAGTCGCCGCGCTTTTCCAGGGTTTTGAGCAGCTCGCCGTACTGGGCCTGCACCACCACCTCGTTGTTCAGGCCGGGGCCGCTGCGCACGTTGAGGATCTTGCTGGTGACGATGTGGTGCGGTTCGTCGCCGGTGAGCGAGCGCGCCACCCAGCCGGTGTCGCCCTCGAAGTCCTTTACCTCAAGCCAGTTGCCGCGCCGCTCGGTCACCTGCAGCGGAAAGCCGCGCCGCAGTTCCCACAGCACGGTGCTTTGCAGGCTGGGGCCATCGCGCATGTTCACGGTGCTGCCGCTGATGCTGACCATGTTCTGGGCATGGGCGCTGATGGCGGCCACACCCAGACTCAGGGCGAACAGGCCGCGGAACAGGGATCGTGCAACGGTGTTGACCGGCATGGCGATGGGCTCCTTTCCTCGGGTCAAGAAACAACAAAGGGGGTGGGAGCCGCTCGCGCGGCCCAGGTTCCCCCGAGGGGCCAAGGTTAACAGCCCCGATTCGCCGTGCCGAGGGGCGAAGCGGTCCATGAGACCGCCGTACGTCACGGATGGGGCGTTTTCAGCGCCCGCGCGCGGCCGCCTGGCCCGCCGCCTGGCCGCTGCGCACCGCGCCTTCGATGGTGGCGGGGTAGGGGCCGTCGACGTGGTCGCCCGCGGCCCAGAGCCCGGGCGCCACCGCGGCCGGCGGGCGGCGCAGGCCGGGCGTGCAGGCGAAGGTGGCGCGCCGCTCGGTGATGGTGCGCAGCGGGATCAGGCCCTGCAGGCCGAGTTGCGCGCGCGCCTGCTCCAGCGTGGCGGCCTGCAGGTCTTCGCGTTCGCCGTGGCTGTCGCTGAGCACGAAGGCCAGCACGCCGGTGTCGGTGGCGCGCAGTCGGCCGCGGTCGAAGGCGAACTGGGCGGGGCCGCCGCGCAGCGACACCATGGGCGCGGGCAAGGGCGGGTGCTCGCGCGGCCCCAGGGCGTAGACCGTGGTGATGGCGGTGTGGGCCAGCGCGGCCGCCGTGCCGGCCCAGTCGGGGGCGATGCCACGCAGTGTGTCGGCCGCCACCGCTGCGGGCGTGGCCCAGACCACGCGGTCGAAGCGCTCGCTCCGGCCTTCGCCGCTGAGGCGCCAGCCCTGCCCGTCCGCCTCGATGCGTTCGATGCGCCGGCCCAGGTGCACGGCGTGGCCGCGCTCGCGCAGCCAGCGCGCGGTCGGGTCGGGGCCGAGTTCGGACAGGTCGTGGCGCGGCAGCAGCAGGGCCGAGGGCGCGAAGCCCGGCGCGCCGCGGCCGAACAGCGCGTCGCGCATCACGCGCAGGAAGGTGGCGCCGCTGGCCTGGTCGGGTGGCAGGTTCAGGGCCGAGACGCACAGTGGCCCGATCAGCTCGTCCATCACGCGCGGGGGCAGGCCGTTGCAGACGGTGGCCACGGTGTCCGACGCGCCGCAGGCAAAACCTTGCGCGCGCCAGCGCAGCGACACGCGCAGCAGGGCCAGCCGCTCGGTGGTGCGCCAGCCGCGCGCGCCGAGCATGGCGGCCAGCGCGTCCAGCGGCGCGGGCCAGCGCGCGGCCCAGCGCGGCACCGCCAGGCCCTGGCCGTCGGCGAAGCGCAGCGACAGCGGCAGCGCCAACAGGGCCTCGCGCGGGTTCACGCCGACGGCGCGCATGAAGGCCAGGGTGGCGGTGTAGGCGCCAATGAGGATGTGCTGCCCGTTGTCCAGCGGCAGGGGCGCGCCGTCGGGGTGGGCGATGTCGACCCGGCGGGCGCGCCCGCCCAGGGTGTGGGTGATCTCGAACAGCGTGACCCGGGCGCCGCCTTGCACGGCGGCCACGGCGGCGGCGCAGCCGGCCCAGCCGCCACCGACGATGGCGACGCTGGGGCCGCTGCCCACCGACGCCCCGTCGCTGGCGGCCTCGGCGCGGGCGCCTTCGGGCGGCCGGACGGCGCCCCCGCCGGTCACAGCCGCCCCAGCGCCTGCACCTTCCAGGCGAGCCAGAACTTGCGCAGCGGCGTCAGGCTCACGCGGCGCGTGAGCACCAGCAAGGGCTCGGCCGCGATCTCGCGCAGCAGCGTGCGGTAGATGCTGGCCATCATCAGGCCGGGTTTCTGGCTGCGGCGGTCGGCGTCGGGCAGCAGGGCCAGGGCCTCGTCGTAGGTGGCCAGTGCGCGTTGGCATTGGAAGGCCATGAGCGCGGTGAAGCGGCGCTGAAAGTCGGCCGTCTCGCCACCCGGCGCTGCGCCGCGGCGCAGCAGCTCGTGCGCCTTCACGTCGAAGCGCTGCAGCTCGTCGATGGGCAGGTAGATGCGCCCGCGCACCGCGTCCTCGCCCACGTCGCGCACGATGTTGGTGAGCTGGAAGGCCAGGCCCATGCGGTGCGCGTACTCGGTGGTGCGCGCCTGCGTCTGGCCGAAGATGCGCGCGGCGACCTCGCCCACGAGGCCGGCCACCAGGTGGCAGTAGCGCTGCAGGTTGGCGAAGTCGAGGTAGCGGCTCTGTTCCAGGTCCATCTGGCAGCCGTCGATGACGCCCAGCAGGTGGCGCGCCTCGATGCCGTAGGTGGCGGTCAGCGGCATCAGGGCTTGCGTCACCGGGTGGCTGGGCTGGCCCGCGAAGGCCTGCGCCACCTCGCCGCGCCACCAGGCCAGCTTGGTCTGCGCCACGCCCGGATCGCTCACCTCGTCGACCACGTCGTCCACCTCGCGGCAGAAGGCGTAGAACGCGGTGATGGCGGCACGCCGCTCGGGCGGCAGGAAGAGGAAGGCGTAGTAGAAGCTGCTGCCGGAGGCGGCGGCCTTCTGCTGGACGTAGTCTTGCGGGCTCATGGGGTGCCACGAGTGTACGCATGGCGCCCCAGGGCCTCGGGGCGCGCCGTGTGCGCCGCGCCCGGCGTCAGCCGGCGAAGGGCGGTGGCTCGGTGGCCGGCGTGTCGGTCGCGGGCAGGGGGGCGGTGGCCTCGGGCCGTTCGGGGACCCGCGCCCGCCAGGCCGCCTGCAACAGGCCCAGGCCTTCGGGCCGCTGCAATGGCGTGAGGTGTTGCGGGTCGGGCTGCAACAGCGCGCGGCCGAACAGATCGACCGGTGCGGCCTGGCGGCTCGATGGCTCGCGCCGGTCCAGCCGCAGCAGGGTGGGGTGCAGCGCGCGGGCCAGTTCGGCGCAGGCCTCCTCGGCCATGGCGGTGTGCTCGGCGGGGGGAACGACGGCATCGACGACGAAGCGCAGCAGCTCGGGCGACTGCAGGCGGGCGGCGCCGTGGTCTTGCTCCAGCCAGGCGATCAGCAGCCCTTGGGCCAAAGGGCGCCACTCGGGCACGTCGGCGACGCCGCTCTTGTCGAGCCTGTGCAGCACATGCGCCATCACCGCCTCGGGCTTGGTGCCTTTGGCCAGTTGGTTCAGGCCGAAGCACAGGGCGCCAACGGCCTCTTGCTCGGTTCGGGTGCCACTCGACAAGGGCCCCCGCTCCAGCCAGAGCTTCAGCAGCGTGGCCCTGGGCAGCGGCGCGCGCAGCACCAGGGCGATCAGGCGCCCGCGCTGGGGTGTGGTCCATGGGGTGCCGCTGGACAGGGCCTTCAGCAGTTGGGTCAGGCGCTCGGTGAGCGGGGCGCCGTCCAGCCGGTCGAGCAGGCGCAGCGCGCCGTCGATGGGCGTCGAGGTCGGCGCGGGAAAGGCGCTGAGGGTGAACTCCACCAGCCGCTCGATGAGCTTGCGGGGGGGCTGGGGGCCGTTCGCGAGATCCTCGATGTATTGCACAAGCTGCCTCTGGCGCCGCCGCATGAGCTTGGTCGAGGCCGCGTCGTCGCGCGACAGGTAGAGGCGCACCGCGCCGTCCACCGGGTGCTTGTCGAAGGATGGCAGCCAGGACGCCATCGCCTCGCGCGTGTCGTCGATGCCTTGTTCGAGCGCGAGTTGCTGCGGGGTCTTCTGACCCATGGCGTCCAGGGCCGCTTGCACGGCCTTGGCCTGGGCGTCGTTCCCACAGACGGCGTGCAGCGTTCGCATCAACGCCAGGGCGCTGCTGCCGTCCAGGCCATGGGCGCCCAGCAGGCGGTGGACCTTCTCGATGTCGAGCACCAGCCGCGCCGCGAGTGCCTGCCGCTCCTCTGCCGCGCCCATGGCGCCCAGGCGCTGGATGTCCAGCCTGATGCCCCGCAGGCGAAGCCCGGCCACGCAGCCCGGGGCCTGGTGCTGTTGGGCAATCGATTCAAAGGTCTGCAGCCATTCGGCGGGGAGCGCGCCACGGGCGACCAGTTCGCCAACGCGTGCGCACAGCGCCTTCAACACCCCGCGGGGCAGGGCGCCGGCCCGCGCGGGCCGGGCGCGGCCGTGGGGCGGTGGGGTGAGCCGGCCGAGCAGGGCCCTGCCGCAGCTTTCGATCAGGTCGATTTCCCGGCCACCCTGGTGGTGGGCGGCCAGGCTCAGGGCCGCGAGCAGGTCGGCCGCGCCGGGAATCTGCAGTGCCTGCAACTGGTGGGCGAACCAGACCAACTGGTCGAAGCGCCCCCCACGCTCGTCGCCCGGAGGCACGAGGCAGTGCCGGCAGCCGCCCTCGTCCCACACCGTGAGCGCTGGGGGCTCGCCCGACTGCAGGGTGTCGAACGCCTGCCGCAGGTCGTCGCGCTCCAGGGCCTGGCGGCGCTGCTCGGCGCTGGCGCCGAGCTGGTCCAGCAGGGCGTCGAAGGCGGGGTGGGGCGGCGCTTCCTTCTCTGCTGAAAGGAACAGCGCGAGTTCATCGTGCGACAGCCGGTTCGCCTGGGCGCAGTCGCTGGCCAAGCCCTGCAGGGCCTGCAGCAGGTGGGGGTCGATGGCTTCGCTCGACTGGCGAACGGCCTGGCCGCAGGCGAGCATGAGCCTGGGCATGTGGGGGTGGTGAGGGTCTTTCAGTTGCAGCACGGTCGCCGACAGCACGAACACGGCCGTCCTCTGTCGGTGCTGGAGCAGAAACTGGCCGAGGTGCAGCAGGTGCTCCACCTGCTGCGCATTCGCTGGCGTGGCGCTGCAGTGCCAGCCGCCGTTGCCATCCCAGACGCGCAGCACCGGGGGGCGGCTGTCGAGCAGGGCATTGAGCGTCGACTCCAAGGCCTGCGTGGCCTGCGCGAGGACCCGCTGGTCCTGGATGTTCAGCGCTTCCTCCAGGAACCGCGCGTTGCGTCGGTTGGCTTCGTTGCGGCTGGAGGGCAGGGGTTTGACGGTGGCCTCGGTGCCGCTTCGGTTGATGAGGGGTTTGTGCTCGGCGCGGGGGATGAACGGTGGCTTGGGGGTCGAGAAGAAGAAGGAGGAGAAGCGTTGCATGTCGAGGGAAAGCGCGAGCGGATGGGAAGCGCCTTCAGTAACCTCCACGTCCTGCGCGGCTCATCACTTTTTCCTCACCTCAGTAGGTCACCGTCAGCACCACGCTGTCGCTGTAGCTGCCGGCCGGCACGCTCTGGTTGGCGGGGATGCGGCCATAGAGGGTGTGCGACTTGCTGCCTGGCAGGCACACCAGGTTGAGCAGGCTGGTGGTGATGGTGCCGCCGGTGGTGGGACCGCTGGCGCCGCCATCGCCCCAGGGCTGCTGGCGCAGGCTGTCGCTGAACAGGCCGTAGGCCAGGCGGCCCGCGCCGGCGGCCATTTGCCGCTGGGCGCCGCTGGCGTGGTCGCCCACGGACAGCGAGAGCGTGTAGCTGCTCTTGCAGGCGAGCAGCAGGTACTGCGGCGTGCAGGTGACCAGCACGGCCGCGCTGCTGTCGGCGCGCGCGCCGCCGGGCGAGGTGTAGTTGCCGAAGGCCAGGGCCGTGGCGCTCACGCCGCAGCTCTGCGCCCGGGCGGCGGTGCCGCAGAGCAGGCCGGCCAGCAGGAGCAGTGCGCGCAGGAGGGGCTTGGTGTTCATGGTGTGCAGGTCAATGGGCCCAGGGTGGCGGCGGCGCCCTGGTCCGGCGGGAGCGCAAAGCGCACCCGGCACAGGCCCTGTGGGCCTTCGACGCGCAAGGTGTTGAGGTCCCCGAGATCGGTGAGCCAGACCTGGCCACCGTGGGCGAAGGGCGCGCCTTGGTCGCTGGCCGGGGCGCCAGCGGGCATGCGGTAGGCGCGCGCGCCCGGAGGCACGGGGCTGCCGTCGGGCAGGCGCACGCTGACCAGCGCCGAGCGCGTGCGCCGGGCAGGAAAACGCACGCGCACCACGGTCTGCGCGGGCGGGCGCACTTGCAGCTCGGGCACGCCCAGCACCACGTCCAGCGGCAGTACGTCGGCGGCCACGCCCAGGGTGTTTTCTTGCCAGGGCTGCAGGCCCCAGACCCAGGCCCGACCTTGGGCGTCGGTGACGGCGGTGTCGCGGTGGTTGAGGCGCACGCCCACGCCGCCCATGCCCTCGATGTCCACGCGCGCGGCGGCGGCCTCGCCGATGGTGCGGCCCAGCATGGGCTGGCCGCCGATCCACAGCACGCCGCCCTGCGCCGCGACGCGCAGATGGGCCTCGGGGTCGTGGCGCCATTTCGTGGCCTGCGCTTCCACGCGGCCGAGTGGGCCCAGCCAGCTCACGCCGGCCAGGGCGCTCAGCGCGTCGCTGCCCCCCTGCAGGCGCCAGCCCAGGCCGCCGGCGTCGGGCTCGCTGCGCTGCGCCTGCACGGTGAGGCCGGCGTCGCCACCGGCCTGCGCGCGCGCGGCCAGCGTGGTGTCGGGGCTCAACGCGCGCGTGAACAGCACGGCCGCGCTGAGCTGGCCGTCGCGCCGGTACAGGCTCAGGCCCGCGTGCCAGTGCGCACCCAGGCGGCGCTGCAGGCCGGCCGTGAGCACGCGTGTGTCCTGCCCCTGCGCGCCGCGCTGCCAGACCAGGCCACCGGACACGCTGGTCTGGCCGATGCTGGTGCCGGCGAACAGGGTGGCGCGCCGCTGCGGCAGGCGAGCACCATCGAGCGAGCGGAAGCCGGTGCCGGCGGTTTCGATCGTGGCGCTCAGGCTACCGGCGCGCGCCACGCGCTCGAAGCCGATGGCCGTGCGCTGGCCGGCGCCAGCGCCGTCGGCCTGGCTGCGCCCGAGCTGCAGGCTGAGCACGCCCGCGCCCGCCACCACCCAATGCGCGCCCAGGTGCACGGCGCGCACGGCCTGGCCCACCTCGGCGCGGCCCAGCAGGGTGAGCGTGTCGCTGAGGCCGTGGCGCAGGCTGCCGGCGACAAAACCGCCACCGTAGGTGTCGCTGGCCGAGGCGTAGCCGCGGCGCAGCACGCCGGCTTCCACGCAGTGCTCGCGCAGGTCCTGGCGCAGCAGGCGCGGGCTGCTGTAGTAGGGCACCACCTGCACGCGCTCCACGCCCAGCAGGTCGCGCTGCACCACGCGGATCTCGCCCGCGCCGGTCACGCCGGGCAGCTGGTCCAGGGTGTAGTTGCCCGGGCCCACCTGGGCGCTGCCGACGGGGCGGTTGTCGATCAGCAGGTCCACGCCGCTGGGCACCTGCGCGCTGCCCGACACCGAGGGCAGGGGCTGGGTGACGAGGTCGGGGCGCAGGCTGAAGTCGGTGCCGTATTGCGCGCCAGCGAAGCGCAGCGCGGGCGCGAGCTCGCCGCCACAGGTGATGGCGTCGCCCAGGCTGGCGCGCCACAGGCCGCTGGGGTCGCTGTGCTGCAGGCTGGTGTCCAGCCGCTGCCAGCGTGGCAGTCCGGCCGGGTTGGCGCCGGCGCGCAGCACGCCGCTGGCGCGCGCCAGGCCGCCGGTGCTCCAGCCGAAGCCGCGCAGGTCGAGCAGGGCGGCGGTGCTGCTCTGGCCGCCGCTGCGTTCGGCGTTGACGCTGTAGTCCATGGCCAGGCCGGGCAGGGGTTCCATCAGCGGCGCCTCGCTGTCGGTTCGACCGTCCAGGCGCAGGCGCTGGGCCAGGAACTGCTCGGGCGGCGCCTGCAACGCCAGCCGCTGCTGGGCCTTGTCGAAGCGGGGCGACCAGTCCTGCAGACCATGGTGCGCCACGCCGGCGATGGTGCGCGGCGGATCGGCAGGGCGCAGGCGCCAGCGCGCCAGGGTGTCGGCCGTGGCATACCAGCGGCCGTCATCCTCCATCAGGGGAGCGAAGCCGTCGACGCGTTCGCCATTGAGCCAAACCTCCAGCAGGCGCGGCGCGGGTTCGGCGCGCGCGGGCGTGATCGCGCCGCACAGGCCGAGGGTGAGCAGCAGGGCCTCAACGCGGCGCCACCGCATCGACCACCCCGCGAAGCGGCCCCGCGCTGGTGTCGGCGTCGTAGCGCGTGGTGGCGGCCGACCAGCCGGCCGGCAGCGTCCAGCGGCACAACTGGCCGGGCAAGGCGTAGCAGGGGCCGAAGCGGGTGCTGCCGCCCTGGTCCGACACGAGCTGCAGGCCATGCACGTGCAGGTGGCGCCCGCCAGCGTTGTGCAGCTCCAGCGTGTCGCCGTGGCGCTGCCATTGCGGTTGGGCGGCGGGCGTGGCCACGCCGGTGACGAACACCGGCAGGCTCACGCGCAGCAGCAGCTGCACGCCGTCGTCCGCGTCCCCGGGCGTGGGCACCTGGCTCAGCCAGAGGCGGTGGCTGCGCTCCACGCCCGACTCCACCGCCTGGCGCAGGCCCACGCGCACCACCTGGGTGGCGCCCGGCGCAAGCTCGAAGATCGGCGGGTTGACGATGAGCGCCTGCGTGGGCTTGAGCTGGTCGGCCCCGCCGTCCTGGCTCCAGTCGAAGGCCTCGGCCTGCAGCAGCAGGGGGCGGGTGGTGGGGTTGTGCACCGTCAGTTGCGAGGCCGTGGCGCGGCTGCCCAGTTCCAGCCGCACGGGCCGCACCTGGAAGGCCAACGCGGCCGGCGGGAAGGCCAGCGCCAGAACCACTGGCGCGAGCAGCGGCGCGAGCAGGCGCTTCATGCCGCACCGCGCCTCAGTAGGTGGCGGTCACGGTGATGGTGTCGGCGTAGACACCCACCGTGGCGGTGGCGCTGGACGGGACCCGACCGTACACGGTGAAGGACTGCAGCAGGCCGGTGCCGGTGCTGCTGTTGAACACAGTGCCGTTGGTGCCATCGCCCCAGAGCTGGGTGCGCCCGGCGTCGCGGTAGAGGCGGTAGGCCAGGGTGTCCGTGCCACTGGTCATGCGCCGGTCGGCCACCGTGGCGCCACTGCCGGTGCCGGCGTCGAGCGAGAGGCTGTAGGGCGTGCCCACGGTGCAGGTGGCGGTGACGACGGTGCTGCTGTCGGCCTGCACGCCGGGCGACACGATGCCGAACGCCAGGGGGATGCCTCCGACCACCGTGCAACTGGCCAGCACGGTGGCCGTGACGCCGAAGGTGGCGCTGCTTTGCGCGAGCGCGGGAAGCGTGGCCAGACACAGGCTGGCGGCGGCCAGGGTGCGGCGAATGGGGGTGTGACAGCGGGACATGGGGACCTCCTGTACAGACATCGAGACCTCAGCCGCACGGTCCGGGTGGGGTGCGTGCCTGTCTGCGATCTCGGAGGCCCGCAATCTATCTTTAGAGCGCGCGGGTTTCGGGCTCAGGTTTTCTTGAGGTTTGACCGCAAGTCGCAAGCTTTCCCGGCACGGGGCGGCGCGCGCTGTCAAGCTTTCCCGGCAGGCCGGGCGGCGCGGCTCAGCTCGCCTGGCGCAGGGCCTCGGTGCGCTGCGCGAACTCCTGGCGCAGCTGCTTGCGCACGCGCGCCGCGGCCTGGCGGCGGTGTTCGTCGGGCGTGGCGGGCTTGAGCGGCGGCACCGGCACGGGCTTGCCGCCGTCGTCCACCGCCACCATGGTGAAGAAGCAGCTGTTGGCGTGGCGCACCACCTGCGAGCGGATGTTCTCGGCCACGACCTTGATGCCGACCTCCATGGACGAGGTGCCGGTGTGGTTGATGGAGGCCAGGAAGGTGACGAGTTCGCCCACGTGGATGGGCTGCAGGAACATCACCTGGTCCACCGAGAGCGTGACCACGTAGCGCCCCGCGTAGCGGCTGGCGCAGGCGTAGGCCACCTGGTCTAGCAGCTTGAGGATGGTGCCGCCGTGCACATTGCCCGAGAAGTTGGCCATGTCGGGCGTCATGAGCACGGTCATGCTCAGCTGGTGGGTGGGGAGGTCCATGGCCGGTTCGATGGGGTGCACGCGGGGTGCGCCAATGTACACGGCATGGGGGCCCCCGCCGGCGCGGGGCCGGCGGGGGCGGGCGGCCTCAGGCCAGCGCGGCGCTGGGGTTGGGCGCGGCGCTGGTGTCCGTGCGGGCGGCGCCGCGCAGCAGCGCCACCAGCGCGCGCGCGTCGGCGGGCACCGTGTCGCCGCGCCAGACCACGTGCTGGTCGGGCCGGCACAGCAGCAGGGCGTGGCGGTACTCGGGCGGGCGCTGCGCTTCGCGGGAAACGTCCAGCACCGTCAGCGGCACGCCGGCCTCGGCGGCGGCGTCGAGCAGGGGCTGGGCCTCGGTGCCGGCCTGCGTGAGCAGCAGCGTGTAGCCGGCGCCGAAGGCGTCGTACAGCGATCGGCCGTCGGCCAGCCAGAAGTGCGGCGCGCGGCAGCCCGGCACCGTGGAGGGCGTGAAGTCGCCCATGGTGTAGGCCGGCGGGGCCTCGCCATCGGCCGCGATGATGGGCGAGCCGCTGTAGTAGTAGCCGTAGTTCAGGCCCGCGCAGCAGAACTGCTGCACGTTGAGCTGGTAGGCCTCGTCGCCGATGAGGGCGCGCGCCGCCGCGCCGGCCGCGTCGGCGGCTTCGATGTTCGGCGGCACCGCGCTGCGCGCCTTGATCATCTTCTGCGCGTGGTCCATGGCGAAGCGCGACACCTGCTCGGTGATGGGCTGGCGTTCGGCCTCGTAGGCGTCGAGCATGGACGGGTCGGCCCAGCCCTGCACTTGAGCGGCCAGCAGCCACGACAGGTTGAGTGCGTCGGCGATGCCCGCGTTCATGCCGTAGCCGGCATAAGGCACCCACAGGTGGGCGGCGTCGCCGGCGATGAAGACGCGCCGGTCGCGGAAGCGGTCGGCCACCAGGCGGCGGCCCACCCAGTCCTCTTTGGAGATGACCTCGTACTGGAAGTCGTCGCCCACGCCCAGGATGTGGCGGATGCTCTGGTCGCGGTCCACCGAGTCGAACTCGGTCTCGTGCGGGTTGAGGTGGTTGTGCACCAGCCAGGTCTCGCGGCCGTCGATGGCGAAGGCCGTGCCGCAGCGGCGCGGGTTCACCGAGTAATAGCACCAGGCGGGCTTGCCGGGCAGGCGGCCCAGCAGGTCCTTGGCGCGGATGTAGGTGGACTGCACGCGCTGGATCACGGCCGTGCCCTCGAAGCGCGCGCCGATGGCCTTGCGCACGCCGGAGGCGCCGCCGTCGCAGCCGACCAGGAAGCGCGCGCGCACGCGGCGCGTGGCGCCACCGTCCAGGCCGACGAGCGTGGCCGTAACGCCATCGGCGTCCTGTTCGAAGCCGTCCACGCGTGTGCGGTTGAGCAGGGTCACGTTCGGCAGCGCCGCCGCGTGTTCCAGCAGGATGGGCTCCAGGTAGATCTGGTTGATGCGGTGCGGCGGCTCGGCGGTGGGCCACCAGGTGTCGGGGCCGCCGTTGTCGACGAAGCGCTCCAGCCGGTTCGGGATGGGGATGCGGGTGAGCTCGATGCCCGTCATGGCGGTGCGGAACACCACGTCGTTGGGGTGTTCGTCGGGCAGGCCCGCCTGGCGCAGCCGGTTGGCCACGCCAAGCTGGCGGAAGCGTTCCATGGTGCGCGAGGCCACGTGGTTGCACTTCACGCTGGGCGGCTCCTTGTAGGCACGCAGCTCGGCGATGGTGACGCGCACACCGCGTCCGGCGAGGTCCATGGCGAGCGTCAGGCCCACGGGGCCGGCGCCCACGATGAGCACATCGGTGGTGGGCACGCCGGTCGTATCGGTCAGGGGGGAGGAGGGGCTCATTCGAGTTTGATGCCAGCGGTGCGGATCACCTTGGCCCACTTGGTGGTTTCGGACTTGATGTAGTCGCCGAAGGCTTTGGGCGTGGTCGGCGCGGGCTCCACGCCGAGGCCGCGGATGGTGGCCTGCGTGGCGGGGTCGTTGAGCGCCTCGACCAGGGCCGCGTTGAGCTTGTTGACGATGGCGTCCGGCGTGGCCGCGGGCGCGACGATGCCGAACCAGCCCACCGATTCGTAGCCCGCCAGACCGGCCTCGGCCACGGTGGGCACGTCGGGCAGGGCGGGCACGCGCTTGTCGCTGGTGACGGAGAAGGCCTGCAGCTTGCCGGCGCGGATGTGCGGCAGCGCGGCGGGCAGGTCGGTCACGGCCAGCGGGATCTGGCCCGCCAGCGCGTCCACGGCGGCGGGCCCGGAGCCGCGGTAGGCCACCTGCACGATCTTCGTGCCCGCCATCTGGTCGAACAGCGAGGCCGTGAGGTGCATGGCCGTGCCGTTGCCGCCGTGGCCGATGGTCAGCTTGCTCGGGTCGCGCTTGGCCAGGGCGATGAGTTCGGCCTGCGTGCGCACGCCCACCGAGGGGTGGCCCACGAACACGAAGGGGATGGCCGCCACCAGCGAGACCGGCTTGAAGTCCTTCACCGGGTCGTAGGGCATCTGGGGGTAGAGGCTGACGTTGGCCGACAGCGCGCCGGCCGCGCCCAGGCCCACGGTGTGGCCATCGGGCTCGGCCTTAGCCACGGCGGTCAGGCCGATGTTGCCGCCCGCGCCGGGGCGGTTCTCGATCACCAGCGGCTGGCCCAGCTTCTCGCTCACGCGCGGGCCGATGGCGCGCACGATGGCGTCGGCGCTGCCGCCGGGCGGGAAGGTCACGATCACGCGGATGGGCTTGGTGGGCCAGGCGGCCTCGTTGGCCAGCGCGGGGGCGGCGAGCGCGAGCAGGGCGCTGGCGCCAAGGGCGGCGCCCAGCGCGCGCCGGAGGGCGGAAGGCTTCATTGACTTGTCTCCTGTTTCTGGTGGTGCTTGTCCGCCCGCGATTCAACCCGCTCTCGATTCATGCGTAAAGTAAAACTTATCGAACCATTTATTATTTGAACTCATGAATACAGACGCCCGTTTCCTCCCCAGCATGCGCCAGCTGCGCGCCTTCGCGGCGGTCTACCACCTGCGCAAGGTGAGCGCGGCGGCCGAGCAGCTGTCGGTCACGCAGTCGGCGGTGAGCCTGTCGCTGCGGCAGCTGGAAGAGGGCCTGGGCGCGCGCCTGTTCGACCGCACCACCCGCACCCTGCAGCCCACCCAGGCCGCGCACGAGGCCATCGTGCTGGCCGAGCGCATCCTGCGCGACGCCGAGGCCCTGGGCGCGGGCACGCTGGAGCTGTCGCAGCTGCGGCGCGGGCGCGTGAGCGTGGCCGTCACGCCCACGCTGGCCGAGCTGCTGCTGCCGGCGGCGGTGGTGCGCTTTCGCGAGCGCCACCCGGGCATCCACGTCGACATCAACGATTGCGCGCCCGACCAGTTCGTGTCGCGCGTGGTGGGCGAGCAGGTGGACTTCGGCATCGGCGTGCCCGAACAGGCCGGTGCCGACGTGGACACCGACACCCTGGTGCGCGACCACCTGGCGGTGGTCTGCCCGGCGGGGCATGCGCTGGCGGGCCGCTCGCGCCTGCGCTGGGCCGACCTGGACGGCCAGCCGGTGATCACCGTGCGCCCGGGCTACGGCGTGCGGCCGCTGATCGATGCCAGCGCGGCGCGCGCGGGCGTGCGGCTGCGCGTGGTGCACGAGGTGACCTTCCTCTCCACCGCGCTGTGGATGACGCGCGCCGGCATGGCCATTGCCATCATGCCGGCGGCGTATGCGCGCGCGGCGCGGCCGCAAGAACTGGCGGTGCTGCCGCTGAGCGCGCCGCGCGTCTCGCGCGACATCTGCATCGTGACCAAGCGCGGGCGCGCGCTGTCGCTGACGGCGCAGGCGCTGGTGCGCGAGGTCCGTGCGGCGCTGCGGGCCTAGCGACCCGCGCCGGTGGTGGCCGCAGCGGATGCCAGGCCTCAGCGCTCGCGCAGGCGCTGTCCCTCGCGCACCCCGTTGCCCGGGTACAGCACCACCCGCTCGCCGGCGCGCAGCCCATCGGTGGCGACGGCCTGCTCGGTGCCGCGCGGCCCCAGGGTGAGGGCGCGCGCCCGCGCCCGCCCGTCCCCGTCCACCACGAAAACCTGCCAGCCGGTGGGCGTGCGCACCAGGGCCGCGTTCGGCACCAGCAGCGCGTCGGCCTGCGCCAGCGTCACGATGCGGGCCTCGACGCGGTAGCCCTCGCCCAGCGGCAATTGGCCGGGCCAGGGGGCGGCCGGCTCCACGTGCACGTTGACGCGCTGCTCCTCGATGCCGAGCGCGGACACCTTGGTGAAGGCCACCGGCTCCACGCGTGTGACGCGCCCCGGCAAGGCCGGCAGGCCGCTGCCCGCCTGCAGCGTGACCGCCGCGCCCGGCGGCACGCGCGCCGCGTCGCCCGACAGCAGGTCCACGATGGCTTCCAGCCGCGTGGTGTCGCCCAGCTCCATCAGGGCCTGCCCTGCGCCCACCGGGCCCGCGCTGTCGCGGTGCACCGCGATCACGCGGCCCGCGATCGGGCTGCGCAGCGTCCACAAGCCCTCGCTGGCGTCGCTGCCGCCGTCGGCGCGCGCTAGTGCCGCGCGCGCCTCGCTCAAGCCGTGTGCCGCCACGCGCTGCTCGGCCTGCGCACCGGCCAGGGCCTGGCGCGCCGCCGTGAGGTTGAGCTGGGCCTGTTCGCGCGCCGACGGCGCCACGAACTGCGCGCGCGCCAGTTCCTCGCTGCGCCGAGCGTCCAGCTCGGCCTGGGCCAGGGCGGCCTGCGAGCGCGCAGCCTGCGCCCGCGTGGCCGCCAGAGCGGCCTCGGCGCTGCCCACGCGCTGGCGCAAGACCTCGCGCGTGCGGCTGTCGATCATCGATGGCGCCGCGGGCCGCAGCACGGCCAGCGGCTCACCCTCGGCGACGGTGTCGCCCACCTTCAGGCCGGGCCGCAGCAGCTCGCCGGCGGTGGGTGCCGCCACGGTGTAGCGCTGCAGCAGGCGCAGCACGCCGTCCTCCTCGATGGCTTGCTCGAAGTCGCCGCGCTGCACGGTGGCGATCTCCACCGGCAAGGCCGCGGGCCGCAAGGCCCAGGCGAGCAGGGCGGCGATGGCCAGGGCCACGGCCGTGGCGGCGGTGATGAGGCGCACGCGGCGCCTGCGCGGGGTTGTGTCGTCGTTCATTCGCGCACCTTCAGAACAGCCACCAGGTCGAGCCGATCGACGTGGCGGCGCACGAGCAGGGCACTGGCCGCGCCCGCGGCCAGCACGATGAGCGCCGCCCACGCGTAGGTGGACGGCGCGATGATCACGGGAAAGTCGATGTTGTCCGATGACATGAGGCGCATGAGCAGGCCGGCCAGCGCGCGCCCCGCGAGCAGGCCCAGCGGCAGCGCCAGCAGCAGCTCCACGGCGAGCTGGCCCAGCAGCAGCACCGAGACCTCGGCGCGCGTCATGCCCAGCACGCGCAGGCTGGCCAGGTCCCAGGCGCGTTCGGACAGCGCGATGCGCGCGGCGTTGTAGGTGATGCCCACCGCCATGGCGATGGCGAACAGCGTGAGGATGGCGCTGAAGGCCCCCATGTTGTGCTGGGTGCGCTCGTCGAAGGTCTGTTGGACCGAGCGCTTGTCGAACACCCCGCCGATCGAGGGCGCGGCCTTCACGGCCGACCAGAACGCCGGCATCGAGGCCGGGTCCACCTGCAGCACCGCTTGCGACAGGCCCGCGCCATCGCGCGTGAGGCGCTGCAGGGTGGACAGGCGCATGTAGGCCTGCTGGCCCATGAGGGCGTGCACCTCGGCCACCACGGGCAGGTCGACCTGGCGCCGGTGGCCGGTGCGAAACACCACCGTCACGGTGTCGCCCACGCGCGCGTCCAGGGCGCGCGCGAGCAGGTGCGACAGCACGAGGCCCTCGTCGGGCAGTTCCACCGCGCCGAGCGGATCGTCCACCACGCGCAGCAGCCGCGCCCCCGGCGGCATGCCGCCGACGCTGGCGTCTTTCCAGCGCGCGCCGTGGTGCACGCGCACGGCCTCGTTGCGGTAGCCCTCGGCCTGCAGCACGCCGGGCAGGCGGCGCAACTCGTGCAGCACGCCCTCGGGCGCGCGCGGCTCGAACTGCAGCGCCACGTTGCCGGGCTGCACCTGGCGGAACTGCACGTCCACGATGTGGGCGATGGCGTCGAGCCAGAAGGCGCCCGAGATCTGCAGCGCCATGGCCATGGCCACGCCGCCGATGGTGAAGGCGGTACGCCAGGGCCGGTGCTGCACGTCGCGCAGTACCAGCAGCGGCGCGGCGCGCACGCGCCGGCCCGCCAGGCGCTCCAGCAGCGTGCGCCGGTAGTGCGGCGGTGCCGGCGGCAGCATGGCCTGGGCCGGGCGCAGCCGCACCACGGCGCGGATCGAGGCCCAGGTGCCCAGGCCGGCCGCCAGCAGCGACAGCAGCACCGACACGCCCACGGCGGCGGCCGTGGTGCGGTAGGCCAGGGCATCGAAGCGGAACACCGGCTCGTACAGGCCCAGCATGAGCCGGCCGATGACGGCGCTGAGCAGCAGCCCGCCGAGCACGCCCAGGCCAGCCACCACCAGCGCCAGCTGCAGGTAATGCCTGCCGATGACCGCGTCGTCGTAGCCCAGGGCCTTGAGCGCGGCGATCTGCGGGCGCTGCGTGGCCACCTGGCGCGCCAACACGCCATTGAGGATGAACATCGCCACGCCAAGAAAGATGGCGGGCAGCACCGTGCCCATCACGCGCAGCTGGTCGAGTTCGTCGTCCACCACGCGCGCCGAGAGCTGGTCGGCGCGCGCCACCGCGCCCAGCGAGCCATAGGGTTCGAGCAGGCGGTCCAGCGCGTCGATGACGGCCTCGCTGGAGGCGCCGCTGTCCAGCCGCAGCGCGGCCTGGTTGAAGGCGCCTTGCAGGTCCAGCAGCTCGCCCAGGCGGCGCGCGTCGGTCCACCAGATGCCGAAGCTGCGCTCGTCGGGCGCGGCGCCGCCGGAGGCGAACACGTACTCGGGCGAGATCGCCAGGCCGACGATGCGCACCGTCTGCTGCCGGCCGTTGAGCACGGCCCGCGCGCTGTCGCCGGGCTTGAGGCCGCGCGCCTTGGCAAAGGCCTCGCTCACCAGCGCTTCCAGGGTGGTGCCCGCCTCGGGCCAGCGCCCCTCGCGCAGCCGCAAGGCGTTGAGCCCCTGTTCGCCGCGCTGCACGCGCGCCAGGTCCAGCGCCACGAAGCGGCCCGTCACGGGCGGGCCGGGGTCGCCCAGGTCGACGCGCGCGTCGAAGGCCAGGCCGGTCTTCACCTCGGCCACGCCGGGCAGGGCGGCGATGCGCTCGCGCAGCGCCAGCGGCGCGCGCTTGAGCGCGACGAACACGTCGGCCAGGCGGTGGCTGGCGTAGAACCGGTCGCGCGCGTCCAGCAGGGACGCGTGCACCGAGAACAGGCCGACGAAGCCGCCCACGCCGATGGCCACCACCATGGCGATGGTCAGCACCTGGGCGCGCAGGCGCCACAGGTCGCGGCCCAGCTTGATGTTCAGTGCGCGCATGGGCCCGGCCTCGCTGGTCACCAGCTCAGCGCCGCGGCGGCGAGCTTGCTCGGGTTGGCCTGCACCGAGGCGATGCGCCCGTCGGCCAGGCGCAAGACGCGATCGGCCATCTGCGCGATGGGCGCGTTGTGTGTGATGACCACGGTGGTGGTGCCCAGTTCGCGGTTCACCCGCTCGATGGCTTCCAGCACGCGCACGCCGGTGGCGCAGTCCAGCGCGCCGGTGGGCTCGTCGCACAGCAGTACCTCGGGGCGCTTGGCGATGGCGCGCGCGATGGCCACGCGCTGCTGCTCGCCGCCGGAGAGCTGGGACGCGAAATGGTCCAGACGCCCTTCCAGGCCCACGAGCGCGAGCGCTTCCTCGGGCGCCATGGGGTCGGTGGCGAGGTCGGTCACCAGGGCCACGTTCTCGCGCGCGGTGAGGCTGGCGATGAGGTTGTAGAACTGGAACACGAAGCCCACGTGCTCGCGCCGGTAGCGCGTGAGCTCGGCGTCGCTGGCGCCCGCCAGCTCGTGGGTCTCGCCAGCGTGCGTCCAGCGCGCCGAGCCGCCCGAGGGGGAGTCGAGTCCGCCCAGGATGTTGAGCAGCGTGCTCTTGCCGCTGCCCGAGGCCCCGAGCAGCACGACGAACTCGCCCGGCATGACGTCCAGGTCGACGCCGCGCAGGGCGTGCACCGCGGTGGGGCCTTCGCCGTACACCTTGGTGAGGGCGCGCGCGGAAAAGACAGGCGTGGCGGGCATGCCAGGGATTGCAGCATGGGGGCGGGCCCGGCCGCTTGACGAACGTCAAGCGCGGGCCTCAAGCTGGCGGACCGGGGGCCGATGGGCACACCGCTTGCCGGTCGCCCCACGGTCGCCAAAACGGCCACCCGATGCCAGGACGACGCCATGAACCCACCTTCGCCTTCGCCCCGCACCGAACACGATGCCTGGGGCGAGATCCAGATCCCCGCCGACGCCCCCTGGGGCGCGCAGACGCAGCGGGCCATCGGCCACTTCGCCATTTCCACCGAGAAGATGCCGCCCGAGCTGCTGCACGCGCTGGCGCTCATCAAGCGCTGCGCGGCGCGCGTGAACGCCAGCCTGGGCACGCTGGAGCGGCCCGTGGCCGATGCCATCGCGCAGGCCGCCGCCGAGGTGGTGGATGGCCGCTGGCCCAACGCGTTTCCCCTGTCGCTGTGGCAGAGCGGCTCCGGGACCCAGAGCAACATGAACATGAACGAGGTGATCGCGCACCGGGCCTCGGCGCTGCTGGGCCGGCCGGTGCACCCGAACGACGAGGTCAACCTCGGCCAGTCGTCCAACGACACCATTCCCACCGCCATCCACCTGGCCGCGCTGCTGGGCGTGGAGCGCGCCTTGCAACCGGCGCTGCGCGCCCTGCGCGACACGCTCGCCGCCAAGGCCGAGGGCGTGCGTGGGGTGATGAAGACCGGCCGCACCCACCTGCAGCACGCGCTGCCGCTGACGCTGGCCGACGAGCTGCTGGCCTGGGTGGCACAGCTCGATCAGGCTGGGGCCGCGCTGGCGCCGGCGCTGCGCGCGGTGCTGGGCCTGGCCATCGGCGGCACGGCGGTGGGCAGCGGCGCCAACGCCCACCCCGACTTCGGCCTGCGCATGGCCGAGGCCTTGAGCGAGGCCACCGGCCTGCCGCTGCGCCGCGCCGACAACCCCTACGCGGCCCAGGCCGCGCACGACGCGCTGCTGCAGCTGCATGGCGCGCTGCGGGGGCTGGCGCTGGCGCTGTGCAAGATCGCCGACGACCTGCGCTGGGAGGCCAGCCCGGGGTTGGGTGAATGGCGGCTGCCGGCCAATGAGCCCGGCAGTTCCATCATGCCGGGCAAGGTCAACCCCACGCAGTGCGAATCGCTGCTCATGGTGTGCGCGCAGGTGATGGGCAACGACGTGAGCATCGGCGTCGGCGCCACGCTGGGGCAGTTCCAGATGCACGCCGCCAAGCCGCTGCTGGCGCACAACCTGCTGCAGAGCATCCGCCTGCTGGCCGATGGCATGCGCAGCTTCGAGGAACATGCCGTGCGCGGCATGGAGGCCGACCGCGAGCGCATCGCGGCCACGCTCTCGCCCGCGATGCTGCAGGCCACGCTGTTGGCCAAGCGCATCGGGCACGAGGAAGCGGCCCTGCTGTACCGCGAGGTGCAGGCCTCGGGCCGGCCGCTGCGCGAGCTCGTGCTCGAACGCGGGCTGGCCAGCGCCGAGCAGTTCGACGCCTGGGTGAAGTGAACGCCCAGGCGTGCGGACTGGGCGCCGTCAGACCTTCTCGACGATCACCGCGATGCCCTGGCCCACGCCGATGCACATGGTGCACAGCGCGTAGCGCCCGCCCGTGGCGTGCAGGCGGTTGACGGCCGTGGTGGCCAGGCGGGCGCCGCTGGCGCCCAGCGGGTGGCCCAGGGCGATGGCGCCGCCCCAGGCGTTCACGCGCGCATCGTCGTCCTTGAGGCCGAGCATGCGCAGCACCGCCAGGCCCTGGGCCGCGAAGGCTTCGTTGAGCTCGATCACGTCCATCTGCTCCAGCGTGAGGCCGGTGAGCGCGAGCACCTTCTCGGTGGCGGGCGCGGGGCCGATGCCCATCACGCGCGGGGCCACGCCGGCCGTGGCCATGCCGACCACGCGCGCCTTGGGCGTGAGGCCGTGCTTGGCCGCGCTCGCCTCATCGGCCAGCAGCAGGGCGCAGGCGCCGTCGTTCACGCCGCTGGCGTTGCCGGCGGTGACGCTGCCCTCGGGCCTGACCACGCCCTTGAGCTTGGCCAGCGCCTCCAGGCTGGTTTCGCGCGGGTGCTCGTCCTTGTCGACGATGACCGGCTCGCCCTTCTTCTGCGGGATGGTCACCGGCACGATCTCGCGCGCCAGGTGGCCGGCCTTCTGCGCGGCCACGGCCTTGAGCTGGCTGGCCAGGGCCATGCGGTCCTGGGCCTCGCGCTCGATCTTGTGGTCAACCGCCACGTTCTCGGCCGTCTCGGGCATGGAGTCCACGCCGTACTGCGCCTTCATGAGCTTGTTGACGAAGCGCCAGCCGATGGTGGTGTCGTACACCGCGTTGGCGCGGCTGAAGGCGCTCTCGGCCTTGGGCATGACGAAGGGCGCGCGGCTCATGCTCTCCACGCCGCCGGCGATCATCAGACCCGCCTCGCCGGCCTTGATGGCGCGCGCCGCGCTGCCCACCGCGTCCAGGCCCGAGCCGCAAAGGCGGTTGATGGTGGCGCCGGGCACCTCGATCGGCAGGCCCGCCAGCAGCGCGGCCATGCGCGCCACGTTGCGGTTGTCCTCGCCGGCCTGGTTGGCGCAGCCGTACAGCACGTCGACCACGGCGGCCCAGTCCACGGTCGGGTTGCGCTCCATCAAGGCCTTGATGGGGATCGCACCGAGGTCGTCGGTGCGCACGCTGGACAGCGCGCCGCCGTAGCGGCCGAAGGGGGTGCGGATGGCGTCGCAGATGAAGGCTTGGCGGGTGCTCATGGGTTCTCCGGAAAAGTGAAGGGGTTCAGGCCGGCGTGGCCGGGGCGGCGATGGGCAGGCCCACGAGGCGCTGCAGTTCGTCGAGAGAAAGGCCTTCGACCGTGTCGATCAGGCGCAGGCCCCGGGGCGTGCATTCGAGCGTGGCCAGGTCGCTGTAGATGCGCTTGACGCAGCCGATGCCGGTGAGCGGGTAGCTGCATTGCGACACCACCTTGCTCGCGCCTTGCTTGGTGAGCAGGTCCATCATCACCCAGGTCTGTTTGGCGCCGATGGCCAGGTCCATGGCGCCGCCCACGGCCGGGATGCTGCCGGGCTCGCCGGTGCTCCAGTTGGCCAGGTCGCCGGTGGCCGAGACCTGGAAGGCGCCCAGCACGCAGATGTCCAGGTGGCCGCCGCGCATCATGGCGAAGCTGTCGGCGTGGTGGAAGAAGGCACCGCCGGGCAGCAGGCTCACGGGCTGCTTGCCGGCGTTGATGAGGTCGTAGTCTTCTTGGCCGCTGGCCGGCGCCGGGCCCATGCCGAGGATGCCGTTCTCGCTGTGCAGGATTACCTCGATGCCGGGCGGCAGGTGGTTGGCCACCAGCGTGGGCTGGCCGATGCCCAGGTTGACGTAGGCGCCGTCGTGGATGTCCTGCGCGACGCGCTTCGCGAGCGCGTCCTTGGTTCTGCGCTGGTAGCTCATGCCGCCTCCTTGAAGCCGCCGGCCTGCGTGGCCACGCGCGCTATCTTCACCACCGCGCTGACGTGGATGCCAGGGGTGACGATGGTCTCGGGGTCGAGCGAGCCGAGTTCGGCGATGTCGAACACGCTGGCGATGCAGCGCCTGGCCGCGGTGGCCATCACTGGGCCGAAGTTGCGCGCGGCCTTGCGGTAGACCAGGTTGCCCCAGCGGTCGCCGCGCTCGGCCTTGATGAGCGCCACGTCGCCGTGGATGGGGTACTCCAGCACATAGGGCCGGCCATCGATGACCCGCGTTTCCTTGGGCGAGCCGTCGGCGTTCTTCGCCAGTTCGGTGCCATAACCCGTGGGTGTGAAGAAGGCGCCGATGCCCGCGCCCGCGGCGCGCAGGCGCTCGGCCAGGTTGCCCTGCGGCACCAGTTCGAGTTCGATCTGCTTCGAGCGGTACAGGCCGTCGAACACCTGGCTGTCGGCCTGGCGCGGGAAGCTGCAGATGATCTTGCGCACGCGCCCGGTCTTGAGCAGTGCGGCCAGACCGTGTTCGCCGTTGCCGGCGTTGTTGTTCACCACGGTGAGGTCGCGCGCGCCTTGTTCGATCAGGCCGGCGATGAGTTCGTTGGGAATGCCGGCGGTGCCGAAGCCGCCGATGAGCACGGTGGCGCCGTCGCGCACGCCGTGCAGGGCCTCGGCCACCGAGGAAGCGATCTTGTTGATCACGGGGATTGGTCTCCGGACAGAACGCTGAAACAGCGGGGAGGGGCGCTTGCCGTGCCGATCGTCAAATGTTCTAATGACGAACACTTGTTCGATTGACGAATCATTCTAATCGTCCACCAAAGCCCATGGCAACCCACGCCCGTCGCGCACCCGACGCCCCCACGCCCGGCGATGGCTACGTGCAGTCCTTCGCGCGTGGGCTGGAGGTGATCCGTTCCTTCAGTGCCGAAGCCTCGGAGCAGACCCTGTCGGAAGTGGCGGCGCGCAGCGGGCTCACGCGCGCCGGGGCGCGGCGCATCCTGCTCACCCTGCAGACCCTGGGCTACGTCGACAGCGACGGCAAGCTGTACCGCCTCACGCCCCGCATCCTGGACCTGGGCTTTGCCTACCTCACGTCCATGCCGATCTGGAACCTGGCCGAGCCGGTGATGGAGCGCCTGGCCGATGCGGTGGGCGAGTCGTGCTCGGCGGCGGTGCTGGACGGCAGCGACATCGTCTACGTGCTGCGTGTGCACACGCACAAGATCGTCTCGCTCAACCTCAATGTGGGCACGCGCCTGCCGGCCTACTGCACCTCGCTCGGCCGTGTGCTGCTGGCGGGGCTGGACGACGCCGAGGTGAAGGCGCGACTGAAGGCCAGCGAGCGGCGCGCGAACACGCGCCACACGGCCACCGAGCCGGCCGAGATCCTGGCGCGAGTGCAGCAGGTGCGCCGCCAGGGTTGGGCGCTGGTGAACCAGGAGCTGGAGGAGGGCCTGATCTCCATCGCGGCGCCGGTGAGAAACCGCGCGGGCGCGGTGATCGCGGCGCTCAACGTGTCGGGGCAGGCGAACCGCACCTCGGCGACGGTGATGAAGGAGCAGCTGCTCCCGAAGCTGCGGGCGGCGGCGGATGAGGTGTCGTCTTTGCTGGGGCGTGCCGGGCGGGGGTGAGTCGGTGACGTGGTGGGCAGGGCGAGGGCATCGCTCGGCCTCGGCTGGTGAAGGGCGGGCGGTCGCCGGGAAACGATGGCGGGAATGCGTCCTGGCTCGAATGGGGGGGCGCGTCGACTAGGATGGCGGCTCACGGCCAGAAGTGGACGTTCGCCAAGGGCAGCCTTTGAGGGGAAGCTACGCAATGCGCTTCGATAATTCGCTCAATCGGCTGCGCCTTTTTGGCTCTCTGCGCGCTGCGTACTACGGCGCTGAGTACCTCCATCGCTAGGGGCACGGATGCTCCTCTACAAGTACCGTAACTGCGCCCAACGGACGTGGGAGCTTCTACTCAATCGGAAGCTCTTCTTCGCCACACCGGAGCAACTCAACGATCCACTAGATTCCTCGATCGACATCCAGTCGGAGTACGAGCGGGCAAAGAAGTTGGTGCACGATTCGGATGACCACCCCGAGCGCCGCAAATCATTCTTGATCTTCTTGCTTGATGGATACCACCGCTTCAACGATCCAACTACGGGTAAGCAGACCCGTATCTGCTTTTCTATCTACGCTGGAACGAGTAGCGCAGTCCGGGCAGGTGGGAAGCCCGCTTTGGGCCCCAAGCGGGCACCTGAAAACGAAGCAGTTGCCCCGGTGGTGCACCAAGGCATCCGCCGTCAGGGGAGGCGCCCTGTGCGGGACGGCGCCTGTGCAGTGCCGAGAAGCGCAGGGTGGGTGGCCCGCGCGCGCAGCGCGCTTCGTGAACCGACTCGCGGCATCTGTTTGAACGGAGCGCGCCAGGCGCGCGCAGTGAGTTATGCCGCGTGGCCGCTCACCCGAGCATCGCAGGGAACCCCTCGCGCAGCGAGGGGCGCTGCAGTGAAGCCGTCCCGCACAGGGCGCCTGCCCTGACACCCGCCAACCCGCGTTCCCTCACCTCACCCCACCCCACCCAATACCTTCCTCGGCGCCCGCCCGAACTGTTTGGCGAACATCTTCCCGAAGGCCGAGGCGCTGGCGTAGCCGAGCTCGTCCGCCAACTGCCCGATGTTCATGCCCTGGTCGCTCAGCGCGAAGGCGCGCATCAGCCGCGCCTGCTGGCGCCAGCGGTGCAGGCTCAGGCCCGTTTCCTGCGGGAACAGCCGGATCACGCTGCGCTCGGACAGGCCCACCTCGCGGCCCAGTTCGGCGATGGAGGCGGCCTCGCCCGGGTTCTCGATCAGCCATTGGCACAGGCGCGCGAGGCGCTTGTCCTCGGGCAGCTTCAGCGACAGGGGCCGGGGCTCCAGCCAACCCACCTCGTCGACGATCAGGTCCATCAGGCGCGCGTCGGCGCTGTCGAGCGCGTAGCGCGGCGGGATCGTCATCGCGCGCAGGATCAGCTCGCGCAGCAGGGGCGTGATCGCCAGCACCTGGCAGTCGCGGCCCTGGCCGGTGACGGTGCCGGGCTGGAAGTACAGGGTCCGCATCTCCACCTCGGTGTCCATGCGGATCTGGTGCACGGTGTGCGCGGGCATCCACATGCCGTGGCTGGGCGGCAGGGTCCAGATGAAGCCCTTGGCGCGGATCGTCATGACGCCGCGGATGGCGTAGATCAGCTGGTCGCGCGCGTGCAGGTGCGGGGCGATTTCCGTGCCGGCGGGGTCGGAGCGCGCCAGCGCGGCCACGGGGCGCGGCACCCGGTTGGCGGCCTGCGCATCGGCGCTGGGACCCCGGCGCAGCACGCCGGGGCGGCTTGGCGGTTTTGGACGCATTTCTGGCGGTCTTGAATTTCTCCCGCGCAGCTTAACCGGCGATGATCGCCCCCATGCACAACAAGACCACCCAGACCCTGTTGAACGTGGGCCACGCCATGGACCACATGATGCTGCTGATCTTCGCCACCGCCGTGACCAGCATCGCCGCCGAGTTCGGCCTGGCGCGCTGGGAGGACCTCATGCCCTACGGCGTGGCGGCATTCTTCTTCTTCGGCATCGGCTCGCTGCCCGCGGGCAAGCTGGGCGACCACTGGGGGCGCCGCAAGATGATGCTGGTGTTCTTCTTCGGCATGGGCCTGGCCTCGCTGCTCGTGGCCGCCACGAACACGCCGCTGCAGATGGCGTTCGCGCTGGCGCTGCTGGGCGCCTTCGCGTCGATTTACCACCCGGTGGGCATTCCCATGCTGGTGCAGGGCGCGCCGCGCCCGGGTTGGACCATCGGCGTGAACGGCCTGGCGGGCAACCTGGGCGTGGCCTTCGCGGCCATCGTCACGGGCTTTCTCGTGAAGTACGCCGGCTGGCGCGTGGCCTTCGTGGTGCCCGGGCTGGTCTGCCTGGCCTGCGGTCTGCTGTTCGCCGTCTACGGCTCGCGCGAGAGCGCGGCGCCGGCCAAGAAAAAGGGCGGCGCGGCGCAGGTGACCGGGGTGCCGATGGCGCGGCTGTTCCTCATCATGACCATGGCCGCCACCAGCGGCAGCCTGCTGTTCAACTTCTCCACCAACGCCAACTTCGAGCTGCTGACCGATCGCCTGCGCGAGGTCTCGCAGGACCCGGCGCGCATCGGCACGCTGCTGGCGCTGGTCTACGCGGTGGCCTCGGTCACGCAGCTGATCGTGGGGCACCTGATCGACCGGCACTCGCTCAAGCGGCTCTACGTCGGCGTCATCACCCTGCAGGCGCTGCTGCTGGCACTGGCCACCACGCTCGACGGCTGGGCCTTCCTGTTCATTCAGCTGCTGTTCATGTCGGCGATCTTCGGCGCCATCCCCTTCACCGACGCGATGATCGTGCGCTTCGTCGACGACGGCATGCGCTCGCGCGTGGCCGGCATGCGGCTGGCGGTGTCGCTGGGCGCCAGTTCGGTGGCGGTGTGGCTGATCGGGCCGGTCGTGAAGGCCGCGGGCTTCACCGCCCTGCTGGGCGTGATGGCGGTGACCTCGGTGGTCACGCTGCTGGTGCTCACGCAGATGCCACGCACGCCGGCGCCCACGCCGGCCCCGGTGGGCTGAACCGGCCGGCGCGGCGACCCCGACTCGCGGGACTAGAACGCCAGGTGCCGTGAGCCGGGTTCGAGCCAGGCCACGGCCGCCAGGGCCTCGCGGTCCACGTCCACGCTGAGCACCGTCACCTGGCAGGCCTGGCCCGACACCGGCACGGTGGTGGTGCGTTGCTCGGGCGTGGTGCCGGCCTCGAACAGGCCGGGCTCGATCGACAGCCCGCTGCCGATGGCCTTGAGGCAGGCCTCCTTGCGCGTCCAGCAGCGCAGGAAGGCGCGCAGGCGCCCGGCCTCGGGCAGGGCCAGCAGTTCGCGGCACTCGGTGGTGGTGAAGTTGCGCTCGGCCAGGGCCATCAGCTCGCCCATCTCGCGCGGTGCCTCGATGTCCACGCCGATGGGCGCCTGCCCGCCGATGCCGATCAGGGCCCAGCGCCCGCTGTGGCTCATGTTGAAGGCCGGTGCGCCGGGCAGGTCCAGGCGCGGCTTGTCGTGGCGGCCCGCCCCGAAGCGCAGGCCGGCCGCCGCCACGCCCGTGCGCTGGGCGAGCAGGTGGCGCAGGGCGGTGTGGCTGGCGCGGTAGCGGTGGGCGTCGCGCTCGAAGTGGAAGCGCGCGGCGCGGGCACGCTCGGCTTCGTCCAGCCAGTCGCCGGGGGCGGGCGCCTCGTGTTCTCGCGCCGGGACCTCGAGGTCCACCAGCCACAGTTCGATGCCCGGGGCCGCGAGGGGCGCCTGTTGGTTGATCCGCATCCTTGGTTACACCCTCGTGGGCCGTTGCGTGAATATTTACTACCTATCTTCGGCCGGTGCCCGTCTAATCGCCTGCCGGCCTCGGCCGACATTCTGTAACGGGTATTCGGAGGCCTCCGGATTTCACCAGTTCTTCTCTCTGTGCGCGGTGCTCGCACGTAACTTGATACAGGTAGAGGAAGGAACGTGATGAAAGGCACTGAAATAGGGGGTCGGCGGAGCCGTCCGAGACGATACATTCGGTAACATCGAAGGCCAAAAACCCATACGTTCCCTCTACATGAGGAACAGGTTCGTCCACCAGGGCGTGCCAGAGGAAGTCATCATGCAACGCAGGGTCGCACCAGCCGTCGACGCTCAGGTCTCCAGCCGCCGGACCGCGCCATGAACAGCCCGTGGTTCCAGCGCTTCGTTCCCCGCCCCGGCGCGCGCCTGCGCCTCTTTTGTTTCGCCCATGCGGGCGGTAGCGCGGCGGTCTATCGGCCCTGGTGCAATGCCCTGCCCGATGCGGTGGAACTGATCGCCATCCAGCTGCCCGGGCGGGCCAATCGCCTGAACGATCCGGTGGTCACGCGGCTGAACGCCATCGTCGAGGCCGTGGTGGCCGCCTTGAGGCCGCACCTGGACCGGCCCTACGCGCTGTTCGGCCACAGCATGGGCGCCGTGCTGGCCAACGAAGTGGCGCGCGCGCTGCGCCATGAGGGCGCGCCCCAGCCCGGCCACCTGTTCGTTTCGGGCCGGCGCCCGCCGCACTGGCCCAACCCCGACCCGCTGCTGCACGTGTTGTCCGACGCCGACTTCGTGGCCGAGATCCAGCGCCGCTACGGCGGCATTCCGCCCGAGGTGGCCGAGCACGAGGAACTGATGGCCATGCTGCTGCCGTCCCTGCGCGCCGACATCCACGCGCTGGAGACACACGCGCCGCCCGCCGGGCGCGCGCCGCTGGCCTGCCCGCTGTCGGTGTTCGGCGGCTCACACGATCCGCTGACGCCGCGCGAACACCTGGAGGGCTGGCGCAGCGAGTCCAGCGGGCCCTTCCGCTTGCGCGTGCTGCCGGGCGACCACTTCTACCTCAACGCCCAGCGCGACGCGCTGCTGGCCGAGGTGTCGGCCAGCCTGGCGCCGCTGCTGGGGAGGGTGGTGGCATGAGCCCCGCACGGCCGCCCGAAGGGGCTCGCACCGCAGCGCATGGCGCGCAGGTGTTTCGAATTCGCCCCGCACGGCCGCCCGAAGGGGCTCGCACCGCAGCGCATCGCGCGCAGGTGGCCGAATGAGCCCGACCCCACCGATGCCCATCGCCGTCGTCGGCATCGGCTGCCGCTTTCCCGGTGGCGTGACCGACCCGGCGGGCTTCTGGCGCCTGCTGGCCGAAGGGGTCGACGCCATTGGCGAGATCCCCGCCGACCGCATCGACCTCGGCCATTACTTCGACCCGCGCCCGGCCACGCCGGGCCGCATGATGACGCGCTGGGGCGGCTTCCTCGACGGCATCGACCGCTTCGACGCCGGCTTCTTCGGCATCTCGCCGCGCGAGGCAGAGCGCCTGGACCCGCAGCAGCGCCTGCTGCTGGAAACCGCCTGGGAAGCGCTGGAGGACGCAGGCCTCGATGCGCGCGCGCTGGAGGGCTCGCGCACCGGCGTGTTCGTGGGCCAGTGGCTCAGCGACTTCGAGGCCCGGCTGTTCGCCGACCCCGAGGGCGTGGATTTCTTCATGACCACGGGCAGCGGCCGCTACGCCAGCTCGGGGCGGCTGTCCTACCTGCTGGGCCTGCGCGGCCCCAGCCTCACGCTGGACACGGCCTGCTCATCGTCCCTGGCCGCGGTGCACCTGGCGGCGCGCAGCGTGCGCAGCGGCGAGAGCGAGATCGCCATCGCCGGCGGCGTGAACATCATCCTGCAGCCGCACATCAGCGTGGCCTACTCGCAGAGCCGCATGATGGCGCCCGATGGGCGCTGCAAGTTCGGCGACGCCCGCGGCGACGGCTATGTGCGCAGCGAAGGCGCGGGGCTGGTGGTGCTCAAGCCACTGGACAAGGCCCTGGCCGATGGCGACCGCGTCTACGCCGTCATCCGCGGCAGCGCGCTCAACAACGACGGCCGCGCCAGCGGATCGATGGGCACGCCCAGCCAGGCGGGCCAGGAAGCCCTGCTGCGCAGCGCCTGCGAGGACGCGGGCATCGACCCGGCCCAGGTGGGCTACGTGGAAGCCCATGGCACAGGCACGCGCGCGGGCGACCCGGTCGAGCTCGGGGCCATCGCCGCCGTGCTGGGCGCCGGGCGCGACCCCGCGCAGCCAGTGCGCGTGGGCTCGGTCAAAACCAACATCGGCCACACCGAGGGCGCGGCCGGCGTGGCCGGCCTCATCAAGGCGGCGCTGGCCCTGCACCATGGGCGCATCCCGCAGAGCCTGCACTGCCAGCAGCCCAACCCCGCCATCCCCTGGTCCGACATTCCCGTGGTGGTGGCGCGCGAGGCCACGCCCTGGCCACGCGGCGCCCAGCCGCGCCTGGCGGGGGTGAGCGCCTTCGGCATCGCCGGCACCAACGCGCATGTGCTGCTGCAGGAAGCGCCCGCCGCCACCGGCACGCCCGCGCCGCGCGTGGCGCCGGCGGGCGAGGCGGCGCTGCTGGTGCTCAGCGCCCGCGACGAAGGCGCCTTGCGCGCCCAGGCGCGGCGCTTCGCCGACGTGTTGTCGGCGGGTGCGCCCCTGGCCGACCTGTGCTGGAACGCCGCCACGCGCCGCACCCCGCACGAACACCGCGCCGCCTTCGTGGCCGGTGACGCCGCCGCCATGGCCGAGGCCCTGCGCCAGCACGGCGATGGCCAGGCGGCCGCGGCCGAAGGGCGCGCGCCCGAGGCCCACCCGCGCATCGCCTTCATCTGCCCCGGGCAAGGCGCGCAGTGGGACGGCATGGCCCGCGAACTCATGGCGCGCGAGCCCGTGTTCAAGGCCGCGCTGGAGCGCTGCGACGCGGCCGCGCGGCCCTTCGTGGATTGGTCCATCGTCGAGCAGCTGGCGCTGGAACCCGGCGATCCGAAGCATCTGCTGGAGCGCATCGACGTCATCCAGCCCGTGCTGGTCGCCATCGCCCTGGCCTACGCCGAGCTGTGGCGCTCGCTGGGTGTGCGGCCCGACGCGGTGGTGGGCCACAGCATGGGCGAGGTGGCGGCGGCCTGCATCGCGGGCGCCCTCAGCCTGGACGAGGCCATGCGCATCATCTGCCGCCGCAGCGCGCTGATGCGCCGCACCAGCGGGCAGGGCGCCATGGCCCTGGTCGACATGCCCATGGACGAGGCGCAGCGGCGCCTGGCCGGCCACGAGCACGAGGTCTCGGTGGCGGTGAGCAACAGCCCGCGCTCCAGCGTCATCTCTGGCCGGCCCGAGGCCGTGCAGGCGCTGATGGCCGCCTGGGCCGCGCAGAACGTGTTCTGCCGCCTGGTGAAGGTGGACGTGGCCTCGCACAGCCCGCAGATGCAGCCCCTGGCCGAGGAACTGCGCGCCGAACTCGCGGGGCTGAGCCCCGGGGCGCTGGCCGTGCCGCTGGTCTCCACCGTGCTGGCTCGCCGCGCCGAGGCGCACGAACTGGGCGCCGCCTACTGGGGCGACAACCTGCGCCAGCCGGTGCGCTTCGGCGCCGCCGTGCAGCGCCTGCTCGACGAGGGCGTCACGGTGTTCATCGAACTGGGGCCGCACCCGGTGCTGCTGCCCTCGGTGGAGCAGACCGCGCAGGCGGCGGGCGCCGAGGTGGCCGTGATCGGCTGCGCGCGCCGCGGCGAACCCGAACAGGCGGCCTGGCTCGCGGCCGTGGGCGCCGCGTTCTGCGCCGGCGTGGCGCCCGACTGGTCGCGCCTGATGCCCGAGGGCGGGCGCTTCCTGGCCTTGCCCACCTACCCCTGGCAGCGCGAGAGGCACTGGATCGCCGCCGCCGAGCGGGCGGCCGCGGGCGCCCAGGGCCATGGGCGAACGGTGCCCAGCCAGCACCCGGTGCTGGGCGCGGGCATCGAACTCGCGGGCACCCCGGTGGGCGCGCTGTGGTCCTTGTCGATCGATCCGCAGCGCGTGCCCGCCTGGTTCGGGCACGCCTTGCATGGCAGCGCGCTGCTGCCGGCCTCGGCCTACCTGGAGCTCGCGCTCGCGGCCGCGCGCGCGCTGTCGCCCGAGCAGCCCCTGGTGCTCGAGGGCCTGAGCTTCGAGCGCGCCCTGCACCTGCAGGCCGATGCGGCCTGCGCGCTGCAGCTGCAGGCCAGCGCGGACGGGCAGGGCGGCCTGCGGCTGGCGTTCCAGACGCACAGCGGCAGCGAGTGGCTGCCGCACGCGCGGGCCCGGCTGGCGGCCCCTGCCGCCAGCGGCGCCAGCCCGGCGTCCCCCGTGGACACGGCCGCGCTGCAGCGCGGCGCGGCGCTGTCGGCGGACGCGGTCTACCAGCGGCTGTCGGCGCTGGGCGCCGGCTTCGCCGCGCCGCTGCATGGCATCGGCTGCGCCTGGCTCTCGGCCGACGAAGCGCTGGTGCAGCTCCAGGCCTTGCCCGACGCCGCCGTCCCCGGTTTTTGTTTTGCGCCCGAGGTGCTGGACGCCTGCTTCCAGGCCGCCGCGCTGCTGGCACCCGAGGGCCAGCTGTGCCTGCCGACGGGTCTCGAACAGGTGCGGGCGCACCGCGCGCCAACGGGCCCATCCGGCGCCGTTGGCGCACCCGGCGCGCTCAGCCTGCACCTGCGCCGGCGCGCCGGCGTCGGCCTGATCGACGCCACCTTGCTCGACGAACAAGGCCCCGTGCTGGCGCTGCGTGGCCTGCGCCTGCAGCCCTTCGGCGAGCGCTCCATGGCCAGCCCCAGCGAGGCCTTCTACGACCTGCGGTGGCAGCCCGCCGAGCCGGCCCCCGCCGCCGCGCCACCGGGCGCGCGACGCTGGTGCCTGATCGCCGATCGCGGCGGCCTGGGCCCCGAACTCCTGAAGGCCCTGCGGGAAGCCGGTGAAACCGCCGAGCTGCTGCACGATGCCCTGCCCACCGCCGAGGCGATGGCGGGCGCCACCACCGAGGTGGTGGACCTGCGCGCGCTGGACCTGTCCGCCATCGACGGCACCCTCGCCGCCGCCTTGCACCGCCTGCTGCTCACCGCGCAGGCGCTGGAGCGCCTGCCGCCCGCGTCGCGCACGCGCCTGTGGTGGGTCACGCGCGGCGCGATGGCCGTGTCGCCGGCCGAGGCCACGGCGCTGGCGCTCGCGCAGTCGCCGCTGTCGGGGCTGGCGGCCGTCATGGCGACGGAGCAGGGCGAGCGCTGGGGGGGGCTGATCGATCTCGACCCCGCCGCCACGCCCGGCGACGCGGCGCTCGCGCTGGCCCAGGCCCTCCCGGGCGCCGCGCCGGGCACCCTGGCCCTGCGCGGCGCGCAAGGCTTCGAGCCGCGCTTGCGCCGCGCGCCCTGGGCGCCCGAGGCGCCGCCGCGCTGGCGCCCGGACGCGAGCTACCTCATCACCGGCGGCCTGGGCGGCATCGGCCAGCCGATCGCGCAGCGCCTGGTGGCGCAGGGCGCGCGCCACCTCGTGGTGCTGTCGCGCACGCCGCTGCCGGCGCGCGCCGCCTGGGCGGGCCTGGGCGCGGACACGCCCGCGGGCCGCGCCGTGGCGGCCGTGCGCGGCCTCGAATCGCTGGGCGCCAGCGTGCGCCACGTCGCGCTCGACGTGGCCGACGAAGCCGCCCTGCGCGACTGGCTCGAGGGCTTCGCCGCCGAGGCCCATCCGCCGATCCGTGGCGTCTTCCACGCCGCCGGCCTCACCGACGACCAGCTGGTGCGCGACCTCGACGCCGCTTCGCTCGCCGCCGTGCTGCGCCCGAAGCTGGGCGGCGCCTGGAACCTGCACCGCCTGCTGCCCGAGCTCGATGCCTTCGTGCTGTTCTCGTCCATGGCCGCGCTGATGCCGCAGGCCGGGCAGGCCAGCTACGCGGCGGCCAACGCCTTCCTCGACGGCCTGGCGCGGCACCGGCGCGCCCTGGGCCAGCCCGCGCTCAGCATCGGCTGGGGCGTGTGGTCGCAGACCGGCGTGATGCGGGGCGAGACCGGCCAGCGCCAGCAAGACGAGCTGCAGCGCCAGGGCATCGGCGCCTTCGCGCCGGCCCAGGCCCTGGCCCTGTTCGACGAGGCCCTGCGCTGGCCGCACGGCCACCTGCTGGCCATGCCCATTGACTGGGCGCGGCTGCGCGCGCAGGGCGGCGCGCGCCAGGCGCCGCTGCTGCGCGACCTGTTCGCGTCCGAGGCCGCCCCGGCGCAGCAGGGCGCGGCGTCGGACGCACCGGCACCGGCCGAGCCCGCCGACCCGGCCGAACGCCGCCGCGCCCTGGAGCTCACGGTGCGCGAGGTGGTGGGCCGTGTGCTCAAGCTCAACCCCGCGCGCATCGACCCGCGCAAGCCCCTGGGCAGCCTGGGCCTGACCTCGCTCATGGCGCTGGAACTGCGCAACCGCCTGGAGCCGCTGCACGGCCAGCCGCTGTCGGCCACGCTGGCCTGGAACTACCCCACCATCGAGGCCCTCACGGGCTTTCTCGCCGGGGCGCACGCCACCGCCCCGGTGCCCTCCGCCGCGCCGGTGGCGGCGCCGGACGCCGGCCCCGCGCCCGACATCGCCACCGTGCTCGATGGCGTGAACCAACTCTCCGACGAGGACGCGGCCCTGCTGCTGCGCCGGCGCCGCTGACCCCCATGAGCGACACGCCTTCTTCTCCTTCGCTGGGCCAGCTGTCGGCCATCAAGCTCGCCTTGATGGCGCAGAAGGTGCGCGCGCAGAGCGAGGCCGTGCTGCGCGCCGACCCGATCGCCATCGTCGGCATGGGCTGCCGCTTCCCCGGCGGCGCGGACTCGCCCGAGGCCTTCTGGCAGCTGCTGGTGGACGGCGTGGACGCGGTGCGCCCCGTGCCCGCCGACCGCTGGGACGTGCAGGCCGTGTACGACGCCGACCCCTCGGTGCCCGGCAAGTCGATCGCGCGCGAAGGCGGTTTCCTGGAGCGCATCGACGGCTTCGACGCCGCCTACTTCAACATCCTGCCGCGCGAAGCCGAGCGCATGGACCCGCAGCAGCGCCTGTTCCTCGAGGTGGCGATGGAGGCGCTGGACGACGCCGGCTTCACGCGCGAACAACTGCGCGGCAGCCGCGCCGGCGCCTTCGTGGCCAGCTACCACAACGACTACCAGCTGCTGGAGTACCGCGACCCCGAGGCCATCGACGCGCGCACGCTCACCGGCACGGTGCACAGCGTGCTGGTCAATCGCCTGTCTTATCTGCTGGACCTGCGCGGCCCCAGCGTGTCGGTGGACACCGCCTGCTCGTCCTCGCTGGTCGCCATCCACCTGGCCTGCCAGAGCCTGCGCCACGGCGAGAGCGACATCGCCCTGGCCGGTGGCGTCTCGCTGATGGTCACGCCCGACCTGATGGTGTCGCTGTCCAAGGTCGGCTTCATGGCGCCCGATGGCCGCTGCAAGACCTTCGACGACAGCGCCGACGGCTTCGGCCGCGGCGAGGGCTGCGGCGTCATCGTGCTCAAGCGCCTGAGCGACGCGCTCGCCGACGGCGACCGCGTGCTGGCCGTGGTGCGCGGCTCGGCCGTCAACCAGGATGGCCACTCCACCCTGCTGGCCGCGCCGAACGGCCTGGCCCAGCAGGACCTCATCCGCGAGGCCCTGGCCTCGGCGCAGCTCGAGCCCGGCCGCATCGGCTTCATCGAAGCGCACGGCACCGGCACGCCGCTGGGCGACCCGATCGAGGTGGAGGCCCTGGCGGCCACCGTGGGCCGCGCCGACGTGGGCGGCGGCACCTGCTGGCTGGGCGCGGCCAAGGCCAACCTGGCGCACATGGAAGCCGCCGCGGGCGTGGCCGGCGTCATCAAGACCGTGCTGGCCCTGCGCCACGAGGCGATCCCGCCGCAAATCCATTTCAAGTCGCTCAACAAGCACCTCTCGCTGGACGGCACGCGCCTGGCCGTGCCCACCGCGCTCACGCCCTGGCCGCGCGGCCCGCTCGCGCGCTGCGCCGGCACCAGCTCGTTCGGCGTGGGCGGCACCAACGCGCACGTGGTGCTCGAAGAAGCGCCGCGCCTGGGCGCCGCGCCGCAGGCGACGGCCGAGCAGCGCACCCATCTGTTGCACCTGTCCGCGCAGAGCGGGCCCGCGCTGCGCGAACTCGCCCGGTCGTGGGCCGGGTTTCTGCCGCGCAGCCCGGCCTCGCTGACCGACCTCTGCTTCACCGCGGGCGCGCGCCGCTCCGCGCTGGACCACCGCCTGGCGGTGCTGGGCCGCGACCGCGAGGAACTGCGCGCCCGGCTCGAGGCCTTCGCGCGCGACGGCGAAGCGCCCGGCGCGAGCCTGGGCCGCGTGGCGCCGGACGCCGCGCCGCGGCTGGCCTTCGTCTTCAGCGGCCAGGGCCCGCAGTGGTACGCCATGGGCCGCGAGCTGTTGGCGCAGGAACCGGTGTTCCGCGCGCGCATGGATGAGTGCGACGCGCTGATCCGCGCGGCCACCGGCTGGTCGCTGCTGGCCGAGCTGTCCGTGGACGAAGCGGCCTCGCGCCTGAACCAGACCGAGGTGGCCCAGCCCGCGCTGTTCGCCATCCAGGTGTCGCTGGCCGCGCTCTGGGCCTCGTGGGGTGTGCGCCCCGGCGCGGTGGTCGGCCACAGCGTGGGCGAAATCGCCGCGCTGCAGGTGGCCGGCGTGCTCAGCCTGGCCGAGGCCGTGCGCGTGGTCTGCCTGCGCGCCCGCGTGATGCAACAGGCCACGGGCCACGGCCGCATGGCCGCCGTCGACTGCAGCGCCGCCGAGGCCGAGGCCCTGCTGGCGCCCTTCGGCGAGCGGCTCTCGCTCGCGGCCCTGAACGCGCCGCGCAGCGTGGTGCTCTCCGGCGAGCCCGCCGCGCTGGACGACGCGCTCAATGCCCTGGCGTCGCGCGGCGTGCACCACCGCCTGCTGCCGGTCAACTACGCCTTTCACAGCGCCCAGATGGCGCCGCTGCAGCGCGAGCTGGTGGCGCGCCTGGGCGAGGTGGTGTCCTCGCCGGCGGCCGTGCCGGTGTACTCCACCGTCACCGGCGCCGCCGCGCCGCGCCAGCGCTTCGACGCCGACTACTTCGGCCGCAACGTGCGCGAACCCGTGCGCCTGCAAGCCGCCATCGAGGCCCTGTCGGACGACGGCTTCAACGCCTTCCTGGAGATCGGTCCGCACCCGGTGCTGAGCGGCGCGCTCGGCGACACGCTGCAGGCCCGGGGCCGCGCCGCCACGGTGGCCGCCTCGCTGCGTCGCGGCAAGCCCGAGCGCGACACGCTGCTGGCCTCGGCCGCCGCGCTGCACGTGGTGGGCCACACGCTGGACACCGAGGCCTTGCTTGGCGGTCCGGGCGAGGTGGTGGACCTGCCGCGCTACCCCTGGCAGCGCCAGCGCTACTGGCTGCGCCCCACGCCGGTGGCCGCTGCCGTCCCCTCGCTGCCCAGCGGCGCGCACCCCTTGCTGGGCGCGCGCCTGCCGCTCGCGGCCACCGCCGACCGCGTCTACCAGGCGCAATGGCGCATGGACAGCGCGGGCGCGCTGCGCGACCACCGCATCGGCGGGCGCCTGCTGATGCCGGGCGCGGCCATGCTGGAAACCCTGCACGCGGCCTGGCGCGCCGAGGCCGGCGCGGGCACGCTCGAGGCCTTCGCCGTCGACCGCCCGCTGCCGCTGCCGGACCAGGGCGAACTGACCTGGCAGGTGGTCGTGCGCGACGGCGCGGCGGGCGCGGTGCTGGAGCTGTTCCAGGCCATCGACGCGGCACCCGGCTGGCAGCGCGTGTGCTCGGCCATCGGGCGGCGCGGGGCCGCGCCATCGCCGGGCGCCGCACCCGCCATGACGGAAGGTATGGCCGTCGACCGCGCCACTTTCTATCAACGCTTCGAATCGCTCGGCGTGGCCTTCGGCCCCGGCTTTCGCGGCGTGCAGGTCTTGGCCGCCGGCGACGGCTGGGCCCGGGGCGAGTTGGCCCTGCCGCCCGAACTGGCGCACGAGGCGCCGCGCTTTGGCCTGCACCCGGCCCTGCTCGACGCGGCCCTGCAGCTGTGCGCGGCCGCCGCCTCGGGCGGCTCGGCGGGGCTGCCCACCCAACTCTGGGTGCCCATGGGCGTCGAGCGCTTCGCGCTGTGGCGCCCGGGCCAGGCGCGCCTGCGCGCCACCGCCACCCTGCGCGCCGAACCGGCGCCGGGCGCCGAGGCCTTTGCGGCCGACCTGCGCCTCGACGACGAGGCCGGCGAGCCGGTGGCCTTCATCACCGGCGCCCGTTTCGCGCGCGCCGACGCGCGGCGCCTGGCCGGCGACGCGCCGGACGAGGGCGTGTACGAGGCGCGCTGGCAGCCGGCGCCCGCCGGCGCCGCGTCCCCTGAGCGTCCCGCCGACGGCGCCTGGCTGCTGTTGAGCGACGCCTCGGGCTTGGCGGCCTCGCTGCGCGCGGCGTTGCAGGCGCGTGGCGCGCGCTGCGTCGAGGTGCGGCCGGGCGAGCGCCTGCAATCCCTGGGCGGGGACCGCTGGACCGTGGACCCGCACAGCCCGCAGGACTTCCAGGCGGTGCTGGACGCGGCCCAGGCCAGCGGCCCGCTGCGCGGTGCGGTGCACCTCTGGGGCCTGGACGCCCCGGCGCTGGAGACCGGCGACCCCGAACAGGCCGAGCGGCTGGCCAGCGGCGCGCTGCTGCACCTGGCCCAGGCCCTGGTCGCGGCGCCGGCACCGCTCACCCTGGTGACGCGCTCGGCGCAATCGGTGCACGCCGGCGAAGCACCGGCGGGCCTGGCGGCCGCGGGCGCCTGGGCCTTCCTCGGTGTGCTGCGCGTGGAACACCCCGAGTTGCAGCCGCGCGCGATCGACATCGAGCCCGCGGCCAGCGACGGTGCGGCGCTGCTGCCCTGGCTGCTGAGCGCCGGTCCCGACACCGCGCTGCGCGGTGGCGGCGCCTGGGTGCAGCGGCTGGTGCCGCTGGCGCTGACCCGCCCCGACGCGGCGGTGGCGCCCGTGGCCGACGCGCCCCGGCGTCTGGAAGTGGCGCAGGCCGGCACGCTCGACGGCCTGGCCATCCGCCCCCTGGCGCGCCCGACCCTGCAGGCCGGCGAGGTGCGCCTGCGCGTGGCCGCCGCCGCGCTGAACTTCCGCGACGTGCTGCTGGCCCTGGGCGTCTACCCCGGCACGGGCATCCCGCTCGGCGCCGAATGCGCGGGCACGGTGATCGAATGCGGCGCCGGCGTCGACGGCCTGCGCGTGGGCGACACCGTGTTCGGCTTCGCCCACGGCAGCATGGCCAGCGAGGCCGTGGTGCCCGCGGCCTTCCTGTCGCGCCTGCCCGCCACGCTCTCGTTCGAGCAGGCGGCCGCCTTGCCGGTGGCCTTCCTCACCGCCTTGTTCGGCCTGCAGCGCATCGCCGGGCTGCGGCGCGGCCAGCGCGTGCTGATCCACGCGGGGGCGGGCGGCGTCGGCCTGGCGGCGGTGCAACTGGCCCTGCGCGCGGGCGCCACGGTGTACGCCACCGCGGGCTCCGAGGACAAGCGCGCCTTCCTGCGCTCGCTCGGCGTGGCGCAGGTGATGGACTCGCGCAGCACCGGTTTCGCCGAGGAACTGAAGCGCGCCACGCAAGGCGAGGGCGTGCACGTGCTGCTCAACTCGCTGGCGGGCGATTTCATTCCCGCCGGCCTGTCGGTGGTCGCGCCGGGCGGCTGGTTCCTGGAGCTGGGCAAGCGCGGCATCTGGACGCCCGAGGCCGTGGCCGCGCGCCACCCCGGCCTGCGCTACCGCGCCTACGACTTCGGTGACGAGGCCTACGCCGACCCCGCGCTGGTGGCGCCGCTGCTGGCCGAGGTGCTGGCCGGCCTGGCCGACGGCAGCCTGCGCCCCCTGCCGGTGACGCCCTTCGATTTCGAGCGCGCCAGCGAGGCCTTCCGCCACATGGCCCAGGCCCGGCACACCGGCAAGCTGGTGCTGCGCCTGCCCCCGGCGCCGCCGGCCGTACAGGCCGGTTTCGTGCGCGCCGACGCCAGCTACCTCATCACCGGCGGCCTGGGCGCGCTGGGGCTGCACACCGCGCGCGGGCTGGCCCAGCGCGGCGCGCGCCACCTGGTGCTGCTGGGCCGCCGCGCGCCCTCGGCCCAGGCGCAGGCGGCCGTCGATGCGCTGCGCGAGGGTGGCGTGAATGTGCGCCTGGCCGCGCTGGACGCCGCCGATGCCGCCGCCATGGGCGCGCTCATGGCCGAGCTCGCGCGTGAGTTGCCGCCCCTGCGCGGCGTGGTGCACGCGGCTGGCGCGCTCGACGACGGCGCGCTGATCCGCCAGACCTGGGCGCGCTGCGCCGCCGTGCTGCGCAACAAGGTGGGCGGCGCGCGCGTGCTGCACGCGCTCACGCGCGAGCAGCCGCTGGACTTCTTCGTGCTCTATTCCGCCGCCGGCGGCTGGCTGGGCGCGCCCGGCCAGTGCGCCTATGCCGCCGCCAACGCCGAGCTCGACGCCCTGGCGCGCGCGCGCCGCGCGCTGGGCCTGCCCGCGCTCAGCGTCGGCTGGGGCGCCTGGGCGCAGGGCGGCATGGCCACGCAGCTGGCGGCCTCGGGCCGCGACCCCTGGGCCGAGCGCGGCCTCAAGCCCATCGATCCGGGGCTGGGCCTGCAACGCCTGGAAGCCCTGTGGCGCGAGGGCGCCACGCACGCCCTGGTGTTGCCGATCGATTGGTCGGCCTTCCTCTCGCACCTGCCGGCCGGCGTGGACGCGGCCCTGTTCCCGGCCGCCGCGCGCCGCCCCGCGCCCGCCGCCGAGGCCCTGCCCGACGCCTCCCTGGCCGCCCGCCTGCGCCAGCTGCCCGCCGGCCAGCGCCGCGGCGCGCTCATGGCCCACCTCGCCGAGCGCGCGCTGCAGGTGCTGGGCCTGGACGCCGGCACCGCCATCGACCCCCGGCGCGCGCTCAAGGACATCGGCCTCGACTCGCTGATGGCGGTGGAGCTGCGCAACGCCCTGACGCGCTCCATCGGCCAGCCGCTGTCGGCCACCTTGCTGTTCGACTACCCCAACCTCGACGCGCTCACCGCCTACCTGATGCGCGCGCTCGGCCTGGAGGGCGCGCCCGCGCCCCAGGCCGCGGCCGGCGCGCCGGCCCATGGCGAGCTCGCCGCGCTGTCCGACGAAGAAGCCGAGGCCCTGCTGATGCAGGAACTCTCGGGCGGACCCGAAAGCCCCTGAACATGAACGACCCGCAGCCCGCCACCGAAGCCCTGTCGCCCGTCAAGCGCGCCCTGCTCGAGATCCGCGAGCTCAAGGCGCAGCTGGCGCGCGCGCAGTCGGCCGCGCACGAGCCGCTGGCCATCGTCGGCCTGGCGCTGCGCCTGCCGGGCGGCGTGAAGGACATGGAGGGCCTGGCCGATCTGCTGTGGAACGGGCGCGACGCCATTGGCGCCATTCCCGCCGATCGCTGGCCGCTCGACGCGCTGTACGACGCGGACCCGGACGCGCCCGGCAAGATGACCACGCGCCACGGCGGCTTCCTCGACGGCGTGGACCGCTTCGACGCCGAGTTCTTCGGCATCTCGCCGCGCGAGGCCGCCAGCATGGACCCGCAGCAGCGCCTGCTGCTCGAAGTGGCCTGGGAAGCGCTGGAGAGCGCCGGCCAGGCGCCGGGCGAGCTGGCGGGCACGCGCACCGGCGTCTACATGGGCGTGGGCAACAACGACTACGGCCGCGCCATCTACCGCCACCACGAACTCATCGACCCGTATTTCGGCACCGGCAACTCCTACAGCGTGGCCTCGGGGCGGCTGTCCTACGTGCTGGGCGCGCAGGGTCCCGCCGTCACGGTGGACACGGCCTGTTCGTCGTCCCTGGTGGCCCTGCACCTGGCGGTCCAGGGCCTGCGCCTGGGCGAGTGCGACACCGCCCTGGTGGGCGCGGTGAACCTGATGCTCACGCCCGAGATGAACATCAACTTCTCGAAGGCGCGGATGATGGCCGCCGACGGCCGCTGCAAGACCTTCGACGCCGCCGCCGACGGCTACGTGCGCGGCGAAGGCTGCGTGGTGCTGGTGCTGCGGCGCCTGTCGGACGCGCAGGCGCGGCGCGACCGCGTGCTGGCTGTGGTGCGCGGCAGCGCCATCAATCAGGACGGTCGCAGCGGCGGCCTGACCGCACCCAATGGCCCGGCGCAGGAAGACGTGATCCGCGCCGCGCTGGCCAATGCGCGCGTGCGGCCGGGCGAGATCGGCTACGTCGAAGCGCACGGCACCGGCACGCCGCTGGGCGACCCGATCGAGGTCGGTGCCCTGGGGGCCGTGCTCGGTGCGGGCCGCGAGGCCACGCGGCCCCTGCTCATCGGTTCCATCAAAACCAACGTCGGCCACCTGGAGGCCGCGGCCGGCGTGGCCGGCATCGCCAAGGTGGTGCTGGGCCTGCAGCGCGGCGAGCTGCCGCCGCACCTGCACTTCCGCCAGGGCAACCCGCACATCGACTGGGCCGCCTGGCCGCTGCAGGTGCCCACCGCCGTGACGCCCTGGGCGCCCATCGAAGGGCGCCGGCTCGCGGGTGTCAGCGCCTTCGGCTTCAGCGGCACCAACGCCCACGTGGTCCTGGAGGCCGCGCCCGAGGCGCCCGCGCGCGAGGCCCCGGCGCTTGAGCGCACCACGCACCTGCTGGCCCTGTCGGCGCGCCACGAAGGCGAGCTGGCCGAGCTGGCGCGGCGCTACGCGCAGGCCCTGGCCGCGCCCGACCTGAACCTGGCCGACCTGTGCTTTACCGCCAACGCCGGCCGCGCGCATTTCGCGCACCGCCTGGCCGTGCGCGGCCAGAACGCGGCGCAGATGATCGACGGCCTGCGGGCTTACCTGGACGGGCGCGAGGCCGAGGCGCTGGTGAGCGGCCACAACGAGGGCGCCGCGCGCCCGCGCGTGGCCTTCCTCTTCACGGGGCAGGGCGCCCAGCACGTGGGCATGGGGCGCGCGCTGTACGAACAGCAGCCCGTGTTCCGCGCCACCATGGACGCCTGCGACGCCGCGCTGCGCCCGCACATGGACCGGGGCCTGCTGGCGCTGCTGTACGCCCCGCTTGACGCGGCGGTGTCCATCGACGACACGGTCTACGCCCAGCCGCTCACCTTCGCCATCGAGGTCTCGCTGGCCGCGCTCTGGCGCTCCTGGGGCATCGAGCCCGAGGCCCTGCTGGGCCACAGCCTGGGCGAGTACGCGGCGGCCTGCGTGGCCGGCGCCCTGTCGCTGGAGGACGGCCTGCGCGCCGTGGCCGCGCGCGGGCGCCTCACGCACGCGCTGCCGGCCGACGGCGGCATGGCCGCCGTGTTCGCGCCGCGGGCCACGGTGCAGGCCCAGCTGGCCGCCAGCGGCGACCCGGCGCTGACCATCGCCGCCGACAACGGCCCCGAGCACTTCGTCATCAGCGGCCCGCGCGCCAGCGTGATGGCCGCCGTGGCCGCGCTGGAGGCCCAGGGCGTGCGCGCCAAGTCGCTGCGCGTGCCGCACGCGGCGCACTCCGCCCTCATCGAGCCCGCGCTGCCCGGCCTGCGCGAAGCGCTGGCCAGCGCGCGTTTCTCGCCGCCGGCCATCGCCCTGGTGTCCAACCTCACGGGCGAGCCCGTGGGCCCGAACGAGCTGGCCGACCCCGACTACTGGCTGCGCCACATGCGCCAGCCGGTGCGCTTCGCGCCGGCCCTGCAGGTGCTGCTGCGCCAGGGCATCACGCACTTCATCGAGGTCGGCCCGCACCCGGTGCTGCTGGGCATGGGCGCCGAATGCGCGGCCGGCGCAGCCGTCGAATGGCTGCCCTCGCTGCACCGCGAGCGGCCCGACGCCAGCGACATGCTGGAAGGCCTGCAGAAGCTCTACGCGGCGGGCGCCGAGGTCGACTGGGCCGGCTTCGACGCGCCCTTCGCGCGCCGCCGCGTGGCCGCGCCGGGCTATCCCTGGCGCGCCACGCGCCACTGGATGGACGTGGTCAACCAGGCGCCGGGCATGGCCTTGAACGCGGGCCAGCGCTGGGCCGCGCTGAGCCAGGCGCTGGACCGGCAGGCACAACGCGGCCCGCTGGACCTGGGCATCGCCTCCTACCCCGCCAAATGGGCCTGCCTGGAAGGCATCACCCTCGCGCATGCCGCGCACACGCTGCGCGAGGCGGGCCTGTTCCGCGAAGCCGGCGAATCGCGCACGCTCGACGAGGTGCTGCAGGCCGGCGGCATCGCGGCCGGCTACCGCCACCTGGTGGCGCGCTGGCTGGCCGGCCTGGCCGCGCGCGGCGATCTGCGCGCGCAGGGCGAGGCCTTCGTGGCCGACGCGCCGCTGGCCGCGCCCGACCTGCCCGCGCTGTGGGCCGGCGCCCAGGCCCTGTTCGCCGACAACCAGCCCCTGTTCGACTACCTGCGCCACTGCGGCTCGCTGGTCGAACCCGTGCTGCGTGGCCGCGAAAGCCCGCTGGAAACCCTGTTCCCCGGCGGCTCCTTCGAGCTCGCCGAAAACCTGTACCAGCGCTCGGCCACCATGCGCTACATCAACGGCCTGGCCGCCACCGCCTTCGAGTCGCTGGGCGCCTCGGTGCCGCCCGGGCGCCAGCTGCGCGTGCTGGAGATCGGCGCCGGCACCGGCGGCACCAGCGCCGCGGTGCTGGCCGCGCTGCCGCCCGATCGCGCGCGCTACCACTTCAGCGACGTGTCCGACGTGTTCCTCGACCGCGCGCGCGAGCGCTTCGCCGAGCACCGCTTCCTGAGCTTCGGCGCCTTCGACATGGACCAGGACCCGGCCGCGCAGGGTTATGCGCCCGGCGGCTTCGACGCCATCGTCGCCGCCAACGCGGTGCACGCGAGCAAGGACCTGCGCACCGCGCTGCAGCGCCTGCGCGGCCTGCTCGCCCCGGGCGGCGTGCTGGTGCTGGTGGAGTCCACCACCCACCTGGCGTGGTTCGACATGAGCACCGGCCTGATCGAAGGCTGGCAGCACTTCGCCGACGACCTGCGCACCGACAACCCGCTGCTGCCGCCGGCCACCTGGGTGCGCGCCCTGCGCGAGGCCGGCTTCGACGAGGCCGGCGCCTGGCCGCCCGCCGGCTCGCCCGCCGAGGCCCTGGGCCAGCACCTCATCGTGGCCCGCGCGCCGGGCTCGGCCGAGGCCGGCGGTGGCGCGACGCAGGCGATCGAACCGACCGGTGCCCCGGCGGCCGCGCCCACGCGCTCCGGGCCGCAGGAAGCGGCCGAGGCGCTGCGGCGCCGCGTGCGCGAGGCCCTGCCAGGCGAACGCCTGGACCTCTTGCGTGAATTCGTGCGCGATCGGGTCGTTCGCGTGCTGCGCCTGGACCAGAACGAGCCGCCAGGGCGGCACGATCGGCTGATGGACCTCGGATTCGACTCGCTCATGGCCGTGCAGCTGCGCAACCAGCTCGGCACCGGCCTGGGCCTGGACAAGCCGCTGCCCGCCACGCTGATGTTCGACTACCCCACGATCGACGCGCTGGCCACCCACCTGCTGGGCCGCGTGGCGCCCACCGACACGGCCGCGCCCGCCGCCGCGGCCACGGCCGCCCCGGCCACCGCGCCCGAAGCGCTCGGCGCGGCCGCCGTGGCCGCCATGAGCGACGAAGAGATCGAAGCGCTGCTGCTCGCGCGCCTGGACAAGACCTGAACGATGAACGACGCAAGCCCCCCGGCCCCCGCTGGCGAACCCGCCCTGTCGCCCCTCAAGCGCGCCTTCCTCGCGCTGGAGGCGGCGCAGTCGCGCGTGGCCGCGCTGGAGGCCGCGGCGCGCGAGCCCATCGCCATCATTGGCCTGGGCTGCCGCGTGCCCGGCGGCGGCAACGACGCCGACAGCTTCTGGCGCCTGATGCGCGACGGCGTGGACGCCATCGGCCCGCTGCCCGCCGATCGCTGGGACACCGAGGCCCTGTACGACCCCGACCCCGAGGCGCCCGGGCGCATTGCCACGCGCGCGGGCGGCTTCCTCGGCGCCATCGACGGCTTCGACGCCGGCTTCTTTGGCATCGCACCGCGCGAGGCCCAGGGCATGGACCCGCAGCAGCGCCTGCTGCTCGAAGTGAGCTGGGAGGCCCTGGAGCACGCGGGCCAGGCGCCCGACCGGCTGGAGGGCACGCGCACCGGCGTCTACATGGGCATGTGCAGCAGCGACTACGCCTACCTGCAGCTCATGAGCGGCGACCGCTCGCTGCTCGACGCGCATTTCACCTCGGGCATCGCCCACAGCATCGGCTCGGGCCGCCTCTCGTACCTGCTGGGACTGCAGGGCCCCAGCCTCACGCTGGACACCGCCTGCTCGTCCTCGCTGGTGGCCGTGCACCTGGCCTGCCAGGCGCTGCGCGCGGGCGACTGCCGCATGGCCCTGGCCGGCGGTGTCAATCTCATCCTCTCGCCCGACCTGTACATCGCGCTGTCGCACGCGCGCATGCTCGCGCCCGACGGCCGCTGCAAGACCTTCGACGCGTCCGCCGACGGCTTCGCGCGCGGCGAGGGCTGTGGCGTGGTGGTGCTCAAGCGCCTGAGCGACGCGCAGGCCGACGGCGACCGCGTGCTCGCGGTGATCCGCGGCAGCGCCGTCAACCAGGACGGCCCCAGCAGCGGCCTGACCGCGCCCAACGGCCCGGCGCAGGAAGCGGTGATCCGCGAGGCCCTGGCGCGCGCGGGCCTGCGGCCGCACGAGGTCGGCCTGATCGAGGCGCATGGCACCGGCACGCAGCTGGGCGACCCGCTGGAGGTGCAGGCCTTGGGCGCGGTGTTCGGCGCCGGGCGCGAACAGCCGCTGTGGCTGGGTTCGGTGAAGACCAACCTGGGCCACCTGGAAGCGGCGGCCGGCGTCACCGGGCTCATCAAGCTGGTGCTGTCGCTGCGGCAGCGGCAGATTCCGCCGCACCTGCACTTCAAGACGCCCAGCCCGCACATTCCCTGGGACGATTTCGCCCTGCGCGTGCCCACCGCGCTCACGCCCTGGGAGCCCATCAACGGCCGCCGCATCGCGGGCGTCAGCTCCTTCGGCTTCAGCGGCACCAACGCGCACGTGCTGGTGGAAGAGGCCCCCGAGGCACCGGCGGCGGTGAACAGCCCCGCCGGCCGCCAGTGGCCGTTCGTGCTCTCGGCCAAGAACGACGCCGCGCTGGCCGCGCTGGCCGCGCGCTGCGCCGAGGCCTTCGCGGGCCGGCCCGACGAGCAACTGGCCGATCTCTGCTTCAGCGCCGCCGTGGGCCGCGCGGCCTTCGCGCTGCGCGCCGTGGTGCTGGCGCGCAGCGTGGCCGAACTGGTCGAGGGCCTGCGCGCCCTGGCCGAGGGCCGCGAGGCGCCGAACCTGCGGACCGCGCGCGTGCACCGCCGCGACCCGGCGCGTTTCGCCTTCCTGTTCACGGGGCAGGGCGCGCAGTACCTGGGCATGGGCCGCGCCCTCTATGAGCGCGAGCCGGTGTTCCGCCGCGCGCTCGATGAATGCGCCGCCGGGCTGCAAGGCGCCATCGAGCGCCCCTTGCTCGAGCTGCTGTTCGACCCCGAGGCGCCGGCGAAGCGGCTCGACGACACCGGCTTCACCCAGCCCGCGCTGTTCGCCATCGAGTACTCGCTGGCGCAGCTGTGGATCAGCTGGGGCATCCGGCCCGACGCGGTGATGGGCCATTCGGTGGGCGAACTCGTGGCCGCCTGCCTCGCGGGCGTGATGCCGCTGGAGCGCGCCCTGTGGCTGATCGCCCGGCGCGGCGCGCTGATGCAATCGCTGCCCGCCGGTGGCCGCATGGCGGCCGTGTCCGCGCCCGAGGCCGAGGTGGCCGAGGCGCTCGCCCCGCGCGCGGCGCGGGTCGCCATCGCGGCGGTCAACGGCCCGCGCCAGACCGTGATCGCGGGCGCCGCCGCCGACGTGGACGCCCTGTGCGAGGGCTTCGCGGCGCGCGGCCACCGCTGCCAGGTGCTGCCGGTCTCGCACGCCTTCCATTCCCCGCTGGTCGAGCCGGTGCTCGACGCCTTTGAGCAGGCCGCGTCAAGCGTGCCGTTCGCCGCGCCGCGGCTGCGCCTGGTGTCCAACCTCACGGGCGGCTGGGCCGACCCGGCCGAGGTGACCCAGCCCCGCTACTGGCGCCGCCACGTGCGCGAGGCCGTGCGCTTCGCCGATGGCCTGCGCACGCTGGCCAGCGTCTCGCCCGACGTGTGCATCGAGGTCGGCCCGCACCCCACGCTGCTGCCGTTCGTGGAGGCCACGCTGGGCGCGGGCGCGCCCACCCTGGTGCCCACGCTGCGCAAGGGCCGCGACGACCTGGACCAGCTCGCCGAGTCGCTGGGCGGCCTGTTCCTGGCCGGCGCGCCGCTGGACTGGCGGGCCGTCTGGTCCTCGTCCGGCTGCCGGCCCACCGATTTGCCCGGCACCCCCTTCCAGCGCGAGCGCCAGTGGTTCCGCGCGCGCCCCGTGGCGCCCCGGTCCGCGGGCCGCGACACCGCGCACCCGCTGCTGGGCACGCGCCTGCGCGGCGCCTTGCGCGAGGTGGTGTCGTTCGAACAGCGCCTGCGCGCCGCCGACCTGCCGTACCTGGCCGACCACCGGGTCAACGGGCGCGCCATCCTGCCGGCCACCGGCTTCCTGGAAATGGCGCTGGCCGCCAGCCGCCAGGTCTGGGGCGAGGCGCGCGCGCTGCACGACGTGGCGATCGTCGAGCCCCTGGCCTTCGAGGGCGAGGAGGCCCGCACGGTGCAAGTCATCGTGCGCCGGCCCGAGGGCGAGGCCGCCAGCGTCGAGGTGCTGTCGCAGGCCGATGGCGCCGATGAGGACGCGTGGCAACGGCATGCGCTGGGCCGTTATGCCGATGCGGCCGAGCGCGCCGAAGCGCCCACGCCCGAGCCGCGCGAGGCCGTGCGGGCCCGCTGCACCGACACGCGGGACGGCGCCGCGCACCGCGAGGGCCTGCGCGAGCGCCAACTGGACTTCGGTCCCAGCCTGCACGGCGTGCGCCACCTCCACCGCCAGGACGGCGAGGCCCTGGGCGAGATCGAACTGCCCGCCGCCGCCGGCGCGGGCGACTACCTGCTGCACCCGGCCCTGCTTGACGCCTGCCTGCAGGTGATGGCCGCGGCGCTGCCCGCGCGCACCGCTGCTGGCCAGGCCTACCTGCCGATGGCGATCGAGCGCCTGCAATGGCACCGCACGCCGGGGCCGCGGGTGACCAGCCATGCGCGCATCACCGTGGGCGAGGGCGGGGCGGGGCTGCTCAAGGCCAGCGTCACCGTCAGCGACGACCAGGGGCCCGTGGCCACGCTCGAAGGCATCGCGCTGCGCCCGCTGGGCGCGGGCGAGGCCCCGGTCTACGCCATCGAATGGCCGCGCGCGCCCGACGCCGCCTGGCTGCCCGCGCCCACCGAACTGGCGGCCTTGGCCGGCCCGCTGCTCGACGGCCTGGCGCGCGAGCACGGCCTGGACGACTACCAGCAGGCCTTCCTGGCGCTGGAGTCCCTGAGCGCCGACTGGATCGTGCGCGCCCTGGCCGAGCTGGGCTGGCGCCCCGCGGCCGGCGAGCGGGTCGAGGCCGCCGCGCTGGCGCGCGCGCTCGGCGTGGCGCCGCGCTACCACCGCCTGCTGCCGCGCCTGCTGGCCATCCTGGCCGAGGACGGCGTGCTGCGCGCCGAGGGCGGGGCCTGGACCGTGTTGCACTGGCCCACGCCGGCCGACCCGATGCAGCGCCTGCCCGCGCTGCTGCAGCGCCACCCGGCCGCGCGCCCGCGCTTCACGCTCACTGCGAACTGCGGCGAGGCGCTGGGCGGCATCCTGCGCGGCGCGGTGGACCCGCTGCACCGGCTGTTCCCCGACGGCTCGGCCGCCCTCGCCGAGGCCCTGTACCGCGACGCCCCCGAGGCCAAGGCCTACAACCAGCTGGTGCGCGAAACCGTTCGCGCCGCGCTGCGCCAACTGCCCCCGGGCCAGCGCCTGCGCGTGCTGGAGGTGGGCGGCGGCACCGGTGGCACCACCGCCTGGCTGGCGCCCGCGCTGCCCGCCGGGCGCTGCGACTACCTGTTCACCGACGTCGGCCCCTCGATGGTGGCGCGCGCGAAAGAGGCCTTCGCGGCGCACCGCTTCATGGCCTTCCAGGCCCTGGACCTGGAGCAGGACCTGGCCGCGCAGGGCCTGGACGGGCGCCGCTTCGACCTCGTGATCGCGTCCAACGTGGTCCACGCCACCGCCGACCTGCGCCGCACCCTGGGCCGCCTGCGCGGCGCGCTGGCGCCCGGCGGCACCCTGCTGATGCTGGAGGTGGCCGGCGACGAGCGCTGGATCGACATCACCTTCGGCCTCACCGAAGGCTGGTGGCGCTTCACCGACACCGATCTGCGGCCCCGCCAGCCGCTGCTGTCGCGCGAGCGCTGGCTGTCGCTGCTGGCCGAGACGGGCTTCGAGGCCGCCGCCATCGATGCGCCCGACCCGCGTTCGCGCGAGGTGCTGCTGGCCGCGCGAAAACCGGTGGAAGCGCTGGAGCCGATGCCCACGGGCGGGCGCTGGCTGCTGCTGACCGATCAACAAGGCGTGGGCGATGCCCTGGCCGCTGGCCTGCGTGGCGCGGGCCAGGTGGTGGACCTGCGGCCCGCGAGCGCCGCCACCGGGGCCGACGCCGCCGCGTTGCGCGAGGCCCTGGCGGCCGCCGAGTGGCGGGGCGTGGTCCACCTCGGCAGCCTCGACACACCCCCGGCCCAGGCCGGTGCCGTGGTGCCTTCGCTGCGCGCCGGTCTGGGCTCGCTGCTGGACCTGGTGCAGGCCATGGGCGCCACCGCGTTCGCCACCGCCCCGCGCCTGTGGATCGCCACGCGCGGCGCGATGGCCGTCGATGGCGCCGACGCGGTCGACGCCGCGCAGGCGCCGACCTGGGGCCTGGGCAAGGTCATCGCGCTGGAGCACCCCGAGTGGCGCGCCAGCTGCGTCGATCTCGATCCACGGGCCGATGTGTCCGCGATGGCCGAGGGCCTGCTGCGCGCGCTGGCCACGGCCGATGCCGAGGACCAGGTTGCGCTGCGCGGCGGCCAGCGCCACGTGGCGCGCCTGGCGCCCTTCCCGCTGGCGGCCGCCGACGACGCGCCGGTGCGACTGGAAAAGGCCGCCAGCGGCGTGTTCGACGACATGGCGCTGCGCCCGATGGCGCGGCGCGCGCCCGGCCCGGGCGAGGTCGAGATCGCGGTGCGCGCGGCCGGCCTGAACTTCCGCGACATCATGAACGCCGTCGCCCTGCGCGACGACCCCGAGCCCCTGGGCGGCGAGTGCGCCGGGCGCATCGTGCGCGTGGGCGAGGGCGTCACCCGCTTCGCCGTGGGCGACGCGGTGGTGGCCACGGGCGAAGCCTGCTTCGCCAGCCACGTGACCACGCAGGAACGCCACGTGGCGCCGCTGCCGCGCGGCATGGGCTACGCCCAGGCGGCCACGCTGCCCTTTGCCTTCATGACCGCCTGGCACGCGCTGCACACGCTCGGCGGGCTGCGTCCGGGCCTGCGCGTGCTCATCCACGCCGGGGCCGGTGGCGTGGGCATGGCGGCCCTCCAGCTCGCGCGGCGCGCGGGCGCTCAGGTGTTTGCCACCGCCGGCAGCGAGCCCAAACGCGCCACGCTGCGCGCGCTCGGCGTCGACCACGTCATGGACTCGCGCACGCTGGACTTCGCCGACGAGGTGCTGCGCCTCACGCAGGGCCGCGGCGTGGACCTGGTGCTCAATTCGCTCGCGGGCGACTTCATCGCGGCCAGCGTGCGCTGCCTGGCGGCCGATGGCGTTTTCCTGGAGATCGGCAAGCGCGACATCTGGACGCCCGAGCGCTTCGCGCAGGAGCGCCCCCAGGCGCGCTACCACGCCATCGACCTCAACGCCCAGCGCTACCAGGACCCGGCCGCCGCCCAGGCCCTGTTCGAGCGGGTGATGGGCCTGGTGAACGCGGGTGAGCTGCGCCCGCTGCCGTACCACGCCTTCCCGCTGGCGCGCGGCGCCGAGGCCTTGCGCTTCATGGCCCAGGCGCGCCACACCGGCAAGGTGGTGCTCACGCGCCACGATCCGGCGCAGGCCTGCATGGAATCGCTGTCGCCCGAGGCCAGCTACCTGGTCACGGGCGGCCTGTCGGGCCTGGGCCTGATCAGCGCCATGCGCCTGGCCGAGCAGGGCGCGCGCCACCTGGTGCTGGTGGGCCGCCGCGCGCCCGGCGAGGCCGCCCTGGCCACGCTGGACGCCATGCGCGCGCTCGGTGTGCAGCTGAAGCTGGTGCAGGCCGACATGTCGCGCGCCGACGAAGTGGCGCGCGTGCTGGACCTGATCGGCGAGGACCACCCGCTGCGCGGCGTCATTCACAGCGCCGGCGTGCTGGAAGACGGCGCCCTGCAGCAGCAGACCTGGGAGCGCTTCGCGCGCCCGCTGGGCCCCAAGGTGGAGGGCGCCTGGGCCCTGCACGCGCTCACGCGCGAACGGCCGCTGGACTTCTTCGTTCTGTATTCCTCGGTGGCCGGCCTGCTGGGCTCGTCCGGCCAGGGCAACCACGCGGCCGCCAACGCCTTCCTCGACGCGCTCGCGCTGCACCGCCGCGCGCAAGGCCTGCCGGGCCTGAGCATCGCCTGGGGCGCCTGGAGCGAGGTCGGCGCTGCCGCCGACCGCGCGGTGGACCAGCGCGTGGGCGCGCGCGGCATCGATGCGATCACGCCGCGCATGGGCCTGGACCTGCTGCAGTCGCTGATGCGCGGCGAGGCCGCCAGCGTGGGCGTGTTCCCGGTGCGCTGGGAGCGCTTCCTGGACGCGGGCGTGCCGCCGCTGCTGGAGCGTTTCCGCGCCGCCACGCACGGCGAGGCACCCCGCGCGGCGAGCGCGCCGGCGCCCGCGCGCGGCGCCTCGCTGGCCGACGAACTCAAGGGGCTGCCGGGCGCGCAGCGCGCCGAGCGCCTGCTGGCCTTCGTCGGCGAGCATGTGGCGCGCGTGGTCGACGTGGCCGACGCCCGCCGCATCGACCCGCGCCAGCCGCTCAACGAACTGGGCCTGGATTCGCTGATGGCCGTGGACCTGCGCAACCGCCTGGGCAAGGACCTGGGCCTGGCGCGCGGCCTGCCCGCCACCCTGGTGTTCGACTACCCCACGCTGGACGCGCTGGCCGGGTACATCGGGCAGCTGTTGGCGCCGCAGGCCGAGACCGAAGCCGCCGCCGCACCCGTGCCCACGGCCAGCGGCGCGGTCGAGGCCATCGATGACCTGAGCGACGAGGAGATCGAGGCCTTGTTCGCGAAGAAGCTGCAGAGAAAGCAATCGGATGTCTGACTTCCTCGAACGCATCAGCCACTTTTCGCCCAAGCGCCTGGCGCTGCTGGCCGACGGGCTGCAGGAGCGCGTGACGGCGCTGGAGGCGCGGCTCGCCGAGGCCGGCGGCAGCGGCGCGCGCGAGCCGATCGCCATCGTCGGCATCGGCTGCCGCTTCCCCGGCGGGGCCGACACGCCCGAGCGTTTCTGGACCCTGGTGCGCGACGGCGTGGACGCCATCACCGAGGTGCCGCCGCAGCGCTGGGCCATCGACGACTTCTACGACGCCGACCCCGATGCGCCGGGCAAGATGAACACCCGCTGGGGCGGCTTCGTGGGCGACGTGGACGGCTTCGACCCGCACTTCTTCGGCGTCTCGCCGCGCGAGGCGCGCAGCATGGACCCGCAGCAGCGCCTGCTGCTCGAGGTGGCCTGGGCAGCGCTGGAGCACGCCGGCATCCCGGCCGATCGTCTGGAGGGCAGCCGCACCGGCGTCTTCATCGGGATGTCGGCCGGCGACTACTACCAGCTGCTGCGCGACGGCGGCAAGGAGAGCTTCGACGCTTACACCGCCTCGGGCATCGCGCACAGCATCGCCTCGGGCCGCCTGTCCTACGTGCTGGGCACGCGCGGGCCCAGCCTGTCGATCGACACCGCCTGCTCATCCTCGCTCGTGGCCATCCACGAGGCCGTCATGAGCCTGCGCCGCGGCGAGTGCGACGCCGCGCTCGCTGGCGGCGTCAACCTGATCCTCACGCCCGACGTCAGCGTGGCGCTGTCGCGCTCGCACATGATGGCCCCCGACGGCCGCTGCAAGACCTTCGACGCGCGCGCCGACGGCTTCGTGCGCAGCGAGGGCTGCGGCGTGCTGGTGCTCAAGCGCCTGTCCGACGCGCAGGCCGCGGGCGACAACATCGTCGCGCTCATCCGCGGCAGCGCGGCCAACCAGGACGGCCGCAGCAACGGCCTCACCGCGCCCAATGGCCCCTCGCAGGAGGCCGTGCTGCGCGAGGCCCTGGCCGACGCGCGCGTGGACCCGGCGCGCGTGGGCTTCGTCGAGGCGCATGGCACCGGCACCTCGCTGGGCGACCCGATCGAGGTGCAGGCCCTGGCCAAGGTGCTGGGCGAGCCGCGCCAGGCGGGCGATGCGCCGCTGCTGCTGGGTTCGGTCAAGGCCAACGTGGGCCACATGGAAGCGGCGGCCGGCGTGGGCGGCGTGATCAAGCTGGCCCTGGCCCTGCGCCACGGCCAGGTGCCCGGCCAGCCGCACGTGCAAACGCTCAACCCCTACATCCCCTGGGACGATCTGGCGGTGCGCGTGCCCACCGCGCTCACGCCCTGGCCCGGCGGCACCGGCCCGCGCCTGGGCGGCGTCAGCTCCTTCGGTTTCAGCGGCACCAACGTGCACCTGGTGATGGAGCAGGCGCCCGAACCCGCGCCCGCCCCAGCCCCTGCCGGCCCCGACCGGCCGCTGCACCTGCTCACCGCCACGGCCCGCCAGGACGGCGCGCTGCGCGCCCTCGCGGCGGCCTACGCCGAGGCGCTCGACGGCGCCGGCGCCTCGCTGGCGGACTTCGCCTACAGCGCCAACACCGGCCGCGCGCCCTTCGCGCACCGCCTCTCGGTGCTGGCGGCGTCGCCGCAGGAGGCCGCGTTGCGCCTGCGCGCCCACCTCGCGGGCGAGGACCCGCCCGGCGTGTTCGCCGCCACGGCCGGCGCGCGCGCGCCCAAGATCGCCTTTCTGTTCACTGGCCAGGGCGCGCAGCACGCCGGCATGGCGCGCGAGCTCTTCGCCAGCGAGCCGGTGTTTCGCGCCGCGCTGGAGCGCTGCGCCGGCGGGCTCGACGCCCAGCTGCCGCGCCCGCTGCTGGAGGTGCTGTTCGCGCCCGAGGGCGACGGCGCCATCGACGACACCGCCTTCACCCAGCCCGCGCTGTTCGCGCTGGAGTACGCGCTGGCGCAGCTCTGGCTGTCCTGGGGCGTGCGGCCGGCGGCGGTGATGGGCCACAGCGTGGGCGAATACGTGGCGGCCTGCGTGGCCGGCGTGTTCGGCCTGGACGACGCGCTGCAGCTGATCGCGGCGCGCGGCCGCCTGATGGGCGCCTTGCCGCGCGACGGCGGCATGCTGGCGGTGATGGCCGAGCCCGCGCGCGTGGCCGCGCTCATCGGGGCCTGGCCGCGCGAGCTGTCCATCGCCGCGGTCAACGGGCCGCAGAACGTGGTGGTCTCGGGCCTTCTTCGCGCCATCGAGGCGGTCGAGGCGCAATGCCAGGCCCAGGGCCTGCGCTGCTCGCGGCTCAAGGTGTCGCACGCCTTCCACTCGCCGCTGATGGAGCCCATGCTGGCCGAGTTCGAGCGGCTGGTGGCGTCGGTGGACCTGCGCGCGCCGCGCATCGAGCTGATCTCCAACCTCACGGGCCGCCCGGTGGGCGAGGCCATCACCCGGCCCGGCTACTGGCGCGAGCACGTGCGCGAGGCGGTGCAGTTCGCGCCCGCGGTGCAGGCGCTGGCGCAGGCGGGCGTCGAGGTCTTTCTGGAAGTGGGCCCGCACCCAACCTTGCTGGGCCTGGGCCAGGCCTGCCTGCCGGAAGGTTCGGGCGACGGCCAGCGCCATTGGCTGCCCTCGCTGCGCCGAGGGCGCGGCGACTGGGAGAGCCTGCTCGGCAGCCTGGCGCGCCTGCACGGCCTGGGCGCCGCCATCGACTGGACGGCCTTCGACGCCGGCCGCGCGCGCCGCCGTGTCGCGCTGCCGGGCTACCCCTTCCAGCGCGAGCGCTACTGGGCGCCAGACGACCACGCGCCCGCGCGCGGCGCCGAGCCGCGGCCCGCGGCCCTGCACCCGCTGCTGGGCAGGGAGGTGGCGCAGTCGCTCACCAGCGACCGCCTGTTCGAGACGCGCTGGGGCCTGGCGGTCCAGCCCTGGCTGCGCGACCACCGCATCCTGGGCCGCTGGCTGTTGCCCTCGCCCGTGTACATGGAAATGGCGCGCGCCGCCGCGCAACGGCAGTTCGGCGACGGCCCCGTGGAGATCCGTGATTTCGTGGTGCACCGCGCGATGCCACTCCACGGCGACGAACCGGTGCGCGCGCAACTGGTGCTTGGCGCGCCCGAGGCGGGCGTGAGCGCCCTGCGCATCGCCGCCTTCGACGCCGAGGGGGGCGGCTGGCCGGTGAACGCCAGCGCGCGGCTCGCGGCCGCCACCGCGTCGGTGCCCGCGCACGAGGCGCCCGCCGCGATCGCGGCGCGCCTGGGCGAGGCCATCGACGTGGACCATTACTACGGCTGGCTCAAGACCCTGGGCCTGGAATTCGGCCCGCTGTTCCGCGGCGTCGAGTCGATCCGGCGCGGCGAGGGCGAGGTGCTGGCGCGTTTGTCCTGGCCCGACGGCCTGTCGCCCGAGGCCGGCCTGTTGTGGCACCCCGCCTGCCTGGACGCCTGCTTCCACGTCATCGGCGCCGGCCTGCCCCAGCAGGGGGCGACCCTGGACCAGGCCTTCCTGCTGCTGCAGGTCGACCGCATCCACCTGGACCGCGCGCCGGGGCGCGCGGTCTGGAACCACGTGAGGCTGCGCCCCGGCGAAGGCCGCGACCCGGCCCGGGCAGAGACCTTCAGCGCCGACCTCACGCTGCTCGACGACGCGGGCGCGGTGCTGGCCCGGTTCGAGGGCATGCACTTCAAGCGCGCGCGGCCCGAGGCCCTGGCGCCGCAGGGCCGCGTGCCGGCCAGCGTGCGCCGCATGCTGCATGAGATCGTGTGGCGCGAGCTGCCGCCGAACGCGGCCGGCGCGGCCTCGCCCGTCGCCATCGCCCAGGCCCTGGGCCCGCGCGTGGACGAACTCGCGCGCCAGCACGGCCTGGACCGCTACGCCGGCTTCCTGCCCGAACTCGACGCCCTGGCCGCCGACTACGTGCGCCAGGCCCTGCATGGCCTGGGCCTGGACCCGCGTCCTGGCGAAGCCCTCGGCCCCGCCGCCGCGCTCGCCACGCGCCTGGGCGTGCTGCCGCGCCACGGCCGCCTGTTCGAGCGCATGCTGGGCATGCTGGTGGAAGACGGCGCGCTCGCGCGCGATGCCGGTGGCTACTCGGTGCGGCACTGGCCCGGGGCCGGCGACCCCGAGGCGCGGTACCACGATCTGCTGGCGCGCTTCGCCGACTGCGACGCCGAGCTGAACCTCACCGCGCGCTGCGCGCGCGAACTCGCGGCGGTGCTGCGCGGCCAGGCCGACCCGCTGGCCCTGCTGTTCCCGGGCGGCTCGCTGGCCGACACCGAGCGCCTGTACCAGCACTCGCCACCGGCCCAGGTCTACAACGCCCTCATCGCCGACGCGCTGGCGGCCATCGCCGCGGCCTGGCCCGCCGGGCGGCCCCTGCGCGTGCTGGAGATCGGCGCCGGCACCGGCAGCACCACGCACCACGTGCTCTCGCGCCTGCCCACGGCGAACCTGGACTACACCTTCACCGACGTGTCGCCGCTGTTCCTGCACCGCGCGCGCGAGAAGTTCGCCGCCCACGGCTTCATGCGCTACGCCGTGCTCGACATCGGCGCCGCGCCCGCCGGGCAGGGCTTCGCCGAGGCCGCCTACGACGTGGTGATCGGCGCCAACGTGCTGCACGCCACGCCCGACCTCGACACCACCATGGACCACGTGCGCCGCCTGCTGGCGCCCGGCGGCACCCTGGTGCTGCTGGAGGGCACCACGCCCCAGCGCTTCGGCGACCTCACCGTGGGCCTGCTCGAGGGCTGGTGGGCCTACGCCGACACCCAGCGCCGCCAGTACGCGCTGATGCCGCGCGGGGCCTGGCTCGATCTGTTCCAACAGCACGGCCTGGGCGAGCCGGCCGCGCTGCCCGGCGACACGCCACACCCCGTGCTGCAACAGCAGGCCGTGTTCCTGGCCCGCCAGCCGTTGGCCGAGGCCAAGGCCCACGCGGCGCGGCGCTGGCTGCTGCTGCCCGACGCGGCGGGCCTGCAGCAGGCGCTGGCCCGCGAACTGCGCGCGCGCGGCGACGAGGTGCGCGTGCTGGCCGAGGGCCCGGCCGGCCTGGCCGCCGCGCTGGGCGAGGGCCCCTGGCAGGGCGTCGTGCAACTGCAGCCGCTGGACGCGCGCCTGGACGAGGCGCTGGACCCGGACGCCGTCGAACAGCAGCAGCAGCGCCTGATCGGCGGGCTGTTGCCCACGGTGCAGACCCTGGCCGCCCAGGCGGGCAGCGCCGACGGCGCGCCGGGCCTGTGGCTGGTCACGCGCGGCGCGCAGGCCGCGCGCGCGAACGACAGCGCCGACGCCGCCCAGGCCACGGCCTGGGGCCTGGGCCACGTGGTGGCGGTGGAGCACCCCGAGCTGCGCTGCGTGCGCCTCGACCTCGACCCCGCCAGCGGAGACGCCGAGGCGGCGCGCCAGCTGGCGGACGAACTGCAATCGCCCTCGCGCGAGGACCAGATCGCGCGGCGCGGCGGCGCTCGCCTGGCGCGCCGCCTGGTGCGCCACGACGCGGCCACCGCGCCGGCCGGGGGCCCGACGCGCCTCGCCGCCGACCGCGCCTACCTCGTCACCGGCGGCCTGCGCGGCCTGGGGCTGCGCGTGGCCGCGTGGCTGGTGGAGCGGGGCGCGCGCCACCTCGTGCTGATGGGCCGCCAGGCGCCCGACGCCCGCGCGCTGGCGGTGATCGAAGGCCTGCGGGGGCAGGGCGCCCAGGTGCTGGCCGCGCGCGGCGACGTGGCGCGCCGCGCCGACCTGCAGCGCGTGCTGGCCGAGGCCGCCGCGCTGGCGCCGCTGGCCGGCGTGGTGCACGCGGCCGGCGTGCTGGACGACGGCGTCATCGCGGCGCAGACCTGGCCGCGCTTCGCCACCGTGATGGGGCCCAAGGTGCGGGGCAGCTGGAACCTGCACACGCTGTGCCCGGACCTGGACTTCCTGGTGCTGTTCTCCTCGGGCGCCTCGGTGGCGGGGCCGGCCGGCCAGTCCAACCACGCGGCGGCCAACGCCTTCGAGGACGCGCTGGCCTGGTACCGCCAGGCGCGCGGCCTGCCCACCGTCAGCATCAACTGGGGCCCCTGGGCGGAGATCGGCGCCGCCGCCGACCGCCGGCTGGACAAGCCCGGCTCGCTGCGCGCCATCGCACCCGCCGACGGCCTGGCCGCGCTCGAGCACGCGATGCGCCGGTCCGCGCCCGGCGCGCTGTTCCCGAACGCCCAGCTGGCCGTGCTGGACAGCGATTGGGCGCACCTGGCCGACGGCGCGCCGCCGCTGTTCGGCGAGCTGCTGCGCGGGCTGGCGCGGCCCGGCCAGGTGCCGGCGCCCGGCCAGACCGCCGCCGCACCCGAGCCGTCCTTGCGCGAGCGCCTGGCATCGGCCGCCGCGAACCGGCGCAAAACCCTGCTGCGCGACCACGTGCGCCAGCTCACCGTCAAGGTGCTGGGCCTGCAGCGCGGCGAAGACCTGGACGTGACCGAACCCCTGCGCCAGCTCGGCCTGGACTCGCTGATGGCGGTGGAGCTGCGCAACCGCCTGGGCCAGGCGGTCGGGCGCACCCTGCCGGCCACGCTCACCTTCGACCACCCCAGCGTCGCGGCGCTCACCGAGCACCTGGCGCGCGAGGTGTTCGCCGATCTCATGCCCGCGGCCGGCGCGCCGGCGCCCCAGGTGCCCGTGCCCAACCCCGCGCCCACCGCCGCGCCCACCCCCGCGGCCGCTCCCGATGTCGGCTCCTTCGACGAGCTGTCGGAAGACGAGCTGGCCCAGCAGCTGATGCGCCGCCTCGACGGCCTGGGCTGAAGCGACCCATACCTTTAGGAAACACCGTGACCGAACCCCGCCAAGGCACCGACCACGCCGCGCTGCTCAAGCGCTCGCTGGTGGCCATCGACCAGTTGAAAGCCCAGCTGGCGGCCGCGGAACAGGCCCGCAGCGAACCCATCGCCATCATCGGCATGGGCTGCCGCTTCCCCGGCCAGGCCGACACGCCCGAGGCCTTCTGGTCGCTGCTGCACAGCGGCCGCGACGCCGTGACCGAGGTGCCGCCGCACCGCTGGGACGTGGAGCGCTACTACGACCCCAACCCCGACGCGATGGGCAAGAGCTACACGCGCTGGGGCTCATTCGTCGAGGGCGTGGACCGCTTCGACGCGCCCTTCTTCGGCATCTCGCCGCGCGAGGCCGTGAGCCTGGACCCGCAGCAGCGCCTGCTGCTGGAGGTGTCGTGGGAGGCGCTGGAGCGCGCGGGCCTGGCGCCCTCGTCGCTGGCGGGCTCGCGCACCGCCGTGTACATGGGCATCACCACCAGCGACTACGCCGGCCTCATGAACGAGGAGCGCGGCCCCTGCCACGGCGACGCCTACACGCCCTCGGGCACCGCGCACAGCGTGGCGGCCGGGCGCCTGTCGTACTTCTTCGGCCTGCACGGCCCCAACGTGGCGGTGGACACCGCCTGCTCGTCCTCGCTGGTGGCCATCCACTGGGCCATCCAGTCGCTGCGCAACGGCGAGGCGGAGCTCGCGCTCGCGGGCGGCGTCAACCTCACGCTGGCGCCCAACGGCGCGGTGCTGACCTCGCGCGCCCGCATGATGTCCTTCGACGGTCACTGCAAGACCTTCGACGCCTCGGCCGATGGCTACGTGCGCGGCGAGGGCTGCGGCGTGCTGGTGCTCAAGCGCCTGTCGGACGCGCAGCGCGACGGCGACCGCGTGCTGGCCGTGCTGCGCGGCTCGGCGCTCAACCAGGACGGCCGCAGCAGTGGCCTCACCGCGCCCAATGGCGCCGCGCAGGAGGCGGTGATCCGCGCCGCGCTGGCCAACGCGCGCCTGCAGCCGGGCGACATCGGCTACGTCGAGGCGCACGGCACCGGCACGCCGCTGGGCGACCCGATCGAGATGAAGGCGCTCAACCAGGTCTTCGGCGAGCGCCCGCGCGAGCGCCCGCTCATGGTGGGTTCGGTGAAAACCAACATCGGCCACCTGGAGGCCTCGGCCGGCGTGGCCGGTGTCATGAAGGTCGTGCTGGCCCTGCAGCACGCCACCGTGCCGCCGCACCTGCACCTGCGCCAGCCCAACCCCCTGATCGCCTGGGACCAGTACCCCATCACCGTGCCGACCGCGCCGACCGCCTGGCCGCGCCCCGGCGACGCGCCCCGGCGCGCCTGCGTCAGCTCCTTCGGTTTCAGCGGCACCAACGCGCACGTGGTGCTGGAAGAGGCGCCGCCCCCGCCCGCCGCGCCCGCCACCGGCGAGGCGCCGCGCGCCGAGCACCTGGTGGTGCTGTCGGCGCACACCGCCACCGCCCTGGCCGCGCAGGCGCGCCGCCTGGATGAGGCGCTGGCCGCCGGCCCCGCGCTGCCGCTGGCGCCGGTCGCGGCCACGCTGGCGCTGGGCCGCTCGCACTTCGTGGAGCGCCTGGCCCTGGTGGCCGCCAGCACCGACGAGCTGCGCGCCCAGCTCAAGGCCTTCCTGGACAGCGTGGCCGCCCCGGACGGCGAGAGCGTCGCGCCCGCCGGCGTGGTGCGCGCGCGCGCCACGCTCGGCGCCGCGCCCGAGGTGGTCTTCATGTTCACCGGCCAGGGCGCGCAGTACGCCGGCATGGGCCGCCAGCTCTACGAACAGGAGCCGGTGTTTCGCGCCGCCCTGGACGAGTGCGACCGCCTGGTCTCGCCGCTGCTGCCGCACGGCCTGCTGGACACGGTTTTCGCCAGCGGCGAGGACGCCGCGCGCCTGGACGACACCGCCTTCACCCAGCCCGCGCTGTTCGCCATCGAGTACGCGCTGGCACAGCTCTGGCGTTCCTGGGGCGTGGTGCCCACGGCCGTGATGGGCCACAGCGTGGGCGAGTACGTGGCCGCCTGCCTGGCGGGCGTGTTCAGCCTGGCCGATGGCCTGCGCCTGATCGCCGCGCGCGGCCGCCTGATGGGCCAGCTGCCGCGCGACGGCGGCATGGCGGCGGTGTTCGCCGACGAGGCCACGGTGCGCCAGGCCATCGCGGCCGACGCGGCGGTGCTGTCGATCGCGGCCGTCAACGGCCCGGGCAACACCGTCATCTCCGGCCGCAGCGACGCGCTCGCGGCGGCGCTGGCGCGCCTGCGGGCGCAGGGCGTGGAGTCGCAGCCGCTGGTGGTGTCGCACGCCTTCCACTCGCCGCTCATGGAGCCCATGCTCGAGGCCTTCCGCGCCGAGCTGGCCACGGTGCGGCTGAACCCGCCGAGCATGGACCTGGCCTCCAACCTCACCGGCACCCTGGCCGGCGAGGAGGTGTGCACGCCCGAGTACTGGTGCCAGCACGTGCGCGACGCGGTGCGCTTTGGCGACGGCATCGCCGCGCTGCAGAAAGAGGGCTACCGCGTGTTCGTGGAGGTCGGCCCGGCGCCCACGCTGGTGAACATGGCCCAGCGCGCCAGCGCGCTCGCCGACGCCAGCTTCATCCCCTCCCTGCGCAAGGGGCGGGCGGACACGCGCTGCCTGCTGGAAAGCCTGGGCCGCCTGCACGCGCGCGGCCTGCCGGTGCAGTGGCGCGCGGTGCTCGGCGAGGCCGCCGCGCGCCAGCGTGTGGTGTTGCCCACCTACGCCTTCCAGCGCGAGCGCTACTGGTTCGAGCCGGGCGGCCGGGCCGAGGGCGCCGCGCTCGCGCCCACGCGCAGCGGCCACCCGCTGCTGGGCGGCGTGGTGCCCAGCCCGTTGTCCATCTTCCAGAGCCACATCGGCGTCGCCTCCCAGCCCTGGCTGGCCGACCACCGCATCTTCGAGTTCACGCTGTTCCCGGGCACCGGTTTCCTGGAGCTGGCGCAGATCGCCGGGCGCGAGGCCGCGGGCACCGACGATGGCCAGCTGTTCGACGTGCTCATCCGCGAAGGCCTGCCGCTGCCCGAGGAGGGCCAGCGCACGGTGCAGGTGGTCGTGGACGAACCCGATCAGGGCCGCTACGCGGTGCGCGTGTTCAGCCGCGCCGACGCCGACGCGCCGGGCGCCGACGCGCCGGCCTGGAAGCTGCACGTCGGTGCCAACTTCGTGGTGGGGCAGGGCAGCGCCGCGCCCGCGCCCCTGCGCCGGGCCGGCCTGCTGGGCGCCGCCGCGCGCGAGCACGACGTCGAGGCCTACTACGCGCGGCTCGCCGAGCAAGGCGCGCACTACGGCCCGGCCTTCCGCTGCATCACCGAGATCCGCAGCGAGGGCCGCCAGGTGCTGGGCCGCGTGGCCCTGCCGGCGGGCGTGGCCGCCGCGGCGCCGTCCTTCGTGCTGCACCCGGCCCTGCTCGACGCCTGCCTGCAACTGGTGGGCGTGGGCCTGTCCTGGGGCGATACCGCGCCCGACGGCACGCCCAGCGACGACCTCTGCGTGCCCGTGGGCATGGGCAACTACCGCGTCCACCAGACCGGCCTGTCGCAGGCGTGGTGCCACGTGAGCGTGGACGAGGCGACGCCCGATGCCGAGGCGGTGGGCGCCGACGTCACCCTGTTCGACGACCACGGCGTGGTGGTGGCCGAGGTGCGCCGGCTGGTGCTCAAGCGCGTCACGCGCGCCCTGCTGCAGCGCGCAATGGCCGGCAACGCGCCGGCCACGGAGTGGGCCTTCGAGGCCGACTGGCAGGCGCTGCCGCCGACCCCGGCGCCGGATGCGGACGCCGAGGGGCGCTGGCTGGTGCTGGCCGACGCCAGCGGCGTGGGCCAGGCACTGGCGGCGCGGCTGCGGCGTGACGGCGCGGGCGTGGCGGTGATCGCCCGGGGCGAGGGGACCGCCGAGTGCGGCGCCGACGGCTGGCGGGTGGACCCCTCGGACGCCGCGCAGGTCCGCCGGGCGATCGAGGCCGCGGCCCGCGCCGATGCGCGCGCGCTCAAGGGCATCGTGGTGGCCTGGACGCTCACGCCGCCGGCCGGCGGCGCCGACCTGCAGGACGCGCATCTGGCGCTGCTGGGCGACCTGCTGCGCGTGGTGCAGTCCCTGGGCGAATCCCACGCGCGCCTGTACTGGCTCACGCGCGGCGCGCAGGCCGTGGCCGGCTCGGTGCCCGACCTGCTGCAGGCGCCGCTGTGGGGCCTGGGCGGCGTGGTCGCCTCCGAGTACCCCGCCCTGCGCTGCGTGCGCGTCGACCTCGACCCCACGCACCGCGACGACGAGACCGAGCTGCTGTGGGCCAGCCTGCGCGTGGCCGACGCCGAGGACCGCGTGGCGCTGCGCGGCGGCCTGCGCCACGTCTCGCGCCTGGTGCCCGGCGACTTCGTGCCCGAGCCCCGGCCGCTGCGGCTGGAGATCACCGAGCGCGGGTCGCTGGACCGCCTGGCCCTGCTGCCGGTGCCGCGCGAAGCGCCCGGGCCGGGAGAGGTTGAGATCCGCGTGCACGCCACGGGCCTGAACTTCCGCGACGTGCTCAACGCCCTGGGCATGTACCCGGGCGACCCGGGGCCCTTGGGCAACGAATGCGCGGGCGTCGTCTGCGCCGTGGGCGAGGGCGTCACCGACCTGGCCGTGGGCGACGAGGTGGTCGCCATGGTCGACAAGAGCTTCGCCACCTGGGTCATCGCGCCGGCCGTGATGACGGTGAAGAAGCCGCCCAGCTTGACCTTCGCCGAGGCCGCGACCATCCCCGTCACCTTCCTCACCGCCGAGTACGCGCTGCGCCACCTGGCCGGCATGAAGAAGGGCGACCGCGTGCTGGTGCACGCCGTCACCGGCGGCGTGGGCATGGCCGCGCTGCAGCTGGCGCGCCGCGCGGGCGCCGAGGTCTTCGGCACCGCCGGCTCGCCGGCCAAGCGCGCCCTGGCCACCGAGCTGGGCACCCACCACCTGGCCGATTCGCGCTCGCTGAGCTTCGTGCCCGACGTGCGCCGCGACTCGAAGGGCGAGGGCGTGGACATCGTGCTCAACTCGCTGGCCGGCGATTTCATCCCCGCCAGCCTGGGCCTGCTGCGCCCGGGCGGCCACTTCATCGAGATCGGCAAGACCGGCATCTGGGACGCGGCCAAGGTCGGCGCCGAGTTCCCCGGCGTGCACTACCACCCGCTCTACCTGGGCGAGGTGGCCGCCGAGCGGCCCGAGTTCGTGCGCGACATGCTGCGCGATCTGCTGGCCGACTTCGAGACCGGCGTGCTCAAGCCGCTGCCGCAGCGCCTGTACCCCATCGAAGCCGCGGAGGACGCCTTCCGCTTCATGGGCCAGGGGCACCACGTGGGCAAGATCGTCATCACCCAGCACCACGCGCCCGCCGTGCGCGCGGACGCCAGCTACCTCGTCACCGGCGGCCTCACCGGCCTGGGGCTGGTGACGGCGCGCTGGCTGGCGCGCGAAGGCGCGCGCCACCTGGTGCTGATGGGCCGGCGCGCGCCCTCGGCCGAGGCGCAGGCCGCCATCGCCGAACTGGAAGCGGCGGGCGTGCGCGTGCGCGTGGCGCAGGGGGACGTGGCCGACGCCGCGCAGGCGTCGGCCGTGGTGGACGGTCTGGGCCGCGACATGCCGCGCCTGCGCGGCGTGGTGCACGCCGCCGGCCTGGTGGACGACGGCACCCTGGCCGAACTCGGGCCCGAGCGGTTCGAGGCCGTGCTGTCGCCCAAGGTGCGCGGCGCCTGGAACCTGCACCAGGCCACGGCGCGGCTCGCGCTCGACTTCTTCGTCTGCTTCTCGTCGGGCGCGGCGCTGATGGGCTCGCCCGGCCAGGGCAACTACGCGGCGGCCAATACCTTCATGGACGCGCTGGCGCACCTGCGCCGCAGCCAGGGCCGCCACGCGCTCAGCATCAACTGGGGCAGCTGGGCCGAGGTCGGCATGGCCGCCGGCCTGGGCGAGCTGCACCACCGCCGCTGGGCGGCCATGGGCCTGGGCATGATCACGCCCGACGAGGGCATGCGCATGCTCGGGCAGATGCTGCGCGGCGCGCGCGCGCCGCAGATGGCGGCGATGCCGCTGGTGCGCGCGCGCCTGCCCGCCAACCTGGGTCCCTTCTTCAGCGCGCTGGTCAGCGCGGCGCCGACCAAGGCGGCCGCGCCGGCGGCCGAGGCGGTGGACATCCTGCCGCGCCTGAGCGAGACGCCGGCGCCCGAGCGCCACGCCGTGCTGTCGGACTTCCTGGCCGACCAGGTGGTGCGCGTGCTGGCCCTGGGCGCGGCCCACCACGTCGATCCGCAGCGCTCGCTGATCGACCTGGGCATGGACTCGCTCATGGCCATGGAGCTGCGCAACCGCATCCAGGCCTCGCTCAAGGCCACCGTGGCCGTGGCCGATCTGCTGCAAGGCCCCAGCGTGTCCTCGCTGGCCAGCAGCCTGCTGGACGGCCTGGACCTGCCGTCTGGCGAGGCGGCGCTCGAGGCCGGTACGGTCGAGGGCGTTGAATGGGAGGAGGGAACCCTGTGAACCGTTTGCCGTTCGTGCGCCCCGCGCGCCGCTGGCTGGCCCAGCGCTCCACCCGCCAGGGGGCGGTGCTGTTCGCGCTGGCCTTCGCGCTGGTGTGGTCGCTGGTCGAGGTGCTGGTCACGCAGTTGCACCAGGCCTACAGCCTGGTGCAGGTCGAGGGCGTGCGCTTCGGCGTGCAGCTGCTGCTGATGCTGCTGCTGTGGACCTGGCGCGGCGACGCCGGCCAGCGCTGGTGGCGCAGCCGGCGCGCGCCCTGGCACGTGCTGCGCGGCCTGTCCATGCTGGCCTTGCCCTTCGCCTTCGCCGCCGCGGTCTACTCGGGCGTGTCCATCCCGCTCGCGCTCTCGGGCCTGTGGTTCGCGCCGCTGTTCGCGCTGGCGCTGGCGGCGCTGTGGCTGCGCGAGCGGCCGGCCGCCGTGCTGTGGCTGGGCGCGCTGGCCGGGCTGGGGGCCGTGCTGCTGCTGTTCCAGCCCGCGCTGCCGGGCTCGCTGGCGGCGCTGCTGATGCCGCTGCTGTCGGGCGCGGCCCTCGCGGTCTACCTGGCGCTGACGCGCCTGCTGCGCGACGAACCCGTGCAGACGGGGCTGTTCTTCGTCGCCGCCGTGGGCCTGCTGGTGCTGCTGCCCTTCCTGCCCGGCGTGTGGGTGCGGCCCAGTGGGCGCGACCTGGCGCTGCTGGCGGGCGTCGGCGCCTTCGGCTACCTGGCGCTGTGGCTGCTCGACCAGGCGCTGCGCCGCTGGTCGCTGTCGCACCTGGCGCCCCTGCTGTACGCGCACGTGCTGGTGCTGCAGTGGCTGCCGGGGCTGTTGCGGGGCCAGTGGCCTTCGTGGCGGCTGGTGCTGGCCTCGGCGCTGGTCGGTGGGGTGGTGACCATCGTGTGGTGGCGCGCCTCGGCGCGCCGCGTGGCGGGTGTCGGAACCCGCGATTCGGCGCTCGGCGATTCGGTGCTCGGTGCGCCGGTGTCGGTGCGGGGGGGCCTGTGATGGGCGCCGCCGCGCCGCGCGCCGCACGGAGGGTGGTCCCATGACCACCGGTCTGGCCACGCCGGCCTGGGCCGCGCCGCTGGGCGACGGGCGCCGCGCGCTGCTGCTGCTCGCGCTGTTCGTGCTCTCGTGGACGCTGCTCGAAGGCGTGGTGGGCGCGCAGTTCCAGCAGCCCTACCACCTGATGCAGATCGTGTGGTGCCGCTACGCCGTGCACCTGGCCTGCCTGCTGCTGGTCTGCGGCTGGCGCGAACCCTCGCGGCTGTGGCGCACGCGCCGCCCGCTGTTCCAGCTGCTGCGCTCGCTGTGCATGCTGGTCATGCCCCTGAGCTTCGCGCTGGCCCTGGTCGGCGGTGTGACCGGGCACACCGTGTGGGCGCTGTTCTGGGTCGCTCCGCTGCTGATCCTGGCGCTGGCGCGCGGCTGGCTGCGCGAATCCGTGCCGCCCCTGGCCTGGGCGGCGGCCGCGCTCGGCGCGCTGGCCGCGTTGCTGCTGCTGCAACCCCATTGGCCCGCCGCGCCGGGCCGGCTGGCCTGGCCGCTGGCCATGGCGGCCTCGTTCGCCCTGTACGTGGCCATGACGCGCCAGCTGCGCGAGGAGGCCGTGCAGGCCAATCTGTTCTACACCGCCGCTGGCGTGTTCGCGCTGCTGACGCCGCTCATGCCCTGGGTGTGGGTGACGCCCAGCGCGCACGACGCGCTGGTGCTGGCCGGCATCGGCGTGGTGGGCCTGCTGGGCCTGTGGGCGCTGGACCGCGCCTGCGAGGCCGCGCCGGTGTCGCTGGCCGCGCCGGTGCTGGTGCTGCACCTGGCTGGTATGTTCGGCATCGAATCCCTGGCCCGGGGCGCCGGGCCGTCGCGCGGGCAGTGGCTGGCGCTGTTGTTGATCGGCGTGGCCGTGCTGCTCGCCTGGCGGGTGTCCGCCGGCCCGCGCGGCGCGCCAGGGACCTCCCCATGAAAGGCAATGAGCACGTGTCCGAGGAGCTGAGGCAATGGATGGCCGCCCTGCAGGCGCAGGGCGTGGAGCTGTGGGCGGAGGGCGGCCAGCTGCACTTCCGCGCCCCGCCGGGCGCGCTCTCGCCCGAGACGCGCCAGCAACTGGCGGGCCGCCGCGCGGAGCTGCTGGCCGCGCTCGGCGACAAGGCCGCGCCCACGCCGCTGGCCTCGGGCGGCGTGGCCGATCTGCTGGCGCGCCTGGCGCGGCTGGACATCCGCCTCTCGGTCGACGGCGACAAGCTCAACGTCAGCGCGCCCAAAGGCGCGCTGACCCCGGCGCTGCGCGAGGAGCTCGGCCGGCGCAAGGAAGAGGTCAAGGCGCACCTGGGTGCGCAGGCCGGGGCGGGCGCGGCCCCCGCGCGATCGGCGCTGCCCCCGCTGGTGCCGGTGCCGCGCCAGGCCGACATGCCGGTGTCGCACACCCAGCAGCGCCTGTGGTTCCTGCGCCAGGTCGATCCGCACAGCCACGCCTACAACATCCCGGCGGTGCTGCGCTTCACCGGTGCGCTCGACGACGGCGCGCTGGAGCGCGCGCTGCAGATGCTGGTGGTGCGCCACGAAAGCCTGCGCACGCGCTTCATCACCGTGCAGGGCGAGCCGCGCTGCGTGATCGAGGCGCAGACGCCGCTGGCCATCGAACGAATCGACCTGTCCCACCTGCGGGGCGAGGCGCTGGCGGCGGCGTCCACCCGGGCGGCGGAGGGCATCGTGCAAAAGCCCTTCGACCTCACGCGCGCGCCGCTGCTGCACGTGGGCCTGATCCGCGAGGCCGCCGATCGCCACGTGCTCGCCATCGCGATCGACCACATCGTCTCGGACGGGCTGTCGATCGGCATCTTCATGCTGGAGTTCCAGTCGCTCTACACCCACCTGGTCACCGGGCAGGAACCCAATCTGGCGCCGCCGCCCGTGCAGTACCACGACTACGCCGAGTGGGAGCGTCAGGCCTTCGCGCAGGGCGCGCTGGACGAGCACGCGGCGTTCTGGAAGCGCGAGCTGCACGACCTGCCCTCCCTGCTGCAGTTGCCCACCGACCGGCCGCGCCCGCCGGTGCAGACCACGCGGGGCGCGCGCCGCACGCTGCAGCTCTCGCCGGACCTGTCGCAGCGCCTCAAGGCCTTCGGCCGCCAGGAGGGCGTCACGCTGTACATGGTGCTGATGTCGGCCTTCCAGGTGCTGCTGCACCGCTACAGCGGCGAAACCGACATCGCCATCGGCTCGGCCATCGCCAACCGCAACCGCACCGAGGTCGAACACGTCATTGGCTTCTTCGCCAACAACCTGGTGCTGCGCGCCGACCTCTCGGGCAACCCCAGCGTGCGCGAGCTGATGGCGCGCGTGCGCGACCGCGCTCTGAAGGCCTACCAGCACCAGGCCATGCCCTTCGACATGCTGGTCGACCTGCTGGGCACGCGCCGCGAGCTCGACCACTCGCCGCTGTTCCAGGTGCTGTTCGTGCTGCAGCACATGCAGCTGACCGGCCTGGACCTGCCCGACCTGCGCTGCGAGCCCGTGGAGCTGGAGGTGAAGTCGGCGCGCTTCGACCTCGCCGTCGACGTCTTCGACATCCCCCAGGGCCTGCGCTGCTACTTCGAATACAACGCCGACCTGTTCGACGACAGCACCATCGCGCGCTGGCAGGGCCACTACGAGCGGCTGCTGCGCGGCTTCATCGACGCGCCCGAGGCGCGCATCGCCGACCTGCACCTGCTCACCCCGGCCGAGGAGCGCCAGCTGCTGCTCGACTGGAACGCCACCGCCCGGGACTACCCACGCCAGCAGACCGTGCACGGCCTGTTCGAGGCGCAGGCGGCGCGCACGCCCGAGGCGGTGGCCGTGCGCTTCGAGGAGCAGGCGCTGGGCTACGGCGAGCTGAACGCGCGCGCCAACCGCCTGGCCCACCACCTGCGCTCGCTCGGCGCGGGGGCGGGTTCGCTGGTGGGCGTGTGGATGGAGCGCGGCCTGGACATGGTGGTCGCGGTGCTGGGCATCCTCAAGGCCGGCGCCGCCTACGTGCCGCTGGACCCGGCCTTTCCCAAGGACCGGCTCGACTACATGATGGAAGACGCCGAGCTGGGCATCGTGGTCACGCAATCCGCGCTGGCCGATGGCCTGCCCGATGGCGTGCACGGCGTGCGCCTGGACGCGGGCGAGGCCGAACTGGCGGCGCTGTCGCCCCTGAACCCGCCCGCCGCCGCGGGTCCCCACGACCTGGCCTACGTCATCTACACCTCGGGCTCCACCGGCCGCCCCAAGGGCGTGATGCTGGAGCACCGCTCGGTGGTGAACTTCCTGCTGTCCATGCAGCGCGAGCCGGGCATTGGCGCGCAGGACCGCTTCGTGGCCGTGACCACGCTGTCCTTCGACATCGCCGGCCTGGAGATCCATGGCCCGCTGACCGTGGGCGGCACCGTGGTGCTGGCCGCGCGCGCCACCGCGCTCGACGGCCTGCGGCTGGCGCAGCTGCTGGACCGGCACGAGGCCACGCTGCTGCAGGCCACGCCCGCCACCTGGCGCCTGCTGCTCGACAGCGGCTGGCGCGGCCGGCCCGGCCTGAAGATGCTGTGCGGCGGCGAGGGCCTGCCGCGCGAACTGGCCGACAAGCTCATCGCCACCGGCGGCGAGCTCTGGAACATGTACGGGCCCACCGAGACCACCATCTGGTCCACGGTTCAGCGCATCACCGACACCGCGCGCGGCATCTCCATCGGCCGGCCCATCGCCAACACCCAGGTCTACGTGCTGGAGCCCTCGGGCCTGCCGGCGCCGATCGGCGTCGGCGGCGAGCTGTGCATCGGCGGCGACGGCCTGGCGCGCGGCTACCGGCACCGCGACGAGCTCACGGCCGAGAAGTTCGTGACGCTGGAGCTGCCCGGCGTGGGCCTCACGCGCGTGTACCGCACCGGCGACGTGGTGCGCTTCCTGGCCGACGGCCGACTGGAGTTCGTGGGCCGGCGCGACCACCAGGTGAAGGTGCGCGGTTTCCGCATCGAGCTGGGCGAGATCGAGACCGTGCTCTCGCGCCACCCGGGCATCAAGGGCAATGTGGTGCACGTGCGCGAGGACACGCCCGGCGACCAGCGCCTGGTGGCCTACGTGGTGCCCGAGGCCGGCGCCCGGCCCGAAGCCGAGGCCATGCGCGCCACGCTGCGCGCGCAGCTGCCCGAGTACATGGTGCCCGGCCAGTTCGTGGTGCTGGAGGCCTTTCCGCTCACGCCCAACGGCAAGGTCGACCGCAAGGCCCTGCCGGTGCCCGAGGCCGCCGCGCCGAGCGAGGCCGACGAGGTGGCCGAGGCCCTGATGTCGCCGGTGCAGCGCCAGGTGGCCGCGCTGTGGCGCGAGGTCCTCAAGCTCGATCGCGTGGGCCTGCACGCCAACTTCTTCGACATCGGCGGGCACTCGCTGCTGCTGGTGCGCCTGCAGGCCGCGCTCAAGCGCGAGTTCGGGCAGGAGATCGCGCTGGTCGAGTTGTTCCAGCGCACCACGGTGGCGGCGCAGGCGGACCGCCTGGGTGCGCCGGCGGGCGCGAGTTCGGCGCTGGAGCGCGCGCGCGCCCGGGCCGCGAAACAGATTCAGGGTTGACGGATGAACCTCAAGGACCAGTACCCCGCGCACGCCATCGCCATCGTCGGCCTGGCGGGGCGTTTCCCCGGCGCGGCCGACCTCGACGCCTTCTGGCGCAACATCCGCGAGGGCGTGGAATCGCTAGAGGACTTCAGCGACCAGGACCTGCGCGAGGCCGGCGTGGACCCCGCGCTGAGTGCCTTGCCCGGCTACGTGAAACGCGGCACCGTGCTGCAGGAATCGGAGCACTTCGACGCCGCCTTCTTCGGCCTGTCGCCGCGCGAGGCGCAGGTGATCGACCCGCAGCAGCGCCTCTTCCTGGAGTGCGCCTGGGAGGCGCTGGAGCACGCGGGCTACGCGCCGGGCGCCATCGAGGCACCGGTGGGCGTGTACGCGGGCGCCAGCATGAACACCTACCTGATGTCGCAGATCCTGCGCCAGCCCGCGCTGGCGGCGGCGGTGGGCGGCTACCAGCTCATGCTGGGCAACGACAAGGACTTCCTCTGCACGCGCGTGTCCTACAAGCTGGACCTGCGCGGCCCCAGCATGACGCTGCAGACCGCCTGCTCCACCTCGCTGGTGGCGGTGCAGGCGGCCTGCCGCGCGCTGGAGCGCCACGAATGCGACATGGCCTTGGCCGGCGGCGTGTCGCTGAGCTTCCCGCAGCGCGGCGGCTACCTCTACCAGGAGGGCATGATCCTCTCGCCCGACGGCCGCTGCCGCCCCTTCGATGCCGAGGCCAAGGGCACGCGCCCCGGCGCGGGCGCGGGCATCGTGGTGCTCAAGCGCCTGGCCGATGCGCTGGCCGACGGCGACACCATTCACGCGGTCATCCGCGGCGCGGCCATCAACAACGACGGCGCCGGCAAGGCCGGCTACACCGCGCCCAGCGTGGACGGCCAGGTCGAGGCCATTGCCACCGCGCAGATCCTGGCCGGCGTGGCGCCGCGCAGCATCGGCTACATCGAGGCGCACGGCACGGCCACGCCGCTGGGCGACCCGATCGAGATCGCCGCGCTGCGCCAGGTGTTCGAGGGCGACACCGACCAGCGCGGCTTCTGCCGCCTGGGCTCGCTCAAGGCCAACCTGGGCCACCTGGACGCGGCGGCCGGCGTGGCCGGGCTCATCAAGGCCGTGCTGGCGCTCCAGCACCGCGAGCTGCCGCCGCTGGTGAACTTCCAGCGGCCCAACCCGCAGCTCAACCTGGAGGACTCACCCTTCACCGCGAGCGCCGAGGCCGCGCCCTGGCCGGCCGGGCCCACGCCGCGCCGCGCGGGCGTCAGCTCCTTCGGCATCGGCGGCACCAACGCGCACGTGGTGCTGGAAGAGGCGCCCGAGCAGGAGCGCCCGCTGGCCGATGAAGGCCCGCAGCTCATCGTGCTGTCCGCGCGCACCGAGGCCGCGCTGGACGCCGCCACCCAGCGCCTGAAGCAGCACCTGCAGGCCCATCCCGAGGCGGCGCTGCGCGACACCGCCTGGACCCTGCAGACCGGCCGGCGCGCCTTCGCGCAGCGCCGCGCGGTGGCCGCGTCCTCGGTGGCCGAACTCATCGCCGCGCTCGACGCGCCGCAGCGCCCGCCCATGCACGGCGCGCGACACGAGGGCGGCGAGCGCCCCGTGGCCTTCCTGTTCAGCGGCCAGGGCAGCCAGTTCGCGGGCATGGGCGCGGGGCTGTACGCGCAGTACCCCGTCTACCGCGAGGCCGTGGACCGCTGCGCCGGGCTGCTGCGCGAGCCCCTGGGCACCGACCTGCGCGAGCTGCTGTTCGCGCCGGCGGGCGACACCACCATCAACGAGACGCGCTACGCCCAGCCCGCGCTGTTCGTCACCGAGTACGCGCTGGCCCTGCTGTGGCAGAGCTGGGGCGTGCGCCCCGCGGCCATGCTGGGCCACAGCATCGGCGAGTACGTGGCCGCGCACCTGGCGGGCGTGCTGTCGCTGGCCGACGCGCTGGCGCTGGTGGCCGCGCGCGGCCGCCTGATGCAGGGCATGGCGCCCGGCGGTATGGCGGCCGTGCACATGGACGAAGGCGCGCTGCGCGCCTGGCTGGCGGCGAACGCGCCGGCGCTGGAGATCGCGGCCGTGAACGCGCCCGGCCTGTGCGCCATCGCCGGCCCGCGCGAGGCGCTGGACGCCGGGCTGGCCGCGCTCGCCGCGATGGGCACCGAGGCGCAGCCGCTGCACACCTCGCACGCCTTCCACTCCTCCATGATGGACGGCGTGCTTGAGCCCTTCACCGCGCTGGTGCGCGGGATCGCGTTGCACGCGCCCACGCTGCCCTACGTATCCAACCTCACGGGCCAGTGGATCACCCCCGAGCAGGCCACCTCGCCCGCGTACTACGCCGAGCACCTGCGCCGCGCCGTGTTGTTCGACGCCGGTGTGCGCACGCTCTCGGCCGACGCCTCGCTGCACCTGCTGGAGGTGGGCCCGGGCCGCGCGCTGGCCACGCTGGCCGCCATGGCGCTGGGCCCGCAGGGCGCGCGGCGTGTGGCCGCTTCGCTGGGCGGCGCGCGCGAGGCGAAGCAAGAAGCGCCGGCCGCGCTGGACGCGGCGGGCCGCCTGTGGCTCGCGGGCGTGGCGCTGGACTGGGCCGGCCTGCACGGCGGGCACCCCGCGCGCCGCGTGCCCCTGCCCACCTACCCCTTCGAGCGCCAGCGCTGCGCGATCGATGCGCCCGCGCCGGTGCCCGCGCCGGCCGCCAGCGCGCCGGCTGCGAAGCCGGGCGAGGCCCAGGGCCTGGCCTTCAGCCGCGACGTGGCCGACTGGCTCTACGCGCCCACCTGGTCGCGCGCGCCGCGCAACCGCGTGGCCGGGCTGTCGGGCACCTGGCTGATCGCCGGTGGGGCCGAAGCGCTGGCCGAGGCGCTGGCGCGCCAGGTCGGCGACGCCGGTGGCCGCGCCGTGCGCATCGCCTCGCCGGCCGAGGCCGAGGCCGCCGTGGCCCAGGCCCGCGCGGCCGGTCAGCCGGTGGCGGGCGCCTTCGCGCTGTGGGGCCTGCAGGCGCACGAGGGCAGCGACACAGAGGCCACCCAATGGCTGCACCACGCGCCCGTGGCGCTGGCCGCCGCGCTGGCGCCCACGGCCCGCGAGCCGGTGCGGGTGATCCTGGCCACGGCCGGCGCGCACAGCGTGCTGGGCGAGGCGGTGGCGCGCTCGGCGGCCGCGCTCGCCATCGGCCCGGTGCTGGCCCTGCCACTGGAAATGCCGGGCCTGCGCCTGCGCCAGCTCGACCTGGAGGCCACGGGCGCCGCATCCGCCGAGTCGGCGGCGCAGGGCCTGCTGGACGAAGCCCTGGCGCGCGACGAGGAAGACATGGTGGCGCGCCGCCAGGGCCAGCGCTGGCTGCGCCGCCACGAGCGCACCGCTTTGCCCGCCGTGGGCGCCGACGCCCTGCCATTGCGCGAAGGCGCGGTGGTGCTGATCACCGGCGGCCTGGGGGGCATGGGCCTGGCCATCGCGCAGCGCCTGGCCGAGCGGCGCCGCGCGCGCCTGCTGCTCACCGCGCGCACCGCGCTGCCGCCGCGCGCCGGCTGGGACGCCTGGCTGGCCACGCACGGCGGCGATGACCGGCACGCCCAGACCATCACGGCGCTGCGCGCCATCGAGGCCGCGGGCGGCGAGGTGGAGCTGGCCCAGGCCGACGCCGCCGACGCCACGGCCATGGCCGCCGCCGTGCAGGCCGCACGCGCGCGCTGGGGCCGCATCGACGCCGTGGTGCACGCGGCCGGCGTGGCCGGCGAAGGCGCGCTGTCGGCGCTGAAGACGCCCGAGTCCATCGAGGCCGTGCTCGCGCCCAAGCTCGGCGGCCTGCGCGTGCTGCGCGAGCTGCTGGCCGAGACGCCGCTGGAGCTGGTGGTGCTGATGAGCTCCATCAACGCCGTGCTGGGCGCGCCCGGCGTGGCCGACTACGCCTCGGCCAACGCCGTGCTCGACGCCTTCGCCGAATCGGCCGAGGCGCCGCCGGCCTGGCGGCGCGTGGTGGCCTTCGACTGGGGCGCCTGGCGCGAGGTCGGCATGGCCGCGAAGCTGGAGGTGCCCGCCTGGCGCCGCGCCGCCTGGGACGCTTATCTGGCCCAGGCCATCGGCACGGCCGACGGCCTGGACGCCTTCGAGCGCGTGCTCGCCAGCGAGCTGCGCCGCGTGGTGGTGGTGCCCTACGACCTGCCGCAGGCCTTGTCGCTGGCGCGCTCGGCCGCGCTGAACCCGCCGATCGAGGCGCCGCGCGCCGAGGCGGCGGCGCGCGGCACCGCGCTGGAGGGACAGGCGGCGCCGGCGCGTGCCGCGAATGCCGACGACCCGCCGCCGGGCGATGTGCAGGCCCGCCTGGCCGCCATCTGGGTGGAGCTGCTGGGCGTGGACCGCGTGGCCGCGCACGACGACTTCTTCCACCTGGGGGGACACTCCCTGCTGGCCACGCGGGTGCTCGCGCGCATCCGCGAATCGCTCGGGGTGCAGCTGGCGCTGCGCGACATGTTCGACGCGTCCACCCTGCAGGCCCTGGCGCAGCGGGTGCAGGAGGGCCTGGCCACGACCGAAGCCAACGACGACGATCGGGAGGAGATCGAGTTTTGAATGCGCGAGAACTGCTGCACCGGCTGGAGGGGCTGGGTGTGGATCTGGAGGTGGCCGAAGGCCGGTTGCGCGTGAGCGCCAGCCGCGGCCGGCTCGACGATGGGCTCAAGGCCGACATCGCCGCGCACAAGGCCGAGCTGATGGCGCTGCTGGCCGAGCGCGGCGCGGTGGCGCACACGGGGCAGGCGCCGAGGGCCGACGAGGCGCCGCGCGCCCGCGTGGCGCACGATGGCCTGCTGCCGCTCTCGCTGTTCCAGGAGCGCCTGTGGATCCTGCAGCAGCTGGAGCCCGAGAGCACCACCTACCTGCTGGCCCTGGCCTGGCCCGTGCGCGGCGAGGTGCCGCGCGAGCAGCTGCTGGCCGCCGTGCAGCGCGTGCACGCGCGCCACCTCGGCCTGCGCGTGCACTTCGTGCAGGAGGACGGCGTGCCCGGCGCGCGCCGCGTCGAGGTGCCGCCCGTGACCGTGCACGACCTGCGCCACCTGCCGGCCGGCGAGCGCCTGGCCGCCGTGCAGGCCGCGCGGGAGCGCGCGGTGCACACGCCCATCGACCTGTCGCGCCAGACCCCGCTGCGCTTCGAGCTGCTGGACTTCGCGCCCGACGGCTACGGGCTGATCGTGGCGGCCCACCACATCGCGGTGGACGCCTGGTCGCTGCAGATCCTGCTGCGCGAGCTGGCGCGGGAGCTGCAGTCGCCGGCGCCCGAGCCGCACGGCGGGCCCGCGCGCCTGCAGTACGCCGACTACGCCGCCTGGCAGCGCGAGCACCAGCGCCCCGAGGCCATCCGCGCCGACCTCGACTGGTGGGACGACGCCCTCAAGGGCGCGCCGCCCACCTCCATGTTCCCGCCCGATCTGCCGGCCAGCGACGCGCCCGCGCGCGGCGCCACGGTGGACTTCGAGTTCGACGCCACCTTCAGCGCCGCGCTCAAACGCTGGGTGCAGGAGCGCCACGCCACCGTCTACATGGCTTTCCTGGCCGCCGGCGCCGCGCTGCTGCGCGCGCACACGGGGCAGGGCGACGCGCTCATCGGCAGCCCCATGGGCGTGCGCGAGCGCGCCGAGTTCGAGGACCTCATCGGCCCCTTCGTGAACCTGCTGGTGATCCGCCTGCGCCTGGCCGACGACCCCAGCTTCAGCGAGCTGCTGCGGCGCGCGCGCGGCGCGCTGCTGGACGCGCACGCGCACCGCGAAACCCCCTTCGAGGCCGTGGTGGAGCGCGTGCGCCCGGTGCGCAGCTTCCAGCACTCGCCGCTGTTCCAGCTGGCGGTGGTCTACCACCAGGCCGCCACCGCGCCCGAGCAGGGCGACGTGGTGGTGCACAGCGGCGGCGCGCTCAACGAGATCACCTGGTTCGCGCGCGAGCACGAGGGCCGCATCCTGTGCAGCCTGGAATACCGCAGCGACCTGTACTCCGCCGCCCACATGCAGCGCCTGGCCTCGCAGCTGCAGGTGCTGCTGCGCGCCGCGCTGGCGCAGGGCGAGGCGCCGATCAGCCGCCTGCCCCTGCTCACCGACGGCGAGCGCCGGCAACTGCTGGTGGACTTCAATGACACCGCGCGCGCGCTCGACACCGCGCCCTTCGCGCGCCAGTTCGAGCGCCAGGCGGCGAGCACACCCGGGCGCACCGCCGTGGGCTTCGAGGGCGAATCGCTGAGCTACGGCGAGCTCAACCGCCGCGCCAACCAATGGGCGCGCCACCTGCGCGGCCTGGGCGTGGCCGCGGGTGTGCGCGTGGGCGTGTGCATCGAACGCTCGCTGGACATGCTGGTGGCCTTGCTCGCCGTGCAGAAGGCCGGCGGCGCCTACGTGCCGCTGGACCCGGGCTTTCCCGCCGATCGCCTGGCCTACATGCTGGACGACAGCGGCGCCACCGTGCTGCTCACCACCGGCGAGGCCGCCGACGCGGTGGACCCGCCGCCCGGCGTGCGGCTGTTCGACCCCGCGCGCGAGGCCGGCGCGCTGGCGGCGCTCGACGGCGGCGACCTCGACGGCACGCCCGCGCCGGGCGACCCGGTCTACGTGATCTACACCTCCGGCTCCACCGGCCGCCCCAAGGGCGTGGTGGTGTCGCACGGCGGGCTGAGCAACTTCCTCGGCGCCATGCGCCAGGCGCCCGGCCTCGCGGCCGAGGACGTGCTGGCGGCCATCACCACCATCTCCTTCGACATCGCGGGCCTGGAGCTCTACCTGCCGCTCCTGGTGGGGGCGCGCGTGGAACTGCTCTCGCGCGACACCGCGAGCGACGGGCCCTCGCTGATCGAGGCCTTGCGGGCCAGCGGCGCCACGGTGCTGCAGGCCACGCCCGCCAGCTGGCGTTTGCTCATCGAATCGGGCTGGACCGGTTCGCCCGCGCTGCGCGCCTTCTGCGGCGGCGAAGGCCTGCCGCGCGAGCTGGCCGACGCGCTGCTTAACCGCGTGGGCGAGTTGTGGAACCTCTACGGCCCCACCGAGACCACCATCTGGTCCACCGCCGAACGCGTGGCGCCGTCGCCCGCGGTGGTGGGCATCGGCCGGCCCATCGCCAACACCCAGGTCTACGTGCTCGACGCGCACCAGCAGCCCCTGCCCGTGGGCGTGCCCGGCGAGCTGTGGATCGGTGGCGCGGGCGTGGCCCTGGGCTACCACGGGCGGCCCGAGCTCACGGCCGAGCGCTTCGTGGCCGACCCTTTCGCGGCACAGGCCGGCGCGCGCCTCTACCGCACCGGCGACCTCGCGCGCTGGGACGCCGAGGGCCGGCTGCACCACCTGGGCCGGCTCGACCACCAGGTGAAGATCCGCGGTTTTCGCATCGAACTGGGCGAGATCGAGGCCCGCCTGGCCACGCACGAGGCCGTGCGCCAGACCGTGGTGATGGGCCGCGAGGCCGCGCCCGGCGACCTGCGCCTGGTGGCCTACATCGTCTTCGCGCCCGGCGCCGACCTCACCGCCAGCGACGTGCGCCGCCACCTGCGCCGCGACCTGCCCGACTACATGATCCCTTCGGTGGTGGCGGCGGTGGACGCGATCCCGCTCACGCCCAACGGCAAGGCCGACCGCGCCGCGCTGCCCGACCCGTTCAAGAACGCGGTGCAGGCCGCGCGGCATTACGTGGCGCCCGAGGGCGGCCCCGAGCAGACCATGGCCGAGATCTGGCGCGACATCCTGCGCGTGGAGCGCGTGGGCGCCGAGGACAACTTCTTCGAGCTCGGCGGTCACTCGCTGCTCTCGCTGCGCGTGGTGCTGGCGGTGGAGCAGAAGCTGGGCTGGCGCATGGACGCGCGCACGCTGTTCTTCCAGAACCTGCGGCAGGTGGTGGCCTCGGCCGCGGCTGGAAAGGGCGTGGTCAAGGCATGACACCCCTGTACTTCGGCGAGCGGTCGCGCCGCCTGTTCGGCCTCTACACCCCCGCGCGCGCCAGCGGTGGCCGCGCGCGCGGCGCCGTGCTGTGCGCGCCCTGGGGCCCCGAGTACCTGCGCGCGCACCGCAGCATGGCCCAGCTGGGCAAATGGCTCAGCGAGGCCGGCGTGCACGTGCTGCGCTTCGACTGCCACGGCACCGGCGACTCGGCCGGCGACATGGTCGACGCGCGCATCGACGGCTGGACAGACGACGTGATGACCGCCATCGACGAACTGAAGGACACGGCGGGCCTGCAGCGCGTGACCCTGGTGGGCCTGCGCCTGGGCGCCACGCTCGCGGCGCGCGCGGCCACGAAGCGCCGCCGCGACGTGGACGGCCTGGTGCTGTGGGACCCGGTGCTCAGCGGGCGCGAGCACCTGGCCGAACTGCGCGCGCTGCACGAACAGACCCTGCGCACGCGCGGCCTGAGCGCGGGGCCGTCGGAGCTGCTGGGCTTTGCGCTGAGTGAGGCGCTGGTGCGCGACATCGAGGCCATCGACTTGTTGAACCCCATGCCCAGCTGGCCCGCGCGCAGCCTGGCCGTGGTGAGCGAAGCGCGCGAGGCCTGGGGCGCGCTGGGCGCGGCGCTGCCGCCGGGCGATGGCTCGGCGCTGGAGCGCATCGATGTGCAGCCCGCCTGGCTGGAAGACCGGCACTCGGGCGCGGGGGCCGTGCCGGTGAAGCTGCTGCGCCGCGTGGTGGAGTGGACGGTGTCATGACGAGCCCCCACGCCGCCGAACAAACGCTCCTGCTCGGCCCGGCCAATGGGCTGGTCGGCGTCATCACGCCGCCGCTGCCGCCGGCGAATGGCCAGGCGCCGCGCGAAGACCCGCCCTTCGTCATCATCCTCAACGCCGGCATCATCCACCGCGTGGGCCCCAACCGCCTGCACGTGTCCCTGGCGCGGGCCCTGTCGGCCGACGGCTTCCCCGTGCTGCGCGTGGACCTGTCCGGCCTGGGTGACAGCCAGGGCCGCGAGGACGGATCGGCCCCGCTGGACGCCGCCCTGGCCGACATCCGCGACACCATCGACACCCTGCAGGCCACGCGGCAGGTGAAGCGCGTGGTGCTGGTGGGCCTGTGCTCCGGCGCGGACCATTCGGTCATCTACGCGGCCGGCGACCCGCGCGTGGCCGGTGTGGTTCTGCTGGACCCCTCGATCCCGCGCACCAAGGGCTACTACCTCAAGCACTACTCGGGCCGCCTGCTGAGCCTGCGCACCTGGAAGAACGTGGCCCTGGGCCGGCACCCCGTGTGGCAACTGCTCAAGCGCCGCGCCCACGGGGCGCCGGTGGACGAGGGCGGCGCGGCGGGCGGTGACATGGCCGCGGCCCGCCCGGCCGTGACCCTGGAACACCCCGAGGTGCGCGCCTACCTGGAAAACGCCTACGGCCGCGCCCTGGCCAACGGCGCTCAGTTCCTCACCGTGCTCACCTCCGACCGCGAACGCCAGCACAACTACCGCCGGCAGCTGCAGGACGCGTTTCCCTCTTTGGATTTCAACGGCCGCCTGCTGATCGAGTACTTCGAGCGCTGCGACCACACCTTCACCACGCTGGCGAGCCAGCAGAGGTTGGTGGGGTTGGTGAGAAGGTGGATGGGGGAGGCGGGGTTTCGGTGAAGGCCCGCCTGGCGGGCTATGGGTGAGCAGGATGAACACCTTGGGTGCGTCTGGTTCAGTTCGGCACAATCGTCTGTCGCGCTTGCAAGCCTTAGCCTTCCGTCAAGGCTCGCTCGGTAGCGAGCAGCAGGTTTTCCAAGACTGTCACATCAGCAAGGGTGGCGCCGATTGCCTGGTGCTTCAACCGCAGCTCATAGTGGTGCCGAACCCGTGCTTGCAAGGCCTGCGCGCCGACTTCACCCGTGAGGCCAAGAAGACTATGCAGAGCCTGCAGTTCAGCAGTGCCGTCATTGCGGGCGATCGCAGCCCGCAGCGTGTCCAAGTGGCAGCGAATTCGGGCCAAACCCTCGGGCAGGAGCTCGTCGATCAAACCCAGGCGACGAAAATCAGCCAGCCTCTGCGTGTTGAGCAACGCCGGTGATCGATTGGTCGGAAAGAGTGCCTCGTCGCCGAGCACCTTCTTGAATTCGCGCTCCAGTGCCAATGGGTCGAGTGGCTTGCCCAGCATGGCCTGCATGCCCGCTTCACGGGCAGCGGCCTCTTGAGCGGGCGAGTCGTTCGCGGTAACCGCTAGAACGGGTACCCGGCCGGCCGCGCCCGCGAGGGTGCGCAAGCAGCGGGTGGTGGCCAGACCGTCCAGTCCAGGCATGTTCACGTCCATGAGAATCGCGTCTGGCAGACAGCCGCCCCTCAGCAGGTCTAAGGCCTGTTCGCCGTGCTCGGCCTGCAAAACCTTCGCCCCTTTTTCCCTGAGCAAGGCCTCTGCGACCGACCGATTCAATGCCTGGTCATCGACCACCAACATCGTGCGTCCGCTCAGAACGCAGGACGTCGCTTCTGGTGGCTGCGGCCTTGTGGCATGCGTGGCCTTGAGCGCTGGAAACGACAGTGTGAACTCGGTAAAGCTGCCCAGTTCAGAGCGACATTCGATCGTCCCACCGAATTCGCTCATCACGCGTCGGCAAAAGGCCAGACCGAGGCCCGTGCCATTGGCCTTGCCAAGGGTCTCGAACTCACCGAACAGGTGAGGCAGAAGCGACGGGGCGATGCCAGGGCCTGTGTCGCGCACAACGACGCAGGGCTGGGGTTGGCGCCCGATCCGGACCCGCACCTCCAGGCCCGGATGCACCGGCAGGTAGTACAAGGCGTTCTTGAGCAGATTGAATAGCACCAGTTCGAATGCGGTCTGATCTCCCAGAAAACAGAAGTCCTCGTCGACCTGAAGGCGAACCCTTTCGCGGGACTCTGCCGATTCATGGGCGTACGAATTCAGGGTCTCGCTCACGCACCTGGCCGCCGACAACGGGATGAATTCGCTGGCATTCAAAGGCCTGCCATTGATCTGCTGGAGCGTGATCGATACGGCCTGCAAGCCTCGGCGAACCGCTCGCTGTCCCTGCATCAGCAATTGCGCAGCGTCGGATGTGGGGGGTAGCCGCGCTACGGCTTGGTTGATGGCATGCTGGATCTGGGCCAATGGCGTTCGCACCTCGTGGGCGATGGAGCCGGCGAGTCCGGCATACACGCGCCGCAAGCGCTCCAGTTCGGCACGTTTCTCCACGTGCTTGCCGATGCCGCCCCCAGCGACCAGCACGCCGCACACGGGGAACCACCACAGCAGAAAGTCCACAGGCCAGCGTGGGTCGGTCGCCGTGAACCAGTACGCCATGAAACTCAACGCATAGCCGAATGCCAGCATCACCAAGGTGTTGCGCCAGTCCGTCAGCAGAACGATGAGCACCACGCTGACTACCATGTTGACCGCCGAAGGTGCGGTGGCCTGGTTGTGCAGCAGCGTTAGCGGCAGCATGAAGGCCAGGCAATAGAGGACGGTGCCGTAGGAGAAAGGGTGGTAGCACCGCCGCCAGCGCTCGGGCCACCATCGGCGCAACGCCAGCAGGATGCAGCTACTGGTGGCCACCGCACGAAGAGCGAAATCGTCGTAGAGGGGTGGCATCTTGCCCGTGAACCGCAGCGCATACAGAAGCGGGAAGGCGATCGCACCAACCAAGCCGATCCATTCAAGCAGCGACTGGTTGGTGTCGTGATAGGAGCGATAGCCTTCCGAGAGACGCAGGACCAAGGCGCGCATGTGTTTCCCCTTTGTGGCCCGAAACGGTAGAGGCCGCGGAGGGTGCATACCCTCAGGGTGTTTCTTCCGTGGCCCCTTGCGCGCGTTCAGCCGATCGGCATGGCCCGACGCGAAGCCGCTGCGACGTGGGCCCGAGAAGCTGCCGGAGAAGGCCCGGGCATCAGCAGGTTCTTGGGCAGCTTGAGAGCCTTTGCCACGTCAACGGCGCGCCCCTGAACAACTTTGTATTCCGTTCCGCTGACGCCATGGATCGTAGCGGCCACCTGCATGCCGTAGCGCCTCCATAGCCGCGCCACAAGTGGCGTGGCGATGGCATAGAACTGTTTGACCGGGCGCATTCGGGTGATCTCCACCAGGGCGAGCGAGAAGCATTGCCCCAACATATCGGGATGCCGATCCTCCGGCGCCACCACGACCCGGCCCACTTCGCAGCTGTGTGGGGTGACGATGTCCTTTGGCAATGCCGCTCGATAAAGCAGACGTTCGAGTCCTGTCATGCCGTGCCCACTCGGCACAAAGCGCAGGGTGGCCACGAGACGGCGATCGCGCTCATAGGCCAAGACGGTGCCAATCTGGTCGCGCACGTTTTCGAACGGCGAAAGACCAAGGCCCAGGTCGTCCTCGACGCCGACAGGTGAGAGCCGGCGCAGTTCAGCAATAGACAGGCGTTGTTCCGACGTGTGCAGTACCCGCATGGACAGTTGAGGTCGTTCGTTGAGCCTGATGGCTTTTGGCAGGTCATTGGCGAGAGCGATGTGCATGGTTCCTCCTGAATGGACGTCGGACGTGGCGTGCCAGCTATTGGCACGCAACCATTGTTGGGCTCGATGTAGGGCGGGACCTTGATGTGCCGATGGCAGCGCTTTGAAGTCCCGCTGTTGGCGGCTACGAGGGAGTGATCCTTCAGGGAATCGTCATGATCGACGGAAGCGTTTCCGACGAATTGGCCCCGCAGAGGCCGTGTCGTGACCGGGGCGGTGGTGCGTTGGCGGCCTGCGTCAAGCGCGCGAGGTGATCCCGCCCCCACACACGACTCACTCTCTCGCCTACCCGGCGATCACCACCACGAAGGCCTGTGGCGTTCAGGGGTGCTTGACTTAGCGTGCGTAAAAACGTACGCTTTTCGTCTTGCTGGAGTCCCCATGAACGTCCTCACCGCATCCGCCGCGCGCGCCAACCTCTACCGCCTCATCGACCAGGCGACGGAGTCCCACCAACCCATCGTCATCGCGGGGAAGAACGCTTCCGCCGTCCTGGTGTCGGCCGAAGACTGGGCTGCGATCCAGGAAACGATGCACCTGCTGTCGGTGCCCGGGATGCGGGAGTCCATCCGCAAGGCCATGGCCGAGCCGCTGTCGAAGAGTGCCCGTGCGCTGAAATGGTGAAGTGGGAGCTGGCCTACTCGAAGCAGGCCCTGAAGGACGCGAAGAAGGTCAAGGCGGCCGGGCTCAAACCGAAAGTCGAAGAACTGCTGGCGATTCTCGAGGCGAATCCGTTCAAGAATCCGCCGGCCTTCGAGAAGCTGGTGGGAGACCTCGCCGGAGCCTACTCCCGGCGGATCAATATCCACAACCGGCTGGTCTACGAGGTGTTTGCGAAGGAGCGGGTGGTGCGCGTTCTTCGCCTTTGGACGCACTATGAGTGACGGCCCGCCCCCGGCACCACCCGCTCCCGCACCCACCCCGTCGTCATGTCGATGAACGCCCGTTTGGCCGGCCCGCTGGTGATCAGGTGGTCGGTGGTTTCCAGCAGTTCGAAGGACACCTTGGGCAGCCAGGCTTGCCCCGCGAACATGGCGGCGAACTGGCCGCGGTGGTTGAACCACTCGGGTTGCCCGCCGCAGTAGGCGAACAGCAGTTCCACGCCCTGGTTGGTGAGCCGGTCGACGCGGCCCATGAATTCGTCCTTCGGCGGCGACACCGACATCTCGCCCTTGGGCTTGGCCGGCGCGTCGTCGGGCGGCATCAGGCGCAGTTTTCGCAGCAGCATCACGCCGGCCTTCTGCGCCGAGCCCAGGAGCCCGGCGCGGCCGATCTTGAAGGCCAGCTTGCGCAGGCGCGACTGCAGCGTGGGGTAGGCGTACATGTCCCACAGCAGCACGGCGCGCATGCGTGGGTCTTCCAGCGCCACCAGGTGGCCGATGATGGCGCCCGAGCACAGGCCCACCATCACGAAGCGCGCGCAGCCGAATTGGGCCTGGGCGGCGTCCATCACCTCGCGCGTGTCGGCCACCCATTGCTCGGTGACGGAGCGGGTGCTGTCGCTGCGCTGGCTGTCGCCCAGGCCGCTCATGTCGAAGCGCACCGAGGGGATGCCCATGGCGGCGAACTCGCGCGCCAGCAGCACGTTGATGCGGTGCGGCCCGCCGCGCGGGATGACGCCGGAGTTGCTGAGCACGGCCACCACGGGCGGTGCCGCGCCGGGCGCGCCCTGGGCGGGGGTGAAGGTGGCGACGAGGTGGCCTTCGGCGCCGACGGTTCGGGTCTGCTCCTGCATGCGGGTCAATCGAGGGTGGCGAGCAGCACGCGCGGGATGTCGGGCGGCGCGATGGCGGTGCCCATGGCCTGGCTGGACATCCAGTCGGTGGGGTGCTCCACGGTGTGCAGCTTCAGGGCCGACAGGCCGGCGTGGGCGGCCAGCGGGTGGGGCTGGTCGCCGCGCACGGCGCAGGTGATGCGCAGGCCGCGGCGCAGCGCGGGCAGCACGTTCAGGTCGGGCAGGGCGCACAGGTCGGCGACCAGGCGCTCGCCGAAGTGAAAGCCCAGCACGTCGCCGGGCAGCGTGGGTTCGGCCACCTTGCCGCTGGCCGCGATCTGTTCCCAGGGCTGGGCGAACATCATGGCCAGCTCGGCCTTGTGGCCGGCGATCAGGGCCTGCAGGTAGCCCGGGCCGTTGAACACCGGCTCCCACAGCACCAGGTGGCGCGGCGGGTGCTTGGCCAGCAGCGCGGCGCGCAGGGCGATGACGGCGCCCAGGCCCATGCCGAACCAGTGCACGGGCGGCTCGCCGCCGCTGGCACCCTCGCCCAGGAGCTGCTCGTGCGCGGCCAGGGTGTCGCGCACCCAGTCGTCCAGCGACTGCGCGCCCTCGTCGCCGGGCGAGTCGCCGGTGCCGTGGTAGTCGAAGCGCAGGGATTCCACGCCCTCGCGCGAGAGCCGTTCGCCAGCCACGCGGAAGACGGCCGAGCTGCGCACGGCTTCCTGGCCCAGGGGGCGGCAGAGCAGGAAGCGCGCGCGCGGCCTGGCGCCGCCGTCGGCCGCCATGTGAATGCCCACCATCGGCCGGTCCCAGTGGCCGAAGTGCCGGATCGAGATCGTCATGGATGGCGACGGTAACAGGCTTGGCTGTTCACCGCTTCAGGCGCCTTGCACCAGGCGACGCAGGCGCGACATCAGGCCGCCACCGTTCTTCGGCGGGAGGGACGGGGCATCGGTGTCGGGGGCGGTGGTGGCGCCGGCCGCCTGGCCGTCGTAGGCGGCGGCGAGCTGGGCCAGGGTTTCCGAGACGTAGCGGCGCGGGCTCACCTGTTTGCCCACGCGCTTCTCCAGCTTCTGGACCGCCTGCATGGCGCTCAGCGAGGTGCCGCCGAGGTCGAAGAAGTTGTCGTTGCGGCGGATGGCGGTGGTGCCCAGCAGTTCGCTCCAGACGAGGAAGATCTCGCGCTCGGTGGCCGTGCCCTGGAAGTGGTCGGCGGCCGAGGCGGCGCTGTCGCGGCGGCGCAGGCGCGAGGCGGTGGGCGCGAAGCGGCCCTCGGCGGTGGTGGCCAGGCGTTCGCAGCACAGCACCTGCAGGTGGGCGCGCGCGGCGGCGGGCAGGTGCTGGGCCAGGCGCTGGTCCACGCGCTGCAGCAGGGCGTCCAGGCCGGCGTCCTGCAGGCCGGTGTCGGGCTCCAGGCCCAGCAGCAGGCGGCGTTCGCCTTGCGGGCCGATCTGCAGCGCGGCGGCGGCGCGGGCCACCAGGGGCAGCTGGGCGATGTCCTGTTCGATGGCGTCGAGCGCCAGGCGCTGGCCGGCGATCACGGCGTGCGCGCCGTCTTCGCCGATGGCCTGCAGCACGCCGTCGGAGCGCCAGCGCGCGAGCGTGCCGGTGGCGCGCCAGGTGCCGTCGGCGCCGCGCGCCCACAGCGGCGCGGCCACGCCGATGGCGGCGGGCCGCTCGGCCGCGTCGCCGATGCGCAGGCTGTCGGGCAGCAGCGGCTTGCCGAAGCTGTTGTGGTCGGCCGGGCCGTGCGCCCAGCCCATGGCCAGGGGCAGGCCGGTGGCGGGGTCCAGGGCCAGGTTGAGCGCGCTGGCCTGGGTGTCGGCCAGGGCCTGCATGCCTTCGGGGCTGGCCTCGCGCACGTCCAGTGCGGCGATGAGCGAGAGCGCGCGCCCGGCGTTGGCCTGCAGCAGCGTGGCCCAGCCGTTGGCGTCGGCAAAGACCAGGGCGGTGTTGTCGGCGTGCAGGGCCTCCACGGCCTCGGGTGCGCCGGGGTCGTCGGCCAGCACCAGCTCCACGCCGTGGCGCAGCGCCAGGCCCAGCAGGGCCAGCCGCAGGCCGGGGTGGCCGCCGTGGGCGACGAGGCGGTCGCCGGGCAGCAGTTGCACCTGGGCGGCCAGGGCTTCCACGGTGTCGCTCCAGCGGCGGGCGTCGGTGTCGGCGCCGCCGGGCCAGCGCAGCGCGCGGTTCGCACCGAAGGCGGCGAGGGCGCTGGCCAGGGCCTCGACGGGGTCGGTGGATGCGATCTCCACGGCCCCGCTGCCGGTGCCCAGCCGCTCGCGCGCGGCGGCCACGCGGGCCTGCAGCGCGGCGCCGTCCAGGGCGCTGGCGCCGTGGCGCAGCAGCGGCGCGCCGTCGGTGCGGGCCAGGGCCTTGAGCAGGTCGTGGCCGGCCACCGGCGCGGCGTCGAGCGCGCGCAGGCGCTCGAGCTCGGCGGCGCCGGGCAGCAGGGCGTCGGCCACGCGGCGGTTCGGGTTGTCGGCCAGGCCCATCAGCGTGGCCAGGAAGCGCTCGCGCAGCAACTGCGCGGTGCTGGGCAGGAAGAGTTGGGTGTCGTACTGGATGCCGCCTTCGATGCCGCTGGGGATTTCCACCAGCCAGAAGTTCAGGTCCTCGGTGGCGCCGCGGTGTTTGAAGCGCGTGCGCTCATGCGTGAGCGGGCCCCAGTTGGCGGGACGCGCGCGCGCGTCCTGGAAGGTGAACAGGGCCTGGTAGAGGCGGCCGTGCTGGCCGGGCTGGGCGGTCTCCAGCGCGGCGGACAGGCGCTCGAAGGGCACGTCCTGGTTGGCGAAGGCGTCCACCATGGTGGCGCGCACGTGCTTGATCCACTCCAGCCAGCTCATCTCGGGCCGCACGGCCAAGCGCACCGGCAGCATGTTGTTGAAGAAGCCCATGATGGGCTCCAGGTCCGGGTGCGGGCGGCCGCGCACCGGCACGCCGATGGTGGGCTCGGGGTCGTGCAGCAGCTGCGAGGCCAGCACCGCGTACACGGCGAGGGCGACGATGCTCAGCGTGGAGCCGGTCTGCTTGGCGACCTCGCGCACGCGCTCGGCGTGGGCGGATTCGATGCGCATGTACTCGGTGCTGCCCACGCGCTGCGCGCCGGGCAGGCGCGGCAGGTCGGTCAGCGCGGCCGGTACGGGGCGCTTGAGGAACTGGCGCTGCCAGTGGTCGAGCTGGCTGGCGATTTCTTCGCCCTGCATCCATTCGTTGTGCCAGGCGGCGAAGTCCACGTACTGCAGCGGCATGGCGGGCAGCACGGGCTCGCGTTTCTCCAGCAGGGCCGAGTAGAACGCGCTCATGTTCTCGTACAGCAGGTCGAAGGACCAGCCGTCCCACACCACGTGGTGGGTCATGAAGAAGAAGATGTGGTGGCGCTCGTCCATGCGGATGAGCCGCGCGCGGAACAGCGGGGCCTGGTCCAGGGCGAAGGGCTGGGCCACCCAGGTGGCGACGAGGTCGGCCATGGCTTCCTCGCGCCGGGCCTCGGGCACGTGGCTCAGGTCTTCGACGGGCAGCAGCGAGCAGGGCACGCTGTCGAGCGTGCGCTGCACCCAGGTGTCGCCGTCGCGCACGACGATGGTCCGCAGCGAGGCCTGGCGCCGCACCATGGCCTGGAAGGCCTGGTCGAACAGGGCTTCGTCCATGGGGCCGCGCAGGCGGTGGGCCGAGGGCACGTTGTAGACCACGCGGCCGGGGTGCATCTCCTCGATGAAGCGGATGCGCTCCTGCATGAGCGTGAGCGGGGCCTGGCGCCGCTCGGGCTGGTGCACCAGCGGCGGGCGCTGCGGGGCCTTGCCGCCGCGCTGCTCGTCGATGGCGCGCGCCAGCTTCTGCACCGTGGGCGATTCGAAGAGCACGCGCAGGTTCAGCTGCAGGCCCAGGCCCTTGTTGAGCTGGCCCATGAGCTTGGCGGCGAGCAGCGAGTGGCCGCCGAGCGCGAAGAAGTCTTCGTCGGCGCCGATGGCGGGCAGCTTGAGCACGGCCTGCATGGCCTCCAGCACGGCGCGCTCGGTGTCGGTGGCGGCGGCGGTGAGCGGGCCGCTGGCGGCCGGGGCCATGGCCACGGGCTGCGGCAGGGCCTTGCGGTCGATCTTGCCGTTGGGCAGCAGGGGTAGGGCGTCGAGCAGCACCACCTGCTGGGGCAGCATGTAGTCGGGCAGGCCGCCGCGCAGGGCTTCGCGCAGCGCGGCGGGCTCGGGCGCAGCGCCGGCGGCCGGCACGGCGTAGGCGATCAGGCGCACGTCGCCAGGCGTGTCCTCGCGCGCCATGACCACCGTGCGCGCGACGCCGGGCAGCGCGGCCAGGCGGGCCTCGATTTCGCCGAGTTCGATGCGGTAGCCGCGGATCTTGACCTGGAAGTCCAGGCGGCCCAGGTGTTCCAGGGTGCCGTTGTCGAGCCAGCGGGCGAGGTCGCCGGTGCGGTACAGGCGCGCGCCCGGCACGGCGCTGAAGGGGTCGGCCACGAAGCGCTCGGCCGTGAGTTCGGGGCGGTTGAAGTAGCCGTTGGCCACGCCGGTGCCGCCGATGCACAGCTCGCCTTCCTGGCCGATGCCGCAGGGCCGGCCCTGTTCGTCGAGCACCCAGACCTGGGTGTTGGCGATGGGGTGGCCGATGCTGATCTTCTGCGTGGCGTCGGTGATGCGCTGCACCGTGGACCAGACCGTGGTTTCGGTCGGGCCGTACATGTTCCAGAGTTCGATCTTCTGGTCCAGCAGCTGGGCGGCGAGCGAGGGCGGCAGCGGCTCGCCGCCGCACAGGGCGCGGAAGTTCGCGGGCGCGCGCCAGCCGGCGTCCAGCAGCATGTGCCAGGTGGTGGGCGTGGCCTGCATCACGTTGATGCGCTGCTCGGCGATGAGGCGGCCCAGCACCTCGCCGTCCATGATCTCTTCGCGCTGCGCGAGCACGGTGCAGGCGCCGGTGGCCAGGGGCAGGTAGAGCTCCAGCACCGCGATGTCGAAGGACAGGGTGGTGACGGCGAGCAGGCGGTCGCTGGCCGTCAGCCCCGGCTCGCGCCGCATGGTCATGAGGAAGTTGCTGACCGCGCGCTGCGGCACCACCACGCCCTTGGGCTTGCCGGTGGAGCCGGAGGTGTAGATCACGTACATCGGCGCGTCGCCGCTGGGGTTCTGCGGCGCGGGCGGCTCGGTGTCGGGTGCGGCGTCGATCAGGGCCCGGTCGTCGTCGACGCGGATCTGCTGCTCGCGCGGCAGGCCGCTGAGCGCGGCGTGCGCCGATTCGGTGATGACCAGGCGCAGGCCCGCGTCCTCGGCCATGTAGCTCAGGCGGTCCTTGGGGAAGTTCGGGTCCAGCGGCACGTAGGCGGCGCCGGTCTTGAGGATGCCCAGCAGCGCGGGCACCAGCTCGGGGCCGCGCGCCATGCACACGCCCACCAGGTGGCCGGGGCCGACGCCGCGCTGCGCCAGCAGCTGGCCGAAGCGCCGGGCGCGCTGTTCGATCTGCGCGTAGGTGAGCGGGGCGCCGTGCGCGATCACCGCGATGGCGTCGGGCGTGGCCTGGGCCTGCTGGCGGATGGACGCCTCGACGCGCGTGGTGACGTCGAACGGCGTGTCGGTGGCGCGGTTCCAGGCGCTCAGGCGCGGGTCGACGGTGGGCGTGGCGGCGCTGGCCGGCGCCGCCGCGGCGGGCGACCTCGGCGTGGCGGGCGCGGCCATGGCGGGCGCGCCGTTGAGCCGGTCGATCTGCGCCAGCAGGCCGTCCACCAGGGATTGCGCGCGCTCCAGGCTGAAGAACTCGGCGCTGTGGTGCAGGTCCAGCGTGAGCGCGGCGTCCTGCTCGTAGAAGTTGAAGAACAGCTCGGCCAGCAGGCCTTGCTTGCGGCCTTCGTGCAGGGCGGCGCGCAGCGGCAGGTAGCCCGAGAGGTCGACCTTGGGGTTGAGGTTGAAGTAGATGCCGGTGAGCGGCGGGCGGTCGCCGCGGCTGGGCAGGCCCAGGGCGCGGGCCAGCGTGCCCTGCGTCATGACCGGGTACTCCAAGGCATCCATGAGGTGCGAGCGCACGCGCGTGAGCAGCGCCTCATCGGTGTCCTGTGGCGAGCACGACAGTCGCAGCGGCAGGTCGAGCACGCCGTCGGCCATGAGCGGGCCATGGCGCTGCAGCGCCTGGCTGGCGTAGGGGATGCTGACGACGAACTCCTCCTGGCCGCCGCGTTCCTGGATCAGGCGCGTGACGGCGGCGAGCAGCCACTGGAACAGGGTGGCGCCGCGCGCCTTGGCGCGCTGGCGCAGTTGCTCCAGCCGCGCGCCCTCGATGCGCACGCGCACGGTGTCGGCCGTGAACTGGCGGCGCCCGGCCGGGCTGCGGTCGCCCAGGTTCACCGGGGGGGGCGGCTGCTGCATCACGTCGGTCCAGAACGCCAGCGCTTCCCGGGCCTGCGCGCTGTCCTGGCGCGCCTGCTCGGCGGCGGCGAAGGCCAGCGGCGACTCGGCGGGTTTGGCGAAGGCCGGCGCCATGCCTTGGCGGCGCGCCTGGTAGGCCTCGGCGAGCTCGGCGTTGAAGACGCTGGAGGCCCAGCCGTCGAAGATCAGGTGGCTGGCGACCACGTGCACCACCACCCGGCCGTCGGACAGCTCGAGCAGGCTGAAGGCGGCCAGCGGGGCCTGGTCGAAGGGGAAGTCGCGCCGGCTGGCCTGGGTGCAGAAGGCGTCGAGCGCGGCCTCGGCGTCGGCCTCGTGGCGCAGGTCCACCTCGGCGATGGCCACGGGCTTCAACGGCTGCAGGCTCTGGCGCGGCTCGCTGGTGTCGAAGGCCAGGTGGAAGGCGGCGTGGCGCTGCGCCACGTCTTGCAGGGCCTGGCGCAGCGCGGCCTTGTCGGCGCCGCCCTGCAGGCTCACGCAGAAGGACTCGTTGAGCGCGCGGCGCGCGTTGTCGTCGAAGGCGCCGACCAGCCAGCGCTCGGTCTGGCCGGGCGAAAGGGCGGCCTCGGTGGGGGCCGCGGTGGCGGTGGTGGTCGCGGGCGCGGGCTCCACGGGCTGGCCGCCGCCGGGCGAGCCGCCGTCGCGGCGCGTGATGAAGCCCAGGGCCATCAGCTCGTCCAGGGCCTTCAGGATGGTGTCGGCGATGCGGTGGGTGATCTCCTCCGTCATGGCCTCGGTCACGAAGTGGCCGAACTGCTCGTAGACGTGCAGGCCCAGGTGGCGGATGAGGTAGTAGAAGAGGCTGACGTTCTTCTGCCCTTCGTCCCAGTGCAGGCGCCAGATGGAGGCGCAGTGCACCGCGTCGCAGGGCGCGCCGCGCTGCGCGAAGCCGGCGTTGAGGCGGTCGATCATGCGCTGGGTGCGCGCGTTGATCTCGGTGTAGAAGGCCGGGCCCGCGCGGTCGATGTGCTCCAGCGAGGCCTTGGCCGCGGCCAGGGCCAGCGGGTGGCGCACGAAGGTGCCGGCGAAGTAGGTGACGCCCGCTTCGGGGTAGGAGTGGTCGCCGTACTGCCAGTGGCCGCCGTCCAGGGCGTCCAGCCAGTTGGCGTTGCCGGCGATGGCCGCGAAGGGCAGGCCGCCGCCGATGACCTTGCCGAAGGTGGCGATGTCGGCGCGCACGCCGTAGAACTCCTGGGCGCCGCCGCGCGCCACGCGAAAACCGGTGACGACCTCGTCGAAGATCAGCGCGCAGCCGTTCTGGTCGGCGATCTCGCGCAGCGAGCGCACGAATTCGCGCGGGCGGATGTTGGGGTACTTGTTCTGGATCGGCTCGGTCATGATGGCCGCGAGCTGCGGCCCCTGCTCGCGCAGCACCTTGAGCGATTCCTCGCTGTTCCAGTCGAGCACCAGGATGTTCTCGACCGCGTTGGCCAGGATGCCCGGCGCGGCCGACAGCGAGCGCAGCTGTTTGGTGCCGCGCACGATGACCTCGTCGAAGATGCCGTGGTACGAGTTGCTGAAGATGGCGATCTTCTTGCGGCCGGTGACGGTGCGCGCGATGCGCATGGCGCCCATCACGGCCTCGGAGCCGGTGTTGCAGAAGCCCACGCGCTCCATGCCGGTGAACTGCGAGATGAGGCGCGCAACGTCGGCCGACAGCGGGTGCTGCGGGCCGACCTCCAGGCCCCGGTCGAGCTGCTGGTGCATGGCCTGCAGCAGGTAGTCGGGCTGGTAGCCCAGCATGTTGGCGCCGAAGCAGGAGAGCAGGTCGATGTACTCGTTGCCGTCCAGGTCCCACAGGCTCGCGCCCTTGGAGCGCTCGACCACGATGGGATAGACGAGGTCTTTCCACATCGGGTTGAAACCGGTGACCACGCGCGGGTCGGCCATGACCTTGCGGTTGTCCTGGCTGAAGGACTTGGATTTGCCGGTGCGCGCGTTGTACTTGGCGATGAAGTCGTCGATCCAGCGGTGCTGGGCGGGCGTGAAGTCCTGCCCGGCCTGCAGCGTGAGGCGCGGCGAGGCGCCGAAGGGCTTGTCGACCAGGGCCTTGATGGAGGGCTCGCTGCCGTCGGCGCTGGGGGTGTTGCCCCCGGCGGTGGGGGCGGGGGCGGGTGCACTGGCGCGGGCCACGGGCGCGGCCGCGCTGGCGGCGGCGCTGACAGGTGCGGCGAGCGGCGCGGGCATCGGCGCGGCCACGGCGGCCGGCGCCACCGGCGCGCCCGCGAGCAGCGCGAGCTGCTGCGACATGAGCTGCATCTGCTGCTGGATGAGCGTGTGCAGCGCACCGCCCTGGCCGGCGGCCAGCGGGGCGGCGTTGAAGGCGGGCAGGGCGACGGCTTGCGGCGCGGCCATGGGTGCGGCCAGGGCGACGGCATCGGCCACGGCCGGCGCGGCCACCGCGGCCGGCGCCGGCGGCGCGAAGCGCTCGGGCGGCATCTCGGCGTCGAGCAGGGCCGCCAGCTTGTGCGTGTTGTCCAGGTCTTCCAGCAGGCGGCGGAAGCGCAGCTTGACGCCGAACACGCGCTCGATCTCCAGCGTGGCCTGGGTCAGCGAGAGCGAGTCCAGGCCCTGGTCCACGAAGCTGGCTTCGGGCGCGATCTCGTCGGCGGGCAGGCCCGAGACATCGCTGAGGATGCGTTGCAGTTCGGCTTCGACGGCGGGGATGCGACTCATGGCAATAGGGGCCTGCTGGGGTGCCGGGGCACCGGTCGATGAAAGGGTGGGGGTGGCGGTGGGCGCGCGGCGCGTGAACCAGTGGCGTTCGCCGCCGAAGGGGTAGGTGGGCAGGGCCGCGCGGCGCGCGCTCGCGGCCACGGGCCAGGCGATGTCCACGCCCGTGCACCACAGCGCGCCGATGGTGGCGAGCGCGTGCGCGGCGGGCTCGCCGGGCTGGTTGGCGGGACCGAGCAGGGCCAGGCAACGCGGCGCCGCGTTCTGCGCGCCGCGGTGCTGGCGCACCAGCGCGGACAGCGCCTGGCCGGGGCCGACTTCCAGGAAGACGCACTCGCCCTGGGCGAGCTCGGCCTGCACGGCCTGGCTGAAACGCACGGGCGCGCGCACCTGGCGCGCCCAGTAGGCGGGGTCGGTGGCCTCGGCGGCGGTCAGGGGCGCGCCGCTGACGCAGGAGTACACCGGCAGGCGCGGCGCGCCCAGGTGGGCCTTGGCGAGCGCGGCTTGCACGCGCGGCAGCGCGCCGTCCATGCTGGCGCTGTGGAAGGCGTGCGAGACGCGCAGGCGGGTGCAGTGCACCTCGCTGCGTTCCAGGGCCTTGGCCAGCGACTCGATGGCCTCGAAGGGGCCCGCGACGACGGTGAGCGTGGGCGCGTTGATGCCGGCGATGTCGATGCCTTCGGGCAGGCGCGCGCGCAGTTCGTCGGCGCCCAGGCGCACGGCCAGCATGGCGCCGGGGGGCTGGTCGGCCATGGCCTGGCCGCGCGCGACCACGGCGGCCAGCGCGTTGTCCAGCGGCATCACGCCGGCGTGGCAGGCGGCGGCGTACTCGCCGATGCTGTGGCCGATGAGCGCCGCGGGTTTCAGGCCCAGGCTGTCGAGCCAGCTGGCCAGCGCGTAGGACATGGCGAACAGCGCCGGCTGCGCGTGGCGGGTGTCGGCCAACTGGGTCGCGATGGCCTCGTCGGCCGGATCGGCCTGAACCAGCCAGGGCAGCAGGTCGGTGCCGCCGAGCAGGGGCTTGAGCGCCTCGGTGCAGCGCCGCAGGGCCTCGCCGAAGGCCGGGGCCTCGTCGAACAGCTGGCGCGCCATGCCCGGGTGCTGCGAGCCCTGGCCAGGGAACAGGAAGACCAGGCGCGGCGCGGCCAGCGCGGTGGTGGGGGACTTGAGCCCGCGCAGCGCCGCCACGGCTTGCGCGGTGGAGGCCGCGACCACGCTCAGGCGCTGCGCCATGGCCCGGCGCCCGCGCATCAGCGTGGCGGCCACGGCGGGCAGCGGCAGCTCGGGATGGGCCTGCAGGTGGTCGGCCAGGGCGTGGGCGCGCGCCAGGGCCTCGTCGGCCGTGCGGGCGGACAGCGGCAGCACCCAGCGCTGGCCTTCGGCCTCGTTGCCGGGCGAAGGCGGCGCGGCGGGCGCGGCCTCGATGACCACGTGCGCGTTGGTGCCACCCACGCCGAAGGAGCTGACGGCGGCGCGGCGCGGGGTGTCGCCATGGCCCTCGGTCCAGGGCGTGTTGCGCGCCACCACCTGGAAGGGCGTGCGCTCGAAATCAATCTGCGGGTTGGGCTGGGTGTAGTGCAGCGTGGCCGGGATGACGCCGCGCTGCAGCGCCAGCGCGGCCTTGGCCAGGCCCACCACGCCGGCGCCAGCGGCCAGGTGGCCGATATTGCTTTTGACCGAGCCGATGGCGCAGAACTGCGTGTCCGGCGTGTCCTCGGCCCAGGCCTTGCTCAGCGCGCTGATCTCGATCGGGTCGCCGAGCGCGGTGGCGGTGCCGTGCGCTTCCACGTAGCCGATGCTGCGCGGGTCGACGCCGGCGTGCTCCAGCGCCATGCGGATGGCTTCCAACTGGCCGGTGACGCTGGGCGCGGTGAAGCTGGCCTTGTCGCCGCCGTCGTTGTTGAGGCCCACGCCGCGCACCACCGCGTAGATGGTGTCGCCGGCCGCAACGGCGTCGTCCAGGCGCTTGAGCACCACCATGCCGCCGCCGCTGGCGAACACGGTGCCGCTGGCCTGGGCGTCGAAGGGGCGGCAGTGGCCGTCGGCCGATTCCATGCCGCCTTCCACGTGCAGGTAGCCCGTGGCCTGCGGCACATGCACGTTGGCGCCGCCGGCCAGCGCGATGTCGCACTGCCCGCTGGCCAGCGCGTGCCAGGCCTGAGCCACGGCCACCAGGCTCGTGGAGCAGGCGGTGTGGATGCTGAGCGCCGGGCCCTTGAGGTTGAGGCGGTTGGCGATGCGCGTGGCGACGTAGTCCTTCTCGCTCGCCAGCATGGTGGCGAACTCGCCCACCTGGCGGATGAGCTCGGGGTTCTCCTGGCGCAGCGCGAGCGCATAGGCGTTGTTGCCGGTGCCCGCGTACACGCCCACGCGCTCGCTGGTGCGCGTGTGGTCGATGCCGGCGTGCTCCAGCGCGCTGATGCTGAGCTCCAGCATCAGGCGCTGCTGCGGGTCCAGCAGCACGGCCTCGCGGGCGGAGACGCCGAAGTGCGCGGCGTCGAAGCGGTCGGCGTGCTCCAGTGCGCCGTGCGCGGGCACGAAGTTCGGGCGCGCGCGCTGTTCTTCGGGCACCGCGGGATCGAGCTCGTCCGGGCGGAAATGGCGGATGCCCTCGCGGCCGTCCAGCAGGTTCTGCCAGAAGGACTCGAGGTCGGGCGAGCCTGGCACGCGCACGGCCATGCCCACGATGGCGATGCCGCCGCCGGCGTTGGCCGGGGCAGCGCGGCGCTGGCGGCGCGGCGCGCTGGCCGCGCCCGCCATGGCGGCGGCCATGCCGGCCAGGGTGGGGCGGTCGTACACGTCGGCCACGCCGAGGGTGGTGATGCCCGCCTCGCGCACCCGCGAGACGAAGCGCATCACCAGCAGCGATTTGGCGCCGATGTCGAAGATGTTTTGCTCGTCCGCAATGCGTTCGACCCCCAGCAGTTCGCACCACAGCCGGCGCGCCAGGGCCAGCGGGTCGCTGGCGTCCAGCGGGCTCGCGTCCATCGCGGGCAGGGGCAGGCTGCGGCGGTCGATCTTGCCGCTGGGGGTGACGGGCAGGCGGTCGAGCACCACGTAGCGCACCGGCACCATGTACTCGGGCATGCGCGCGCGCAGGTGCTGGCGCCACAGGGGCGACAGACTCGCCGCGTCGCCGGCCGCGCCGGGGTTCAGCACCACATGCGCCACCAGCTGGCGGCCCGCGCCGGGCAGCTCGGGCGCGGTCACCACGGCTTCCTTCACGCTCTCGTGCGCCATCAGGGCGAGCTCGATCTCGCCGGGCTCGATGCGAAAGCCATCGACCTTGACCTGCTGGTCCGCGCGGCCCAGGTAGGTGAGCACGCCGTGTTCGTCGCGGCGCACCAGGTCGCCGGTGAGGTACCAGGTCTGGCCACCGGGGCCGGGCTCGGGGCCGACGTCGGTGCGGAAGCGCTCGGCGCTCAGGTCGGCGCGACCCAGGTAGCCGTTGGCCAGGGTTTCACCGCCGAGCAGCAGTTCGCCCACGGTGAAGCCTTCGCCGTCGTCGTGCGCCTCGCGCAGGGCCACCTGCACATGCGGCAGGGCCTTGCCGATGGGGGGGATCTCGGGCCACTGCGCCGGGTCGCCGGTGAGGTCGTGCGCGGTGACGACGTGGCTTTCGGTGGGGCCGTAGTGGTTGTGCAGCTCGGCGCCGGGCAGGCGCTGGAACAGGGCGCGGATGGCCGGGCTCACCTGCAGCTGCTCGCCCGCGCTGACCACTTCGCGCAGGTGGCGCGGCGCCTCGTCGCGCGAGGCGTCGGCGATCATCTGCAGCGCCACGTAAGGCACGAAGAGGCGTTCCACGCGCAGGTCGATCAGCGCGCGGTGCAGCAGGGCCGGATCGCGGCGCTGGGCGTCGGGCACCAGCACCAGGGTACCGCCCGTGGCCACGGTGGAGAAGATCTCCTGGAAGTGCACGTCGAAGGACAGCGGCGCGAACTGGAGGGTGCGCGCGGCCTGGCCCAGGCGCGGGTGCGCCACGTGCCAGTGGATCAGGTGGCGCAGCGGACGCTCGCCCATGGCCACGCCCTTGGGCCGGCCGGTGGAGCCGGAGGTGAAGAGCACGTAGGCCAGGTCGGGTTCGGCCGCGTGCAGGCCCGAAGCGGTGGGGGCGGGCCGCTCCAGCGTGGGCAGCTCGCCCACGCGTTCGCGCAGCAGGGCCAGGGCCGATGCCTCGCCCACTACGGCGCGTGGGCGCGCGTCATCGAGCATGGCGGCCAGGCGTTCGGCGGGGTACGCCAGGTCGAGCGGCACATAGCCCACGTCCAGGTGAGCGGCGGTGAGGATGTGGACGATGGATTCGGGCGAGCGCGTGGCGGCGATGGCGATGCGCTCGCCACCGCGCACGCCCGCCGCCCGCCAGCGGCGCGCCCCGTCTTCGACGCGGGCGAGCAGTTTGCGGTACGTCAGCGTCTGACCGTCGGCGGTTTCCAGGGCGGGCCGCTCGGGCCAGGCCCGCGCCGCCTGGACGAGCCATTCACCCAAACGGGACACGCGCCGTGCCGATGGTTCCGTTTGAGCTTTCTTGTCCATCCTCACCTCGTAGAACCAGAGCCGGAGAATCTAATACAAAATAACGCCACTCGAAACCGACTGTAACAACGGCGTTCCCGAAGGCCAATCGCCGCGGCCGCGCGGTTGTGAACTTTTTGACGGTACCGGTGGCGGTATGGGGAATCAGGCGCCAAGCGGTGCGCTGAGGCCTGCTGGCGGCGGAATGCGAGTACCAGTAAGGCGATTGTGTTGATGATTGACATCTCATGCATCGCCATTTCGTGGAGATATCGCACGTTCGGATGTGCATCGAAGGTATGTAAATGTGCATCCCTGTGCTAGCTTCGCCGGATGGTGGCGGCCCATGGGCGCCCATTCGCACAAATCAACTGGAGGCCTTCGCATGACGAGCCCGACTTCACACGATGCCCAGCGCGTCAGCCGCGAGGCCGAGATCTACGACAACGACGAGCTGGAGCGCGACCGCCTGGAAGCGGTCATGGCCTACACGCAGATGGGCCCTGCGCGGCGCCGCCGCGACGAGTTGATCCGCGCCGTGCACACGCGCCACACCGACACCCGCGTGCTGGAGGTCGGCAGCCAGGCCTGGGAAGCCCACTACCTCAAGTGGAACCTCAAGCCCACGCAGCTCACTTGCATCAACATCTCCGACCGCGAACTCGACAAGGGCCGCCAGGTGGCCCAGGCCAAGGGCCTGCCGGTGGAGTTCAAGCTGATGGACGCGCACGAGCTGCAGTTCCCCGACGCCACCTTCGACCTGGTGTTCGGCACGGCCATCCTGCACCACCTGGAATTCGAGCGCGCGGTCAAGGAGATCGCGCGCGTGACCAAGCCGGGCGGCGAGATCCTGTTCGTCGAGCCTTTGCTGCTCAACCCGGTGGCGCGCCTGGTGCGCGCGCTCACGCCCAAGGCGCGCACGCCCGACGAGAAGCCGCTGGCGCGTGAGGAGCTCGACATCCTGGACCGCTACTTCGCGCCCAAGCACCTGTACACCGATCTGTTCGCCTTTCCCGCCGCGGTGCTGTCCAAGGCGGTGCGCGCGCAGCCCAGCAACTGGATGGTGAACGCGGCCGACCGCGTCGACGCCGCCATCGCCTCGTCCATGCCCTCGCTCGGCGCCTACTACCGCACGGTCACCGTGCACGGCACGCGCCGCGTGTGAGCCTGGCGCGTCCCACCGCTCGCCCGATGGTCGCCGGCTACCGCCCGATCGATCACCCGGAACTGCGCCCGGTGCCGGCGCGGCGTTCGTCCGATCGGCCCCTGTTGCTCGTGGTGGTGGACACCGAGGAAGAGTTCGACTGGACCCAGCCCTTCAACCGCGACGCCGTGGCGACGGAGTCGATCCCCGCGCAGGACCATGCCCACGCGGTGTTCGATAAATACGGCATCGTGCCGACTTACGTGCTGGACTATGCGGTGGCCCGCTCGGCGCCGGCGGCGGCCTACCTGCGCCGGCTGGTCGACGCGGGCCGCGCCCACTTTGGCACGCACTGCCATCCCTGGGTGACGCCGCCGTACGAGGACGAGGTCAACGCCTACAACTCCTTCCACGGCAACCTGCCGCCCGAGCTGGAGGCCGCCAAGCTGGAGGCCAGCACGGAGGCCGTGGCCCAGGCCTTCGGGCAGCGGCCGCTCATCTTCAAGGCCGGGCGCTATGGCGTCGGCGCGGCCACCTTGGGCGTGATTCGGCGCCTGGGTTACCGCATCGACTGCAGCTTCGTGCCGGCCACCAGCTTCGAGCGCGTGCACGGCCCCAACTTCCTGGGCACGTCCATGCACCCCTTCTTCGCCGACGAGTCGCGCGACCTGCTGGAGGTGCCACTGACCGTGGGCTACGGCGGACGCGCCTGGTGGGCCGGCCAGCGCTTCGCCGCGCTCTGGGACAACCCCATGCTGCAGCAGCTGCGCGTGCAGTCGGTGCTGAGCCGCCTGGACGTGCTGTGGCGCGCCCGCCTGAGCCCCGAGGGTTTCGACGCCGACACGCAGATCCGGTTGATGGAGGCGCTGTACGCGCAGGGCGTGCGGGTGTTCAGCCTGACCTACCACTCACCCTCGCTGGCACCGGGCAACACGCCTTATGTGCGCAACGAGCACGACCTGCAGGAGTTCCTGCGCCGCATCGACCGCGTCTGCGCGCACTTTCGCGACCGGCTGGGCGGCCAGTTTTCCACGCTGCTGGACCTGTGGCGCGAGGTGGGTGCCGCACCGGCGACGGCCCCGAGCGCGCGCGCGGCGGTTTGAGCCGCCAGCCGCTCAGCGCGGCACGATCGCGTAGGACGGATCGCTGCTGAAGCCGCGCGCGCCCGACTCCAGTTGGGGCGTGAACGCCTTCCAGCGCGCGTAGGCGGTGGCGGCGTTGTTGGCCCCGGCGTTGCTGGCGGCGGCGAGCATGCCGCGCGCCACGGCCGCGTAGCCGCCGGCCCAGTCGGGGTAGGCGGGATCGCCGGCCGCGGCAGCGCCTTCGCAGGCGGCCGAGCCGTAGTTGGCGCGGTAGAAGTCGGCCCAGTTGTTGATGTAGCTGCCGCCGCTCATGGTCTGCAGCCAGTAGCCCGCGGCGCGGCTGGTGCAGAAGCCGGCCGACTGGGTGCTGGCCAGGAAACGGTCGATCTGCATGCGGCCCACGCTGTTGAGCACGGCGCTGGCGTTCGGCACGTTGTTCTCCGTCAGCCAGCTCATCACGGTGGCGAAGAAATCCGACTCGTACGACGGCGACTGGTTGTTGTTGTACTGCGAGATCAGCGCCCCCATGGGCGAGAACAGCGGGCCCGACTTGCCCGGGCCGTAGGTGGCCAGCGCCCACGCCATGTTGTTCGACAGCATGGTGTCGAAGTAGCCGTTCATGGGGTGGTTGTCCGGGGCGGCGAAAGCGGCCTCCGCGATCGAGCGGATGCCCCAGGCCTGGCCGCGCACCTGTTCGGGCATCAGCAGGCCCTTGTCGCGCTCGCGGTAGATGGGGTCGTTGGCGGCGACGTTCCAGGCGGCCCAGAACATCATCTCGTCGAGGTAGAAGGCGTCGCCGGTGACCAGGTAGGGGATGTAGGCGTACGACCCCTGGTGCGCGATGTCCGGCGTCCAGGCGCTGGAGCCATTGCCACCGGGCACCGAGGGGCTGGAGGCGCCATAGCGCAGCGCGATGCCGGGGTACTTGATCACGCTGATGGGCTGGTCGGTGGCCTCGTCGCGGTAGTGCACGGGGGCGCTGGCGGCGGCGTCGGCGTTGGCCAGCATGGAGGCGCGGGCGCGGTCGTCCTGCGTGATGAGGTACAGCGCGGTCCAGCGCGGCAGTGGCGCGATCTCGTCGCGCCCACCGGTGCCGGGCATGTTGGTGGTCAGCATGGCCGTGCCCATGGGACCGGTGTTGCTGCTCGACAGTGAGCGCGCCTCGTTTTGCAGCACGCTGTCGGGAATGTTCAGGCCCAGGTTGTAGTTCCAGGTGGCGCGGCTGGCCAGGAAGTAGGGCATGTGGTGGCGCAGGCGAACGTTCGGCGCGGCGCCGCCGCTCCACACCACCTTGTGCCAGCGCGCATGGTGCGTGTGCGTGAATGAGGGCTGCGACAGCAGCGTCTGGCCATTGGCCGTGACGGTCAGCGAGTAGCTCAGGTTGGCGGGATTGGCCTTGAGCGCCCAGTTGTTCTCCATCACCACGTCGGTGCGGATGCGGCTGCCACCGTTGTACAGGCGGGTGTGCAGGCGCGCGACCAGGTGCGGGTGGGCCGCCCCGGTGGCCTGGTTGATCATGGGGGCCACGACGTTGAACTCGCTGGCCACCGGGCCGTGCAGGCGCCGGCCGGCGCCCGAGGCGATGAGCTGCTGCAACTGCTGTTGCGGGTTGGCCACCAGGGTGGTGCCGTCGGACAGGCGTGCCGTGACCTGCAGGTTCCAGGCCGGCGCGGCCGGCAGCGAGACGGCTGGATTGCTCTTGGCGGCGGGGTAGAGGTTGATCAGGCGCGGGGTATTGGCTGGCAGGCTGGGCAGCGTGGCGCTGAGCACGGCGAAGCGCACGGAGCCGTTGGCATGGGTGGACACCTCGTCCATCTGCACGGGCACGGTATTGCCGGCACTGTCCTGGGCGCTGAGGCCCTGGCTGGTGGAAAGGTCGCCGCTGCGGAAGGGCTGGCCGAAGGTGATGGGCAGGTTGGTCTGGGCGCTGCCGGCGGTCACTTCCACGCAGGTGATGGCGCCCGCGGCGCAGGCCAGGCCCGCTGCGCCCGCAGAGGGAGCGGGCGGGGGTGGCGGGGTGCTGGGCGGCGGCGCGGTGGGCGGCTCCGACGGGCCGGGGGGCGACACGCCGCCGGGTGTCTGGGCCGGTGCGTCGCTGACCAGCCCGGCGCTGCCGCCACCGCCACCACAGGCGGCCACCAGACAGGTGGCGGCAAAGAGCGTCGCGAGCATGGTCCTGCGCTGTTGAACCTCGAAAAAGTAGGTGTTCATGGATGACAGGTCAAACAATCTCTGCGTCGGGCCACGCGGCACCGACAGAAGGTCACCGAGGTTCTTGGGAAGCGGGGAGGGCGGGCGCCGCACCATCACTTGGGGTGCATTTTGCGGCGCGTGGATTTTTTCACGAATTCATGACGTCCTGGATTCAGAATGTGAGTTCCGCCGAAATCGAAACCATCTGAAAAAGCCCGGGGTTTGTCTCGATGGCCCTGGGGGTATTCGAGCCCTGGCGGGGCCGATACCGTGGTTTCGGATTGATACATTTGGGCCTTCATGACCGTTCGAGCCCTGAAGACGCTGGCGGCCGCCGCCCTTGCCCTGAGCACCGCCGCCGCCGCCCTGATCGGGGCATCGGCCCACCCGATCCTGCCGCTGGGCCTGGGCGCAGGGGTACTGCTGGCGATGGCGCTGACGGCCTGGCGCCCGTTTCTGGGCGCGTGGCTGCTGCCCGCGGTGCTGCCTTGGGCCAGCCAGACCGTGCACACGGGCTGGCTCATGTTCGACGAGTTCGATCTGATGGTGCTGGCCGTGGCGGCCGGCGGCTGGGGCGCCTGGGCGCTGCAGGCCTGGCGGCACCGCGACGGTGGGCCGGTGCTGGACCGGCGCTCGCTCGCGCTGTCGGTCGCCTTGCTGGTGGTGGCGGCCTGGGGCGCGGGCCGCGCCCTGGGCGATGGCGGGGCCTGGCCCTCCTGGGCGGCGTTTCCCTTCGCGGACTACCCGTCGCCGGCCAACGCCTGGCGGTCGAGCAAGTCGCTGGTCTGGGCGGCGCTGCTGTTGCCGCTGTGGACCGGCGGTGATACCGGATCGCGGCAGCGCTGGCGCCTGGCCTGGTGGCGCGGCTGCCTCATGGGCCTGGCCTCGGTCTGCGCGCTGGTGCTGCTGGAGCGCTTGTTGTACGCCGGCCTGTTCGATCTGTGGTCGGGCTACCGAACCACCGCCTGGTTCTGGGAAATGCACGTGGGCGGCGGCGCCATCGACGCCTACCTCGCCCTGAGCCTGCCGCTGGCCGCCTGGTGGTGGTTGCGCGCGCGCGGCCCGTGGACCTGGTGGGCGGCGGCTGCGCTGTTCGTGCTGGCTTGCCACGTGGTGCTGACGACCCAGTCGCGCGGCCTGTACGGCGCGGCGCTGATCGGCACGCTGCTGGCCGCCGCCCTGCACCGCCTCATGCCGCTGCAGGCATCCGATGGCGACCGGGCGCCGCCGCGATTGGGCAATGCCGCGGTGGTGTCGCTGGTGCTGGTCCAACTGGTCTGGGTGCTGCTGGGCACCACCGCCATCGCACAGCGGCTGGCGCGCTCGGGCCAGGATTTCACCGATCGCTTCGGCCATTGGCGCGCCGTGGCCTCGGCGGCCGACGGCATGGCGGACCTGGCACTGGGCATCGGCGCCGGCCGCCTGCCGGCGCGCTGGGCCGAGCGCCCCGACGCAGGGATGCCGGGCCGCGTGCAGTGGCCGACGGCCGATGGCGGGACGCGCCTGCGGCTGCACGGTCCCGACCGTGCAGGGCTGGACGGCGTGCGCTTCGCGGTGGTGCAGCGCCTGCGCGGCTTCGAGGCCGGCACCTACCGCGCGCGCCTGGTCTATGAGGCGCACCCCGGTCTGCGGCTGCTGGTCAGTGTCTGCGAACGCCACCTGATCTACGACCGCCGCTGCCAGTGGCGTTTCATCCGCCACGCGGACGACGCCGCCGGCGAGACCGGCCGGGTGGTGCGCGAGGTGGATCTGTTCGGCGATTCGCTGGCCCCTGACGCCCCGCTGGCGGGCTGGCGCGAAGGTTTTTTCAGCCTGTCGGTGCTGAACCCCGGCATGGCGGTGACGGTCGAGCGCCTTGAGCTGTTTGATCCCCAGGGCCGCCAGCGCCTGCTCAACACCGGCTTCGAGCAGGGGGCCGCGCGCTGGCTGCCCGCTGCCCAGGGGCATTTCGAACCCTGGCACGCGGACAACCTGTACCTGGAGGTGCTGGTCGAGCGCGGGGCCGCCGTGCTGGTGGCACTGCTGGCCTGGCTGGCCGGGGCGGCGCACGCCGCCTGGCGCGGGGTGCGGGAACGCGAGCCATTGGCCGGCGCCTGGCTGGCTGGCGTGACCGCCATCGCGGCCCTTGGCCTGCTCATCAGCGTGACCGAAGTGCCCCGGGTGGCCTGGTGCTGGTGGATCACCCTGGGCCTTGGCTTGGCATTCGGGCGAAATACTTCACACAAAAGCAGGATGTAAGCGATTGTGTTGACATGGTGTGGCCACTATCCTCGGACGAATGGGCAGGATGCGGTAGGGAGTACCCACATGACACCGATCTGCCGTGCCCGGAGAACCGCGCGTGATCAGGATCTTCAACCACTATTTCGACCGACACACCCTCATCCAGCTGTTGCTTGACGTCACGCTGGTCGCCGGCGTTTTCGTCGGCGCGCTGATCGCCCTCTCCAAGCCCGAGGACCTCACCAGTGCCCAGATCGGCCGCGGCGCGGCCCGCGGCCTGCTGATGGGCATCGGCTTCCTGGCGATCAATGCCGCCCTGGGCTTCTACGACCGCCGCACCATCCTGTCCACCCGTCAGGCGCTGGCGCGTTCGCTGGTGTCCTTCAGCCTGACCACGGCCCTGGTGGTATCGGTGCTGCTGCTGCTGCCGCTGCAGGCCTTCTACGGCCGCACCTGGTCGGTGGTGCTGATCATGATGGTCACCGCCGTGCTGCTGCTGTACCAGGTGCTGGTGGGGGAGTTCCTGCCGAAGGCCATTCCCAGGCGCCGGGTGCTGGTGTTCGGCACCGGCGCGCGCGCGCTGGCCGTGGGCCGGGCGCTGGAACTGCCCGGGGCCAACGCCGAACTCTGCGGCTACCTGGCCGGCCCCAACGAACAGGAGCAGCAGGTGCCCGCGGGCAAGGTGATCACCACCCAGCAGGCCTTGACGGATCTGGTGCAGAGCCGGCGCATCGACGAGATCGTCGTGGCCATCACCGAGCGGCGCGGCGGCAGCATGCCCATGCGGGCATTGCTCGACTGCAAGCTGGGCGGCGTGCGCGTCACCGACATCGCCGCCTTCTATGAGCAGAACCTCGGCCAGATCCGGCTGGAGGCCGTGTCGGCCGGCTGGCTCATCTTCGGCGACGGTTTCAACCAGGGCGTGGTGCGTACCACCATCAAGCGCCTCTTCGACATCCTGGGCGCGTCGGTGCTGATCCTGATCTCGCTGCCGATCATGGCGATCGCGGCGCTGGCCATCAAGCTGGAAAGCCCCGGCCCCATCCTGTACCGCCAGGAACGCATCGGCCTGAACAACCGCCCCTTCAACGTGGTGAAGTTCCGCAGCATGCGCACCGACGCCGAGAAGGATGGCGTGCCGCGCTGGGCCACCGCCGGCGACAGCCGCGTCACCCGCGTGGGCAAGGTCATCCGCAAACTGCGCGTGGACGAACTGCCTCAGCTCTTCTCGGTGCTCAACGGCGACATGAGCCTGGTTGGTCCGCGCCCGGAGCGCGGCTTCTTCGTCGACAAGCTGATCCAGGAGATCCCGTTCTACGCGGTGCGCCACAGCGTCAAGCCCGGTGTGACCGGCTGGGCCCAGGTGCGGTACCAGTACGGGTCTACGGTGGAAGACACCGCTGAGAAGCTTCAATACGACCTGTATTACGTGAAAAACCACTCACTTTTTCTTGATCTGGTGGTGCTGTTCGAGACGGTGGGGGTAGTGTTAACAGGTAAGGGCGCGCAATGAGTCTGCCGGCCGTCCAGACGATTACTTTTTGCTACAGATCGATCTACAATACCCCGCATACGTGCGGCCAGACTCGTGGGGTTTTGGCTGTCAGGCCGAAGGAGTTTTTCCATGTCCGATGTGAACCAATCTGAAGACGGCGCCGTGCGGGAAGCCGGCGCCCAAAAGTCCGGGGTCTCGCGTCGCCACTTGGTTCGGGCGGGCCTCAGCGCCGCGCCCGTGCTGGCCGCGCTCAAGAGCAACACCGTGCTCGCTGGCGGCGACCACACCTGCATCAAGCCCTCGACTTTCTCCTCGCTGCGTGCGGCGCAGATGAAGGTGAGCGCTCGGCGCGAGATCAAGACCGACTACGAGTGCCAGTCGCACGGCTACTGGAAGAACCGCGACAACGGCCTGCCGCGCGACTACAAGACCACCACCAAGTTCCTGTCCACGGAAACCGGCTTCACCCAGAACCCGGCCAGCGTCTTCACCGGCAAGAGCCTGCAGCAGGTGCTGGAGTCCGGCGGAAACCAGGGCAATACCGCGCTGGCCCGTCACGTCGTCGCCGCCTTTCTCACGGCCAAGGCGTACCAGAACGACCCGTCGCGGGTGATGCTCACCCAGGCGCAGTGCCGCGCCATCTGGAATGGCCAGGGCGTCTGGCAGCCCTTCGCGGGCACCACCTGGACGCTGAGCCAGACCATGGCCTACTTCGACCTGGTCTACGGTCCCTCGTTTCTGTGACCCTGGCACCAGGCGATCCGCTCGCCTGGGTCTGTCGGCGCACGCAGGCGCTGCACCTGCGGCGATGGCCCGATGGCGGCGTGGTCTACGACGCCGCGGACGGCAGCCTCAGTGCCATTTCGCCCGTGGCGGCGGAGCTCATCGAGCGGCTGCTGGATGGGCGGCCCGCCGACGCCGAGACCCTGGCGCGGCATCTGCTGCAAGCCCCCCCTGAAGCCGAGGACGTCGAGGGCGTGCGCCAGCACCTCGCGCAGTTCGAGCACATGGGTTTCATCGAGCGGGTGCCGGCGTGAGGACAGCCCGCGGGCGCGTCGCCGACCTGACGCCCGCCGAGCTGTCGGCCCGGCTCCACAACGGCGGCCTGGTGCTGTCGGTGCCGCCATTCACCGTGCGTGTGCGCAGCCCCATTCCCATCGTGCGCGAAGGCATCGAGCGGCTGTACGCGCTGCACGAGCACGCGGGTGACGAAGACGTGTTCTGCGACTTCCATGTGAGCGTCCTGCCCAGCCTGGGCTGGACCAGCCTTCGCTGCGAGCTCGACGTCGACGGCCAGCGGCCGTTCACGCCGCTGGCGCGCGGCGAGGCATTCGCCTTCTTCGAGTGGGGCTTGAACTGGTGCGTGACCAGCCACTGCCACCACTGGCTCACGGTGCACGCCGCCGTGCTGGAACGCGACGGCCGCGCGGTGCTGCTGCCGGCGCCTCCCGGCTCGGGGAAAAGCACGCTGTGTGCCTGGCTCATGCACCAGGGCTGGCGCTTGATGTCCGACGAGCTCGCGCTGATCGATCCGGCGAGCGGGCAGCTCAGCGCCTCGCCGCGACCCGTGAGCCTGAAGAACCAATCCATTCCCTTGATGCGCGAGCGCATGCCGGACGCTGTGATCGGCCCGTTGGCGCACGACACGCTCAAGGGCGTGGTGGCGCACCTGCGGGTGAACGAGGCCAGCCTGCGCCAGGCGGCGCTGCCGGCCATGCCGCGCTGGATCGTATTTCCGCGCTTCGAGAAGGGCGCGCCCCTGAGCGCCGTGCCGCGCCCGAAGCCGCAGACGCTGGTGGAGCTGGCGTCGAACAGCTTCAACCACCACGTGCACGGCCCGCGCGGTTTCGAGCGCATGGCCGACATCGTTGACGGCTGCGACGCCTTCGACCTGCGCTACAGCGAGCTCGACGACGCGGCGGCCTGGTTCGATTCCCTGGCGAGGGCCGCGTGAGCGCCACCGGTCCGCGTCCGAAGCGCTCGGCCCCGCGTTGTGTGGCATGGAGGGTGGTCCCGTGACATTGCCCGCGCTCGACCTGCTGATGCTGCCGCTGCGCGAGCCCGAGCGGCTGGGCTCGCTCACGCCGGGCCAGTGGGACCTGCTGGTGCGCCAGGGCCGCCGCGCCGATCTGCTGGCCCGCATGGCCGAGCGCATCGACGCCGCCGGCCGCTGGGCGGACGTGCCGCCCGAGGTGGCGCGCCACCTGCGGTCCATGCAACTGCTGGCGCGGCGCCAGCACGAGGAGCTGCGGCACGAGACGCAGCAGCTGCTGCGCGTGTTCGGGCAGGCCGGTCTGCCGCTGGTGTTGCTCAAAGGCGCGGCCTACGTGCTGCAGGACCTGCGCGTGGGCGAGGGGCGCATGGTCTCGGACATCGACATCCTGGTGCCGCGCGAGCGCCTGGCCGAGGTGGAGTCGGCGCTGATGCTCAGCGGCTGGGTCAGCACCAACACCAACGCCTACGACCAGCGCTATTACCGCACCTGGATGCACGAGCTGCCGCCCATGCGCCACCTGCGCCGGGGCACGGTGCTGGACGTGCACCACGCCTTGGTGCCGCTGTCGGGTCGGCTGCGGGCCGATCCCTCGGCCATGCTGGGCGACATCCGTCCCATTCCCGGCCACCCGGGCGTGCACGCGCTGGCCCCCGTGGACATGGTGTTGCACAGCGCCGCGCACCTGTATGCCGAAGGCGAGCTGGAGCTGGGCTGCCGCGGCCTGCTGGACATCGAGTTGCTGGTGGGCGAGTTCGGGCAAGACCCCGCGTTCTGGCCCGCGCTCACCGCGCGCGCCACGGCGCTGCACTGGGAGCGCCCGCTGGCCCAGGCCCTGGTGTACCTGGACGAACTGCTGCGCACCCCGCTGCCGCCCGAGGCGCGCGACTGGGCCGCGCGGGCGCACCGCCGCTGGGCACCGGGCTGGCGCGGCCGCCTGCTCGACGCCATGTACCGGCGCGCGCTGCGCCCCGATCACCACTCCCTGTCGGATCGCTGGACCGCGCTGGCCCGCGCCGGCCTGTATGTGCGCGGGCATTGGCTGCGCATGCCGCCCTGGCTGCTGGCCGGCCACCTGGCCCGCAAGTCGCTGATGGCGCTGCGGGCGCCGCGTGGCGCTACGGAGAACTGACATGGACCGGCGCCACTGCCTGGGCCTGATCGGCTCCCTGCCGCTGTGGGGGGTGCCCGGCGCCGCGCGCGCCGCGCTGGCCGACACCGTGGCGCGCATGAAGCCCTCGGTGGTGCTGGTGGGCACCTGGCGCGAGACCGACAGCCCGCGCTTCCAGCTGCGTGGCAGCGGCTTCTTGGCGGGCCGGCCCTCGCAGGTGGTGACCTGCGCGCATGTGCTGCCCACCCAGGAGGACGGCACGCCGGCCGCGCAGCTGGTGGCGCAGGTGTGGCAGCGCGAGAGCGGCTGGTCCCTGCGCCAGGCCCGCGTGCTGGGCACCGAGCGCCACGGCGACATCGCGTTGCTCAGCATCGACGGCCCGCCCGGTCCGCTGGCGGCGCTGGGCGATTCCTCGGCGGTGCGCGAGGGCGACGACCTGGCCTTCATGGGCTTTCCCATCGGCAACGTGCTGGGCTACGCGCACGTGGTGCATCGGGCCATGGTGTCCAGCATCGCGACCTCGGCGCCGCCGAGCCCGGACGCCGATCGCCTGCGCGGCCCGGCGATCCGTGGCGCGCGCGAAGGCGCCTTCGACATTTTCCAGCTCGACGCCGTGGCCTACCCGGGCAACAGCGGTGGGCCGCTGTTCCGGCCGGAGACGGGGGAGGTCGTGGGCATGATGAACATGGTGCTGATCAAGGGCACGCGCGAGTCGGCGCTGAGCCAGCCCTCGGGAATCGCCTACGCCATCCCCTCGGCGCGCGTGCGCGAACTGATGAGGACCCAGCGATGACGGCCGAGCGCGTCGATGCGGTGGTGGTGGGGGCCGGCGTGGTCGGTCTGGCCGTGGCGCGCGCGCTGGCGCAGGCCGGCCGCGAGGTGCTGGTGCTGGAACGCGAGGCGGCCATCGGCACCGGCACCAGCTCGCGCAACAGCGAGGTCATCCACGCGGGCATCTACTACCCGGCGGGCTCGCTCAAGGCCCGGCTCTGCGTGCAGGGCAAGCGGGCGCTGTACGCCTATGCGGCCGAGCGCGGCATCGCGCACCGGCGCTGCGGCAAGCTGATCGTGGCGAACACGCCTTCGCAGCTGGCGGGGCTGCCGGGCATCGTGGCGGGCGCGGCGGCCAACGGCGTGGACGACCTGGAGATGCTCTCGCGCGATGCGGCGCGTGAACGGGAGCCTGCGCTGGAGTGCCTGGGTGCGGTGCTCTCGCCGTCCACCGGCATCATCGACAGCCATGCGCTCATGCTCTCGCTGCAGGGCGACCTGGAGGCGGACGGCGGCATGGTGGTCTGCCACAGCGGCGTGCGCGAGATCCAACGCCAGGACGAAGGCTGGCTGATCGTGTCAGAGGACGGCACGCCACTGCTGGCGCGCACGGTGGTCAACAGCGCCGGCCTGCACGCCTGCGCGCTGGCCGGCCGCATCGCCGCGCTGCCCCCCGGCAGCGTGCCGACGCCGCGCTACGCCAAGGGCAGCTACTTCACGCTCGCCGGCCGTTCGCCGTTCCAGCGGCTCATCTATCCCGCGCCCGAGCCCGACCAGCACCTGGCCGGCCTGGGCGTGCACCTCACGATGGACCTGGGCGGGCAGGCCAAATTCGGGCCTGACGTGCAGTGGGTGGACCGCGCCGACGACCTGGTGGTCGACCCCGCCCGCGGCGAGGGCTTCTACGCCGCCGTGCGCCGCTACTGGCCGGCGCTGCCCGACGGCGCGCTGCAGCCGGGCTACGCCGGCCTGCGGCCCAAGATCAGCGGGCCGGGCGAGCCCGCGGCCGACTTCCTGATCCAGGGCCCCGCGCAGCACGGGCTGCCGGGGCTGGTCAACCTCTTCGGCATCGAATCGCCGGGGCTGACCAGTTGCCTGGCGATCGGCGAGCGGGTGCGCGAGCTGCTGGCCGACTGAGCGGGCGCCGCTTCAGCGCCTGAGCGCCGCGATCGCCTGGGCCGATTCGTAGACCAGCGCCGGCCCCTGGTAGATCAGGCCGGTGTAGATCTGCACCAGGTCCGCGCCCGCCTCGATCTTGCTCAGCGCGTCGCGCGCGCTCAGCACGCCGCCCACGCCGATGATCGGGAACGAGGCCCCCAGGGCCGTGCGCAGGGCGCGGATCACGCGGTTGCTGGCCTCCAGCACCGGCGCGCCCGACAGGCCGCCGGCTTCCTCGGCGTGGCGCAGGCCCTTCACGGCCTCGCGCGACAGCGTGGTGTTGGTGGCGATCACGCCCAGCTCGCCGCTGGCCTGACCGTCGGCGCGGCAGCCGTGGCGGCGCAGGGTCTCGGCGATGACGCCGATCTGGGCCTCATCCAGGTCGGGCGCGATCTTCACGAACACCGGGATGCGGCGCTGGTGCCGCTGCGCCAGCTGTTCGCGCCGCTCCATCACCGCCCCCAGCAGCGCGTCCAGCGCGGCGTCGCTTTGCAGGCTGCGCAGGTTCTGCGTGTTCGGGCTGGAGATGTTGACGGTGACGTAGTCGGCGTGTGGGTAGACGCCGTCCAGGCAGGTGAGGTAGTCCTCGGTGGCTCGCTCGATCGGCGTGCTCGCGTTCTTGCCGATGTTCAGGCCCAGCCGCATGGGCGTGGCGCCGCCGTCGCGGCGAAAGCGCGCGCGCTGTACGTTGGCCAGGAAGGCGTCAAGGCCGTCGTTGTTGAAGCCCAGCCGGTTGATCAGGGCCCGGCGCTCGGGAAGGCGGAACATGCGCGGCTTGGGGTTGCCGGGTTGGCCCCTGGGTGTGACCGTGCCAACCTCCACGAAGCCAAAGCCCATGGCGGCCAGGCCGTCGATGCAGCGCGCGTTCTTGTCCAGGCCCGCCGCCAGGCCCACGCGGTTGGGAAATTGCAGGCCGGCGAGCGTGAAGGGGTCGCTCACGCGCGGCTGGCTGTACAGGCAGGTGAGCGGCGAGTGCTGCACGCGGGCGATGGCGCCCAGCGTCAGTTCGTGGGTGGCCTCGGGGTCCAGACCGAACAGGAAGGGGCGCGCCGCGCCGTAGGGAAAGAGTGACATCGGATAATCCGCGGTTTTTCGACCAACCCCGGATTCTCGCAAATGACCCAGGACGAACTCAAAACGCTGGTGGGCCAGGCCGCCCTGCACTACGTGACGCCCGGTGAGGTGGTCGGCGTGGGCACGGGCTCCACGGTGAACAAGTTCATCGAGGCCCTGGCCACCATGAAGGACCGCGTGCCCGGCGCGGTGTCCAGCTCCGAGGCCTCCACCGCCCGGCTCAAGGCCATCGGCATCCCGGTGCTCGAGGCCAATGAGGTCGGCGAGCTCTCGGTCTACATTGACGGCGCCGACGAGATCGACCCGCGCGGCCACATGGTCAAGGGCGGCGGCGCCGCGCTCACGCGCGAGAAGATCGTGGCGGCCCAGTCGCGCCGCTTCGTCTGCATCGCCGACGAATCCAAGCTGGTGCAGACCCTGGGCGCGTTTCCGCTGCCGGTGGAGGTGATCCCCATGGCCACGGCGCGCCTGGTGCGCCAGTTCGCGGCCCTGGGCGGCCAGGCCCGGGTGCGCCTGAAGGACGGACAAGCCCTGGTGACCGACAACGGCCAGCACATCCTGGACGTGACCGGCCTGCGCATCACCGACCCGCTCGCCTTCGAGAGCGAGGTCAATCAGTGGCCGGGGGTGGTGACGGTGGGCGTGTTCGCCCACCAGAAAGCGGTCGTGTGCCTGCTGGGCACGCCGGCGGGGGTGAAGACGCTGAACTTCTGAGCGCGGTTCAGAAGCGGATGCCGGCTGGGTTGGTGACCGGCGGCTGCACCGGGGTCTCGGCCGGCGCGGGCTGAGGGGCGGCGCCGTCGGCGGACGCATCGCCCGCCGGGGTGGGCGATCCAGGCAACGGCGTGGCGGCCACCAGCGGTGCGGGTGCCGGGCGGCGGTAGCTGGACGGCAGGGCCGACTGCTTGGGGTAACCCGCGGCGTCGAGGTACTGGGTCCACTCCGTTTCGAGGTAGCCGCGCAGCTTCTGGCCGCCGATGGTCAGCAAGGGGAGGGAGGCGTCGCTGTTGAGGCGGCGCAAGGCCTGCACATCGTCGGCGGTGTTCACCGTCTTTTCGGTGTACGGAACGCCGCGCGAGTTGAGCAGGTTGCGGCCCGTGTTGCAGGGCGCGCAGTTGTCGCCGGTGTAGAGCACGACGGGGTAACGGGAGGCGATCTGGCGCAGTTCGTAGGGCAACTGGCCCCCGCCGCCGACCGAGGTGGCCGGGGCGCTGCCGCTGGCGCCCGGTTGCGGGCGCGCCGTGGCGCTGGGGGGCGGCTGGTCGGAGAAGGTGACGCGGCCGTCCGGGCCGACGATGCGGTGGACGCCCTGGGCCATGGCCGGCAGCGCGGCCAGCAGGAGCAGAGCGGTGGTGACACGGGCGGCAGCGGAGCGCTTCTTCATCTTCGTCCCTCGGTTCTTTGGGCTTGTCGGCGGCCGGCGCGCGGGTTCAAACCATGCCTTGGTGCCGCAGCAGGGCGTCGATCGATGGCTCGCGGCCGCGGAAGGCCTTGAACGATTCCATCGCAGGGCGGCTGCCGCCGGCCTCCAGAATCGACTGACGGTAGCGCCGGCCCGTCGCAACGTCCAGGGTGCTGCGGCCCTGCTGCGCCGCGGCCTCCTCGAAGGCGGCGTAGGCGTCGGCGCTCAGCACCTCGGCCCACTTGTAGCTGTAGTAGCCGGCCGCGTAGCCGCCCGCGAAGATGTGGCTGAAGGTGTGCGGCGTGCGGCTGTAGGCCGGCGGCTTGAGCACCGCCACGTCGTCGCGCACGCGGTTGAGCAGGGTGAGGATGGCCGCACCGTCCGCCGGCGGCGGGGTTTCGCTGTGCAGCAGCATGTCGAACAGGGCGAACTCCACCTGGCGCAGGGTCTGCAGGCCGCTTTGGAAGTTCTTGGCGGCCAGCATCTTGTCGAACAGGGCGCGCGGCAGCGGCTGACCGCTGTCCACGTGGGCTGTCATGTGCTTGAGCACGTCCCACTCCCAGCAGAAGTTCTCCATGAACTGGCTGGGCAGTTCCACGGCGTCCCATTCCACGCCGCTGATGCCCGAGACGTCGCGCTCGTTCACCTGGGTGAGCATGTGGTGCAGGCCGTGGCCGAACTCATGGAAGAGCGTGATGGCGTCGTCGTGCGTGAGCAGCGCCGGCTTGCCGCCCACGCCCTCGGCGAAGTTGCAGACCAGGTGGGCCACGGGCGTCTGCAGGGCGCGCGAATCGGGGCGCAACCACCGGGCGCGCACGTCGTCCATCCAGGCGCCGCCGCGTTTGCCGGTGCGCGCGCCAGGGTCCAGGTAGAACTGACCCACGAGCTGGCCGCCACGCTCGATGCGGTAGAACTCCACGCCCGGATGCCAGACCGGCGCGCTGTCGCGGCGGATGGCCACCTCGAACAGCGTCTCGACGATCTGGAACAGGCCGGCGAGCACCTTGGGCGCCGTGAAGTACGGTTTGACTTCCTGCTCGCTGAAGGCGTAGCGCGCCTCCTTGAGCTTTTCGCCGATGTAGGGCCAGTCCCAGGCCTGGGGGTCGGCGATGCCCAGGTGATCGGCGGCGAAGGCGCGCAGGTCGGCCAGGTCTTGTTCGGCGAAAGGGCGGGCCTTCGTCGCCAGGTCGCGCAGGAAAGCGCTCACCTGCTCGGGCGACTCGGCCATTTTGGGCACCAGCGAGACGTCGGCGAAGTGGCGGTAGCCGAGCAGGCGCGCCTCTTCGTGGCGCAGGGCCAGCAATTCGACCATGAGGGCGGTGTTGTCGAAGCGCGCGAGCTCGGCAGGGGCCTGATCGCTGGCGCGGGTGACGTAGGCGCGGTAGAGCTTTTCGCGCAGCGCGCCCGAGCGGGCGAACTGCATCACCGGCAGGTAGACCGGCATCTTCAGGCTGAGCTTGTGGTCCGTGCGGCCTTCGACGCGGGCCGCGGCCGCGGTGGCCTGCACCACGTCCTCGGGCACGCCGGCCAGCTCGTTGGTGTCCACGTACAGCGCGAAGGCGTCGGTGGCGTCCAGCGCGTTCTCGCTGAATTTCTGCGCCAGTTCGGCCGCGCGTTCCTGGATGGCGGCGAAGCGCTCCTTGGCGGCGCCCTGCAGCTCGGCGCCGCCCAGCACGAAGCCGCGCAGCGCATTGTGGTGGGCTTGGGCCTGCTCGGCCGTGAGCGAGGCCGGGTCCATGGACTTGTATTTGGCGTAGAGCCGCTCGTCGGCGCCCAGGCGGGTCCAGAACTCGGTGACCTTGGGCAGGGCCGCGTTGTAGGCGGCGCGCAGCGCCGGGGTGTCGGCCACGCTGTTGAGGTGGCTCACCGCCCCCCAGGCCCGCGACAGGCGTTCGGTCGCCACGTCCAGGGTGCCGGCCATGGCGGCCCATTCGGCGGGAAAGCCGGCGGCCGTCACAGCCTCCAGCGCGGCACTGGCCTGGTTCAGCAGCTCGTCGATCGCCGGGCCCACGGTATCGGGGGTGATGGCGTCGAAGCGCGGCAGGCCGCTGAAGTCGAGCAGCGGGTTGAGCTGGGCGGGGTCTTGGCGGACGTTCATGGGGGCTCAGATGGGTGGCGGCGGGCGGGAGTTCAAGCCGTCGGCGCAAGCAGGCGCTCAGCCGGCGTTCTTCTTGACACTCTTTTTGCGGACTTTGGCTCGCTTGACCTGACCGCCGGGCGTGATGCGCTGGTTGCCCAGCACCTTCACGACCTTGACCTCGGGTTTCTGGCCGGGGCGCTTGCCGAACTTGAGCACCTTCACTTCGCGCGGACCGGGTTTGCGGTCTTCATCGGCGGGGCGGGCTTTTTCGGGCAGGGGGCGCCAAAGCACCAATAGCTTGCCGATGTGCTGGATCGGCGCGGCGTCGAGGGCCTCGGCCAGCTCGGCCAGCATGGCCTCGCGCGCGGCGCGGTCGTCGTTGAGCACGCGGATCTTGATGAGGCCGTGCGCCTTGAGCGCGGCATCGGCTTCCTTGCGCACGGCGGGGGTGAGGCCGTCGTTGCCGATGTGGACCACGGGGTCGAGGTGGTGGGCCTCGGCGCGGTGGACCTTGCGTTGGGCGGGCGTGAGGGTGATGGAGGGCATGGGAGAATTATCGTTTACCACCCCCAAGCACGCATGGGCATCAAGGTCCGCACCCAGAGCAAGAAGGTCAACAAGGCCTGGCTCAACGAGCACGTGAACGATCCTTACGTGCGCCTGGCCCAGAAAGAGGGCTACCGCGCCCGGGCCGCCTACAAGCTCAAGGAAATCGACGAAACCCTGGGCCTCGTGAAGCCCGGCATGGCCGTGGTCGACCTGGGCAGCGCCCCGGGCGCCTGGAGTCAGTACCTGCGCCGCCGCCTCAGTCCACAGGGGGCGGCGGCCGGAAGGCTCAACGGCACCATCGTCGCCCTCGACCTGCTGCCCATGGAACCGGTGGAGGACGTGCTCTTCATCCAGGGCGACTTCCGCGAGGCCGAGGTGCTGGCGCAGCTGGAGGCGGCGCTGGCCGAGCGCGGCCTGGCCCAGATCGACCTGGTGGTATCGGACATGGCGCCCAACCTCTCGGGCGTGGCCGACGCCGATGCCGCCCGCATCGAGCACCTGATCGAGCTGGCCGTGGATTTCGCCCGCGCCCACCTCAAGCGCGAGGGCGCGCTGGTGGTCAAGCTCTTCCATGGCGGGGCCTATGACCCCATGCTGGCCCTGTTCCGGCAGAACTTTCGGGTCGTCAAGGCGATCAAGCCCAAGGCCAGCCGCGACAAATCCGCCGAAACCTTCCTCGTTGGCCTGGGTCTGAAGGGCTGAATTGCCCGTTCGTCCGATGAATGGGCGGTGCGGGAGGGGCAAAGCCAAGACGCCCATTGACATTTCCACGTCACCGACGAACGGCAGGGGGACTTGAAAGTCCTAGAATGCCTTGCATATGCGTGCAAATGCGCGCGTGCGCACCCAGGAGCAGCAGTTGAACAACCAGTGGTTCTCGAAAATCGCCGTGTGGATGGTCATCGCCATGGTGCTCTTCACGGTCTTCAAGCAGTTCGACGGCCGTTCGACCGCAGGCGCGGGGTACATCGGGTACTCCGAGTTCCTTGACCAGGTCAAGGCCCGCCAGATCAAGAGCGCCACCATCCAGGAAGGCCAGGGCGGCACCGAAATCGTGGCCGTCACCCAGGACGACCGGCGCGTGCGCACCACCGCCACCTACCTCGACCGGGGCCTGGTCGGCGACCTCATCAATTACGACGTCAAGTTCGACGTGCGCCCGCGCGAAGAAGGCTCGCTGCTGATGACCCTGCTCGTGAGCTGGGGCCCCATGCTGCTGCTGATCGGCGTCTGGATCTACTTCATGCGGCAGATGCAGGGCGGTGGCAAGGGCGGTGCCTTCAGCTTCGGCAAGAGCAAGGCGCGCATGCTCGACGAGAACAACAACACCGTGACCTTCGCCGACGTTGCTGGCTGCGACGAGGCCAAGGAAGAGGTGAAGGAGGTCGTCGACTTCCTGAAGGACCCGCAGAAATTCCAGAAACTGGGTGGGCGCATTCCGCGCGGCCTGCTGCTCGTGGGCCCGCCGGGCACCGGCAAGACCCTGCTGGCCAAGTCCATCGCGGGCGAGGCCAAGGTGCCGTTCTTCAGCATCTCGGGCTCCGACTTCGTGGAGATGTTCGTTGGCGTGGGCGCGGCCCGCGTGCGCGACATGTTCGAGAACGCCAAGAAGAACGCCCCCTGCATCATCTTCATCGACGAGATCGACGCGGTCGGCCGCCAGCGCGGTGCCGGCCTCGGCGGCGGCAACGACGAGCGCGAGCAGACCCTCAACCAGATGCTGGTCGAGATGGACGGCTTCGAGACCAACCTGGGCGTGATCGTGGTGGCCGCCACCAACCGCCCCGACATCCTCGACGCCGCGCTGCTGCGCCCGGGCCGCTTCGACCGCCAGGTCTACGTGACGCTGCCCGACATCCGCGGCCGCGAGCAGATCCTCAATGTGCACATGCGCAAGATTCCGCTGGGCACCGACGTGAACGCCGCCATCATCGCGCGCGGCACGCCGGGCATGAGTGGCGCCGACCTGGCCAACCTCTGCAACGAGGCCGCGCTGATGGCCGCCCGCCGCAACGCGCGCACCGTGGAGATGCAGGACTTCGAGAAGGCCAAGGACAAGATCCTCATGGGCCCCGAGCGCAAGAGCATGGTCATGCCCGAGGAAGAGCGCCGCAACACGGCCTACCATGAGGCCGGCCACGCGCTCATCGGCAAGCTGCTGCCCAAGTGCGACCCGGTGCACAAGGTCACCATCATCCCGCGCGGGCGCGCGCTGGGCGTGACCATGAGCCTGCCCGAGAAGGACCGCTACAGCTACGACCGCGAGTACATGCTCAACCAGATCAGCATGCTGTTCGGCGGCCGCATCGCGGAAGAGGTGTTCATGAACCAGATGACCACCGGTGCCAGCAACGACTTCGAGCGCGCCACGCACATCGCGCGTGACATGGTGATGCGCTACGGCATGACCGACGCCCTGGGCCCGATGGTCTACGCCGAGAACGAGGGCGAGGTCTTCCTGGGCCGCTCGGTCACCAAGACGACCAACATCTCCGAGCAGACCATGCAGAAGGTCGACTCCGAGGTGCGCCGCATCATCGACGAGCAGTACGCCGAGGCGCGCCGCCTGATCGAGGAGCACGCCGACAAGATGCACGCCATGGCCAAGGCCCTGCTCGAATGGGAGACCATCGACGGCGAGCAACTCGACGACATCATGGCCGGCAAGCCACCGCGTCCGCCCAAGGACTGGACGCCGCGCAACCCCGTGGGTGGCGGCGGCAGCGGCGGCGGCTCGTCCACCGTGACGCCCGACCCGGCGCCCAACGCGGCCTGATCGCCAACAACACCCACACCACCCGAACGGGGCCCTCATCGGCCCCGTTTTCTTTTCCCGCCCACGTGAGCGCCATGCGCTGGATCACCACCCGCTTCGATATCGACCTCACCGAGCCCCGCGTGATGGGCATCGTCAACGTCACGCCCGACTCCTTCTCCGACGGTGGCCAGCATGCCAGCGCGCGCGCGGCGATCGTGCACGCCGAGCGGCTGGTGGCCGAGGGCGCGCAGCTGCTGGACATCGGCGGGGAGTCCACCCGCCCGGGCAGCCTGCCCGTGCCGCCGGACGAGGAGCTGGCGCGCGTGCTGCCCGTGCTGCGCGAGGCCTTGCGCCTCAACGTGCCCCTGTCCGTGGACACGAACAAGCCGGAGGTGATGCGCGCCGTGCTGGACCTCGGCGCCGACATCGTCAACGACATCTGGGCCCTGCGCCAAGGCGACGCGCTCGAGGTGGTGGCCACCCATCCGCGCGCGGGCGTGTGCCTGATGCACATGCACCGCGATCCCTTGACCATGCAGGTGGCGCCGCTGGAGGGCGACGTGCTGCCCGTGGTGCGCGGTTTCCTGCGCGAGCGCGCCCAAGCCTTGCGCGAGCGCGGCGTGGCGCGCGATCGCATCGTGCTCGATCCCGGCATCGGTTTCGGCAAGACGGTGGCGCAGAACTTCAGTCTGCTTGCGCGCCAGGCCGAGCTGCTGGACGAGGGGTATCCGCTGCTGGCGGGCTGGTCGCGCAAGTCCTCGCTGGGCGCGGTCACGGGCGTGCAGAGCCCCGCTGAGCGCGTGCACGCGAGCGTGGCCGCCGCGGTGCTGGCGGTCGAGCGGGGTGCGCGCGTGCTGCGCGTGCACGACGTGCGCGCCACGGTCGAGGCCCTCAAGGTGTGGCAGGCCGCACGCTGAAGGCGGCCGTTCACCCCAGGGGATCGCGATAATCAAAAGGTCACACAAAACAAGCCATTCCCAGGAGAACAAGACATGGCCCGGCAGTACTTTGGCACCGACGGCATCCGCGGCACCGTCGGTCAAGCCCCGATCACCCCCGATTTCGTGCTGCGCCTGGCGCACGCGGTGGGGCGCGTGCTCAAGCGCACCGAAACCCACCCCACGGTGCTGATCGGCAAGGACACGCGCATTTCCGGCTACATGCTCGAGGCCGCGCTCGAGTCGGGCTTCAACTCGGCGGGCGTGGACGTGCTGCTGCTGGGGCCGGTGCCCACGCCGGCGGTGGCCTATCTCACGCGCGCGCAGCGCGCCAGCCTGGGCGTGGTCATTTCGGCCAGCCACAACCCCTTCGCCGACAACGGCATCAAGTTCTTCAGCGCGCAGGGCACCAAGCTGCCCGACCAGTGGGAGCTCGATGTCGAGGCCGCGCTCGATGAGCCCCCGGTCTGGGTGCCGGCGGCCGGACTGGGCAAGTCGCGCCGGCTCGACGACGCCGCGGGCCGCTACATCGAGTTCTGCAAGAGCACCTGCCCGCAGAACCTGAGCCTCAAGGGCCTGAAGATCGTGGTCGACGCGGCGCACGGCGCGGCGTACCACATCGCCCCCGCCGTGTTCCACGAGCTGGGTGCCGAGGTGGTCAAGATCGGCTGCTCTCCCGACGGCCTGAACATCAACGCCGGGGTGGGCGCCACCCACCCCGAGGCCCTGCTGGCGGCGGTGCGTGAGCACGGAGCGGACTACGGCATCGCGCTCGACGGCGACGCCGACCGCCTGCAGATGGCCGACCGCCACGGCCGGCTCTACAACGGCGACGAGCTGCTCTACCTGATGGTGACCGACCGCCTGGCGCGCGACGAAGACGTGCCCGGCGTGGTGGGCACGCTCATGACCAACATGGCGGTGGAGGTGGCGCTCAAGGCGCGCGGCGTGCGCTTCGTGCGCGCCAAGGTGGGCGACCGCTACGTGCTCGAAGAACTGGAGCGCCACGGCTGGACGCTGGGCGGAGAGGGCTCGGGCCACCTGCTGGTGCTCGACCGCCATTCCACGGGCGATGGCCTGGTCTCGGCCCTGCAGGTGCTCTATGCCTGCGTGGGCAGTGGCAAGACGCTGGCGCAGCTGCTGGCCGACGTGACCCTGTTTCCGCAGACGCTCATCAACGTGCGCCTGCAGCCCGGGCAGGACTGGAAGACCAACCGGCGCCTGGCCGACACCACGCAGGCGGTGGAGGGCGAGCTCGGCGAGGCTGGCCGCGTGCTGATCCGGGCCAGCGGCACCGAGCCGCTGCTGCGTGTGATGGTGGAGGCGCGCGACGCCACCGTGGCCAAGGCCAGCGCCGAACGCCTCGCCGAGGCGGCGAGGGCCGCCTGATGGCCGCCGCTTTCTCGGTGCGCCGCGCCGACTACGGCCGCCCCAGCGACGCGCGCGCCATCGTGGCCCTGCTCGACGCCTACGCCAGCGACCCGGCCGGTGGCGGCGAGCCCCTGAGCGACTTTGCGCGCTCGCGGCTGGTGCCCGAACTCGCGAGCCGGCCCCACGCCTTCAGCGTGCTGGCCTTCGATGGCGAGGCCGCCGTGGGCCTGGTCAACTGCATCGAGGGGTTTTCTACCTTCAAGTGCCTGCCGCTGGTGAACGTGCACGACGTCGCGGTGCTCGCCAGCCACCGCGGCCGCGGCATCGCCGAGGCCATGCTGGCCGAGGTGGAGCGCCTCGCGCGCGAGCGCGGCGCCTGCAAGCTCACGCTGGAGGTGCTGTCGGGCAACGCGCCCGCCATGCGGCTGTACCAGCGCGTGGGCTTTGCGGGTTACCAGCTCGATCCCTCGATGGGGACCGCGCAGTTCCTGCAGAAGTGGCTGGACTGAGGCGCGGGCGCGCTCAGCAACTCAGTAGAGCAGGAAGGGTCGGCGCGCCTCGGTCCACGCGGCCTCGTCGGCCCGCGCCGGCGCGTCCAGTGCCTCGGGCGGCGCGTCCACATCGTCCACCCACTCGCGCAGCAGGGGGCCGCCGTTGATGAGGTCGATGGCCAGGCGGTCGCGCTCGTACTCGTAGGGGAAGTCGCGCCACAGCGGGTAGTCGGGCCGCTGCAGGCGGATGGCACGAAAGGCCAGGGCCTGCAGGCGCCAGGGCTGGAAGGCCCCGTGGTCGTAGTGCGCGGGGTCTTCCACATGGATCTGCACGCCAGCGCACAGCTGGCTTGCGTGCTTGTGGAAGGTGGGCTCGAACCAGCATTCGCGCAGCACGCAGCCGCGCAGCCATTGCGGTGCGATCCGGCGCATGTCGGCCAGCAGGCGCGTGGTGTCGATGTCGGGGGCGCCGAACAGCTCCAGCGGCCGTGTGGTGCCCCGGCCTTCGCTGAGCGTGGTGCCTTCCAGCATGACCGTGCCCGCGTAGGCGCGCGCCATCGACAGGTTGGGCGCGTTCGGGCTGGGGTTGACCCAGCTGCGCTCGCCGATGGGCCAGCCGAAGCCCGGCGCCTCGTCCGGCCGCCAGCCGTCCATGGCGATCACGCGGTACTCCAGCGACAGGCCCAGCGTGGCGATGAACCACTGGCCCAGCTCGCCCATGGTGAGGCCGTGCCGCATGGGCATGGGGCCGGCGCCCACGAAGCTCTCCCAGCCCTCGCGCAGCGTGAGGCCTTCCACCGGGCGGCCCGCCGGGTTGGGCCGGTCCAGTACCCACACGGCCTTGCCCCGGCGCGCGGCGGCTTCCAGCACGTAGCGCAGTGTGGTGATGAAGGTATAGATGCGGCAGCCCAGGTCCTGCAGGTCGACGAGCAGCACGTCGAAGCTGTCCATCATGGCGTCGCTGGGGCGGCGCACCTCGCCGTACAGGCTGAACACCGGGATGCCCCAGCGGGGGTCGGTGTAGTCGGGCGACTCGACCATGTTGTCCTGCTTGTCGCCGCGCAGCCCGTGCTGCGGGCCGAAGGCCGCGCTGAGCTGGAGGTCGGGCAGGGCGGCCAGGGCGTCCAGGCTGTGGGTGAGGTCGCGCGTGACGGAGGCGGGATGGGCCAGCACGGCGACGCGCCGACCGGCCAGGGGCGCGCGCAGCGCGGGATCGTTCAGGAAACGTTCGATGCCGAATTGCATGGGCGGTGTGTTCAGTCGGCGGGCAGGCGCAGTGTCCAGCCCGCGGGGTCGTGGAAATCGGGTGTGGGTCGGGGGTGGTGCAAGGCCCAGTGCGAGACTTGGCCGTGCTGGTCTTCGATCACGGTGCTCAGGCCCAGCTGCCAGGGCCCGGGCGGCAGTTGCCGGCGATCGAGCACGGCGACGAGTTCGACGCCCTCGGCCGTGTCGCGCCGTTCGATCAGGGGCGCGTGCAGCGGTCCCCTCAGCGCATCGCGCACGCGCGTGCGGCTGAAGGCGTAGTCGGCCCACTGGCCCGAGGGGGAGAAGTTGAACTCGCGGTAGGCGCCCTGGCCGGGCTGGCCGATGAAGGCCTCGAAGCAGGTGTGGCGCCACAGGCCGTCGGCCATGCCGCCACCCTGGGGTTCGGGCCAGCGCACCGCGGCGGTGTCGCCGCGCACGCGGTAGTGCAGCACCAGCTCGCGCGGCTCGGCGCTCACCAGCACCGAGACCGACAGCTCGATGCGCGGCGATTCGGGGTGGGGGCAGAGGTTCAGGGCGGCGGACACGGGCGCCATTGTGTCAGCCCGTGCCCCGCGCCGAGTCACGGAACGGTCATTGGCTTGCCATGGGCGCGCCACGCAAGCGCCGCAGCATGAAAGGCCATGGACAAGACCTTGATCTCCGCGGCGCTGGCGCCGCCCATGGCCCCGCCCGCGCCCGAGCGTGCCAGCGGTCTGCAGGTGCGCTGGGCGCGCCACCTCGACGACGTGCGCGCGGCGCAGCGCCTGCGCTTCGAGGTCTTCGCGGGCGAGATGGGTGCGCGGCTGTCCACGCCGCTGCCCGGCCACGACATCGACCTTTTCGACGATTTCTGCGAGCACCTGCTGGTGTGCGATTCCGCGACCGGGGCGGTGATCGGCACCTACCGCGTGCTCACGCCCGTGCAGGCGCGCCGCGTGGGCAGCACCTACAGCGACACCGAGTTCGACCTCACCCGCCTGCGCCAGGTGCGCGATCGCATGGTGGAGCTGGGGCGCAGCTGCGTGCACCCGGCGCATCGCCAGGGCGGCGTGATCCTGGCCCTGTGGGGCGCGCTGGGCGACTTCATGCAGCGCAATGCGCTGGACGTGATGATCGGCTGCGCCAGCATCCCCATGCAGCACGACGGCCGCTTGGCCGCCAGCCTCTGGCGCCAGGTGCGCGAGCGCCACCTGGCGCCCATCGACTGGCACGTCCGCCCGCGCCTGCCGCTGCCGGTCGACCGGCTGGACGGCTCGCTCGAGGTGGAGCCGCCGGCCCTCATCAAGGGCTATCTGCGGCTGGGCGCCAAGGTGCTGGGGCCGCCGGCCTGGGACCCCGACTTCAACACCGCCGACCTGCCCATGCTGATGCGCCTGGGGGATCTGCCCGCGCGCTACCGCAAGCACCTGCTGGGGAACGCCTGATGCGATCCGCTTTTGATGCACTGGGTGGCTGGGCGGCGCGCTCGCGCCTGCCGGCCGGGGGCGGCGGCGCCCTGCCCATCGACCTGGGGGCCGACGACACCGACGATGGCGACACCACCCCCGACGGCCCGGAGCGCGCCCGCTTCCGGGCCGTTTTCATCTCCGACCTGCACCTGGGCACGGCCGGTTGCCAGGCGCGCCAGCTGCTGGAATTCCTCAAGCAGCACCCGAGCGAAACCCTGTACCTGGTCGGCGACATCATCGACGGCTGGCAACTGCGCCGCAAATGGTTCTGGCCGCAGTCGCACAACGACGTGGTACAGAAGCTGCTGCGCCGCGCCCGCAAGGGCTGCCGCGTGGTCTTCGTGCCCGGCAACCACGACGAGTTCGCGCGTCAGTTCGACGGCCACCAGTTCGGTGGCATCGAGGTCAGCAACGAAGCCGTGCACCTCACGGCCGACGGCCGTCGCCTGTGGGTGGTGCACGGCGACCACTTCGACGGCGTGATCCAGTGCGCGAAGTGGCTGGCCTACCTGGGGGACAACGCCTACGAGCTGCTGCTGCGCCTGAACCGCCACCTGAATTCGCTGCGGGCGCGCCTGGGCCTGCCGTACTGGTCGCTCTCGCAGTACCTCAAGCACAAGGTCAAGAAGGCCCTGAACTACGTGATGGACTTCGAGCGCGCCGTGGCGGCCGAGGCCCGCTCGCGCGGTTACCACGGCGTGGTCTGCGGCCACATCCACCGGCCCGAGATGCGCAGCATCGATGGCACGCTGTACTGCAACGACGGCGATTGGGTGGAAAGCCTGTCGGCCCTGGTGGAGCACCTGGACGGCCGGCTGGAATTGGTGCACTGGGCGCCGGGCGCCTTGCCCGACGGCATCGCGCATGGTGAAAACGCGCGCGGCCAAACCATAATCGGCGCATGACCGGCTCCGCCTCCATTCCGCGCTTTTCCCTTCTCGATCGCGACCACAGCATCCTCGCGTTCAACGAACGCGTCATGGACTGGGCGCGCCGCCCCGATGTGCCCGAACTGGAGCGCCTGCGCTACCTCAGCATCGTCTCCAGCAACCTGGACGAATTCTTCGAGGTGCGCATGGCGCCTCAGCTGGCGGCGGCCAAGGCCCACGAGACGCGCGGCCTCTACACCGCCCAGACCTTTGATGCTCTGTCGGCCAAGGTGCACGAGCTGGTGGCTCAGCAGTACGCCATCTACAACGATGAGCTGCTGCCCGCGCTGGAGAAGAAGGGCATCAAGATCGTCGCCCACAGCGAGCGCAACGCGCGCCAGCGCCGCCATGTGCGCGAGATCTTCCACAACGAGGTGCAACCCCTGCTGATGCCCGTGGGCCTGGACCCGGCGCACCCGTTTCCGCAGGTGGCGAACAAGTCGCTCAACTTCATCGTGCGCCTCACAGGCAAGGACGCCTTCGGCCGCGAAAACGAGATCGCCATCGTCAAGGTGCCGCGCATCCTGCCGCGCTTCTTCCGCCTGCCGTCGGTGAAGGGCTCGCGGCAGATTCATTTCGTCTCCATCTCCAGCCTGATCCGCACGCACCTGGGCGACCTGTTCCCTGGCCGCCAGGTGACCGAGTTTTCGCAGTTCCGCGTCACGCGCCACTCCGACCTGGCGGTGGACGAGGAAGAGGTGAAGAACCTGCGCACCGCGCTGCGCAAGGGCCTGCAGCAGCGCCACTACGGTCAGGCGCTGCGGCTGGAGGTCTCGGCCGGTGCCTCCACCTTCCTGTCCGACTTCCTGCTGGAGCAGTTCGGCCTGCCCGAGGCCTGCCTGTACCGCGTGCCCGGCCCGGTGAACCTGGTGCGCTTGAACCAGCTCATCGACAAGGTCGACGCGCCCGAGCTGCGCTTCGAGCCCTACCTGCCCGGCTGGCCGCTGCAGCTCACGCCGGGCCAGTCCTTCTTCGAGCGGCTGCGCCAGGGCGACGTGCTCATCCACCAGCCGTACGAGAGCTTCGACGCGGTGCTGTCCTTCCTGCGCGAGGCGGTGGAAGACCCCGACGTGCTGGCGATCAAGCAGACCATCTACCGCACGGGTGCCAAGAGCGAGCTCATGGATCTGCTGCGCGAGGCAGTGCGCCGCGGCAAGGAAGTGACGGCTGTGGTGGAGCTCAAGGCCCGCTTCGACGAGGAAGCCAACATCAACTACGCCGAGCGCCTGGAGTCCGTGGGCGCGCAGGTGGTGTACGGGGTGGTTGGCCTCAAGACGCACGCCAAGATGCTGCTGATCACGCGCCGCGAGGCCGAAGGCCTGCGCCGCTACGCGCACCTGTCCACCGGCAACTACAACCCCGGCACCGCGCGCGTCTACACCGACCTGAGCACCCTCACGGCGGACGAGGCGCTCACCGCCGACGTGGACCAGGTTTTCCTGCATCTGGCCAGCCAGAACCGCCTTGCTCGGCTCAACAAGGCGCTGATCGCGCCCTTCCTGCTGCACAAGGCCATGCTCGACAAGGTGGCCGCCGCCGGCGAGGCCGCGTCACGCGGGCAGGACGCGCGCATCACGCTGAAGATGAACGCGCTCACCGACGAACCGCTGGCGCGCGCGCTGGCCGCGGCCTCGCAGCAGGGTGTGAAGATCGACCTCATCGTGCGCGGCGCCTGCGTACTGCCGGCCGGCGTGCCTGGCTTCACCGACAACGTGCGCGTGCGCTCGGTCATCGGCCGGCTGCTGGAGCATTCGCGCGTGTACCACTTCCGCGTGGGCGGCGAGGAAGAGGTCTGGCTGGCCAGCGCCGACTGGATGAACCGCAACATGCTGCGCCGCGTGGAGCTGGCCTGGCCGGTGACCGATCCGGCCCTGCGCCAGCGCATCGTGGACGAATGCCTCAACGCCTATCTGCACGACACGCGCGATGCCTGGCTGCTGCAGCCAGACGGCCGCTATGTGCCGGCCGGGCAGGGCGCCTCGGGGCGCCAGCGCCACCACTTGCAGTCGGCCCAGGCCAGCCTGATGGCCCGGCATGGCGGGAAAGGCTGAAGGCATGGCCATGACGGTGCGCGGCATGGACCTGATCCTGTGGCGCCACGCCGAAGCGCAGGACCACCCCGACCCGGCCGAGGGCCTGCCGGGCGACCGCCACGACCTGGCGCGCCGGCTCACGCCGCGCGGCGAGAAGCAGGCCGCGCGGATGGCGGCCTGGCTGGACCGCCAACTGCCCGAGGGCGCGCGGGTCTGGAGCAGCCCGGCCGCTCGTTGCGAGCAGACGGTGATGGCGCTGGGCCGGCGCTACAAGCTGAGCGAGGCGATCGCGCCCGAGGCCAGCGCCGAGGCCCTGCTGGACCTGGTGCAATGGCCGGCGGGCAAAAGCCCCGTGCTGGTGGTGGGCCACCAGCCCACGCTGGGCCAGGTGGTCGCGCGCCTGCTCGGTTTCACCGAGGACGATTGCTCGGTGAAAAAAGGCGCGCTGTGGTGGCTGCGCCACCGCGAGCGCGCCGGCGTGGGCGAGACCGTGGTCGTGACGGTGCAGACGCCCGAGATGCTGTGACGCCGGCTCAGGCGGCCTTGGCGGGCGCCTTGCGGGGAGCGGCCTTCCTGGCGGGGGCCGGCTTCGCCGCGGCTTTGGCCGTGGGTTTTGCGGCGGTCTTTGCCGGCGCCTTCGGGGCGGCCTTGGCAACGGGTTTTGTGGCGGCTTGGGGGGCCTTCTTGGCCGCTGGCTTCTTCGCCGCGGCCTTTCGCTTCGACGGGGCCGGCGGGGCGGAGGGTGCCTTGGCGGCCGGCCGGCCGGTCTTGAGTGTGGGCACGGTGGCCACGGCGGTCTTGTAGGCGGCGTCGCTCAGGCCTTGCAGCACCATCAGTCCGGCGCGCAGCAACTCGCTCTTCTTGACGCTGATGCCCAGCGCGATGGCGCGGGTCTTGAGCGTTTCGATCGCGGCGAACTCGTTCTTCGGGATGGTGAAGCTGTCGCGAACGAGCTTGGGCTTCTTGCTGGTGGACTTGTCGGTGGCTGGGGCCATGAACGCTCCTCGGTGAATAAGAGGCGTTCAGTATAAACCGTATAAACGGTTTATATGAAAGATCGGGGGCGGCTCAGCGGACGTCCGCCGTGAACTTCCAGGCCGACACCTTCTGCCAGGCCTGTACCTCTTCACCCAGCAGCCAGGCAGACTGCGGGAAGCGCCGGGCCCAGCCCGATGGCGTGGACAGCTTGAAAGCGCCCGACTTGTAGCTCAGGCGCATCGCCTGGTATTCGGGCATCTGGCGCGCGTGGCACAGCAGCACCGCCAGTCGCAGGCAGATGAGCTGTTTGGCGAACAGCTCGTCCTGCAGCGACTGCTCCAGCTTGCGCAGCTTGCCGCGCTGGCCCAGCACCAGTTCGCTCATGCGGTGCAGTTCGCGCAGCGAGAAACCCGGTGCGTCCAGGTTGTCCAGGATGTAGGCCCCGTGGTGGTGGTTGCGCTCGTGCGAGATGTGCGAGCCGATCTCGTGCAGCTGCGCGGCCCAGGCCAGCTTCTGCGAGTAGCGGCTGTCCTGCTCGTCCGGCGCGGCGATCTGCGAGAACAGGGCATTGGCCACCTCGCCCACGCGGCGTGCCTGCGCCTCGTCGGCCGAGAAGCGCTGCGCCAGCCAGCGCACGGTGCGCTCGCGCACATCACCGCCATCGCTCTCGCGATCGATCAGGTCGTACAGCGCGCCGTGGCGCAGCGCGCCCTGCGCGGGCAGCATCTGGTCCAGGCCGTAGAGGTCGAAGATCGCGCGCAACACCGCCAGGCCGCCCGCCAGCACGGGACGGCGGTCGTCCTTCAGGCCGTCGAGGCGCAGGTTGTCCACGTGGCCGGCGCGCAGCAGCCGCTCGGTCAGCCAGTCCAGGCCGGAGCGGGTGATCAGTCCCATGGCCCAGCCGTTGGCACCCAGCATGTCGGCGATGGAGCCCACCGTGCCGGAGGAGCCGTAGGCGACGTGCCATTGCGCGGGCGGGAACTTGTCCAGCGCCTCGTCCAGCACGGCCTTGGCGGCCACCTCGGCGGTCTTGAGCGTGGACGCGGTGAACTGGCCGCGCGGGAAGTAGCGCGAGGACCAGGCCACGCTGCCCAGCCGATAGGACTCCAGCACCTCGGCGGTGTAGCCTTGGCCCATGATCATTTCGGTGGAGCGCCCGCCGATGTCCACCACCAGGCGGCGCTCGTCGGAATGCGGCAGCAGCCGCGAGACGCCCTGGTAGATCAGCCGCGCCTCCTCGTGGCCCGAAACCACCTCGATCGGAAAGCCCAGCACCTGCTGCGCCCGGTTGAGGAATTCGTCCCGGTTGCGGGCCTCGCGCAAGGTCTGCGTGGCCACGGCGCGCACCTGCTGCTTCTTGAAGCCCTGCAAGCGCTCGCCGAAGCGCGCCAGGCATTCCCAGCCGCGCACCATGGCGGCCGAACCCAGGTTTTTCTCCTCGTCCAGCCCGTTGCCCTGGCGCACCGTTTCCTTCAGGTACTCCACCCGCTCGATGTGGCCGGCGTGGTAGCGGCCGATCTCCAGGCGAAAGCTGTTCGAGCCGAGGTCAACGGCGGCGAGGAGGGTTCCGTTTTGCATGGAGAAATGGGGGGCGTGCGGGTGAACCCCGCAGGGAGGCGAGGCGCCAATTGTGACGCATGCCCCGGGCGTGGGCGGTGGCGGGGGTGGCGTGGGCGGTTCTTTTTATGACGGGCTTTTGATGTCACGCAGCTGTCACACAGCCTCCATAAAGTCCGTTTGTCCGCCTTTTCCGCAACCCCTGAGGACCCCTCGCATGAACAGCAAACGCACCCTCCTGAAAGCCCTGGCCGCTGCCGCGATGGCCACCGTCGCGCTCGGCACCGCGCACGCCGCCGACATCACCGGCGCCGGCGCCACGTTCCCGTTCCCGATCTATGCCAAGTGGGCGGAGATGTACAAGGCTCAGACGGGTACCGGCCTGAACTACCAGTCGATCGGCTCGTCGGGTGGTCTGCGCCAGATCCGCGCCAAGACGGTGGCCTTCGGTGCCTCCGATGCCCCGGTGAGCGGCGCCGACCTCGACAAGGACGCCATGGTGCAGTTCCCGGCCATCATCGGCGGCACCGTGCCGGTGTTCAACCTCGAAGGTTTCGCCCCCGGCTCGGTGCGCATCACCGGCCCGGTGCTGGCCGAGATGTTCCTGGGCAAGATCACCGCCTGGAACGATGCCAAGATCGCCGCGCTGAACCCCGGCAAGACCCTGCCCAACACCGCCATCACCGTGGTGCACCGCGCCGACGGTTCGGGCACGACCTTCAACTTCACCGACTACCTGAGCGCCGTCAGCAAGGACTGGGCCGACGCCGTGGGCAAGGGCGCCGCCGTGAAGTGGCCGGCCGCCACCTCGGTGGGTGGCAAGGGCAACGAAGGCGTGGCCGCCAACGTCAGCCGCACCCGCGGCGCGATCGGCTACGTTGAGTACGCCTACGCCAAGAAGAACAACATCCCCCACATGACCCTGCAGAACGCCGACGGCCAATACGTGCAGCCCGACGACAAGAGCTTCGCGGCCGCCGCCGCTGGCGTGGACTGGTTCAGCGTGCCGGGCATGGGCGTGTCCATGGTGAATGCCAAGGGCAAGGACAGCTGGCCCATCAGCACCGCCTCGTTCATCCTCATGTACAAGCAACCGGCCGACAAGGCGCAATCGGCCGAGGTGCTCAAGTTCTTCGACTGGGCGTTCAAGAACGGCAAGCAGGCCGCCATCGACCTGGACTACGTGCCGATGCCCGACGCGGTGACCGGCCAGATCCGCGACAAGGTCTGGTCGCAGATCGCCCGCTGATCGGCTGGGCCCAGGCCCCGACGAACCCACCGGTGGGCAGAGGCCGGCCGGTGGGTTTTTTCGGTCCGATGTCTGTCATACAGTCCGTCATAAACGGCCCGAAGGGGGTCCGATGAACACCACCACCCGCAGCGCAGACCCCAGCATGGCTTCCTCCCGTTCCCCATCCGGTACGCGTGACCAGCGCAGCGACGACGCCATGGTGGCCGTCGCCCGCCGCCAGCAATGGCAAGACCTGGTCTTTCACCGCCTGACCCAGGCTTTCTCGCTGCTGGTGCTCGTGGCGCTGGTGGGCATCATTGTTTCCCTCTTCCTCAACGCCTGGCCCACCTTCAAGACCTTTGGCTTGAAGTTCCTGTGGACCGTGGAGTGGGACATCGTCAATGAGCAGTACGGCGCCGCCATCGCGATCGTCGGCACCCTGCTCAGCGCGGGCATCGCCATGCTGTTCGGCGTGCCGCTGGCCTTCGGCATTGCGCTCTTCCTCACCGAAACCTGTCCCGTGTGGCTGCGCCGGCCGCTGGGCACCGCCATCGAACTGCTGGCGGCCGTGCCGTCCATCATCTACGGCATGTTCGGCCTGTTCGTGTTTGCGCCGGTGTTCGCCGACTACTTTCAGGTGCCGGTGCGCGAGCTGATGATGGGCATGCCCCTGATCGGCTGGCTGTTCGGCGGCGCGCCCAACGGCTTGGGCATCCTGGCGGCGGGCGTCATCCTGGCGTTCATGGTGCTGCCGTTCATCGCGGCGGTGATGCGCGACGTCTTCGAGATCACGCCACCCATCCTGCGCGAATCGGCCTACGGCCTGGGCTGCACCACCTGGGAGGTGGTCGCCAAGGTGGTGCTGCCGTACACGCAGAAGGGCGTCATCGGCGGCATCATGCTCGGCCTGGGGCGCGCCCTGGGCGAGACCATGGCCGTCACCTTCGTGATCGGCAACGCCAACCGCATGCCCACCTCGCTGTTCTCGCCCGGCACCTCCATCGCCTCGGTGCTGGCCAATGAGTTCGGCGAGGCCGAGGGCCTGCACTTCAACACCCTGTTCGCCTTGGGCTTCCTGCTGTTCTGCATCACCTTCGTGGTGCTGGCACTGGCCAAGTGGATGATCCTGCGCACCGAGAAGGCCAAGGGCGCCTGAGCCCCGAGCGAGACACACCATGCAGATGAACCAATCGCTCTACAAGCGCCGCCAGCGCACCAACCTCATTGGCCTGAGCCTGTCCATGGGCGCCATGGGCCTGGGGCTGTTCGTGCTGCTGTGGATCCTGTGGGTCCTGTTCTCCAACGGTCTGGCGGGCCTGGACCTCAACGTTTTCACCGCCGACACGCCGGCCCCGGGGTCGGAGGGGGGCGGCCTGCGCAACGCCTTGCTGGGCAGCCTGATGATCGTTGGCCTGTCGGTGCTGGTGTCCACGCCGGTGGGCATCCTGGCGGGCATCTACCTCACCGAGTACGGCGACAACAGCAAGGTGGCCGAGTTCACGCGCTTCGTCACCGACATCATGCTGTCGGCCCCCTCCATCGTGCTGGGCCTGTTCGTGTACTCCATCGCGGTCGCCACGGCGGGCCATTTCTCGGGCTACGCGGGCAGCCTGGCGCTGTCGCTGATCGCCGTGCCGGTCGTCGTTCGCACCACTGAGAACATGCTGCGCCTGGTGCCCGGCAGTCTGCGCGAGGCGGCCTTCGCGCTCGGCGCGCCGCGCTGGAAGGTCTCGCTCATGGTCACGCTGCGCGCGGCCAAGAGCGGCGTCATCACCGGCTTGCTGCTGGCGGTGGCCCGCATCAGTGGTGAAACCGCGCCGCTGCTGTTCACCGCGCTGAGCAACCAGTTCTTCAGCACCGACATGAGCCGCCCCATGGCGAACCTGCCGGTGGTGATCTTCCAGTTCGCCATGAGCCCCTACGACAACTGGGTCCGCCTGGCCTGGGCTGGCGCGCTGATCATCACGCTCACCGTGCTGGCGCTCAACATCCTGGCGCGCGTGTTCTTCCGCGACAAGGTGAAGGCCTGACGCCCACGCGAGCCGACCGCACAACAAGGAACACGACCATGTCCGAATCCACCATCGCTATCCGCCCAGAGAACCTGGCCGCCAGCCGTGCGCCCGCTGCCCCGGGCGAAGCGCGCAACGCCCTCGAGGTGCGCAACCTGAACTTCTTCTACGGCAAGTTCCAGGGCCTCAAGAACGTCACGCTGGACATCCAGGAAAAGCGCGTCACGGCCTTCATCGGCCCCTCGGGCTGCGGCAAGTCCACGCTGCTGCGCACGCTCAACCGCATGTACAGCCTGTACCCCGGTCAGCGCGCCGAGGGCGAGATCCGCCTGTATGGACAGAACATCCTCGACCCCAAGCAGGACCTGAACCTGCTGCGCGCGCGCATCGGCATGGTGTTCCAGAAGCCCACGCCGTTCCCGATGTCGATCTACGACAACATCGCCTTCGGCGTGCGCCTGTATGAGAACCTGTCGCGCAGCGACATGGACGACCGCGTGGAATGGGCCTTGACCAAAGCCGCGCTGTGGAAGGAAGTGAAGGACAAGCTCAGCCAGAGCGGCCTGTCGCTGTCCGGCGGCCAGCAGCAGCGCCTGTGCATCGCGCGCAGCGTGGCGGTCAAGCCCTCGGTGCTGCTGCTCGACGAACCCACGTCCGCGCTGGACCCGATCTCCACCGGCAAGGTCGAGGAGCTGGTGCACGAGCTCAAGTCCGACTACACCATCGCCATCGTCACGCACAACATGCAGCAGGCCGCGCGCTGCAGCGACTACACCGCTTACATGTACCTGGGCGAATTGATCGAGTTCGGCGCCACCGAGCAGATCTTCTTCAAGCCGACCAAGACGGCGACCGAGGACTACATCACCGGCCGCTTCGGCTGATCCGGCCCTGCAGACGCCAACCCCACGGGAGACACGCGAATGAGCGACAAACACCTGTCCAGCCAGTTCGACGCCGAGCTGAACTCCATCTCCACCCACGTGCTCGAGATGGGCGGCCTGGTCGAATCCCAGCTTCACCAGGCGGTCTACGCCCTGGGCAACATGAGCCTGGAGTCCGCCCTCCAGGTGGAAGAGAACGAGAACCGCATCAACCAGATGGAGCTGTCGATCGACCACGAGATCATCTCGACGATCGGACGCCGCCAACCCACGGCGCGTGACCTGCGCTTCCTGATGGCGATCTCGCGCACCACGCAGAACCTGGAGCGCGCGGGCGATGAAGTGGCGCGCATGGCACGCATGGTCAAATCCATCATCGGCAACGGCACGCCGCGCAACCTGCCCATCTCCGAGCTGCGCCTGGCGGCCGACCTGGCCGCCGCGCTGCTGCGCAAGTCGCTGGACTCTTTCGCGCGCCTGGACACGCAGATGGCGGTGTCCATCATCAAGGCCGACGACCAGATCGACGAGGAGTACAACGGCTTCCTGCGCAAACTCATCACCTACATGATGGAAGATCCGCGCACCATCTCGCCGAGCCTGGACCTGCTGTTCCTGGCCAAGTCCATCGAGCGCATCGGCGACCACGCGAAGAACATCGCCGAGCAAATCATTTTCATCGTCAAGGGCGAAGACGTCCGTCACACGCCCGTCGACAAAGTGGAGTCCGTTGCCGGATGAGAAAGCTGCCCCGGATCCTGGTCGTCGAGGACGAACCCTCGATCGCCGAACTGATCGCCGTCAACCTGCGCCACAACGGCTTCGCGCCCACCATCGTGTTCGATGGCGCGGCCGCTCAGCGCGAGGTGGACGCGGTGTTGCCCGACGTGATCCTGCTCGATTGGATGCTGCCCGGCGAAAGCGGCGCGGTGCTGGCGCGCCAGTGGCGCAAGAGCGAGCGCACCAAGAGCGTGCCCATCCTCATGCTCACCGCGCGCAGCGACGAGAGCGACAAGGTGCAGGGCCTGGACGCCGGTGCCGACGACTACATCACCAAGCCCTTCTCCACGCAGGAACTGCTCGCGCGCATCCGCGCGGTGCTGCGCCGCCGCGCGCCCGAGATCGTCAACGACTCGGTGCAGGTGGGCGAGCTCACGCTCGACGCGGCCACCTACCGTGTGAGCTTTCGCGGGCGCGAACTCAAGGTGGGGCCCACCGAGTTCAAGCTGCTGCACTACCTCATGAAGCACGCGGAGCGCGTGCACACCCGTGGTACGCTGCTCGACAAGGTCTGGGGAGACCATGTCTTCATCGAGGAGCGCACCGTGGACGTTCACGTCAAGCGATTGAGGGAGTCCCTGGGTGAGGCCTCGACCATGATCGAGACGGTGCGCGGCGCGGGTTACCGCCTCACCGCCATGGGCAGCCCCGCACGCCAGACACCCGGCACGCCGCTCTCGGCGACATGAGCCCGGCCCGGCCGCCCGCCAGGGCTCGCACCACGGTCCCTTGCGCGCCCGTGACACCATGAGCCGCCGGATTCTGGAGCTGCTGCTGCTGGTGGCGCTGGGGGCGGCGGTGGGCTGGGCCGCCGACCGCGCGGCCCTGGCGTTCGTGGGGGCCCTGGCGGGCTGCTCGATCTGGATCGTGCGCGACGCTCTGCGTGCCCAGCGCGTGCTGCGCTGGCTCAACAAGGCCGATGCCTCGCGCATGCCCGAACTCGGTGGCTTCTGGGGCGAACTGCTCGACCGGTGCCGCAAGCTGATCAAGAAGCTGGAGAAAAAGGCCGCCAGCAGCGACGCCCGCCTGGAAGACTTCCTGGCCGCGATCCAGGCCTCGCCGAACGGTGTGGTGCTGCTGGACGCCACGGGCCGCATCGAGTGGGCCAACCTCACCGCGTCCAACCAGCTGGGCTTCGATCCGCAGCGCGACCTTGGGCAATACGTGCGCAACCTGGTGCGCCACCCGGCGTTCAACGCCTACCTGAGCGCGGGGGATTTCGGGCACGAGATCACCATCGACGGCATCGGGCCGCGCCCCTCGCAGCCGACCAAAATATCGCTGCAGATCCACCCGTATGGCAAGAAGCGCAAGCTGATGATCACGCGCGACGTCACGGCCGTGCAACTGGCCGAGACGATGCGGCGCGACTTCGTGGCCAACGTGTCGCACGAGATCCGCACGCCGCTGACGGTGCTCAGCGGCTTCGTGGAAACCATGCAGAGCCTGGAGCTCAGCGAAGAGGAGCGCCAGCAGTACCTGGGCCTCATGAGCCAGCAGGCGCACCGCATGCAGACGCTGGTGAACGACCTGCTGACCTTGTCGCGGCTGGAGGGCAGCCCGGCGCCGGGGCCGGGGGAGTGGATCGGCACGCAGGAATTGCTGGAGCATGTGGTGCAGGAGGCGCGTGGCCTGAGCCAGGCGATCGCCAGCACGCCGCACCGCATCGAGCCGTCGGCGAACAGCGCCTCGTTCTGGGTGTCGGGCGCCAAGACGGAGCTGATCAGCGCGATGTCCAACCTGATGAGCAACGCCGTGCGCTACACGCCCGGTGGCGGCCGCATCGAGCCGGGCTGGCGCATCAACGACGAAGGCCTGGCGGAGTTCTATGTCAGCGACTCGGGCCCCGGCATCGCGGCCGAACACCTGCCGCGCCTGACGGAGCGCTTCTACCGCGTGGACCGCAGCCGCTCGCGCGAGACCGGCGGAACGGGCCTGGGACTGGCCATCGTGAAGCACGTGGCGCAGCGGCACGGCGGGCGCATCGACGTGCAGAGCACGGTGGGGCAGGGCACGACCTTCACCATCTCCCTGCCGCCCACACGGGTTCGGACCACGGCACCGGACTGAGGCGAGCCGGGCTCAGCGTCCCACGCGCAGGTACAGCACCAGGCTTTCCTTGCTGTCGTTGAGGCGCCAGAGGTTGGCCTTGAAGGCCCACTGCGTGAGATCGACGCGTTGGTGCAGGCTGCTCTGGCTCTGCGGGGTGGCGATCAGGCTGCGGCAGTCGGCGCCGGCCGGGTCGTTCTGGCCGGTTCGCACCAGCCTCAGCCCGCCGTGGTGGCGCAGGGCCGCGATCTGCGCCTGGGACAGGCCATCGGCGAGTACGCAGGATTGCGGAGGCACCAGCTCCGCGATGCGCCGCGAGATCGGGCCATAGCTGCGGCCGAAGTCCAGCAGCGGCAGCCACAGGGTCATCAGCAGAAGCCAGCACAGCGTACTGCCGGCGGCGGGCAGCACCAGGCTTTTCCAGATGGCTTCGCGGTGGCGGCCCACGCGCCAGGACACGAGCCACAGCCAGGCCAGCGTGGCCGCGGCGCCGAGCGCGAACAGCAGGAAGGAGAACTCGGGTACGAAACCCGGTGCCAGGCGCGCCACGTTGGCGGCGGGCTTGGCCGGCACGCCGGTCATCATGGCCACCCAGATCACCCAGATGACCAAGGCGCAGAAGGAGAAGAAGAGCAGCGTGAACCAGTCGATCAGCGCCGCCACGCTGCGCCGCAGGGTGGGCAGGGCGAAGGCGGCCAGCGCGGCCAGCGCGGGCAGGGCGAGCAGCAGGGCGCGGTCGCGCTCCGGATCCAGCGCGGAGTGCAGCACCACGATCAGTGCGGCCCACAACGGCAGGGCCACGTGGGGCTGTTGCCACTGGCGGCGCCAGCGCCACACCGTCCAGAGCGCCAGCGGCCAGGTCGGCCAGGTGAACCAGAGCAGCAGCCGGCCCCAGCTGTCCCAGGGGCGGCTCAGTGCCAGGGACGCGTCGGGCAGCGCCAGGGCGCCCGCCCAGGCACTGCCCAGGGTCATGAGCGCGCCGATGGCGCTGGCGGCGCCGAGCGTGACCGCGTCGCTGCGGTCCTCGCCGCGCTGAGCCTGGCGGTTGAACCACAGCAGCGCCAGCCAGCCCAGGCCCAGGGCCAGGCCCAGCGTGGCCGAGCCGCTGAGCGCCAGCGCCAGCCAGCCACCCGCCCACCACAGCAGGCCGCGCCAGGCGCGGGGCAGGCCGGGGTGCGCCAGCCGGGCGGCGCCCAGCAGCATGGCCGCCGTGGCGGTCAGGCGCACCCCGTCGGGCGTGGTTTCGTGCGAGAACTGCGCCAGGCCCAGGCAGGCCACCAGGGCCAGCAAGCCGGCGTCGGCCAGGGCGCGGGCATAGTCGGCCGGCCGCGCCTCACCGCCGAAGGCGAAGGCCACGGGCAGGGCGGCGGGCTGGCGCGCCAGCTGGTACACCGCGTACCAGGTGCAGCTCAGGGTGAGCGCCAGCAGCAGGCCGAAGGGCAGGCGGGCGGCGAAATCGGGAGGCAGGAACGGCAGGGCCTTGATGAACAGCGCGCCCAGCCAGTAGGGCAGCAGGGCGGTGTCTTCCACCGGCAGGCCCAGCACGGCGGGGTGCCACCAGCTGCCGCCGGCGGCCATCTCGGCCATGGCCCCGAACGCGCCCACGTCGGCGTTCTTCCAGGGCTCGCGGCCCAGGAAGCCGGGCAGCACATAGGCCACGCAGAACAGAATCAGGGCCACGCGCGGCAGGCGGCGCACGGCCGACTGGCTCACGATGGCGGGCGTCGGGCGGTTCACGGCTGGGGACTATACAAGCGGCGTGGCCGGGGCAAGCGGCGTGCGCGTGGGGGCAGGGGCGAAAAAAAAGCAGCCGGTGGCGGCTGCTTTTGGGGGGCCAGGCGCCAGGCTTATTTGGCTGCTTTGGCGTAGCGGTTGCGGAACTTCTCGACGCGGCCGCCCATGTTGTCCACGCTCTTCTGCGTGCCCGTGTAGAAGGGGTGCGACTCGCTGGAGGTGTCGAGCTTGAACAGCGGCAGCTCGCGGCCATCGTCCAGCTTGACGGTTTCCTTGGTGGGGGCGCAGGAATTGATGATGAACTGGGCGCCGTTCGACAGGTCCTGGAAGCAGACCGGGCGGTAGTTCGGGTGGATGCCTTCTTTCATGGCGGTTCCTTGTGGTCGGTTGCGACAGCCGCGCCGGAACCCTTCCGACGTACTTGCCGCCAAGCAAAGCCGGCGATTATAGCCGAGCGGGAATGTCTGACCGGGAATGGCGAGGGACCGGCTTGGCCGGGCCGCAGGCCTTGTTCCCGCTCAGGGGCGCAGGGGCTTACCCGCCTCGGCGCATCATGTCGAAGAACTCGGAGTTGTTCTTCGTGGCCTTCATGCTCTTGAGGACCATTTCCATGGCCTCGATCTCGTCCATGTTGTACATGAACTGGCGCAGGATACGGGTCTTCTGCAGGATCTCGGGCTGCAGCAGCAGCTCTTCGCGGCGGGTGCCGCTGCGGTTGAGCTGGATGGAGGGAAAGACGCGCTTTTCGTACAGGCGGCGGTCGAGGTGGATCTCGCAGTTGCCGGTGCCCTTGAACTCCTCGAAGATCACCTCGTCCATGCGCGAGCCGGTGTCGACCAGGGCGGTGGCGATGATGGTGAGCGAACCGCCTTCCTCCACCTTGCGCGCCGCGCCGAAGAACCGCTTGGGCCGCTGCAGGGCGTTGGCGTCCACGCCGCCGGTGAGCACCTTGCCCGAGGAGGGCAGCACGTTGTTGTAGGCGCGGGCCAGGCGGGTGATCGAGTCGAGCATGATCACCACGTCCTTCTTGAGCTCGACCAGGCGCTTGGCGCGCTCGATCACCATCTCGGCCACGTGCACGTGGCGGGCGGCCGGTTCGTCGAAGGTGGAGGCGATGACCTCGCCGCGCACGGTGCGCTGCATTTCGGTCACTTCCTCGGGGCGCTCGTCCACCAGCAGGACCATGAGCTCCACGTCGGGGTGGTTGGCGGTGATGGCGTGGCAGATGTGCTGCATCATCACCGTCTTGCCGCTCTTGGGCGGGGCGACGATCAGCGCGCGCTGGCCGCGGCCGATGGGCGCGATGATGTCGATGATGCGACCGGTGATGTTCTCTTCGCTCTTGATGTCGCGTTCCAGGCGCATCTGCTCCTTGGGGAACAGCGGCGTCAGGTTCTCGAACATGATCTTGTGCTTGTTCTCCTCGGGAGCCAGGCCGTTGATCTTGTCGAGCTTGTTGAGGGCGAAGTAGCGTTCGCCGTCCTTGGGGATGCGGACCTCGCCCTCGATCATGTCGCCGGTGTGCAGGTTGAAGCGGCGGATCTGGCTGGGCGAGATGTAGATGTCGTCGGTGCTGGCCGTGTAGCTGGTGTCCGGCGCGCGCAGGAAGCCGAAGCCGTCCGGCAGGACCTCGAGCACGCCGTCAGCGAAGATCTGTTCGCCGGCTTTCGCGCGCTTCTTGATGATGGCGAACATCAGCTCCTGCTTGCGCATGCGGCCGGTGTTTTCGATTTCGAGCGCTTCGGCCTGCTTGACCACTTCGGAAACGTGCAGGGCCTTGAGTTCGTTCAGGTGCATAGCCGTCACTCCAGGGCGGAGGCGATAGGGGGATGAGCGGGGAGGTGGGCGCTGCGGTCCGGATGACGGACGTTGCGCTGGGGAAAAGCGGCGGGCTTGCTGCCCGCGTTGCGCCGGATTATGACAGGAATCGCTGTGTGTGCGCCCTGTCGTCGAGCCCGCGCGCGGCTCGGGGCCCGGGCGGGCGCCCGGGCCAGGGAGGAGGTCAGGCCAGCTGCTGGTCGATGAAGGCGGTGAGCTGGGCCTTGCTGAGGGCGCCCACCTTGGTGGCGGCGAGCTGGCCGTCCTTGAACAGCATCAGCGTGGGGATGCCGCGGATGCCGAACTTGGCGGGCACGTCGCGGTTGTCGTCGACGTTGAGCTTGGCGACCTGCAGCTTGCCGTCGTAGGTGCCGGCGACCTCGTCCAGGATGGGCGCGATCATCTTGCAGGGGCCGCACCATTCGGCCCAGAAGTCCACCAGCACCGGGGCTTTGCTGTCCAGCACATCGGCCTTGAAGCTGGCATCGGAAACGTGTTTGATCAGGTCGCTGGCCATGGTTCGTCCTTGGGTGTTCGGTGAGCGGTGGGAGGTTACAGTGCGGCGCTTGCGGCAGGCCGGGCGTCGACATCGGCTCCCCCGTACGAGCGGCCGCATTGTGACAGAAACCCCCCATCCATGACGCCAGCGCCCGCGAGACCTCACGACGAGTCAGCCCTTGTGGCCGGCGCTGTGCAGGACGGCGAGGTGCCGTGCGCGTGGCGCCTGCCGCTGGACGAACTGGCGCGCCAGGCCGCCCAGGCTGGCCTGGCGCCGTCGCGCGTGGTCGTGCTGCTGCCCTACGGGGCGCTTGTGGCCGAGGCGCGCCGCGCCTGGGCCGCCCGTGCGCCGCAGGCCTCGGGCTTCGCGCCGCGCTTCACCACGGCGCGCGATTGGGCCGCCGCGCTGTCGCCCTGGCGGCCGGGCTCGGACGACATCAGCCACGACATGGCGCGCGACGCGCTGGTGGCCGCCGCCTGGATCGAGCGCGTGGTGCGCGAGCGCTTGGAGCCCGGCCTGCGCCGCGAACTGGTGGCGCGCCTCATCGGCGCCGCGCGGCAGCTGGCCCCCCTGGCGGCCGCGCAGCCGCCCGAGCGGCGCGCGGCCTGGGCCGAGGACCGCCGCGCCGCGCTGGCCGCCACGCTGGGCTCGGCCGCCGCGCAATGGGAGTCGCTGGTGGCGAGCCTGGCCATCACCTGGGCAGGCAGTTCGGCCTACGTCACCGACGCCTTGTGGTCACCGCTGGCCGCGCCCGGCGCCGACGCCGACCGCCTGCTGTGCCTGCCCGGCCACCACCCCGACCCGCTGGCCGAGGCCCTGCTGACCCACTGGGGCGATAGCGCCGGCCGGCTCGCCTGGTCGGCGCCCGCCGAGCCGGCCCCGCGCGTGTGGGCCTGTGAGGATTTCGAGGCCGAGGCCCAGGCCGCGGCCGCCTGCGCCATCGAACACCTCAATGCCGGGCGTGCGCCGGTGGCGCTGATCGCCAACGACCGCCTGCTCACCCGCCGCGCGAGCGCGCTGCTGGTGGGCGCTGGCGTGCGCCTGCGCGACGAGACCGGCTGGAAGCTGTCTACCACGCGCGCGGCCGCCAGCCTGATGGCCCTGCTGCGCGCGGCCGACGCGCGCGCCAGCACCGACGAGGTGCTGGATTGGCTCAAGCTCTCGCCGGCCTTCCCGCCGCAGGCGGTGGAGTCGCTGGAGCGGCGGCTGCGGCAGAGGGGGGTGGCGCGCTGGTCCGCCGTGCCGCTGGACTGGCGCGGCGCCGACATCGATCCCCAGCGCACCGAACTGCAGGCCGCGCGCCCCTTGCTGCTGTGGCTCCAGGACACCGCGGCGGCCCTGGAGCGCAGCGGCCAGTGGGCCGCCCTGCAGGCCGACGAAGCCGGCCGCCAACTGATCGGCGTGTTGCGCCTGGGTGAGGGCGCGCACGAACTCGACGGCCTGGGTGAGGCCGCCGCCGGCGAGCGCGGCGCGAAGGCCCGCTGGCCGCTCACGGCCTTCGCCGCCTGGGTGCGCGACGTGCTCGAAGGCGCGGTGTTCCAGCCCACCGTGGCCGGCGCGCCGCAGGTCGTCGTGCTGCCGATGGCGCAGCGCCTGGGCCGCCGCGTGGCCGCCGTGGTGGCACCCGGCTGCGACGAACGCCACCTGAGCGCCAGCCCCGAGCCCGACAGCGCCTGGACCGCCGCGCAGCGCGAGCTGCTGGGCCTGCCCGACCGCGAGGCCCTGGCGCGTGCCGAGGCCTCGGCCTGGGCGCAGCTGTTCGACGGCGCGCCGGTGGACGCGCTGTGGCGCCGCCACGAGGCCGGTGAGGCGTTGCTGCCCAGCGCCTTCATCGACGGCATCGCGCCGCGCCCGGCCAGCGAGCTGCTGCCCGCCAGCGCCCTGCCCGCGGGCGGCACGGCCCCGCCGGCGGCCCGCGCGCCCGCGCTGCTGCCCGAACGCCTGTCCGCCAGCGCCTACGACGACCTGCGCACTTGCCCCTACCGCTTCTTCGCGCGCCGCCAGTTGCGGCTCGACGAGGTGGACGAGCTCGACGCCGAGCCCGACCAGGGCGACCTGGGCAACTGGCTGCACGCGGTGCTGCGCGCTTTCCACGAAGCGCGCGGCGACGATCGCCCCGGCGAGGACGCCGACCGCGCCGCGCTCGACGCGCTGGCCGAGCGCGTGGCGCTGGACATGGGTCTCGGCGACGAGGTGCAGGCCGGCGGCTTCCTGCCCTACCGCGCCGTCTGGCCCTCGCTGCGCGAGGCCTACCTGCGCTGGCTCTGGCCGCACGAGGCCGAGGGCTGGCGATTCGTGGCGGCCGAGGCCGAGCGCGAGCAGCGCGTGGGCCGCTGGGCCTTGTACGGCCGGCTCGACCGCATCGACGCGCGGCGCGACGCCGAGGGCGGCGAGAGCTTCGTCATCGACCACAAAACCGAGAGCCGCGCGCGCACCGAAGCGCGCGTGAAGGAGCCGATGGAGGACACGCAGCTGGCGTTCTACGCCGCGCTGCTGCCCGAGCCGCGCCTGCGCGCCGCTTACCTCAGCATCGCCGACACGCGCGGCGAGCGCGACGAACCCGCGAAGCTGATCGAGCAGACCGAGGTATTGGCCGCGCGCGACGCCATCGTGCAGGGCCTGGTGCACGACCTCGACCGCGTGGCCGGCGGTGCCGCCATGCGGGCGCTGGGCGAGGGCACGGCCTGCGAGTACTGCGCGGCGCGCGGCCTGTGCCGCAAGGATTTCTGGACCGGTGCGGCCACGGGTGATGGGGGAGAGCCATGACCGGGCTCGCCTACCGCGTCGACGGCCAGCCCGCCGGCCCGCAGACCTTCTATGCCCGCGCCTGCGACCCGGCGCGCAGCGTGGCGGTGGAGGCCTGCGCCGGCGCCGGCAAAACCTGGATGCTGGTCTCACGCATCCTGCGCGCGCTGCTCGACGGCGCGCTGCCGCAGGACATCCTGGCCATCACCTTCACCAAGAAGGCCGCCGGCGAGATGCGCGAACGCCTGCAGCAGGCGGTGGCCGAATGGTCCTCGCAGGGCGACGACGAACTGTGCGCCGCGCTGGTGATGCGCGGCCTGAACGAGGCCGCCGCGCGCGCCCTGGTGCCCGCCGCGCGCGGCCTGCGCGAGCGGCTGCGCCAGCACGGCCGTCCGGTGCAGCTGCGCACCTTCCACAGCTGGTTCGCGGCGCTGCTGCGCGGCGCGCCCCTGTCGGTGCTGCAAGAGCTGGGCCTGCCGCCGCAGTACGAGCTGCAGGAGGACGACAGCGCCATCCTGCAGCGGCTGTGGCCGCGGTTTTATGCCGCGCTTGCGCAGGACGCCGCCGCGCGCGAGGACTTCTTCGCCAGCGTGGCCGACATCGGCCGCCACCAGACCCTGGCCGCGCTGCGCAACGCGGTCGCCAAGCGGGTGGAGTTCCAGTGGGCCGACAGCGCGGGCGCCGTCGACGGCGCCGTGCGGCCGCTGGCTGAGCAAATGCCCGGCTGGGCCGGCGCGGGCGACGACCCCGTGGCCTGGTTGGTGCGCGGCGAGCGCTTTCGCGCCGAGCTGCTGGCCGCGGCGGCGGCGCTGGGCGGCCTCGCCAAGGCCAAGAAGGCGGAGACCGCCGCGCGCGAACTGGAGCAGGCGGTATCGGCCGGCGACGGCCGCGCCGCGATCGCCGCCTTGACCACCGCCAAGGGCACGCCGCGCAAGCTGGGCGAGCAGGCCGATGCGCTGCCCGCCGTGCAGGCCGCGCACACGCGCATCGAAGAAGCCCTGCAGGCCGAGCGCCAGCAGCGCGCCTGGGTGCACCACCAGCGGCTCGCGCGGCTCACGCGTGTGCTGCTGGGCGCGCTGGCCGACCTCAAGCGCGAGCGCGGCTGGGTCGACATGAACGACGTGGAGGGCGCGGCGCGCCGCCTGCTGGGCGACGCCGAGCTCTCCGGCTGGCTGCAGCAGCGCCTGGACGCGCGCGTGCGCCACCTGCTCATCGACGAATTCCAGGACACCAACCCGCTGCAATGGCAGGCCCTGTACGGCTGGCTCTCGGCCTACGCGGGCGCCGGGCCGGGGCAGGCCCCCAGCGTCTTCATCGTCGGCGACCCCAAGCAGTCCATCTACCGCTTCCGCCGCGCCGAGCCGCAGGTGTTCCGCGCGGCCCAGGCCTTCGTGGTTCAGGGCCTGGGCGGCTCGCTGCTGGCCTGCGACCACACGCGCCGCTGCGCCACTGCCGTGGTGGACGCCGTCAACACCGTCCTGCAGCGGGCCGTGGACGCGGGCGAGTACGGCGAGGCCGTGGGCGCGGCCTTCCGCCCCCACACCACCGCCAGCGCGCAGGCGGGTGCGGTGCTGTCCCTGCCCGTGGTCCCGCGCGAGGCGCGCGCCCCCACCGAGGCGGGGGACCCGGGCGCCTGGCGCGACAGCCTGGCCACGCCACGCCATCTGGCTGAGGACCTGATGAGCGAGCGGGAGGCCCGCCAGGCGGCCGACTGGATCGCCGATCAGATCGCCGCTGGCCGGTTGCGCGCCGACGAGGTGATGGTGCTCGCGCGCAAGCGCGAACGCCTGGGCTGGATGCACGAGGCCCTGCGCGAGCGCGGCATCGCCAGCGAACAGCCCGAGAAGCTGGACCTGGCCGAGGCGCCCGCCGTGCAGGACGTCATTGCGCTCATCGACGCCCTGGTGTCGCCGGGCCACGACCTGAGCCTGGCGCGCGCCCTGCGCTCGCCCATCGGCGGCTGGAGCGACGAGGACCTGGCCGCGCTGGCCGCCGCCGTGCGCGCCGCCGGCGCGGGCGCGCGCTGGTGGCCCGTGCTGCAGGACGCGGCCGGGTCGGCCGAGGCCCCGTCGCTGTGGCGCGATACCGCCACCCGCTGGCGGGCCTGGCGCGAGGCACTGCTGAACCTGCCGCCGCACGACGCGCTCTCGCTCGTGTTCCGCGATGGCGATTTGCCCGCGCGCTACCTGCGCGCCGTGCCGCCCGCGCAGCGCGCCGCCACGCTGGCGCAGCTGCAGGCCCTGCTGGCGCAGGCGCTCGACCACGAAGGTGGCCGCTTCCTCAGCGCCTACCGTTTCGTGCGCGCGCTCAAGGCCGGTGGCACGCCGCTGCCGCCGGTGGCCACGCCCGGCGCAGTGCGCCTGCTCACCATCCACGGCGCCAAGGGCCTGGAGGCCGACACCGTGCTGCTGCTCGACACCGACGCCGCGCCCGCGCGCGCCGAGACCATGGGCGTGCTGGTCGACTGGCCCGGCGAGGCGCCGCAGCCGCGCCGCTTCGTCTTCCTGGCGAGCGAGAAGTCGGCGCCGCTCTGCGCCCAGGCGCTGCTCGACGCCGAGCGCCGCGCGCGCTCGCTGGAAGAACTCAACGCGCTCTACGTGGCCATGACGCGAGCCGGCCGCCGGCTCGTGGTGTCCAGCTTCGAGCCCGGCCGCGCGAGCGCCGGCGCGTCCTGGTGGCAGCGGCTGTCGCCGCTCGCCGAGCCGCTGGCCGCGCCCGAGGCCGCCGCGCCCGCCGCGCGGGCCGAGGCCGAGCCGTTTGTCCTGCACGCCTTGCCCGGCTTGCGCGTGGCCCCGGAGCCGGTGGCCGACACCGAGGCGGCCGAAGCCGACGAGCAGACCCGCTTCGGTCGCGCCGTGCACCAGCTGCTGCAGTGGTGTCCCACCCCCGCGCGCGGGTTCGACTGGACCCCCACGCACCAGCGCGCCGCCGCCGAGCGGCACGCGCTCGACGCCGCCGGCGGCGCCCGGGCCGTCGAGGCCGCGCGCCGCATCGTGCGCGGCGAAGCGGCCTGGGCCTGGGACGACCAGCTCGTCGAACAATGGGGCAACGAGGTGGAGCTGCTGCACGGCGGACAGCTGCGCCGCCTCGACCGCCTGGTGCGCGAGCGCGCCAGCGGCACCTGGTGGGTGCTGGACTTCAAGACCCACGAAGCGCCGCACACCGTGCCCGCGCACCGCGAGCAGATGGCGGCTTACCGCGCGGCGGTGTCGGCCATCCACCCCGGAGAGCCGCTGCGCCTGGCGTTCATCAACCCGCAAGGGCGGGTGTTCGAATGGAGCGGTGAATGAAACCTGATCAAGGCGTGGCCATCGTTGGCGGTGGCCCGGCGGGCCTGATGGCGGCCGAGGTGCTGTCGGGCGCCGGCGTGCCCGTGGACCTGTACGACGCCATGCCCTCGGTGGGACGCAAGTTCCTGCTCGCCGGCAAGGGCGGCCTCAACCTCACGCACGCCGAAGCCTTCGAGTCCTTCGTGTCGCGCTTCGGCGAACGCGCCGGGGCGCTGAGGCCCCTGCTCGAACGCTTCGGCCCGCAGCAGGTGCGCGACTGGGCCGAGGGCCTGGGCATCGGCACCTTCGTCGGCAGTTCGCGGCGCGTGTTCCCCACCGACATGAAGGCCGCGCCGCTGCTGCGCGCCTGGCTGCACCGGCTGCGGCACCCGGCGCCGGGTGGTGAGCCGGTGCACCTCCACATGCGGCACCGCTGGCTGGGCTTCGGTGCCGATGGTGGGCTGCGCTTCCACACCCCCGACGGCGAACGGACGGTGCACGCGCGCGCCGCCTTGCTGGCCCTGGGCGGTGCGAGCTGGCCGCGCCTGGGCTCCGACGGCGCCTGGGTGCCGCGCCTGCGCGAGGCGGGTCTCGACGTGGCCGATCTGCGGGCCGCCAACTGCGGCTTCGACGTGGCGGGTGCGCTGACGCGCGGGGTGGCCGAAGGATGGAGCGCCGTGTTCGCCGAACGCTGGGCGGGCCAGCCCTTCAAGACCGTGGCGGTGGCGGTCGGCGGGCCGCCGACCGCGCCGCCTGGTGCGCTCCCAGATGCTTCCCCCCCAGATGCGCGGCGGTGGCACCGCGGCGAGTTCGTCGCCACCGCCACCGGCGTCGAAGGCAGCCTGGTCTATGCGCTGTCGGCGCCGCTGCGCGAGTGCATCGCGCGTGAGGGCTCGGCCACGCTGTGGGTCGACCTGCTGCCCGACCGCTCGGCCGAGCGCGTGCTGGCCGAGGTGGCGCACCCGCGCGGCTCGCGCAGCCTGTCCAGCCATTTGAAGGGCCGACTCGGGCTCGACGGCATCAAACTCGCCTTGCTGAACGAATGCCTGGACCGCGAGGCCATGCACGACGCCGCGCGCCTCGCGGCGGCCATCAAGGCCCTGCCGCTGCGCCTGATCCGCCCCCGCCCGATGGCCGAGGCCATCAGCACGGCCGGCGGCGTGCGGCTGGAGTCTTTGGACGAGGGCCTGATGGCGCGCGGGCGGCCCGGCCTGTTCGTGGCGGGCGAGATGCTCGACTGGGAGGCCCCAACTGGCGGCTACCTGCTGACGGCCAGCCTGGCCAGCGGAGCGTGGGCGGGAGAGGCGATGCGGCGCTGGGTGCGGCCGGGCTGAACGGCCAGGGCTTGGTGGCGGTGGCGAGGGGCGCGGATGAACTTTGCCCTGGGGCCCGTTACTCAGCGCAGGCCCCGGCCATCCGGGGTTGCCAATTGCCCTCATCTCCCTCCTTCGTGAAAGCCCTTCGATGACCCAACCCACCGCCATCAAGCGTTCATCGACTCCCATGGCAGCGCCGCAGGTGCCCGTCGACAAGGGTAGTGCCACCGCCCAAAAGGTGGATAAGGTGCTGAGCCGCAATCCCAAGGCGACACAGGCCTTCATCTTCAAGGGGCTAGGCGTCAAGGTGTTGTCGACGATGCCGCCCCCCTGGTTCAAGGGCAAGAAGGAAGGCGGTCCGATTGCCATCGGGAACACGCAGAAGTTCTTCCGCGACCTGGGGATTGAGAGCCTGTTTCACCCAAATCCTTCTGTGCGCGAGGCGGCGGAATTGGTGGCGAAACCAGCGGTTGGCAGCGGCCCGTACGAATTGACACCCGAGATTCGCGCTGCGGTGCGCACGCTGGCCGACCCCTCCAGCGATGCCCTCCAGCGGTATAGAGAAGAGCGTAAAGCGAAAGATCGGTTCTTGAGTGACACCGGGTTCGGCAAGAACCTGATTCGGCGGGCTCAGGAGAAGCTGACGTCTGACCCTGTCGCTGCCAGCGAAGGCCCTCTCGCGGTACTCGACGCCGATGAGCCCGTGCCGGCATTCCAACCGGCGCTGCCTCACGAACTGCAGAAGCAATACGACAAGTGGCGCAAAGCGCAGGTCAAGACGGCGCCGGAGCTCGACGCCGCCGTGACCGCCTATGCGCGTCAGACGTATGGCGGCGGGAACCCTTTCAAGGCGCAGTCATCCGCGGGCCAACCGGTGTCGGACCTGCTGACGTTCATCACGACGGGTGTGACGGAAAAACTGGCCAAGGGGGGGCGTTCGATCCAAGCCTTGAACGGGTTCCATGGCATCACATTCGGCTCTCGCACCGAGGCGCTTCACCATCTGCTGTGGAACACGCCCTTCCTGGTCCGCGTGCCGCCCACGGAAGCCAACCGGTTCATGAAGCTGTACAACGAGCTCGCGAAGGCGAGGCTGTGAGGTCGCACTGACGCGCGGTGCACCAGCCATCGCGATCCACCTCAACGGGAGATGCTGTCGGCATCTCCCGTTGTGTTTGGGGCGGATGAATCGCCAAGCCGCCTCCCGCCGCTTGGCGGGCGCGGTTCGGTCGCTCAATTCAGTCGCTCAAGGCGCTCAGATCCAGCGCATACGACCGGCCCAGCCACAAGGCGCTGTCGCGGTGGTCGCCCAGTTCGTCGCCGGTGTTGGGGTGGATGAACACATCGAGCGCCCCGTGGTTGAGTGCGAGCCAACTGGTCACAGGCGAAAACTGGTCGGCCTCAAAGGCCAGTTGGTACGACCACATGGGGTGTGGCCCAACGGGCCTCTCGTGGAAGCGGCCGATCTGCACCCGCTCGGCCAGATCGCTGGCGATCAATTCCCGCAAGGCCCAGGCCGCGTCGCGCGTGGCGGCGTCGAAGTAGACGTGGGCGTGCCAGCTGGCGATGGAAGAGGGATCGCGCGAGGGCATGGAAAAAGAAATAAGGTGACGAGCCTTGACCCCGGCACTGGCTCCACAGTTAGGGCTGCTTGGTTCCCCACCTGACCCGGTTGGCCGCTTCACCATGCGGGAAGGCCCGTCACCCGCGATTGTAGGCGACGGGGCATGACCGCCTCCCGGGCACGGGTACCCCGACGCATAGAATCGCCCGATGTCCTACGTCGTCCTCGCCCGCAAGTACCGGCCGCGCAATTTCCGCGAGATGGTGGGCCAGGGCCACGTGGTGCAGGCCCTCGCCAACGCGCTCACCAGCCAGCGCCTGCACCACGCCTACCTGTTCACGGGCACGCGCGGTGTGGGCAAGACCACGGTGTCGCGCATCCTGGCCAAGTCGCTCAACTGCACCGGGCCCGACGGGCAGGGCGGCATCACCGCCGAGCCCTGTGGCGTGTGCCAGGCCTGCACCGACATCGACGCCGGCCGCTTCGTCGACTACACCGAGCTCGACGCCGCCTCCAACCGGGGCGTGGACGAGGTGCAATCGCTGCTGGAGCAGGCGGTCTACAAGCCGGTGCAGGGCCGCTTCAAGGTCTTCATGATCGACGAGGTCCACATGCTCACCAACACCGCGTTCAATGCGATGTTGAAGACGCTGGAAGAGCCGCCCGAGTACCTCAAGTTCGTGCTCGCCACCACCGACCCGCAGAAGGTGCCGGTGACGGTGCTGTCGCGCTGCCTGCAGTTCAACCTGCGTCCCATGGCGCCCGAAACCGTGGCCGAACACCTGCAGCAGGTGCTGCAGGCCGAGGGCGTGAACGCCGAGCCGCAGGCGCTGCGGCTGCTGTCGCGCGCGGCGCGTGGCTCCATGCGCGACGCGCTGTCGCTCACCGACCAGGCCATCGCCTTCGGTGGCGGCCAGCTGCTGGAGGCGCCGGTGCGCCAGATGCTCGGCGCGGTCGACCGCAGCCACGTGCTGCGCCTCATCGACGCGCTGGCGCGCACCGACGGCGCGGCCGTGGTGGACACCGTGAACACGCTGCGCGTGAACGGCCTGAGCGCGGCGTCCACGCTGGAGGAGATGACCGGCCTGCTGCAGCGCATGGCGGTGTTGCAGAGCGTGCCCGAGTCGGCCACCACCGACGACGACCCCGACACGCCCGAGATCGCGCGCCTGGCCGAGGCCCTGCCGGCCGATGAGACGCAACTGCTCTACAGCCTGTGCCTGCACGGCCGCACCGAACTGGGCCTGGCGCCCGACGAGTACGCGGCCTTGACCATGGTGCTGCTGCGCCTGCTCGCCTTCAAACCTTCGGGCGCGGCGGAAAAAAAAACTCTGAGGCCGGCTGAGGCCCGGCCAGCGCCGGCTGCGCCGGTCGCTACGGCGGCGCCCGCCATGCCGGCTGCGCCCGTGGCCGCGCCACCGCGCCCGGTGCCCGTTGCGCCCGTGCTGGCGCCGGTCGCTGGTGAACCGGGCGTGCGGCCCGCTCCCGTCGCGCCACCGCAGGCCCCCGCGCCGGTGGCGCCCAGGGCCCAGGCGCCGATCGCCGCGCCGCCGTTGCCCGAGCCCGCCGCCTTCGATGGACCGCCCGATGACGAGGCCCCCTGGCCCGAGCCCGACGAGGACCTGCCGCCCTGGGATCCTGTGCCGGCGCCCACGGCGGCCCGGTCACCCGCGGCACCGGCCCCCACGGCCGCGCCGGTGGTGCGCATCCCCGTGCGCGACCCGGGCTCGCCGGGCCGGCTCGACCAACCCCGGCCCGCCGCCGCGCCATTGCAGCCCACGCCCGAGGGCGATTTCTGGACCGGGCTGGTGCAGCAACTCGCGGACAGCGGCGCCATCACGGCGCTCACGCGCGAGCTCGCGCTGCAGTCGCAGCTGGTGTCGCGCGACGGTCCGCGCTGGCTGCTGCGCATCGAACGCGAAACCCTGGCCCAGGGCAGCAACCGCGAACGGCTCATGGCCGCGCTGCACGCCTCGGGGCACACGGTCGAACTCGCGCTGGAGAACGGCGTGGTCACCGATTCGCCCGCGCGGCGCGCCACCGCCGAGGCCGAGCGCCGCCAGCGCGAGGCCGAGCAGCAGATCCTCGGCGACCCCTTCGTGCAGGCCATGATGCGCGACTTCGGCGGCACAATCGTGCCCGGCTCGCTCAAGGCGATAAGCTGAATCACCCCCGCCGCGCTTCGCGCGACCCCCTCCGAGGGGCACACCAGCGGCCCGTCCTGAACATGACAAAGGGCGGTTCCGCGGTGTTCCCCGATCAACCCCAAGGATTGCCATGTTCAACAAAGGACAACTCGCCGGCCTCATGAAGCAGGCCCAGGCCATGCAGGACAACCTCAAGAAGGCTCAGGAAGAACTCGCCCACGTCGAGGTCACGGGCGAATCCGGCGCCGGCCTGGTCAAGGTGGTCATGACCTGCAAGCACGACGTCAAGCGGATCACCATCGACCCCAGCCTGCTCGCCGACGACAAGGACATGCTCGAAGACCTGGTGGCCGCGGCCTTCAACGCCGCTGTGCGCAAGGCCGAGGAGACCTCCAACGAGAAGATGGGCAAGCTCACCGCCGGCATGCCGGGCCTGCCGCCGGGCATGAAGTTCCCCTTCTGATCCCGCGCCCGGTGGCCGACAACCATTCCCTGGAGAACCTGGTGCAGGCGCTGCGGCGCCTGCCCGGCGTGGGCGTGAAGTCGGCGCAGCGCATGGCCTTTCACCTGCTGCAGCACGACCGCGAGGGTGCGCAGCTGCTGGCGGGTGCCCTGCAGGCGGCGGTGAGCGAGGTGCGCCACTGCGCGCTCTGCCACACCTTCACCGAAGACGAGGTCTGCGCCACCTGCCGCGACCCGCGGCGTGACCGCAGCCAGCTCTGCGTGGTGGAAACGCCGGCCGACCAGGCCGCCATGGAACGCACGGGGGCCTACAAAGGCCTGTACTTCGTGCTCATGGGCAAGCTCAGCCCGCTCGACGGCGTGGGCCCGCGCGACATCGGCCTGGACAAGCTGTTCGACCGCGTGGACGACCCCGCCGCCGAGGTGCCGGTGCGCGAAGTGATCCTGGCCACCAACTTCACCGCCGAGGGCGAGACCACCGCGCACGTCATCGCGCAGGCGCTGAAGGACCGGGGCCTGCAGGTCACGCGCCTGGCGCGCGGCGTGCCGGTGGGCAGCGAGCTCGAGTACGTCGACCTGGGCACCATCGCGCACGCCCTGGTCGATCGGCGCTGAAGTTCCCGCCCCGCGGGTCGGTGTAAACCCGCTCAGGACTCGCCCGGATGGCGGGCGCGTCTCGCCCCCCTAATCTCGGCGCATGGGTCCCCTGAACCGCCGCCAGTGGAGCGCCGCCATGGCGGGGCTGGCGCTGGCCGCCGGTGCGGGCCCGGCCGGGGCCACTCCGCCCACCCCGCGTCCGGCCCCCTGGCCGCCCAAGCTGGTGGACACCCGCATCGTGATCGCGCTGGAGCCGCGCACCGGCTTGGGCAACCTGCCGCTCACGGTGGCCGAACAGCGGCACTTCTTCCGTGAGGAAGGCCTGGACGTGGAGCTGCGCGAGTTTCCCGACCTGGGCCAGGCCATGGCGGCGGTGCAGGCCAAGGCGGCGCACGTGGCGTGTGTGCCCTTCGCGCAGCTGATCGCGCCCCCGGCGCACGCCCTGGGCTGGCAGAGCTTCGTGGTGCAGGGCCGCGCGCCGCAGGTGGTGCTGGGCGTGTCGCACAAGACGGTGCCGGGGTTTCGCGGTCCGGCCGATCTGCGCGGGCGGCGCATCGGCCTGCACGCCAAGGACCCGCTGGCCCGCAGCGTGCTCACGGCGTTCCTGCAGCGCGAACAGGTGAGGGAGGATGAGGTGCAGGTGCTGCACCAGCCCAGCCCCGGGGCGGCGCTGCTGGCGTTTCGCGGCGGGCAACTGGACGCGCTGTGCCACGCCGATCCCATGATGACGCTGCTCGAGCAGTTGGGCGAGCTGCGCGTGGCGGTGGACACGCGCAGCCTGGGCGGCACCACCGAGGTGTTCGGCGGGCCCGTGCCGGTGGGCTGCCTGAGCGCGCCGGCCGAGTTCCTGGCGCAGTACCCGCGCGTGACGCAGGCGCTGACCGACGCCGTGGTGCACGCGCTCAAATGGCTGCAGACGGCCGGTCCCTCGGACCTCATCAAGACCGTGCCCGAGAGCCACTTACAGGGCGACCGGGCGATCTACCTGGCCACGGTGGAGCGCTCGCGCGACGCCTGGACGGCCGATGGCCTGATGCCGCGCGGCGGTCCCGAGGCCATGAACCGCGTGGGGGAGGGAACGCTGCTGGCACCGGCCGAGGTGGCGCGGCATTTCACGAACGCCTTCGCGCAGAAGGCGAAAGCGCGCTTCAGGGCCTGAGGCCCGCCCGCGCGCCGCGCCGTTTCATTTGCGCGCGGTCTTGCTGGAACCCGAACTGGCCGAGCGGGTTTTGCCAGACGAAGACTTGCTGGCGCTGGCCGGCTTCTTGACCATTGCCTTCTTCGCCGACGCCGAGCGGGTGGCGCTGGCGCGCGGCTTGGCCGCCTTGGTGGTGCGCGCCGTGGCGGTGCCGCTGGCCTTGGCCCGCTGCGGCAGGTGCAGGGTCACGCGCTGGCCGGTCTTGAGCGAACTGCCCACCGAGAGGCGGTTCCATTCGGCCACGCTCGCCGCGCTCAGGCCATAGCGCCGCGCCAGGCGGGCCACGTTTTCGCCCTTGCGCGCCTTCACCACCACGCGGCGCGTGGTCACTTCGGGCTGCAGGCTAAGGGTGCCGTTGTCGGCCACGTGGGCGGGCACGTCGCGGTCCAGCTTGCCGTTGCGCGGCACGATGAGGCTGGAGCCCGCGCGCAGCCGCATGCGCGGCGGAATGGCATTGGCCTTGCGCAGTTCGGCTTCGCTCATGCCCACGCGCTCAGCCGCCTGTGCCACCGTCATGGTGCTGGGCACCACCCAGGCGGTCCAGCTCGCCAGCGGGCCGCTGTAGGCCTGCAGCTTGCGTTGGAAGATCACCGCGTTGTCCCAGGGCAGCAGCACCTGGGGCGTGCCGGCGGCCATCACCACCGGCTGCTTGAGGGACGGGTTGAGCGCGCGCACGTCGGCCTCCTCGACCTCGGCCAGGCGCGCGATCACGGCCACGTCCATGTCGCGCTCGATGGCGACGGTGTCGAAGAAGGGGTGGTTGCCGATGTCGGGCAGGGTGGCCGAGTAGCGCGCCGGATTGGCCACGATGTTTTTCACCGCCTGCAGCTTGGGCACGTAGTGGCGCGTCTCGGCGGGCATGATGAGGTCGCCGTAGCCCGTGGGCAGGCCCGCGCGCTGGTTGCGCGTGATGGCGCGGCTGACGTTGCCCTGGCCCCAGTTGTAGGCGGCCAGCGCGAGGTGCCAGTCGCCGAAGCGCGCGTGGAGCTGCTCCAGGTAGTCGAGCGCGGCGCGGGTGGAGGCCAGCACGTCGCGCCGGTCGTCGCGGAAGGCGTTCTGCTTCAGGTCGAAGGAGGCGCCGGTGGCGGGCATGAACTGCCACATGCCGGCGGCGCGCGCGCTGGACACGGCCTGCGGGTTGAAGGCGCTTTCGATGAAGGGCAGCAGCGCCAGCTCCATGGGCAGGCCACGCGCCTCGATCTCCTCAACGATGTGGAAGAGGTAGCGGCTGGAGCGCTCGGTCATGCGCTGGATGTAGTCGGGGCGCGAGAGGTACCACTGCTCGTGCTGGCGCACCAGCTCGTCGTTCAGGTCGGGCAGGGCCAGGCCGCGGCGGATGCGCTCCCACAGGTCGGCGGGCGCGGCCAGCGAGGTCACGGTGGGCGCGTCCATCGGCGCGACGGCGAGGTCGCTTAGCGGCACGTTGCCGGGCAGGCGAACGGCCGGGCCGCCGCGCGTGCTGGAGGCGGGGTCGCCGGCGGGCGCGTTGGCGGCGGGCGAGTCCGGGGCGTTGACGGCGACGGTGCTGGCGCAGCCAGCCAGCGCCACGGGGACGGCGAGGGCCAGCGCCAGGCGCCGGGCACCGCCACGCAGGCGCGCGAGCGCCGGGGCAAGACAAGGGGTCATCGGAAAACGTTCTTCCATTCGCGCAGCGTGGCGAACACGGCCACCGGATCGGCCGAGAGGCCGGGTGCCTGTTGCTGAGCCGCGGCCACCACCTCGGGTTCCGCGGTGCGCAGAAACGGGTTGATGCGCCGCTCCAGATCGATGGAGCTGGGCAGGGTGGGCTGGTTGCGCGCGCGCTGCTGCTGGCAGTGCCGCGCATAGGCCGCGAGCTCGGCGTTGCCGGGTTCCACCGCCTGCGCGAATTTCAGGTTGGAGAGGGTGTACTCATGCGTGCAGCACACGCGGGTGGCGCCCGGCAGGGCCGCCAGGCGGTCCAGCGAGCGGTGCATTTGCGCGGGAGTGCCTTCGAACAGGCGGCCGCAGCCGCCCGAGAACAGCGTGTCGCCGCAGAACAGCAGGGGCAGGCCGTCGAGTTCGGGGGTGTAGTACGCGATGTGGCCGCTGGTGTGGCCCGGCACGTCGATCACGTCGAAGGCCAGGCCCAGCGCCGTGACCCGCTCGCCCCCGCCCACGCGGCGCAGCGGCTCGGGCATGGGCTCGTGGACGGGGCCGATGACCTGGGCGCCCGTGGCCTCGCGCAGGGCGGCCACGCCGCCGGTGTGGTCGGCGTGGTGGTGCGTGATGAGGATGGTGTCGAGCGCCAGGCCCAGGTCCTTCAGCGTGGCCAGCACGCCCGAGGCCTCGCCTGGGTCGACCACCAGCGCGCGGCGGCCGTCGTGCAGCAGCCAGATGTAGTTGTCGGTGAAGGCGGGGATGGGCAGGAGCTGCATGGGGGCTGCGGTGGGCGCGGGGGAGGGGGCGTGTAGAGTGCGGGCACTGTGAATACGCCCCCGCGCCGATGACCGAAAAAATTATAGGGTTGACCGAATGGTTCGCGACCCCGCCTGGCAGGTACCTGCTGGCCTGGGAGCAGGACCGGTTCGACCTGGCGGTGGCCGATGTGTTCGGTTTTCATGCCTTGCAGCTTGGCGTGCCCGAGCTCGACGCGCTGCGCGCCAACCGCATGCCGCAGCGCTGGCTGGCCTTGCCCGAGGGCGATGCGCCCACCATCGACGGCGCGCGCGTGGCCCTGGTCACCGACGCCGCGGCCCTGCCGTTTCCCGAAGCCAGCCTCGACCTGGTGGTGCTGCCGCACACGCTGGAGCTCAGCGCCGACCCGCACCAGGTGCTGCGGGAGGTGGAGCGCGTGCTGGTGCCCGAGGGGCGGGTGGTGCTCACCGGCTTCAATCCCGCGAGCCTGTGGGGCATGCGCCAGGCGCGTGCGCGCGCCATGCAGCGGCTGGGCCGGGGCACGCGCCCGTACCTGCCCGACGCGGGCGAGTTCATCGGGCCGGGCCGCCTGCGCGATTGGCTGCGGCTGCTGAGCTTCGAGGTCGAGGCCCAGCACTGCGGCTGCTACCGCCCGGCGGTGCGCACCGACAAATGGCTGCACCGCCTGCGCTGGATGGACCGCGCCGGCGCGCGCTGGTGGCCCATCTTCGGTGCGGTGCACGTCACCACCGCGGTCAAGCGGGTGCGCGGCATGCGCCTGCTGGGCCCGGCCTGGAAGCCGCGCCGCCTGCCGGCCACGGCGCCGGTGCCGCTGGCCAACCGGCAGCGGCGCTGAGGCACTCGCCGCCGCGCCGCGGCGGGCACGGCCATCGGGCATTTTTTTCTTTGGATGGAGCATTCTTTGGACCACGTGGTGATCTACACCGATGGCGCCTGCAAGGGCAATCCCGGCCCCGGCGGCTGGGGCGTTTACTTGAAATCCGGCGGGCATGAGAAGGAGTTGTGGGGCGGCGAGCGCGACACCACCAACAACCGCATGGAACTCATGGCCGTCATCCAGGCTCTGTCCGCCCTGAAGCGGCCCTGCCAGGTGTCGCTGCACCTGGACAGCGAGTACGTGCGCAAGGGCATCACCGAATGGATCCACGGCTGGAAGAAGAAGGGCTGGGTGACGGCGAGCAAGCAGCCCGTCAAGAACGCCGATCTGTGGCAGCGCCTCGACGCCCTGGTGCACGGCGGGCCGCACCGCGTCGAGTGGCACTGGGTCAAGGGCCACGCCGGCCACGCCGGCAACGAGCGCGCCGACGCGCTGGCCAACCGGGGCGTGCCGAACTAGAAAGCCCCCCCGCCGCGCTTCGCGCGACCCCCCAAGGGGGGCGGCACCTGCAGCCCGGCACAGCCGGTTCAGCGGTGCCCCTTGGTTGCGCCGCTTCTGGCGTGGACTGCACAATGTGAAGATTGTTGGCATGGAAACTGTTTCCCCACGGCGACAGGGCCAACGGCAGTATTCGAGCGGAGACTTCATGGCGAAACCCAAATCAACGGTCTGGCTGGCGGTGCTGGGCCTGGCGCTGGCGCTGGGCGGTGCCTGGTGGTGGCAGCAGCAGCCGCGCGCCTCGGGCGTGTCCGGCTCGGCGGGTGCGGCCCCCGCGCCCCGCGCGCCCGGCGGCGCCGGTCCGGTCAGCGTGGAGATCGCCGCCGTCAAGCAGGCGCGCCTGCAGGACGACGCCCAGGCCGTGGGCTCGCTGAACTCGCGCCAGGCCGTCACCCTCAAGCCCGAAACGGCGGGCCGCGTCGCCCGCATTGCCTTCAAGGACGGCCAGGGCGTCAAGCGCGGCCAATTGCTGGTGCAGCTCGACGACACGCTGCAGCGCGCCGAGCTGAGCCAGGCCCAGGCCCAGCTGTCCATCGCGCGCGCCAACCTCAAGCGCAATGAGGAGCTGCTGGCCCAGAGCTTCGTGGCCGCGCGCGTGGTGGACGAAAGCCGCGCCGCCCTGCAGGTGGCCGAGGCCCAGGTGGACCTGGCCCAGGCCCGGCTGCAGCGCATGCGCATCACCGCGCCCTTCGACGGCACGCTGGGCCTGCGCAGCATCAACCTGGGCCAGTACGTGAAGGACGGCGATCCGCTCGTCAACCTGGAAGACACCTCCCAACTGACCGTGGACTTCCGCCTGCCCGAGCGCTACCAGAACCGCATCGCCCCGGGCCAGTCCGTGCAGGTGCAGCTCGACGCGCTGCCCGGCCATCGCTACCAGGCGCGTGTGCTCGCGGTCGATCCGCTGCTGGACGCCAACGGCCGCTCCATCGCGGTGCGCGCCGAGATGCCGTCCTCCCCCAGCCAGGCGCTGCGCCCCGGCATGTTCGCGCGCGTGCTGATCGTGTTTTCGGTGAATGAGAACGCGCTGGTGGTGCCCGAGGAGGCCCTGGTGCCCCAGGGCGGCCGCCAGTACGTCTACGTGATCGACGAGCAGGGACAGGGCGACGCGCGCAAGCGCACCTCGCGCCGCGTCGAGGTGGAGCTGGGCGTGCGCCGCGGCGCCGACGTGCAGATCACCCAGGGCCTGAAGCCCGGCGACACCGTGGTGGTGGCCGGCCAGCAGCGCCTGCAGCGCGACGGCACCGTGGTGCGCGTGGTGGACCTGGCGGCCCGCGCCGCCGCCGCCAACTGACGCCGCCGCGCGCCCGCACCGGAGGCCCGCATGCAACTGCCCGAAGTCGCCATCCGCCGGCCGGTGTTCGCCACCGTGCTGTCGCTGCTCATCCTGCTGGTGGGCCTGGTCTCGTTCAACAACCTCACCGTGCGCGAGTACCCGCGCATCGACGAGCCCACCGTCACCGTCACCACCCGCTTCGGTGGCGCCTCCAGCGAGGTGATCGAGTCCCAGGTCACCAAGGTGCTGGAAGACTCGCTCGCCGGCATCGAGGGGGTGGACATCATCACCTCCATCAGCCGGCAGGAGCAGAGCCAGATCACGGTGCGCTTCAAGCTCGAGCGCGACCCCGACTCCGCCGCCGCCGACGTGCGCGACAAGGTCAGCCGCGTGCGCCAGCGACTGCCCGACGACGTCGACGAGCCCACCATCGCCAAGGTCGAGGCCGACGCCACGCCCGTCATCTGGCTCGCGCTCAACTCCGACACGGTGTCGGCCCTGGACCTCAGCGACGTGGCCAACCGCCTCATCAAGCCGCGCCTGCAGACGGCGCCCGGCGCGGCCGACGTGCGCATCTGGGGCGAGCGGCGCTTCTCCATGCGCATCTGGCTCGACCCGGACCGCCTGGCCGCCTACAACCTGACCGTGCAGGACGTGGAGGACGCGCTGCGCCGCTCCAATCTGGAGGTGCCGGCCGGGCGCATCGAGAGCTCGCAGCGCGAGTTCAACGTGACGGCCGCCACCGACGTGCAGACACCCGAGCAGTTCCGCGCCATCGGCATCCGCACGGTCAAGGGCCAGACCATCCGCATCGGCGATGTGGCGCGCGTGGAGCAGGCGCCCCAGGACGAGCGCACCTCGGTGCGCTACAACGGCCGCGACGCCGTGTCGCTGGGCGTGATTCGACAGGCCACGGCCAACCCGCTGGAGCTGTCGGCCGCGGTGCAGAACATGCTGCCCAGCATCACCGCCGAACTGCCCAAGGGCGTGAGCATCGAGGTCGCCAACGACAACTCCATCTTCATCGACCGCTCCATCAAGGCGGTCTACACCACCATCGCCGAAGCGGTGGTGCTGGTGGCGCTGGTGATCTTCCTGTTCCTGCGCACGCTGCGCGCCTCGGTCATTCCGCTGATCACCATCCCGGTCAGCCTGATCGGCTCCTTCGCGCTGATGGGCTTGTTCGGCTTCTCCATCAACACGCTCACGCTGCTGGCGCTGGTGCTGGCCATCGGACTGGTGGTGGACGACGCCATCGTGATGCTGGAGAACATCTACCGCCACATCGAGGAGGGCATGAAACCCTTCGACGCGGCGATCAAGGGCGCGCGCGAGATCGGTTTCGCCATCGTGGCCATGACGCTCACGCTGGCGGCGGTGTACGCGCCGCTGGCCTTCACGCCGGGGCGCACCGGGCGGCTGTTCGCCGAGTTCGCGCTGGCGTTGGCGGGTGCGGTGGTGGTCTCGGGCTTCGTGGCGCTCACGCTTTCGCCCATGATGTGCTCCAAGCTGCTGCGCCACGTGGACCAACCCGGCCGCTTCGACCGCTTCATGGAGCGTGTTCTGGTGCGCATCAACCAGGGCTACGACCGCCTGCTGGGCCTGTCGCTGCAGGTGCGCTGGCTGGTGGTGGGCGTGATGCTCGCCAGCGCTGGCGCGAGCTGGTGGCTGCTGAGCACCACGCGCTCGGAGCTGGCGCCCATGGAAGACCGCGGCGTGGTGTTGGCCAACATCAACGGGCCCGACGGCGCCACCCTGGCCTACACGCGCCGCTACGTGGACGCGATCGAGAAGATGGCCAGGGAACAGCCGGAGTTCGACCGCATCTTCGCGGTGGTGGGCAACCCCTCGGTGGCGCAGGGCAGCGTGACCATGCGCGGCAAGGCCTGGGAGGAGCGTGACCGCAGCACCATGGAGATCGCGCGCGCGCTGGCGCCGCGCATGGCGGCGCTGCCTGGCATCAGCGCTTACCCGATCACGCCGCCCTCGCTGGGCCAGGGCTTTCGCGAGCGGCCGCTCAACTTCGTCATCGTCACCAACGACACCTACGAAAACCTCTCGGCCGTGGTGCGCCAGTTCCAGGACCGCATGGCGCAGAACCCGGGCCTGGTGCAGGTCGACACCGACCTGCGCCTGAACAAGCCCGAGATCCGCATGGACGTGGACCGCGAGCGCGCGGCCGACATGGGGGTGAGCGTGGACGCCATCGCGCGAACGGTGGAAACCATGCTGGGCGGGCGCACGGTCACGCGCTACAAGCGCGACGGCGAACAGTACGACGTGGTGGTGCAGACCGTCTCGGCCAACCGCAGCACGCCCGAGGACATCGACCGGCTGTTCGTGCGCGGGCGCGGCGACGCGATGATCCCGCTCGCCTCGCTGATCAGCACGCGTGAGGTGGTGGTGCCGCGCGAACTGAACCACTTCGGCCAACGCCGCAGCGCCTCGATCACGGCCAACGTGGCGCCCGACTATTCGCTTGGCGAAGCCCTGCAGTTCATGGAACAGACGGCGCGCGAGATATTGCCTGCGGGCTACGCCACCGACCTGAACGGCCAGAGCCGCGAGTTCCGCAACGCCTCGGGCTCGCTGGCGCTGGTGTTCGTGCTGTCGTTGCTGTTCATCTACCTGGTGCTGTCGGCGCAGTTCGAGAGCTTCGTCGATCCCTTCATCATCATGCTGTCGGTGCCGCTGTCGATGATGGGCGCGCTGCTGGCGCTCAAGCTCTCAGGGGGCACGCTGAACGTGTTCAGCCAGATCGGCCTGATCACACTGGTGGGCTTGATCACCAAGCACGGCATCCTGATCGTGGAGTTCTCCAACCAGCTGCGCGAGCAGGGGCTGGAGAAGCTGGACGCGGTGAAGCAGGCGGCCGGCCTGCGCCTGCGGCCCATCATGATGACCACGGGCGCCATGGTGCTGGGCGCGATCCCGCTGGCCCTGGCCACCGGCGCGGGCGCCGAAAGCCGCCAGCAGATCGGCTGGGTGATCGTGGGCGGCATGTCGGTGGGCACGCTGCTCACCATCTTCGTGGTGCCGACCATGTACACGCTGCTCTCGCGCCGCCAGTCGGGCGAGTCGGCGCACCCGGTGATGCACGACGAGGCGGGTGGCGATCACGCCGGGGCGATACCCGCCAAGTAGCCGCGGTTACAGGGGCACGCCCACGGCGTCGGGCACCGGTGTGGCGCGCCGCTCGGCCGCCCCGCCTGCCTCGGGGACCTCGGACACGCTGAGCGCGGCCTGCAGGTCCCGCGCCGCGCTGCGCAGCGCCTTGCCGCTGCGCACGTCCTGCGCGGGAATTCGTGCAAGCAGCTTGTAGGCCATGTTCCGGACCAGCAGGAAGGGGTGCTCCTCGGCCAGTACGCGGCAGGCGGTCTGGAACCGGAGGCTGGCCGCTTGCCTGGCCGCCTGGCGGGTCTGCCGGTACTTCTTGAGGCTGAACCCGCAGTCGAGCAGCCGCCGCAGGGACATCGGTTCCTCCCATGCGCATTGCCCGCGGTCCATGCAGAGGGCCTTGTCCGCTTGCTGGTCGGCGGTGAGCCGGTCCATGAACCCCTTGACCACCCGGGTGGCTTCGTCGAGCGATGGGACGCCGGCCTCGCCGGGGTCGCTGGCGTCCCCTGGGGGCTGCTCGAGGGGGGCGGCGTCGGGTGGGGCAGGGCAATGTCTCATATCGGTCCGTGGAATCGATGCTGACAATGCCGCTTCAGTCGCCGCGGGTCGCCATTCGTTCCGCGTTCGGCCGCATGGCCGATGCCGGGCCCAGGGGGAGCGGGCCTCGCCGCCCGAGCCCTCAGATCGCCCCGTCGAAGACCATCACCTCGACGGTGTCGCCCACGGCCACGTTGCCCTGGTCGTGCCGCAGCACGATCAGCCCATTGGCCTGGACCATGGAGCTGAGCACGCCCGAGCCCTGGTTGCCGGTGGTGCGGGCCACCAGCGTGCCGTCGGCCGCGCGCTCGACGGTGCCGCGCTGGTACTCGGTGCGGCCGGGCTTCTTGCGCATGGCCTCGCCGCTCCTGGCCTGCAGCAGCACCGGTGGCGCCACGTCCGCGCCCATGAGGCGCTGCAGGGCCGGGCGCACGAAGGCCAGGAAGGTCACCATCACGGCCACCGGGTTGCCCGGCAAGCCAAACAGCACCGCGGACTTGGCGCCGTCGGTGATGCGGCCCACCGCCATCGGGCGGCCCGGGCGCATGGCGATGCGCCAGAAGGCCACGTCGCCGAGCTGTTTCATCATGGCCTTGGTGTGGTCGGCCTCGCCCATGCTGACGCCGCCGCTGGTGATGACGGCGTCGGCGCGCGCGGCGGCGTCGCGGAAGGCGGCCTCCAGGCGGGCGGGCCGGTCGGGGACCACGCCCATGTCGATCACCTCCACGCCCAGGCGCGTGAGCAGGCCGAACACGGTGTAGCGATTGCTGTCGTAGACCGCGCCTTCGCGCGGGGCCTCGCCCAGGCTCAGGATCTCGTCGCCGGTGGAGAAATAGGCCACGCGCGCGCGGCGCCGCACGCGCACCGTGGGCAGGCCCAGGCTGGCCACCAGGCCCAGCGCGGCGGGGCCCAGCACCTGGCCACGGCGCAGCGCGGGCTGGCCCGCCATCAGGTCTTCGCCTATGAAGCGGCGGTTGTCGCCGGGTTTGACCACGCCGGGCGGAATGGTGACCGTGTCGCCATCGACCCGGACGAATTCGATCGGCACCACCGTGTCCAGGCCCGCCGGCATGATGGCGCCGGTCATGATCTTCAGGCACTCGCCCGCGCCCACGGGGTGCGCCCAGGCCTTGCCCGCGAAGGCCGTGCCCTGGCAGCGCAGCACCAGCGGCGACGAACCCAGCGCCGCGCCATCGAAGGCAAAGCCGTCCATGGCGGAGTTGTCGTGGGGCGGCACGCTGATGGGCGAGACCACGTCCTCGGCCAGCACGCGGCCCAGGGCCTCGAAGATGCCGACGTCCTCGGTGTCGGTGATCGGCTCGACGAGCCGCGCGAGGAATGCATTGACGCGCTCGGCGGTCAGGGCCTGGGGGTCGTAGCCCTGCAGCTCGGCGGCGATCTGGTCGATGGTCTTCATGGGCGGCCCTGCTCCAGCGCGTGCAGCTCGTCCAGGGTGTTGGTGTTGAAGAAGGCCAGGGGGTCGTCGCCGGCTTGGTCGAAGGGCACGAGCACGGTGTGGTGCTGCTCGGTCCAGCGGTCGATCTTGCGGCCGCCGGCCTGCGTGAAGGCCACCAGGCTCTCCAGCAGTTGCACGCGCAACAGGCTGAACACCGGCTGCGCGCGCGGCGCGCTGCCGTTCTCGGGCGCGCTGGCCATGGCGATGTCGGTGGCCGGGTCATCGAAGGCGGCGGCCAGGCGCCGCGCCAGGTCCAGCGGGAAGCGCGGCGTGTCGCAAGGCACCGTCAGCAGGTAGGGCGTTTCGGCGCGCTCCAGGCCGGTGAGAAACCCGGCCAGCGGGCCCGCGTAGTCGCTCAGGGTGTCGGGCCACACCGGCACGCCGAAGGCCTCGTAGGCGCCGAGGTTGCGGTTGGCGTTGAGCATCAGCTCGCCAATGTGGTCGCCCTCCTGCATCTGCAGGCGCATGAGCGCGTGCAGCGCCAGCGGCGTGCCATTGAACTTCTGCAGGCCCTTGTCGGCCCCGCCCATGCGCGAGCCCCGGCCGCCGGCCAGGACCAGTGCCGTGATTTCTCTGGGATGGATCATTCGAGGAAGTGAGGCTTAGCCACCGATGTAGCTCATCTCGACGCGCCGCTTGCCGGCGCCGGGCTCGGGCGGCAGCGAGGCGCGCAGCTGCGAGTAGCGGTCGTCGCGGCCTTGCCAGATGGCGCCGATGGCGCTGGCCAGCTCGGCGTCGCTCGCACCGCCGCGGATCAGGTGGCGCAGGTCGTGGCCTTCGGTGGCGAACAGGCAGAGGTAGAGCTGGCCCTCGGTGGACAGGCGGGCGCGGTTGCAGTCGCCGCAGAAGGCCTGCGTCACGCTGCTGATGGCGCCGATCTCGCCCGAGCCGTCGGCGTAGGCCCAGCGCTCGGCGGTCTCGCCAGGGGCGGTGGGGTCCAGCGGCACCAGGGGCAGCTCGCGCTGAATGCGCTCGATGAGCTCGGCGCTGGGCAGCACCTCGTCCATGCGCCAGCCGTTGGTGGCGCCCACGTCCATGTACTCGATGAAGCGCAGCACGATGCCGGTGCCCTTGAAGTGGCGCGCCATCGGCAGGATCTGGTCGTGATTGGTGCCGCGCTTGACCACCATGTTGACCTTGATCGGCCCCAGGCCCGCGGCCTGCGCGGCCTCGATGCCGGCGAGCACCTCGGCCACGGGGAAATCGACGTCGTTCATGGCGCGGAAGACGGTGTCGTCCAGGCCGTCGAGGCTGACCGTGACGCGCTGCAGGCCGGCGGCCTTGAGCGCGGCGGCCTTGCGCGCGAGCAGCGAGCCGTTGGTGGTGAGCGTCAGGTCCAGCGGCCGGCCTTCGGTGGTGCGCAGCGCGGCCAGTTGGCCGACCAGGATCTCCAGGTTCTTGCGCAGCAGCGGTTCGCCGCCGGTGAGCCGGATTTTCTGCACGCCGTGCGCGGCGAACAGGCGCGCCACGCGGGTGATTTCCTCGAAGCTGAGCAGCTCGCCGTGCGGCAGGTACTGGTAGTCCTTGTCGAACACTTCCTTCGGCATGCAGTAGCTGCAGCGGAAGTTGCAGCGATCCGTCACGCTGATGCGCAGGTCGCGCAGCGGGCGGCCCAGGGCGTCGCCCAGCAGGCCGGTGGCGGCCACGGGCTGTGCCGGCACCGTGGCGGCGCGCCGCTGCAGGCGCTGGTCGATGAGGGGGATGACCCGTTCGGACATCCCCCGATTGTGGTTCAAACGCAGCGGGCGCCGTCCACCTCCAGGCAAACCCCGGAAATGAACGCGGCTTCGTCGCTGGCGAGGTAGAGCACGGCGTTGGCCACGTCCTCGGGGGTGGAGAAGCGCCCCAGCGGGATGGTGCTGCGGAACTTGGCCAGTCGCTCGTCGGTGAGCTCGCCGCCCGCGAAGGCCGTGCCCAGGCCGGTGAAGGGGTTCATCACCGGGTTGATGCAGTTGACGCGGATGTTGTCCGGCCCGAACTCGGCCGCGAGCGACTTGCTGGTGGTGATCACCGCACCCTTGGAGCCGTTGTACCAGGTGAGGCCGGGGCGCGGGCGCACCCCAGCGGTGGAGGCGATGTTGATGAAGGCACCGCCGCCGTTGGCGCGGAACACGGGCACCGCGTGCACGGCCGCGAGGTAGATGCTCTTGACGTTGACCGCGTAGCAGCGGTCGAACTCTTCCTCGCTCACGTCCAGCGCGGGCTGGTTCTTGTGCGTCCAGCCGGCGTTGTTGACCATGGCGTCGAGGCGGCCGTGGCGCTGCACGGCCGCCTGCACCAGGGCCTTCATGTCGCTGGAGCGCGTGACGTCGGCGGCGAAGAAGGTGGCGCGCCCGCCCTTGGCCGTGATGTCGGCGACCACGCGCTCGCCGCCGGTGGTGTTGACGTCGTTGACGATGACCCGCGCGCCTTCTTCGGCCAATCGGTGGGCGATGCCCTCGCCGATGCCGCCACCCGCGCCGGTGACGATGATGGACTTGTCTTTCACTCGCATGGGATGTGCCTCTGTGGTCTTGCTGAATCAGCCGTGGCGGATGGCCACGGTCTTGAGGGTGGTGAAGCCCAGCAGGGCCTCGAAGCCCTTTTCGCGGCCATATCCGCTGGACTTGACGCCGCCGAAGGGCAGTTCCACGCCGCCGCCGGCGCCGTAGTTGTTGATGAACACCTGTCCGGCCTTTACGCGCCGCGCCATGCGCAGCTGCCGCGCGCCGTCGCGCGTCCACACGCCGGCCACCAGGCCGAAGGACGTGCCGTTGGCCAGGCGCACCGCCTCGTCCTCGTCCTCGAACGGCATGGCCGCGAGCACCGGGCCGAAGACCTCTTCCTGCGCCAGCCGGTGCTGGGGCGGCACGTCGCGCACCAGGGTGGGCGCGGCGTAGTAGCCGTTGGCGTCGGCGGCGGGGTCGATGCGGCCCTGCGCGACGATGGGCAGGCCGTCGCGCCGCACCTCGTCCAGGAAGCCGCGCACGCGTTCCTGCTGGGTCTGGCGGATCAGCGGGCCGAGGTCCAGGTCCAGGGTGGGCGGGCCGGCGCGCAGGGCGGTGAAGGCCTCGCCCAGGCGCTGCAGCAGCGGCTCGTACAGGCCGCGCTGCACCAGCAGGCGCGAGCCGGCGCTGCAGGTCTGGCCGCTGTTCTGCACGATGGCGTTGACGATGAAGGGCAGGGCCGCGTCCACGTCGGCGTCATCGAAGACGATCTGCGGTCCCTTGCCGCCCAGCTCCAGCGTGACCGGGCAGTGGCGCTCGGCCGCGGCCTGCTGGATCAGCGTGCCCACGCGCGGGCTGCCGGTGAAGCTGATGTGGTCCACGCCGGGGTGGCGCGCCAGCGCGTCGCCCACCTCATGGCCGTAGCCGGTGACGATGTTGATGGCGCCGGGCGGAAAGCCCACCTCGGCCGCCAGTTCGGCCACGCGCAGCAGCGACAGGCAGGCGTCCTCCGAGGGCTTGACCACGCAGACGTTGCCCGCGGCGAGCGCGCCGCCCACGCTGCGCCCGAAGATCTGCATCGGGTAGTTCCAGGGGATGACGTGACCGGTGACGCCGTGCGGCTCGTGCCAGGTGAGCACGCTGTAGCCATCCAGGTAGGGGATGGTGTGGCCGTGCAGCTTGTCGCCCGCGCCAGCGTAGAACTCGAAGTAGCGCACCAGGGCCAGGGCGTCGGCCTTGGCCTGCCGGGTGGGCTTGCCGCAGTCGCGCTGCTCGATGGCGGCCAGCTCGTCGGCGTGCGCGGCCACGGCGGCGCTGAGCTTCATGAGCAGGCGCCCGCGCTCGGCCGCCGTCAGGCGCGACCAGGCGCCGTCCAGGCAGCGCCGCGCGGCCTGCACGGCCGCGTCCACGTCGGCGGCGTTGCCGCGCGCGATGCTGTCGTAGGGCTGGCCGTCGGCGGGGTCGATGACGGGCAGGGACTGGCCCGAGGCGCTGGGCACGGACCGGTTGTCGATGAAATGCAGGGCCATGGCGGGGGTTCCTTCACTGCGGGCCGATGGCGGGCGCGGGCCCGATCGGCGCCACGGCGGCGGGCTTGTGGTAGACGAGGTCGCGCAGGGTGAGCGAGACCGAGGGGAAGTAGGTGATGATGGCCAGGCAACCGACGATCACCAGCACGAAGGGCACCAGGTGGGCGACCATGCGGTCGAGCGAGATCTTGGCCACGGTGGCCGCGGCGAACAGGTTCACGCCGAAGGGCGGGGTGATCATGCCCATGGCCAGGTTGACCACCATGATCATGCCGAAGTGCACCGGGTCGACGCCGAAGTGCACGGCCACCGGCACCAGGATGGGCGCCAGCACGATGATGGCCGCCGACGTCTCGATGAACATGCCGATGACGAACAGCGCCGCGTTCACGCCGAGCAGGAACCACATGGGCGACTGCAGCACGTCCTTGAGCCACAGGCCGATCGCGTCGGGGATGCCGGCGCGCGTGATGAGGAAGGCGAAGAGGCCCGCGTTGGCGATGATGAACATGATCACCGCGCTGGAGATGACCGACTTGCGCAGCACCGGCATCAGGTCTTTCAGGCCCAGCTCGCGGTGGATGCCCAGGCCCACCAGCAGGGCGTAGAACACCGCCACCACCGAGGCCTCGGTGGGCGTGAACACGCCGCCGTAGATGCCGCCCAGGATGATCACCGGCATCAGCAGCGCCCAGCCGGCCTCCCGCGTGGCGCGGCCCACGGTGAGGCGGCCGTCGCCGTCGTTCTTGCCCAGGCCCTTGAAGCGGCACCACAGGTGCACGAACAGCATCAGCGTGCCGCCGATCAGCAGGCCCGGCACCACGCCGGCGATGAACAGCTCGCCGATGGACACCTCGGCCGCCACGCCGAACAGGATCATGGGGATGGAGGGCGGGATGACCACGCCCAGCTCGGCCGAGGTGGCCTGCAGCGAGGCCGCGTAGCCCACCGGATAGCCGTGTTTGACGAGCGCGGGGATGAGGATGGAGCCGATGGCGAAGGTGGTCGCCACCGAGGAGCCCGAGACCGCGGCGAAGATCATGCAGGTGAGCACGCAGGTCATGGGCAGGCCGCCCTGCACGCCGCCCACCAGCGATTTGGCGAAGTTGACCAGGCGGCGCGAGATGCCGCCGGTCTCCATGAGGTTGCCCGCGAGGATGAAGAAGGGAATGGCGGCGAGCGGGAATTTGTCGATCGCGCTGAACATCTCCTTGGGCACCAGGATGAGCTTGTCGCCGTCGAACAGCGCCAGGCCCAGCATGGCCGAGCCGCCGATGGCGACCGCGATGGAGATGCTGAGCGCGAAGCCCAGCAGCATGGTGAAGATCAGGGTGAAGGTCATGGCGCGGTCCGGCGGTCGGCGGGTCTGGGCCTTATTGGGCCGTGGCGAGTTCTTCGTTCTTCGGGTCCAGGTGGTGCGCGATCACCGCGACCACGCCCAGCGCGGCGCCCACGGGCAGCGCGGCGTACGCCCAGGCCATGGACAGCTCCATGCTGGCGAAGGTCTGGAAGCGCACGCGCGTGACCAGGTCGATGCCGAACCAGAGGATCACGCCCAGAAAGCCCAGGTTGACCAGCGTGATGATCCAGCGCACGGCGTGGTGCCAGGCGCCGCGCGACAGGCGCAGCATCAGGTCCACCGAGACCAGCGCGCCGTGGCGCAGCGCGGCCACCACGCCCAGCATCACCATCCAGATGAGCAGGCGGCGCATGGCCTCCTCCGTCCAGGTGGAGGGCTGCGAGAGCACGAAGCGGCTGGTGACCTGCCACAGGCCCAGGCAGGAGATGAGCGCGAGCAGCAGGCAGGCGAGCGTGAGGCACAGGCCGGTGAGCGCGCGGTCCAGCCGCAGAAAGAGGGATTTCATGAGAGCACCTTCGAGGGCGGGCCCACCCAAGCGAGGGTGCCGCGGACCCGGCTGTGCCGGTCCGCAGGCATCGCCCCTTGGGGGGTGACGGCCCACGCCAGTGGGCCGGCGCGGGGGGACCTACTTCACCGCTTGAATGGCGGCGATCTTGTCGGCGCCGAATTCCTTGGCGTACTGCTGGTAGGCGGGCGCCACGGCCTTGCGGAAGCTCTCGCCGTTGACCTGCTTGACGACCTGCATGCCGTCCTTCTCCAGCTGCGCGATGCCCGTGTTCTCGTCGTCGTTGACTTTCTTGCGCTGCGCGGCGGCGGCCTTCTTGCCAGCCTCCAGGAAGACCTTCTTGTCGGCGGCCGAGAGCTTGTTCCAGACGGCGGGCGAGAGGATCAGCGCGGCCGGCGAGTAGACGTGGCCGGTCAGCGAGAGGTGTTTCTGCACTTGCGAGAACTTGGAGGACAGGATCACCGGGATCGGGTTCTCCTGGCCGTCCACCGTGCCCTGTTGCAGCGCGGTGAACAGCTCGGGGAAGGGCATGGGCGTGGGCAGGATGCCGAAGGTTTTGTAGCCGTCCATGTGCACCTTGTTTTCCATGGTGCGCATCTTCAGCCCGGCGGCGTCGCTGGCCTGGTTGATGGCCCGCTTGCTGTTGGTCATGTGGCGAAAGCCGTTCTCCGTCCAGGCCAGGTTGACCAGGCCCTTGGCTTCCATCTTCTTGCTCAGGTCCTGGCCGATGGGGCCGTCCATCACCTTGCGCGCGTGGTCGTAGTCACGGAAGAGGAAGGGGATGTCGACGATCTTGACCTCGGGCACGAAGTTGCCCAGCGGGCCGGTGGAGGTGTTCACCAGGTCCTGCGTGCCCAGCTGCACGGCCTCGATCTGCTCGCGTTCGCCGCCCAGGGCCGAGTTGGGGAACTGCTGGCACTTGTAGCGGCCTTGCGTGCCTTTCTCCATTTCCTCGCAGAACACCGTGGAGCCCACGCCGTAGTGCGAGGTGGGGGAGGTGGCGTAGCCGATCTTGAGCACGGTCTGCGCCTGGGCGCCGGTGGCGGCCGCCAGCAGCGCGGCCATGGCCAGGGGGGTGAGCAGCGTTGTTTTCATGCGTTTGTCTCCTTGGGGTGGGTCACTGGCAAAAGGGCTCAGCGCGCGGGTGTCGGCCGTGGGCGCGCCGCGGGTGGTTTCACGGCATCGGGGTGGTCCTGAGCGTACTGGCGCAGGACGGCATGGAAATCGGGGTCTGCCTGTAGGCCCAGGGCGCGGGCGCGCGGGCTGTCGAAGCGCGCGGGCCAGCCGGCGACGATGCGCGCGGTGGCGGCGTCGGGCTCATGGCCCACGAGCGCGGCGGCCTCGGGGCCGGCGAAGTCGCCGAGCGCGTCCAGCATGTCGCGCACGCGCAGGCTCAGCGCCGGCAGGTTGATGGCGGTGCGCCCGCCGAAGGCCTCGCGGCTGGCCTCGGCCACGGCGATGATGCCGGCCACGGTGGTGGCCGGCGAGGACAGCGCCACGGGCGTGTCCAGCGGCACGGGGCAGTTGCTGGGCAGGCCGGCCAGGGGCTCGCGCAGCATGCCCGACAGGAAGCCCGAGGCCGCGCCGTTGGGCCGCCCGGGCCGCACCGAGACCGTCATCAGGCGTGCCGCGCGGCCGTCGATGTGGCCCTTGCGGGTGTAGTCGGCCACCAGCTGCTCGCACACGAACTTGTGGACGCCGTAGCTGGACTGCGGCGTGGGCAGGGTGTCGTCGCCCACCACCGCGGGCAGGGGCAGGGCCGGGTCGCTGCCGTAGACGGCGACCGAACTGGAGAAGAAAAACAGGACCGGTGCGTGGCCGTCGGCGGTCTGGCGGCGGCAGGCGTCGAGCAGGGCGCGCGTGGTGTCCAGGTTGGCGCGCAGGCCGAGGTCGAAGTCGGCCTCGCACTCGGCGGACACGGCCGAGGCGAGGTGAAAGACCGCGTCCCAGCGCTGGGCGAACAGGGTGGGCAGGCTGTCCATCAGGTCGCCGGCCAGGGACCGCACGCGCGGGTCGCGCGTGAGCGCGGCATCGCTGGGCGCGAACAGGTCGGCCAGCATCAGGCTGTCGATGGGGCGGCCGGCGAGCCGGCCGCGTTGCAGCAGCTCGCGCGCGAGGCGGCTGCCCAGGAAACCGGCGCCGCCGGTGATGAGGATGTTCATGCGGTGAAGCGGTGGGCGGATGGGGCTGTGCTGGCGGGCCTTACCAGGGGGCGCCAAAGCGTTGGCGCAGCTCGTCGACGCGCGCGTCGTTCAGTAGGGCGGGGCGGGGGGAGCAGAGCAGCCACAGGCGCGCGGTCTCCTCCAGTTCTTCGAGCAGCGCCATGGCCTGCGCGGGGCCCTGGTGCCACACGACGGGGCCCAGGCGTTCGAGCATCACGGCGCGCAAGGGCTGTTCGGCCCGGGCGATCAGGCCCGCCACCTCGTGGGCCACGGCGGGGTCGCCGGGCACGCGGTAGGCAACGTGGGGCACATGGCCGACCTTCATCACCTGGTAGGGCGTGATCGGCGGCAGGATGTCCTGCTCGGTCCACACGCCTTGCAGGCTCAGCGCCACGAGGTGGGTGCTGTGGGTGTGCAGCACGCAGCGGGCCTCGGGCGCGGCGTCGTAGATCTGGCGGTGCAGGGCCAGGGTCTTGCTGGCGCGCTCGCCGCCGCGCTGGTGGCCGTCTTCGCCCACCCAGGCCAGGGCCTCGGGGCGCAGGTGGCCCAGGCAGGCGTCGGTGGGGGTGATGAGGAAGCCGCCGCCCTGCGAGGCGTCGAGCCGCAGGCTGATGTTGCCGGCCGTGGAATGTGCATAGCCGCGCAGGAACAGCGAGGCGCCCACGCGCACGATCTCGTCGCGGCAGGCCTGCTGGGCGGGGGGGAAGGCGTCGCTCATTCGGGGCGGGACAGGGTGGGTTTGAGCAGCGCGTCCAGGGCGCGGCGCACGGGCGGCGAGGCGTGCTCGATGCGGTGCGCGGCGTTGGCCATGTGGCGCGTGGCGGCCTCGCGCGCGGCGGCGACGTCGCCGCGGCACACGGCCTCGGCGATGGCGCGGTGCTCGTGGTGCACCTCCACCATGTAGCCGCTGTCCAGAGATTCGTTGGTGCGCGTCACGCGCATGGCGTCGCGCTGGTACTGCTCCAGAAAGCCCAGCAGGCGCTCGTAGTGCGGGTTGTCGGTGGCGCGGGCGATGCTGCGGTGAAAGCGCAGGTCGGCCTCCACGCCGGGCGCGCCCACGGGCGGGCAGGCTTCCAGTTCGGCCAGCGCGTTCATGATGGCGCGCGCCTTCTCGGGCGTGATGCGCCGCGCCGCGAGTTCGGCCACGTCGGCCTCCAGGCCGCGCCGCACCTCCACCACCTGCAGCACGGCCTCCATGGAATGCAGCACGGTGGGGTCGAAGGCCAGGGCGCGCGCCTGGTGGCTGGGCGCCACGAACACGCCCGCGCCCTGGCGCGAGGTGAGCAGGCCGATGGACTTGAGCTGGCTGATGGCCTCGCGCACCACGGTGCGCGACACGCCGAACTGCTCGGCCAGGCGCTGCTCGGTGGGCAGGCGCTGGTCCGGGCCCAGCTCGCCCGACTCGATGCGCTGCATCAGCAGGGCCGCCAGCTGGTCGGTCAGGCGGGGCGGCGCCTGCAGGGGCTCGGCGCTGTCGGGGCTCATGGTGTCTCGGCCATTGGTGTGCTTATCAGGTCATCATACAAGTTGAGTGGGCGAAAAAAATCCCGGGAAAACCCGGGACGCCCGCGCGTTCAGCGACCGGCGGCGCTGACCGGCACGAAGCGCTCGCTGTGTTCGCGCAGCCAGGTGGCCGAGCGTTCGCTGTGCTGCTGGTTCGGGTGGAAGTCGGGCCGGAAATAGGCCCGCCAGGCCGGCCAGTTCGTCCTCAGCAGGCCTTGCCGGCCGAGCAGATGCCGCGCGGCGCTGCGCCAGGTGGACCAACGCCACAGCGTGCCGTCGCGCCGCAGGTTGGAGACGGTCTGGCGCAGGGCGTCGCTGAGGAAGAAAACGGTGACGCGGCGCATCCATTTCGCGCGCCAGGCGTGGTCGCCCCCCAAGGCTTGGTACAGGTCGAAGGCGGTGCTCTTGTGCTCGGCCTCCTCGGCGCTGTGCCACAGCCACAGGGTCTGCAGGCGCGGCTCGCTGCCGTCCAGCACCTGGGGGTGCGCCAGCAGCCACTCGGCGAAGAGGGCGGTGAAGTGCTCGTAGGCCGCGGTCACGCCCAGCGGGTGGCGGGGATCGGCGCCCTCGAACAGCACCATGCGCGACTCGGCGCGCGGCGCCCACGCGTTCACCAGGCCGTGCTTCTCGATCTGCGCGTTGAACAGGGCGTGGATGCGCCGGTGCGTGGCCTCCTGGCCCACGAAGCCCTTGATCTCGGCTTCCCAGCGCGCCTGCTGGTCGGCGGGCAGGGCCTTGGCGCCCTCCCGCACGGCGTCGATGAAGAACTGCTCGCCCACCGGAAAGCTCATGGACAGGGCGTTGAACCAGGCGGTGAGGAAGGCGTCGCCGCCGCACCAGTGGCGCGCGACGGGCGTTTCCAGGTCGATGAGCAGGCGGCGGATGGTGAGGGTGGTCATGTTGGTACAGGCAAGTACCGCACCACTGTGCGCGCATGCGGACGGGCTGTCAAGCGGGCTGGGCTGTCGAATCGGCGAAGGCTGGTCCGTCGTGCAGAGGGGGCCGGAACCCGCGTTCGCGTCGAACGGCGGCCGCCCCAGCGAGGACTGAACCATGCCCATGCGACCCCTTCGGTATTCCATCAACCTCACGCTGGACGGCTGCTGCGACCACAGCGCCATTCCCGCGGATGAGGAGCTGCACCGCCACGCGGTGGAGAACCTCCGGCAGGCCGATGCCCTGCTGTTCGGGCGGGTGACCTATGAGTTGATGGAGTCGGCGTTCCGGGCGCCGGCGGGGACGGCCGCAGGGCCCCACGCGGTGGACCCCTTCGCCCGGACGATCGACGCCGCACGGAAATACGTCGTGTCCGACAGCCTGGACGTGGTCGACTGGAACGCGGAGCTCGTGCGCGGGGAGCTGGGACCGCTGGTTCAGCGGCTCAAGCAGCGCCCGGGCAAGGGGCTGTTCGTGGGGGGCGTGAAGCTCCCGCTGGCCCTGACGGAGCTGGGGCTGATCGACGAGTACGAGTTCATCGTGCACCCCCGGCTGGCGGGCCATGGCCCGAGCGTGTTCGCGGGCTTGTCGAAGCATGTCGACCTGAAGCTGGTGAGCCGGCTGGAATTCGGCTCGGGGGCGGTGGCGATGCGGTATGTGCCGAAATAGATGAAGGGCGCGCCCTCAGGCCGCCGCCCCCCGCGCCACCCCCGGCCCGCTCCCCCGCACCCGCCAGAACAGGAACAGCGCGATGCCCATGTTGAGCAGGTTCCAGCCGATCCCGTTGAGGAAGGCCGCGCGGTAGCTGCCCGTCAGGTCGAACACCCAGCCCGACATCCAGCCCCCCAGCGCCATGCCCACCAGCGTGGCCATGATCACCGCGCCCACGCGGGCGCCGGCCTCCTGCGGCGCGAAGTACTCGCGCACGATGATGGCGTAGCTGGGCACGATGCCGCCCTGGAACAGGCCGAACAGGGCCGAGATCACGTACAGCGGCACCAGGCCGTCGAAGGGCAGAAACAGCAGCAGCGCCACGCACTGCAGCGCCGAGCCCAGCAGCAGGGTGCGGATGCCGCCGATGCGGTCGCAGATCCAGCCCGAGACCAGGCGGCTGACGATGCCGCTCGCCAGCATGAGCGAGAGCATCTCGGCGCCGCGCGCCGCGCCGAAGCCCAGGTCCACGCAGTAGGCGACGATGTGCACCTGCGGCATGGACATGGCCACGCAGCAGCCCACGCCGGCCAGGCACAGCAGGGTCTGCGCCTGCGCGGGCTTCATGCCGAAGGGGCGGCTGGTGTCGGGCACGGCGCCGCCGGGCGTGGCGGGCGCGGCCATCACCACCACGGGCGGGCGCTGGCGCATGCGGTTGGCCAGCAGGAACATGCCCGTGCCGCAGACGATGGCCAGCAGGAAGTAGGTGTTGCGCCAGCCGATGGTCTCGATGCCCCACTGCACCAGCGGCGGCCACACCGTGCCCGCCACGTAGTTGCCGCTGGCCGCGATGGCCACCGCGATGCCGCGCCGCTTGCGCCACCACAGCGCGGTGTCGGCCAGCAGCGGCGCGAAGGTGGCCGAGCTGCCGAGCAGCCCCAGCAGTAGCCCATGCGCCAGGCCGAAGGTCCAGATGTTGCCGGACAGGGCGGCGGCCGCGAAGCCGCCGGCCACCGCCACCGCGCCCAGGCGCAGCACCGGCGTGATGCCGTGGCGGTCGGCCATGCGCCCGGTCCACAGGCCGCCCAGGCCCAGGCAGACCATCATCAAGGTGTAGGGCAGGGAGGCGTCGCCGCGGCCGATGCCGAACTCCGTTTGCACGGCGGGCAGCACCACGGCCACCACGTACATGCCGCTGTTGCCCAGCGTGACCAGGCCCAGCACGGTGAGCAGCCGCCAAGCGGCGGCGCGGGAGTCGATGAGGCTGGGATCGGCGGGCGTGTTGTCTCTGTGGGGTGTTTTCATGGCCGGGCGATGCTACGCCGGGCCGCCGCCGCGCGCTGTCGCCGGTGATATATCAGTGCGCCTGCAGTTGGGCGCGCAGCAGGTCGATGGCGTGGCGGTGCACCTGGCTGACGCGCGATTCGCTCACGCCCAGCTCGCGGCCGATGTCCTTGAACATCATGTCCTCGCCGTAGTGCCTGAGCATGACCTGCTGCTCGCGCTCGGGCAGGCCCTGGATGGCGTCGACCAGGGCCAGGCGCATGCGCTGCTGTTCCAGGACGCTCAGCGGGTCGTGGGTGCTGTCGCCGAACTCGCTGCCGTGCAGGCCGTCGTCGTCCTCTTCGCTCACCAGGCCGGCGTCGTCCAGCGGCATCAGCTGGGAGCGGTGCAGCTTGGCCTGCAGCGCGTGGTATTCGTCGAGCGTGAGGCACAGCTCCGCGGCCATTTCGCTGTCGTGCGGGCGGCGGCACAGGCGCTGCTGCAGGCGCTGCGCGGCCTCGTCGATGTCGCGCCGGCTTTGCCGGCAGCCGCGCGAGGCCCATTCGGTCGCGCGCAGCTCGTCGATCATGGCGCCGCGGATGCGCGGCATGGCGAATTTCTCCAGCCCGCCGGCCTCGGCCTCGGCCGGGTCGCAGCGGCCGATGGCCTCGTTCAGGCCGATCATGCCGGCCTGGATCAGGTCGTCCACGTCGACCGAGGGCGGCAGCTGGGCGCGCAGGTGGCGGGCCACGCGCCGCACCAGGGGCTGGTAGAGGCGGATCTGGGCGTTGCGCGGATCGGCGAAACAGGCGGTGGTGCTCATGCGGATGTCCCTTTTTGCGGCCTGGACGCGGGGCTCAAGGGCCGCGTGGCCATGGCAGAAATTCTGGGGACTGGCCGCCCCACCGTCTGTGGGGATTGCTGGATGCGCCCTGTCAGCACCACGCGGCGAAGGCCGTGGGCATTTCCGGTGCCGCCGCCGCGCTTAGGTATTTTTTAAGCTTCGCCTAGGAAAGATTTAGGACGGAAGACTGAGCCCCTTGCGAACAATGCCGGCACACCGCAACGAAGGAGTGTTTCCATGTTCCGCACCGCCGCGCTGGCCCTTGGCCTGTTCGCGTCCACGGCCGCGCTGGCCAATGGCCCGGCCCCCGTTCGCCCGCCCGAGACGGACCTCGTGGCCCTGGGCCGCTACCTCGTCAAGACCTCCGGCTGCAACGACTGCCACACCCCCGGCTACGCCCCCAGCGCGGGTGCCGTGCCCGAAGCCCAGTGGCTCACCGGCGATGCCGTGGGCCTGCAGGGCCCCTGGGGCACCACCTACCCGAGCAACCTGCGCCAGCAGTTCCAGCAGATGAGCGAGGCCCAGTGGCTGCAGCGCGCCCGCCAGCCCATGCGCCCGCCCATGCCGTGGTTCGCTCTGCGTGACATGGCCGACACCGACCTGAAGGCGATCTACGCCTACGTGCGCGCCGCCGGCCCGGCCGGCCAGGCCGCGCCGGCCTATGCCCCGCCCGGGATGGCCGTGAAGACGCCGGTGGTGGTGTTTCCGTCGCCGCCGCCAGCCGGCAAACCGTGATCCGCAAGGCGTGTCGGCGAGCCGCCACACGCGCTCGAAAAGCCCTCGTCAATTCCCCCGGGATTGCGGCTTAATCCGCAACTCCCTCAGCGCCACGCCCCCTACCCGGGGGCGTCGGCGCCGGCATTTTCTGGAGCACCCCCATGCCAGCCAAGTTTCCCGGGCGCACCCCCGCCCTGGCCGTCCTGTTCCCCGTGCTGTTGTCCTTTCTGCCGGCCTGCGGCGGCCCCGCCGACGCGCAGGGCGGGCCGCCACCGGCCATGCCGGTGAGCGTGGCGCCCGCGGTGCAGCGCAGCGTCACCGACGTCGAAACCTTCAGCGGCCGCCTGGAAGCGGCCGAGTTCGTGGAGCTGCGCCCGCGCGTGGCCGGCACCATCGACAAGGTGCACTTCACCGACGGCGCCAGCGTCGCGGCCGGTGCCTTGCTGTTCACCATCGACCCGCGCCCCTTCGAGGCCGAGGTGGCGCGCGCCGAGTCGCAGCTGGCGGCCGCGAAGTCGCGCGCCGAGCTGGCGCAGACCGAGTACGCCCGCGCCCAGAAGCTGCTCGACAGCCGCGCCGTGTCGCGCCAGGAGTTCGACCAGCTCGCCGCCGGCGCGCGCACCAGCGAGGCCGACATCAAGGCCGCCGAGGCCGCCCTGCGCGTGGCGCGCCTGAACCTGGCCTACACGGCGGTGCGCGCGCCCATCGGCGGGCGGCTGTCGCGCGCCAACGCCACGGCGGGCAACCTGGTGAACGAACAGGTGGTGCTCACCACCATCGCCGCCACGAACCGCGTGTACGCCTACTTCGACGGCAGCGAGCAGACCTTCCTGCGCGTGCGCGCCGCCGGCAACGCCAAGCCCGTGGTGCGTCTGGGCCTGGCCAACGAGACCGGCTACCCGCACCAGGGCACGCTGGACTTCGTCGACAACCGCCTGAACCCGCAGACCGGTGCCATCCGCCTGCGCGCCAGCTTCGACAACCGCGACGGCCGCTTTGTGCCCGGCCTGGCCGCGCGCCTGACCATGACCACCAGCGCGCCCTACCAGGCCACGCTGGTGCCCGAGCGCGCCATCGGCACCGACCAGAACCGCAAGACCGTGGTGGTGGTGGGCGCCGACGGGCAGCCGCAGTTCCGCGTGGTGCAGCTCGGCGCCCTGCAGGACGGCATGCGCGTGCTGCTGGGCGACGCGGTCAAGCCCGGCGAGAACGTGGTGGTGGAAGGCCTGCAGCGCATCATGCCCGGCGTGCCGGTGCAGCCGCAGGTGCTGAAGGTGGACGACAGGGGCATGCCACTGCCTCCGCCGTCCATGCCGCCGACCTCGGCCGCGCCGCAGCAGCCCGGCCAATAAGGGAGCGCCCGCATGGACATCTCCCGGTTCTTCATCGACCGGCCGCGTTTCGCGGCCGTGCTGTCGATCTTCCTGTTCCTGGTCGGCGCGCTGGCCATCTTCCAGCTGCCGCTGTCCGAGTACCCCGAGGTCGCGCCGCCTCAGATCGTGGTGCGCGCCCAGTACCCAGGCGCCAACCCGCGCGTCATCAGCGAAACCGTGGCCACGCCGCTGGAGGAGCAGATCAGCGGCATCGAAAACCTGCTCTATTACGACTCGTCGGCCACGGCCGACGGCGGTATGGCGCTCACCGTCACGTTCAAGATCGGCACCAGCCCCGAGGCGGCCGAGACGGCGGTGCAGAACCGCATCAACCGCGCGCTGCCCCGGCTGCCGGACATCGTGCGCCAGATCGGCGTGACCACCGAAAAAAGCAGTCCCAACCTGACGATGGTGGTGCACCTGCTGAGCCCGGACAACAGCCGCGACGCGCTGTACCTGCGCAACTACGGCCAGATGAACGTGCGCGACGACCTGCTGCGCCTGCCCGGCATGGGCTCGGTGTTCCTGTTCGGCGCTGGCGACTACGCCATGCGCATCTGGCTGGACCCGGGCAAGCTGGCCGCGCGCAACCTCACCACCGCCGAGGTGGTGGGCGCCATCCGCGAGCAGAACGCGCAGGTGGCCGCCGGCACGGTGGGCGCGCCGCCCGCGCCCAAGGGCACGGAGTTCCAGCTCTCGGTGAACACGCAGGGCCGGCTGACGACCGAGGAGGAGTTCGCCGACATCATCGTGCGCACCGACCCGGCCACGGGCGGGCTGATCCGCATCCGCGACGTCGGCCGCGTGGAACTGGCGGCCGGCACCTACGCGATGCGCAGCCTGCTCAACAACAAGGAGGCCGCGGCCATCGCCGTCTTCCAGGCCCCGGGCTCGAACGCGCTGGCGCTGTCCAACAGCGTGCGCGAGACCATGGAGCGGCTGTCCAAGGGCTTTCCGCCCGGTGTGCAGTACGACATCGTCTACGACCCCACGCGCTTCGTGCAGACCTCGATCGAGAAGGTCGTGGCCACGCTGCTGGAGGCCATCGCGCTGGTGGTGCTGGTGGTCATCGTCTTCCTGCAGACCTGGCGCGCTTCACTCATCCCGCTGCTGGCGGTGCCGGTGTCCATCGTGGGCACCTTCGCCTTCCTGCTGCTGCTGGGCTATTCCATCAACACGCTCACGCTGTTCGGCCTGGTGCTGGCCATCGGCATCGTGGTGGACGACGCCATCGTGGTGGTGGAGAACGTGGAGCGCAACATCGAGGAGGGCCTGTCGCCGCGCGAGGCCACCATCAAGGCCATGCGCGAGGTCTCCGGACCCATCATCGCCATCGCCCTGGTGCTGTGCGCGGTGTTCGTGCCGCTGGCCTTCGTGCCCGGCCTCACGGGCCAGTTCTACAAGCAGTTCGCGGTGACGATCGCCATCAGCACGGTGATCTCGGCCTTCAACTCGCTCACGCTGAGCCCGGCGCTGTCGGCACTGATGCTGCACCCGCACGACCAGTCGCCCGACTGGCTGACGCGCGCCATGGACAAGGTCTTCGGCCGCTTCTTCCGCTGGTTCGACCGCGCCTTCCACCGCCGCAGCGAAGGCTATGGCCGCCGCGTCGGCTACATCGTGCGGCACAAGACCGTCTCGCTGGTGGTGTACGCGGTGCTGCTGGGGGTGACAGGCCTGCTGTTCGCGCGCATCCCGGCCGGCTTCGTGCCCGCGCCCGACAAGCAGTACCTCATCGGCATCGCGCAACTGCCGGCGGGCGCCTCCATCGACCGCACCGACGCCGTGATCCGCGAGATGACCGACATCGCACTCAAGGTGCCCGGCGTGATCGACTCGGTGGGCTTCCCGGGCCTGTCGATCGCGGGCTTCTCGGCCGCGCCGAACGAAGGGATCATCTTCTTTGGCCTGGCGCCGTTCGAGGAGCGCACCTCGCCCGAGATGAGCAAGGAAGCCATCCTGGGACAGGTGAATGGCGCGATCCAGCAGATCCAGGGCGCGCGCATGTTCGTGGTGCCGCCGCCGGCCGTGGACGGCCTGGGCAACGTGGGCGGCTTCAAGCTGCAGGTGCAGGACCGCGGCGGCCTGGGCGAGCAGGCGCTGTACGGCGCGGTCTGGGGCACGCTGGGGCAGGTGTACGCCAACCCGAAGTCGGCCGTGGGCACGCCGTTCTCCAGCTACGACATCAACGTACCGCAGCTCTACGCCAACGTCGACCGCACGCGCGCCAAGCAGATGGGCATCCACCTGGCCGACATCTACGACACCATGCAGGTGAACCTGGGCTCGCTCTACGTGAACGACTTCAGCCGCTTCGGGCGCACCTACCAGGTGGTGGTGCAGGCCGACGCGCCGTTCCGCGCCGACGCCGAGGCCATCACCAACCTGAAGACGCGCAACGCCGCGGGCGAGATGGTGCCGCTGGGCGCGCTCATGACGGTGGAGCCCAGCTTCGGTCCCACGCGCGTGACGCGCTACAACGGTTACCCGTCGGCCGACATCAACGGCGCGCCCAACCCGGGCTTCTCGTCGGCCCAGGCCGAAGGCGAGATCGAGACCCTGCTGCAGCGCACGCTGCCGCGCGGCATGACCTACGAGTGGACCGAACTCAGCTACCAGGACCGGCTCACGCGCGACTTCACCGTGCCGGGCACGCACATCACCCTGCCGGTGCTGGCGGCGGTGCTGCTGATTTCGGTGCTGCTGGTGATCCTGGTGCTGGCCGCCCAATACGAGAGCTGGACGCTGCCGCTGGTGATCGTGCTGATCGTGCCCATGGGCATCCTGTCGGCGCTGTTCGGCGTGTGGCTGTCCAGTTTCCCGCCCTTCATGCAGCCGGGCGACCTGAACGTCTTCACCCAGGTGGCGCTGGTGGTGCTGGTGGGCCTGGCGTGCAAGAACGCGATCCTGATCGTGGAGTTCGCCAAGGAACTGGAAGAGCGCGGTGAGACGCTGGTCGACGCCATCGTGCACGCCTGCCGCATGCGGCTGCGGCCCATCCTGATGACCTCCATCGCCTTCTGCGCGGGCGTGATCCCGCTCATCGTGGGCAGCGGGGCGGGCAGCGAGATGCGCCGCGCCATGGGCATCGCGGTGTTTTCGGGCATGGTGGGTGTCACGCTGTTCGGCATCTTCATGACGCCGGTGTTCTACGCGCTGCTGCGCTCGCGCCGCGCGCACCGCCTGGGGCAGGACGAGACGGAGGCCCAACATGCGTGAGTGGTGCCTTTGCGCCGCCGCACTGGCTGCGCTGCTCACCGGCTGCGCCGCCGTGGGCCCTGACCACCAGGCGCCGACCGTGGCGCTGGACGAGCGCTTCATCAACGCCGGCGCCAGCGGCAGCAACGCCCAGGCGCCGGGCGAGGACATCGCGCGCTTCTGGCGCGCCTTCAACGACCCGGCGCTGGACGCGCTGATCGAGCGCGCGCTGGCGGCCAACACCGACATCCGCCTCGCGCAGGCGCGCCTGCAGGAGGCGCGGGCGCTGCAAGGCGAGGCCGATGCGGCCGCGCGGCCCGGCGTGGCCATCGAAGGCAGCGCGCAGCGCGCGGTCACGCCGCTGACCCAGCAGCCCGGCGCCTCGCGCAGCGAGCGCACCGGCAACAGCTTCGACGCCAGCTTCGTCGCCGGCTGGGAGCTCGACCTGTTCGGCCGCGTGCGCCGCACGCGCGAGGCCGCCGCCGCGCAGGTGAGCGCGAGCGAGGCCGGCCTGCACGCGGCCCACACGGCCGTGGCGGCCGAGGTGGCGCGCTACTACCTGGAACTGCGCGGCCTGCAGGAGCGCCAGCGCGTGACCGAGGCCAGCCTGGCGAACCAGCGCGAGTCGCTGCGCATCACCGAGGCGCGGCTGGAGGCTGGTCGTGCGCGCCAGCTCGACGTGGCCGGCGCGCGCGCCCTGGTCGCCAGCACCGAGGCGCTGCTGCCCGCGCTGCAGGCCGGCGTCGAGGCCGCCGCCTACCGCCTGGCCACGCTCAGCGCCCAGCCGCCGCGCGCGGTGCTGGCCGAGCTGTCCACGCAGCGGCCCCTGCCGTCGCTGCCGGTGACGGACCTGGCCGCGCTGCCGGTGGGCACACCGCAGCAGTGGCTGCGGCGCCGGCCCGACGTGATCGCCGCCGAGCGCCGGCTCGCCGCCGCCACCGCGGGCATCGGCATCGCGCGCAGTGAGCTGTACCCGAGGATCTCGCTCTCCGGCCTGCTGGGCTTCAACGCCGCGCGCCTGGGCGACCTATTCACCAGCGATGCGGCGCGCTACGCGCTCGGCGTGGGCCTGTCGTGGACGCCGTTCGACTTTGGCGCCATCCGCTCGCGCGTGGCGGCCAGCGAGGCGCGCGCCCAGCAGGGCCTGGTGGTGTTCGAGCAGACCGTGGCGCTGGCGCTGGAGGAAACCGAGGGCGCGTTCAGCGGTTACAACCGCCACGCGCAAAGCGCCGGGCGCCTGCAGGAGGCCGCGCGCCACGCCGACGAGGCCGCGCAACTGGCGCGCGCGCGCTTCGAGGCCGGCGTGACCGACTTTCAGGCCGTGCTGCAGGCCGAGCGCGAGGTGCTGTCGATCCGGGAGCAGCTGGTGCAGGCCCAGGTGGGCACGGCGGCCGCGCTGGTGGCGGTGTACCGGGCCATCGGCGGTGGCTGGTCGGCGGGGGCGGCGACCACCGCCGCGCGCTGACTCAGTTCACCAGCACCAGCTTGCCCTTGACCGAGCGCGATCCCATGATCGCGTAGGCCTTGCGCAGCTCGGCCATGGGCAGGGTCTGGTCGATGACCGGTTTCACCTGGCCCTTGGCGTACATGCCGGCCAGGGCCTGCATCATGGCCGCGTTGGCCTGGGGCTCGCGCTTGGCGAAGTCGCCCCAGAACACCCCCACGATGCTGGCGCCCTTGAGCAGCGCCAGGTTGAGGGGCAGGCTGGGAATGGGTCCGCTGGCGAAACCCACCACCAGGTAGCGCCCGCGCCAGGCGATGGAGCGGAAGGCCGGCTCGGCGAAGTCGCCGCCCACGGGGTCGTAGACCACGTCCGGGCCCTTGCCCCCGGTGAGGCGCTTGATCTCGTCGCGCAGGCCGCCCAGGGGGCCGTGCTGGGCGTAGTTGATGGTGGCGTCGGCGCCGAGCGAGGCGCACAGCGCGCACTTCTCGTCGCTGGAGGCGGCCGCGATCACGCGCGCGCCGGCGGCCTTGGCGATCTGGATGGCGGCCGTGCCCACGCCGCCGGCCGCGCCGAGGACCAGCACCGTCTCGCCCGCCTTGAGTTGCGCGCGGTCCATGAGCGCGTGGTACGAGGTGGCGTAGATCATGATGAACGCGGCCGCGTCCACGGCGGGAAAGCCGTCGGGCAGGGGCATGCACAGCGCGGCGGGCGCCAGGGTGTGGGTGCCGAAGCCGCCGGTGCCGCTGAGGCAGGCCACGCGCTGGCCCGGCTTGAGGTGCTGGACGCCGTCGCCCACGGCCTCGATGACGCCCGCGTATTCGCTGCCGGGAACGAAGGGCAGCGGCGGCTTCATCTGGTACTTGTTCTGCACGATGAGCAGGTCGGGGAAGTTCAGGCTGGCCGCCTCGATGCGCAGGCGCACCTGGCCCGCGCCGGGTTCGGGCGTGGGCAGTTCCTTCCATTGCAGGGCGTCGACGCCGATGGGGTTCTCGCACAGCCAGGCGTGCATGGTGGGTCTCCTCTTGGAATGGGGGCGGGGCATGATAGGCACCGGTTTTGCATTCGCGCAGGGGGGCCTTGTCCCTTGGGCGACGGGCGTGGCCGACGCCGCAAGGCCACCCGGGATAAGAAGAAAGCGCCACACCCCGGATCAATAGAATTTCGCCCATGAAAATCCTGATCTCGAACGACGACGGCTTCCAGGCCAAGGGCCTCGTTGCCCTGTACGACGCCGTCAAGGCCCTGCCGGGCGTCGAGGTCGAGGTCGTCGCGCCCGAGCACAACAACAGCGCCAAGAGCAACGCCCTGAGCCTGCACTCGCCGCTCTACGTGCAGACCGCCACCAACGGATTTCGCTACGTCAACGGCACCCCCGCCGACTGTGTGCACATCGCGCTCACCGGCCTGCTGGGCTACCGGCCCGACCTGGTGATCTCCGGCATCAACAACGGCGCCAACATGGGCGACGACACCATCTACTCGGGCACCGTCGGCGCAGCCATGGAGGGCTACCTGTTCGGCGTGCCCGCCATCGCGTTTTCGCAGACCGAGCGGGGCTGGGCCCACCTGGATGTGGCCGCCACCAAGGCCGCCGAGCTGGTGCAGCAGTTGCTGCCTTCGCTGCCCGAGATGCAGCAGCGCGGCCAGGCCTGGCTGCTCAACGTCAACATTCCCTGCCGGCCCGCCGAGCAGATCCGCGGCGTGAAGGTCACGCGCCTGGGCCGCCGTCACGCGGCCGAACCAGTGATCGCCCAGGTCAACCCGCGCGGCGAGACCATGTACTGGATCGGCAGCGCCGGTCCCGCCCGCGACGAGGCCGAAGGCACCGACTTCCACGCCACGCAACAGGGCTACGTCAGCCTCACGCCCCTGCAGGTGGACCTGACCGACCACGACACCCTGGCCTACTGGGTGCCCACGGCGGCCGCGCTGTCGAAGGAGGGCGCATGAAAGCGCCGCCGCCGCGCCAGCGCCCGGGTTTTCCGGCCCGCCTGCCGGCTGGCACGCCAGCCCCTGTACCCGCGCGCCAGCACAAGCCCGATGCAGCGCCCGCGCACGCCCCGGTCCGGCCCAGCGGCGTCGGCATGGACTCGGCCGCCGTGCGCGCCGCCATGGTGCGCAAGCTGCAGGGGCAGGGCATCTCGCACCCGGCGGTGGTGGCGGCCATGCTCGCGGTGGAGCGGCACCGCTTCGTCGATTCGGCGCTGGTGAACCAGGCCTACGAGGACACCAGCCTGCCCATCGGCCAGGGCCAGACCATCAGCAAGCCCGGCGTGGTGGCGCGCATGGTGGAGCTGCTGTGCCAGGCGCGCGCGCAACCGCTGGGGCGCGTGCTCGAGATCGGCACCGGCTGCGGCTACCAGGCCGCCGTGCTGGCCCGCGTGGCCAAGGAGGTCTACAGCATCGAGCGCATCCGCAGCCTGCACGAGAAGGCGCGCGACAACCTGCGCGCCTTGCGCGTGCCCAATCTGCACCTGCTCTTCGGCGACGGCATGGTGGGTTTCCCGCAGGGAGCGCCCTATGCGGGCATCATCGCGGCGGCCGGCGGGAACGATCTGCCCGCCGCCTGGATCGATCAGCTCGCGGTCGGCGGCCGGCTGGTGGCACCGGCCGTCACGGCCGCCGGTCGACAGAACCTGGTGGTGATTGACAAAACCATCAATGGCGTGGTCCGCACCGAGCTCGAGGCCGTTCATTTCGTGCCCCTAAAATCGGGCCTCGCCTGACGGTCCCGCCCTTGCCGGCGTCGAGCGTGTATCGAAATGGGCCCCTTCGGGGCCCGCAAGACAATGGTGGAGTCTTCATGAACCAAATGGCAAGACACGACCTGGGTCATACCCGGGCGCAGGGACGCACAGCCCAGCGCGCGCTGACCTGGTCCGTGCTCGGCTTGGCCCTGCTCGTGAGCGCTTGCGGCTCGCAGCGCGTGGCGCGTCCCGCGCCGGTCGACGACCGGGGCACATCCCGGCCCGCCGCGGAGTCGGCAACGGCCACCCCGGCCCCTGCCGCCGCGCAGCCCCGCGTGGGCTATGTGACGGTGCAGCCTGGCGACACGCTGTACCGCATCGCCCTCAACGCCGGCCAGGACTACCGCGACATCGCGACCTGGAACAACCTGCCCAACCCGAATGCCATCGAGGTCGGCCAGCTGCTGCGCGTGGTGCCGCCCACCGCAGCGGCGCCAGCCCCGGCGCCGGCGCCCAGCGTGGGCACGGCACCCGTCAACAGCGGCAGCGTGGCCTCGCGGCCACTGAGTGAAACGAGCCCGTCCGCGGCGCCCGCGCCCGCCCCCGCCCCCGCGCCAACGCCGGCCCCCGCGGTGGCGGGCGACGACATCCAGTTCGTGTGGCCGGCCTCGGGCCCGGTCATCGCGGGCTTCGACGAGAACACCAACAAGGGCGTGAGCATCGGCGGCAAGATCGGCGACCCCGTGGTCGCGGCGGCCGATGGGCGCGTGGTCTACGCGGGCGCCGGCCTGCGCGGCTACGGCAACCTCATCATCCTGCAGCACAACAACACCTACCTCACGGCCTACGCGCACAACCAGGCGCTGCTGGTGCGCGAGAACCAGTCGGTGCGCCAGGGCCAGAAGATCGCCGAGATGGGCAGCAGCGACGCCGACCGGGTGAAGCTGCACTTCGAGGTGCGCCGCCAGGGCAAGCCGGTGGACCCGCTGGCCCACCTGCCCAAGCGCTGAGCCCGGCCGCGCATGGCCTGGCCCGTCCTCGTCTTCGACATCGAGTCCATTCCGGACGTGGACGGCCTGCGCGCACTGCGCGGGGCCGGCGCCGAGCTGAGCGATGAGCAGGTCCACGCCGCCTGGGTGGCCGAGCGCAAAGAAAAGGGGCAGAGCGATTTCATGCCCCTGTACCTGCAGCGCGTGCTGGTCATCAGCTGCGTGTTCCGCAATGCCGAGGGCCTGCGCATCCACTCCTTCGTCGACAAGGACGGCCAGAGCGAGGCCAAGGTCATCCAGAGCTTCTTCCAGGCGATCGAGAAGCACGTGCCCCAACTCGTGAGCTGGAACGGCGGTGGCTTCGATCTGCCCGTGCTGCACTACCGCGGCCTGCGCCACGGCTTGGAAGCCAACAAGTACTGGGACATGGGCGAGGACGACCGCGAGTTCAAGTGGAACAACTACATCGGCCGTTACCACATGCGCCACCTGGATCTGATGGACCTGCTGGCCATGTACACGCCGAAGAACAACGCGCCCCTGGACAGCCTGGCCAAGCTCTGCGGCTTTCCCGGCAAGCTGGGCATGGACGGCTCTCAGGTCTACCCGCAGTTCCTCGCAGGGCAGACCGACGCCATCCGCCGCTACTGCGAGACGGACGTGATGAACACCTACCTCATGTACTGCCGCTTCCAGAAAATGCGCGGCGGCTTCACGCCCGACGAGTACGAACGCGAGATCGCCTACGTGAAGGAGACGCTGGGTGGGCTGGCGCCGGGCGAACCGCATTGGCAGGAATACCTGGCGGCCTGGGCTTGACGTAGCCCCCACGCTTCGCCGCTGCGCGGGTCGCTGTCCCCCGAGGGGGCCATGTCGCCTGGGGGCGGTCCGGCGACGACACGGCCGCTTTCGGCCGGCCTGAGACAATTGCGGGATGTCCGCAGAGTCTCCTCCCCACACATCCCCCGCCTATCCCGACGGTTCGCTTGCCGTCGAGTCCCTGGACATCGAGGCCCAGGGCATCGCCCACCGCGCCGACGGCAAGGTGGTGTTCATCGAGGGTGCGCTGCCTTTTGAGCAGGTCAGCGTCTCCGTTCACCGCAAGAAGAACAACTGGGAAGCCGCCACCACCACGGCGGTGCACCGCGAGTCCTCGCAGCGCGTGCGCCCCCGCTGCCCGCATTTCGGCCTGCACGCGGGCGCCTGCGGCGGCTGCAAGATGCAGCACCTGCACCCGGCCGCGCAGGTGGCCATCAAGCAGCGCGTGCTGGAGGACAACCTCTGGCACCTGGGCAAGGTGCGCGCCGAGACCATCCTGCGCCCGATCGAAGGCCCCGCCTGGGGCTACCGCCACCGCGCGCGCCTGTCGGTGCGCCACGTGCACAAGAAGGGCGTGGTGTTGATCGGCTTTCACGAGCGCAAGAGCCGCTACGTGGCCGACATGGGCGTGTGCCTGGTGCTGCCACCGCACGTGAGCGACATGCTGGCGCCGCTGCGCGAGCTGATCTTCGAGATGGACGCGCGCGAAACCTGCCCGCAGATCGAACTGGCCTGCGGCGACAGCGTCACCGCGCTGGTGCTGCGCCACCTGGAGCCGCTGAGCGAGGACGACCTGTCGCGCCTGCGCGCCTTCGGCCAGCGGCATGGCGTGCAGTGGTGGCTTCAGGCCAAGGGCCCCGACACCGTGCGCCGGCTCGACGAGGGCGGCGAGGAACTGAGCTACGCCTTGCCCGAGTTCGGCGTGGTCATGCCCTTCAGGCCCACCGATTTCACGCAGGTCAATCCGTCGATCAACCGCGTGCTGGTGTCGCGCGCGCTGCGCCTGCTGGACGCGCGCGCCGACGAGCGCGTGATCGACTGGTTCTGCGGTCTGGGCAACTTCACCCTGCCCATCGCCACCACGGCACGCGAGGTGCTGGGCGTGGAGGGCAGCGAAGCCCTGGTCGCCCGCTCGCGCGAGAACCTGGCGCGCAATGGCGAAGGCCGGGCGCGGGCCTTCGCGCCCACGCGCTTTGCCGCCCGCAACCTGTTCGAGATGACGCCCGAGCAGTTGGTGGCCGATGGCGTGGCGCAGAAGTGGCTGGTCGATCCGCCCCGGGAAGGCGCCTTTGCGTTGGTCAAGGCATTGGCCGATCTGCACCAGCAACCCGAACTGCGGGGCGCTTGGACGCCCCCGACGCGCATCGTCTACGTGAGCTGCAACCCCGCCACGCTGGCGCGCGACGCGGGTCTTCTGGTGCACCAGGCCGGCTACCGCTGCGTGGCGGCGGGTGCGGTGAACATGTTCCCGCACACCGCGCATGTCGAGAGCATGGCCGTGTTCGAGTTGGCAGACGCTGAGTGCCCTGCGTAGCGAAGTAACGGAGGAGGACGGCGCAGCCGTCCGCAGGACATTCGCCGAGCAGGGCGCCCGGTGTCCGCCAGCTCCGCGAGGTGGAGGCCAGAAGCCGTCAGGACGTCGGCTTGTCCGACGAGGCCTTCTCGGCTGGGGCCGCCTCGCCCTCGGAGGGCATGCCCACGACGTTGTTGTCCCGCATGTATTGGTCCATCTCTCGCCAGCCCGCGAACACCGCGGCCTTGCCCGCGCGCGGGTTGGTCTGGAAGCAGGACTCGATGCTGCGCACCGCGTGGCGGCAGGCGCTGCCGATGGCGCGGCCCTCCGACTCCTTGCGGGCATTCACCTGCGTGGCGGTCTCGATGCCCAGGGCATCGCAGCCGGCCAGCCAGGTGCTGGCGAGTGTGAGCAGGAGGAGGGCGGGACGTCGCATGGTGGTCTTGGTGGCTTGCCCTTGCATTTCGGCGGGCCGGGCCGGAACTTGACGGCCTTGGCCAAGAAAAAAGGGCCCGAAGGCCCTTCTTTCACGGGGTGAAACGGCTCACTCGCGGTCGCCGCCGAACACGCCCAGCAGCATCAGCAGGCTCTGGAACACGTTGTACAGGCTCAGGTACACGCCCAGCGTGGCGCTGATGTAGTTGGTTTCCTCGCCGTCCTGCACGCGCTTGAGGTCGACCAGGATGAAGGCGGAGAACACGCCCACGGCCAGCACGGAAATGGTGATCATCAGCGCGCTGGACTGGATGAACACGTTCGCCACGGCGGCCACCACGATCAGGATCGCGCCGATGAACAGGAACTTGGCCATGTTCGACAGGTCGCGCTTGATGATGGTGGACAGCGAGGCCATGCCGAAGAACACGGCGGCGGTGCCGCCGAAGGCCATCATGATCAGGCTGGCGCCGTTGGAGAAGCCCAGCACCATCGCCAGCAGGCGCGACAGCATCAGGCCCATGAAAAAGGTGAAGGCCAGCAGGATCGGCACACCGGCGGCCGAGTTCTTGGTCTTTTCGATCGCGAACATGAAGCCGAAGGCGCCGCCCAGGAAGACGATCAGGCCCAGGCCGCCCGTGAGGCTGGCGGTGATGCCGGTGCTCACGCCCACCCAGGCGCCCAGAACCGTGGGCAGCATGGACAGCGCGAGCAGCCAGTAGGTGTTGCGCAGCACGCGGTTGCGTTGCGTGGCGCTGGCCGAAACAGCGGTGCCGAAGCGGCCGTTGGTTTGCACGTGGTCGGACATGGTGGAATTCTCCTTAAGTCTGCCGTAAGACTCTGGCATTGTGCACGAGGTTCCTTGGGGCCCTCAAATTCCTGGCCGGCGCCCGTGGGCGTGCGGTGAGGGCAGTTGTGACTGTCGGGTGAGGAATCGCCGGGTTATCGTCGGGCTTTCCCCGCTTTTCGATCCTGAATACAGAAAGACGTTCATGAAGACCAAACACCAGCTCGACGCCGCCGACGTCAAGGCCATGGCCATCGCCGCCGAGGCCGAGGCCCTGAAGAACCAGTGGAACGTGACCATCGCCATCGTGGACGACGGCGGCCACCTGCTGTGGCTGCAGCGCCTGGACGGCGCGCCGGCCATCTCGGCCCACATCGCGCCCGCCAAGGCGCACACGGCCGCGCTGGGCCGCCGCGAGAGCAAGGTCTATGAGGACGTCATCAACCAGGGCCGCATCTCGTTCCTGAGTGCGCCGCAGCTGCAAGGCATGCTGGAGGGCGGTGTGCCGGTGATGAAGGACGGCCAGTGCATCGGCGCCGTTGGCGTGAGCGGCGTGAAGTCGAGCGAGGACGCGCAGATCGCCCGTGCTGGCATCGCCGCGCTCGGTCTTTGAGGATCGGGTAAAAAACGCCTGGCTAACGGCGGGTGACCGCCCTGGCTGGCTAAAAACGACGCTCGGGGATGGAGAATCCCCGGGTCGCCCCACGATACGTGACGCGGTCCCCGCCCCTCAGGGCGTGGGCTCCGTGATGAAACCGATTTTGCGCAGCCCGGCCTTCTGCGCCGCGGCCATGGCCAGGGCCACGCGCTCGTAGCGCACGGCCTTGTCGCCGCGGATGTGCAGCTCGGGCTGCGGGTCTTGCGCGGCGGCGGCGCTGAGCCTGCCCGCCAGTTCGCCATCGGCCAGGCGCTGGTCGTTCCAGAAGTACTGGCCTTCGGCGTTCACCGAGAAGCGGATGTTCTCGGGCTTGTCCTGCACCTTTTCGACGCTCGCCTGCGGCAGGTCGATGTTCACCGCGTGCTGGATGACCGGCACCGTGATGATGAAGATGATGAGCAGCACCAGCATGACGTCGATGAACGGGATCATGTTGATCTCGCTCATGACTTCGTCGCTGGTGTCTTGCGTGCCAATGGCCATGTGATCAACCCCGCTGTTGCTGCTGCTTGATGGGCAGGACCTTGCCCTCGGCGCCCACGCTCACGCGGGCACCGGTGACGAAGTAGGCGTGCAGGTCGTGCGCGAAGCGGTTGAGCTTGTGCAGCACGGCCTTGTTGCCCCGCACCAGTGCGTTGTAGCCCAGCACGGCGGGAATGGCCACCAGCAGGCCCAGGGCCGTCATGATCAGCGCCTCGCCGATCGGGCCGGCGACCTTGTCGATGGCCACCTGGCCCGAGCTGCCGATGCTCAGCAGCGCGTGGTAGATGCCCCAGACCGTGCCGAACAGGCCGACGAAGGGCGCCGTGGACGCCACCGAGGCCAGCACCGACAGGCCGCCCTGGGCGCGGATGGTGAAGTCGTCCACGCTCTTGCGCAGGGCGCGCTCGATCCAGTCGCTCACGTCCAGGTTGTCGTGCAGCTGCGGCCGGCTGGCGCCGTCCTGGTGGGTGATGTGGCGGGCGGCCTCGCGGCCCTCGATGGCGGCGGTGCGGAAAGGGTTGCCTTCGGCGTCGCCGAGTTTTTCCAACCCTTCGGCGAAGTCGCTGCTGTGCCAGAAGCCTTCGACGCCGCGCGCCTGGGCGCGCTGCGCGCGCAGGTCCAGGGCTTTCCACAGGATGATGATCCACGAGGCCAGCGACATGGTCAGCAGCACCAGGGCGACGCTGCGGGTGACCCAGTCACCCTGGGTCCAAACGTGGGCGAGGCCGGATGAGACGAACGGCGAATCCATGAAAAGCGGGCTCCTGAGAAAAGCGGTTGACTTCAGTTCGAAAAGTTCAATTCGAAAACGATCGGTACCTCGACCCACATGGCCACGGGTTCGCCACCGCGCTTGCCGGGCACGAAGCGCCAGCGCAGCACGGTGTCGACGGCGGTCTTGTCCAGCCGCTCGAAGCCGCTGGATCGGGCCACCTCGACCCGGCTGGGCATGCCCTTGGTGTCGACGAAGGCACGCACCAGCACCCGTCCTTGTTCGCCCATGCGCTTGGACAGCGAGGGATAGGCGGGCTTGGGGTTGCTGAGGTAGTCCGCCTGGCTGGAGGGGAGGGTCACCACGGGCGCAGGCGCGGGCGGTGCCGGGGGAGCGGGCGGGGGCGCGGGCATCACGGGTGCCGGCGGCGCCGGCACCACAGGCTCGGGCGGTGCGGCCTGGATCGGCGCCGGGGCAGGCGAGGGCGTGGCCACCGGCAGCGGGCGCGGCGGCGGCGGGGCCGGGCGCGGCTTGGGTGGCGGCGGCTTGGGCGCGGGCGGCGCCGGGGCCGGCGGTTCGGGCGTCACCTGGGGCTGCGGCGGCTCGATGAGCTCGGCCATCACCTCCACGGGAATCACCAGCTCCACCGCGCGGCGCAGCAAGCCGCTCTGCAAGGCCCAGACCGCCAGCACGTGAAAGCCCAGCACCGAGCCGACCACGGCGAGGCGGCGGTTCAGGCGCCGCGACGGGGTCGGTACGGAGACGGTCGTTTCAAAACTCATTCGCGTCGAAAGATCCAGTACAGCGCGATCAGGGTCAGCATGAGACTGGCAACGTGAACGACGAGGCCTGTGATCATGGAGAACATCCTTTCGCGACGGCGGCGCACACGGGGTGTGACAGGAAAGTGGAGGCATTCTAAACGAGAATGTTTCGCATTCTCATGGTCGGCGCAAAAAAATTCCGTCGGCACACCGCAGATCCCCATTGTGCGCTTCGGCGCGGGCCGCCTCGATCGATTCTGGCAGGTGAGCCCCGTCTCTTTCTGAGAGTAAAAACAATTCTCATTTATGATTCAGGCTCATCGACGAACTCGCCCGATACACCCATGCCCCCTTTCCTGTCCCGTCCCACCGCCTGGTGGGCCCCCGTCCTGCTCACCGGCGCGCTGGCCTGGCCCGGCCTGTCCTCCGCGCACAGCCTGCTGCTGGCCTGCCAGCCCGCCGCCGACAACATGGTGCAGTGCAAGGGCGAGTTCTCCGACGGCAGCGACGCGGCCGGCATGGCCGTCTCGGTGAAAGCCTACGACGAGCGCGTGCTGGCCAAAGGCACGCTGGGTGGCGACTCCACCTGGCGCTTCCGCCTGCCCGAGGGCGAGTACTTCGTGCGCCTGGAAGACGGCGGCGAGCACTCGGTCGAGGTGGACCATACCGACGTGAAGCCATGAGCGCCGCTGCGCGCCGCACGGAGCTGTCCGCATGAGCACCCAAGTGGTGAGGCCGGCGGGCGCCGGCCACGAAACCCTGTGGGTGCTGCTCGCCGCGGCGGGTGTGCTCGCCTTGGCGGCGCTGGTCGTCGGCGTGCGATCGCAGGCGCCGGCCGCCTCTGCCCTGGCCACGCACCAGGTGGACGCGCGCACGCAACTGAACGCGGCCGAGCAGGGCGTGCACGCCGACCTGCTGGTCGCCGCCGATGAGATCGCCGCGCTGCGCGACGAAGACCAGGCCATGCCCACGCTGGACCGCCTGCGCGAACGGGGCCTGCCGCCCTTCGCCCCCGGCCCCGAAGCGCGCGCCCGCGGTGCGCACGAGTGGCGGTCGAGCCCGCAGGGGCAGGACCTGGCTTTCGTCGGCCGCAGCGCCGAGCCGCAGGTGGCCGCGTCCCTGCTGCTGCGCGTACCGGCCACGGTCGGCCCCGCCGCCGATGGGCACGCGCACGAGCACGCGGTCGAGATCTGGATCCAGCGCGAAGGCCCCGTGGCCTGGCCCGAGGGCATCGACGGCCCGGCGCTGGTGCGCCAGGGCTGGCGCCAGGTGGTCACGCGCTACGACGCCGGCGTGACGCGCAAGGACACCGCGCACTGAGCCCGGCGCCGACATTCACCGAACACATCACCATGCAAGACCTTCAGACGCCCTTCGCGCGCCGCCGCCTGCTCGCGGCCCTGGCCAGCACGCCCCTGGCGCTGGCCGCCACCGGCCTGCCCGCCTTCGCCCAGGCCAGGCGCCTGCGCGTGGGCGTGACCCTGCACCCCTACTACAGCTACGTCGCCAACATCGTGGGTGAGCGCGCCGAGGTGGTGCCCGTGATTCCCGCCGGCTTCAACCCGCACGCCTACGAGCCGCGCACCGAAGACATCAAGCGCATCGCCTCGCTCGACGCGATCGTGCTCAACGGCGTGGGTCACGACGACTTCGCAGGCCGCATGATCAAGGCCAGCGAGAAGCCCGACCTTCGGGTGATCGAGGCCAACGCCCAGGTGCCGCTGCTGGCGGCCGTGGGCGCGGGGCGCGGCACCTCGGGCAAGGTGGTGAACCCGCACACCTTCCTGTCGGTCACGGCCTCCATCTCGCAGGTCAACACCATCGCACGCGCGCTCGGCCAGATCGACCCCGCCAACGCCGCCGCCTACACCGCCAATGCCCGCGCCTACGCGCAGAATCTGCGCAAGCTGCGCGCCGACGCGCTCGGCCAACTGGTGAAAACGCCCGGTGCCGATTTCCGCATCGCCACCATCCACGGTGCCTACGACTACCTGTTGCGCGAGTTCGGCCTGGAGGTGGCGGCGGTGGTGGAGCCGGCACACGGCATCGAGCCCAGCCCGGCCCAGCTCAAGGGCACCATCGATCAGATCCGTGCGCTCGACGTGAAGGTGATCTTCTCGGAGATGGACTTCCCCTCGGCCTACGTCGACACCATCCGCCGCGAGACCGGCGTGCGCCTGTACGCGCTCACGCACATCTCGCACGGGCCCTACACGGCCGAGAAGTTCGAACAGGACATCGCGAAGAACCTCGCCACCGTGGTGCGCGCGATCCAGGAGGCGGCGTGAGCGCGGCTCTCCATGCCACGCCGCCGCGCGGGTCGCTGCCCCCCGAACTCGCCGGGCCAGCGGGTCGCGGCGGGCCCGCCCTGGCGTTCGACCGGGTCTCTCTCACCCTCGGCCAGACCGGGATCCTGCAGGGCGTGGACCTGCGCGTGGCCGCCGCTGGCGTGCACGCCCTGGTGGGGCCCAACGGCGGCGGCAAGAGTTCGCTGTTCAAGGCCCTGCTGGGCCAGGTGCCGCACCGCGGCCGAATCGCCCTGGAGTGGCCGGGCGAGCGGCCCGGCGTGGTGGGCTACGTGCCGCAGGCCCTGGCCTTCGACGCCGGCCTGCCGATGACGGTGCTGGACTTCATGGGGGCCATGTGCCAGCGCCGTCCGGTGCTGCTGGGCCTGTCGCGGCGCTGGCAGGTGCCGGTGGAGCAGGCCTTGCGGCGGGTGGGCATGTGGGACAAGGCGCGGCGCCGCATGGGGGCGCTGTCGGGCGGCGAGCGCCAGCGCGTGCTGCTGGCGCAGGCCCTGATCCCCGCGCCCGACCTGATCCTGCTCGACGAACCCATGTCCGCGCTCGACGAGGCCGGCATGCGCGTGTTCGAAGACCTGCTGGCGCACTGGCGCGAGCGGCGCACCACGGTGCTGTGGATCGAGCACGACCTGGACGCCGTCACGCGGCTGGCCGACCGGGTGAGCGGCCTGAACCGCCAGGTGCTGTTCGACGGCACGCCCGCCGAGGCGCTGACGCCGCAGCGCGTGCTGGCGCTGTTCTCGCACCGACCGCGGCACGAGGCCGCGGTCGAGGAGGTGGCGGCATGAGCCGCGCACGGCCGCCCGAAGGGGCTCGCACCGCAGCGCGTCGCGCGGAGGCTTCCCAATGACCGGATGGATCGAGTCCCTGCGCCACGCCATCCAGCACCTGGCCGAGCAAGGCGTGCTGCCGAATTCGCTGAGCTATGGCTTCGTGGTCAACGCCGTGCTCGCGGGCCTGTGCATCGGCCCCGTGCTCGGTGGCCTGGGCACGCTGGTGGTGGTCAAGCGCCTGGCCTTTTTCTCCGAGGCCGTGGGCCACGCGGCGCTCACCGGCGTGGCCATCGGCATCCTGCTGGGCGAGCCCTACACCGGGCCCTACGGCAGCCTGTTCGCCTACTGCACGCTGTTTGGCCTGCTGCTGATGTACCTGCGCAACCGCACCGGCCTGTCGCCGGACACGCTGATCGGCGTCTTCCTCGCGGTCTCGCTCTCGCTGGGTGCCAGCCTGCTGCTGGTGCTGTCGGGCCGCGTGAACATCCACATCCTGGAGAACGTGCTGTTTGGCTCGGTGCTCACGGTCGACACCAGCGACCTGCTGGTGCTGCTGGTGGTGGCCACGCTGGTCGTGGCGCTCACGCTGCCGCTCTACAACCGCTTCATGCTGGCCAGCTTCAACCCGCAGCTGGCCAGCGTGCGCGGCGTGCGCGTGAAGCTGCTGGATTACCTGTTCGTGGTGCTGGTGACCCTGGTCACCGTGGCCTCGGTCAAGGTCATCGGCGCCATCCTGGTGGGCGCGCTGCTGATCATTCCGGCCGCGGCCGCGCGCCTGCTGAGCCTGTCGCTGCGGGGCTTCTTCTGGTTGAGCGTGCTCATCGCCACCCTCAGCACGCAGGTCGGCATCCTGGTGCCGATCGAACTCGAGCTGCCGGTGCCTTCGGGCGCGGCCATCATCCTCACCGCCGGCGCGCTGTTCGGGCTCGCCGCCATCGTTCGCGGCTTCACGCCCGCCCTCAAAGGACACGCCGGATGAACCCGCGCTCCGTTTGCCGCCGCCTGGGCGGCGCCTGTCTGGCGGCGCTGCTGGCCGCCACCGCGCCGCTGGCCGCGCACGCCCAGACCGCCACCCCCGCCGCGCCGTCTGCCGCGGCCCCTGCCGCGCCCGCGCGCCTGCTGGTCGCGCACCCCGTGGTGGCCTCGCTCACGCAAACGGTGGTGCAAGGCACCGGCATCGCGGTGCTGCGGCCCGTGCCCGAGACACTGCCGGCGAACCGCCAGCTCGCCTTCTTCGGCAGCCGCGGTGCGGCCGGCCTGGCCCAGGCCGCGCGCCAGGCCGACGCGGTGATCGCGCTGCGTTCCATCTGGCCCGACGACCCGCTGTTTCCGCTGGCGCGGCGCCAGAACATCCGCCTGATCGAGATCGACGCCGCGCGCCCGCTCGACGCCTCGCTCCCCGGCATCGCGCTGCGCGAGGGCGTGGACCCGGCGGCCGCGCTGCCCTGGCTCGACACCGTGAACCTGGGCCGCATGGCCGACGTGATCGCGGCCGACGTGTCGCGCCTGGTGCCGCACGCCAGGCCCCGCCTGCAGGACAACGTGGCCGCGCTGCGCCAGCGCTTGCTGGCCGTCACCGCGATGAGCGAGGCCCGCCTGGCGCGCGCGGCCAATCTCTCGGTGTTCAGCCTGTCCGACCGACTGGACTATCTGGTGAGCGGCTTCAACCTGGACCTGGTGGGCACCGATTCGCGCGAGGACGATGCGGCCTGGACACCCGAAGCACTGGCGGCGCTGACGCAGCGCCTGCGCGACGGTTCGGTGGCCGCCGCGTTGCACCACCGAGAGCCGCTGCCCGCCGTGGCGCAGGCCGTGCAAGAGGCCGGCGCGCGGTTGATCGTGCTGCAGACCGAGGGCCGCGACCCGCTGGCCGACCTGCAGGTCAATGCCGAGCGCCTGGGCGCGCTGGCGCCCTGAGCCCTCAGGGCTCGTACTTGTAGCCCAGGCCGTACACCGAGTGGATCAGGTCGCGGCCTGGCGCGGCGTCCTCGATCTTGCGCCGCAGCTTCTTGATGTGGCTGTCCACCGTGCGGTCGGAGACGATGCGCTCGTCGCGGTACATCGCGTCCATGAGCTGCTCGCGCGAAAAGATGCGGCCCGGCCGCGCGCTCAGCACCTTGAGCAGCTGGAATTCCACCACGGTCAGGCCCAGGTCATGGCCGTCGAGCGTGGCGCGCCAGGCGGCTTCGTCCAGTTGCAGGCCGCCCGGCGCGCTGGCGGGCGCGTGCCTGCCCCGGCGCAGCACCGCCTTCACGCGCGCCACCACCTCGCGCGGACTGAAGGGCTTGCAGATGTAGTCGTCGGCGCCCAGCTCCAGGCCCAGCAGGCGATCGATTTCCTCCACGCGCGCCGTGACCATGACGATGGCCGGTGCCGGCCGGCCGGGCTGGCCGCTGCGCAGGGCCTTGCACACGTCCAGCCCGCTCTTGCCGGGCAGCATCAGGTCCAGCAGCACCAGGTCCACCGGGTGCTCGGCCAGCCAGCCCTCCACCTCGTCGCCGCGTGTGAGGTGGTGCGTCTCGAAGCCCGACTGCGCGAGGTAGTCGAGCAGCACGCCGGCGATCTTGTTCTCGTCCTCGACGATGAGGATGCGGCCCGCCGGTTCAGCCATGCGCGGCCTCCGTGTGCAGCGGCAGCCAGATGTCCCAGCGCAGCCCGCCCAGCGCGCTGGCCGAGGCGGTCATGCGGCCGCCATGGCCTTCGATGATGGCGCGCGCGATGGCCAGGCCCAGGCCCGAGCCGCCGCTGGCGCTGGCGCGCGATTCGTCCACGCGGTAGAGCCGGTCCGTCAGGCGCGGCAGGGCCTCGGCTGGCACGCCGGGCGCGGAGTCTTCCCAGCTCAGGCGCGCTTCCTGTCCCTCGCGCGCCAGGCGCACGCTCAGCGTGGCCGGGTCGTTGGTGTAGCGCCGCGTGTTCTGCAGCAGGTTGGCCAGCACCTGGTCGAGCCGGTCGCCATCGGCGCGCACGCGCAGGCCCGCGGGCAGGTCGGTGTGCAGCTGCAGGCGCCGGCCCGGCCGCGCGGTGGCGTCGTGCAGGTAGTCGGCCACGAAGGGGCCCAGGTCCAGCGGCGCGAAGCGGTAGTCCAGCGCGCCCAGGTCGGACAGGGAGAGCAGGCGCAGGTCGTCCACCAGGCGCGTGAGGCGGTTCACCTCCTGCGCCAGCGAGTCGAGGTTGGCCGCGTCGGGCCGGCGAATGCCGTCCTGCAGCGCCTCGATCTCGGCGCGCAGCGTGGCCAGCGGCGTGCGCAGTTCGTGGGCGATGTCGGCGATCCACTGCTGGCGCGCCTGGCGCGCGGCCTGCAGCGACTCGGCCATGCGGTTGAAGCCGTCGGCGAGCTGGGCCAACTCGTCGTGGCCCTGGGCGTTCAGGCGCACCCCGTAGTCGCCCTGCGCGATGGCGGTGGTGCCCGCGCCCAGCGCGCGCAAGCGGCGCGACAGCCAGTGCGCGATCAGCGCCGCGTTCAGCAGCACGGCCGCGAACAGGCCGAGCGCGATGGCCGCGTAGGTGCGCGCCTGCTGCGCCTGGAACACGCGCTCCAGCGAGGCCACCATCTGCAGGCGCGGCACATAGCCCAGGTAGCCGACCAGGCGCTCGTCCACCGTGATGGGTTTGAACACGGCTTGTTCGGCGCGCCACTCGGGCCCGATGAGCACGCGGCGTTCGGCGTCCAGCAGCAGCAGGCGCGGGTCGATGGTGAGCGCGGGCGGGTTGCCGGGCGGCGGCGCGTCGGCCGAAGGGCGCGAGGCCGGTGGCGCGGGCGCATTCGGGGGCGGCGCAGCGCCGGGCGGCTGGCCCTGTTCGCCCGGGCGGCGCGGCACGCGCCCGGAGCCCAACACTTCGCGCGAGAGTTCGAACCAGCGCTCGCGGTCGTTCACGATCCAATCCCAGTGGCCCTGCTCGCGGTAGCCATTGGCCAGGCGCACCACCAGGGGCTGCAGGCGCGTCTCGTCGGCCTTGTTCAGGTACTCGACCAGGCCCTTGTCGAAGCTCCAGCTGTAGATGAGGTAAGCCGCCATCACCAGCACCACGTTGGCGCCTGCGATGGCCAGGAAGAGCTTCACGCGCAGCGAGTCGAAGCGCGAGAGCCAGGCGCGGGGGCGTGTGGAGGAGGGGAGCGGGCCGGCGGACATGGGGTGAGCCTAAACCGGAATCTGGCAAACACTGTGCAAGGCCGGCGCCAAGCCCAGGCCCTTGTGTGAACCGGTCTTCGCACGCCGTACGCATTCTTTCCATATTTGCCCCGCACCATCCGCCCCCACAGAACCGCTCCACCCGGCGGCGCGTACCCGACCATGAACCCGACCCAGAAGACTTCCTCTGTTCGCCGCCACCCCTGGCGCACCGCGCTCCTGATCCTGGCCGGCCTGGCCCTGCTGGGCGGTGGCGCGGCCTGGTGGTTCCAATGGGGGCCCGGCGCCAAGACCGGGAGCACCTACATCACCGCCACCATCCAGCGCGGCGATATCGAGGACCAGGTGGCGGCCACGGGCTCGCTGCAGCCGCGCGACTACGTGGACGTGGGCGCCCAGGTCTCGGGCCAGTTGCGCAAGCTGCACGTGGAGGTGGGCACCGAGGTGAAGGAGGGCGACCTGCTCGCCGAGATCGACGCCGAGACCTCGCAGGCGCGGGTGGACGCCAGCCGCGCGCAGTTGCGTTCGCAGCAGGCCCAGATGGCCGAACGCGAGCTCGCCCTGGTGAAGGCCGAGCGCGACCTGCAGCGCCAGAAGAACCTGATGGCCGAGGAGGCCACCACCGCCGAAACCCTGCAGAACGCCGAGACGGCGGCGCGCACCGCGCGCGCGCAGATCAACTCGCTGAAGGCGCAGATGGAGCAGGTGCAGGCCAGCATGCGCGTGGAAGAGGCCAACCTCAAATACACCAAGATCTACGCGCCCATGGCGGGCACCGTGGTCAGCATCACCGCGCGCCAGGGCCAGACGCTCAACACCAACCAGCAGGCGCCCACGCTGCTGCGCATCGCCGATCTGTCGGTGATGACGGTGCAGACCCAGGTCTCGGAGGCCGACGTGAGCAAGCTGCGCCAGGACATGCCGGTGTACTTCACCACCCTGGGCGGCCAGGGGCGGCGTTGGTATGGCGAGCTTAAAAAGATCGAGCCCACGCCCACGGTGACCAACAACGTGGTGCTCTACAACGCCTTGTTCGAGGTGCCGAACAGCAACCGGAGCCTGATGACGCAGATGACCGCGCAGGTGTTCTTCGTGGTGGCGCAGGCGCGCGACGTGCTGATGGTGCCGATGTCGGCGCTGACGATCCAGCGCGCGGCGCCGGGGGGGCGCGAGGCTGTCGAGAAGATGACGCCCGAAGAGCGCGAGCGCCTGCGCGAGCAACGCCGCCAGGCGCGCGAACAAGGGAAGGGCGGCGGCGCGCCCGCAGCCAGACCCCCAATGGCGCCCAACGCAAGCCCCAAGGCCGCGGCCGGCCCCGGCGCCGCGCCGCGCGCCACGCGCGGTCCCCGCCAGGCCAAGGTCAAGGTCCTGCTCGCAGACGGCACGGTCGAGGAGCGCGAGGTCACCATCGGCATCGGCAACCGCGTGCACGCCGAGGTGCTGTCGGGCCTGAAGGAAGGCGATCGTGTCATCGCCGGTACGCGTGAGGCCGAGCCGCGCAACAACAACCCGCAGGGCTCGGCCCTGGGCCAGCGGGGGCCGGGCGGCCCGGGGGGCATGCCGGCAGCCGCACCGGCCGGGGCGCGCCGATGAGCCAGCTGCCCGCCGCCCCCGATGCCGCCGTGCGGCCAGCGGCCGCGCCGGCCGAAGCGGCCCTGCCGCTGATCGACCTGCGTGGCATCACCAAGACCTACCGCAACGGCGAGCTCGCGGTCGAGGTGCTGCACGGCATCGACCTGCGGATCTACCCTGGTGAACTGGTGGCCATCATGGGCGCCTCGGGCTCGGGCAAGTCCACGCTCATGAACATCCTGGGCTGCCTGGACCAGCCCACCACCGGCAGCTACCGCTTCATGGGCCGCGATGTCTCCGAGCTGGAGCGCGACGAGCTGGCCGAGCTGCGCCGCGACGCCTTCGGCTTCGTGTTCCAGAGCTACAACCTGATCGCCACCGGCACCGCCGCCGACAACGTGGAGGTGCCCGCCATCTACGCCGGCGTGCCGCCGGCCGAACGCCACGCGCGCGCGGCCGAGCTGCTCGCGTCCCTGGGCCTGGGCGAGCGCTCGCACCACCGGCCCAACCAGCTTTCGGGCGGCCAGCAGCAGCGCGTGTCGATCGCGCGCGCGCTCATGAACGGCGGGCGCGTGATCCTGGCGGACGAGCCCACCGGCGCACTGGACAGCAAGAGCGGCGCCGACGTGATGGCGCTGCTGAAGGACCTGTCGGCGCAGGGCCACACGGTGATCCTCATCACCCACGCGGCCGAGGTGGCCGCGCATGCGCAGCGCGTGATCGAGATCAAGGACGGCCACGTGGTGGCCGACCCCGGCCCGCGACCGCCGCAGGGCGAGGCCGCGCAGCTGGCGCGCGACTGGGCGCCGCGGCGCGGCCGCATCTCCCACCTGGGCGACGTGGCCGAGGCCGCCAAGACGGCCCTGCGCGCGCTGCGCGCCAACGTGTTCCGCGCCATCCTCACGCTGCTGGGCATCGTCATCGGCGTGGCCTCGGTGATCGCCATGCTGGCCATCGGCGACGGCGCCAAGCAGGCCGTCATCGACCGCATCAGCGCCATGGGCTCCAACCTGCTGCTGGTGCGCCCGGGCGCACCCAACCAGCGCGGCTTCCAGAACATCGCCACCCTGGTGCTGGCCGACGTGCAGGCCATCGACAAGGAGGTGCCCAACGTGCTGGCCGCCGTGCCCGAGCAGACCAGCAGCGTCACGCTGCGCTTCGGCGAGTCGGACTACGCCAGCAGCGTGCGCGGCACCTCGTCCAAGTTCCCGCTGGCGCGGCAGTGGAAGGTCGAGCGCGGCACCTTCTTCAGCGAAGAGGACGAGCAGGAGTACGCCACCGTGGCCGTGCTGGGCCAGACCGTGGCCAAGGCCTTGTTCCCCGACGGGCAGGAGCCGCTGGGCCAGTACATCCTGGTGAACAACCTGATCTTTCAGGTGATCGGCGTCATGAGCACGCGCGGCGCCTCGCCCAACGGCGACGACCAGGACGACATCGTCATGGTGCCGTACGCGACCAGCCAGCTGCGCCTGTCGGGCCAGCGCTTCCTGCGCAACGTCACCGTGGCGGTGGAGGACGTGGCCCGCATCGACGAGACGCAGTCGGCGGTGGAGTCGCTGCTGGCCGAGCGCCATGGCGTGATCGACTTCCAGATCCGCAACATGGCGTCGATCATCGACACCGCCACCGAGACGCAGAACACCATGACGGTGCTGCTCGGCTCCATCGCGGCGATCTCGCTGCTGGTGGGCGGCATCGGGGTGATGAACATCATGCTGGTGAGCGTGACCGAGCGCACCCGAGAGATCGGCATCCGCATGGCCACCGGGGCGCGCACGCGCAACATCCTGCAGCAGTTCCTGATCGAGGCCCTGGTGGTGTCGGCCCTGGGCGGTGTCATCGGCGTGGTCGTCGGCCTGGGCGTGGCCGCCGTGGTGGGCGCCTCGGGCACGGCCGTGCAGTTTTCCGTCGCGCCGGTGGTGCTGGCCTTCGGCTGTGCGTTCGCCACCGGCCTCATCTTCGGCTTCCTGCCGGCGCGCAAGGCCGCGCGGCTCGACCCTGTCGTGGCCTTGGCGTCCGAATGAACACCCCCCGCCGCGCCTGGAGTAGTGGAATGAACCGTGGTCTTGTCTTGAAGCTGTCCCTGCTGAGCGGCGCACTGGCCTTGCAGGCCTGCGCGATCACGCAGGACCCGGCGCGCGGCCCTGTGGTGGACATGCCCGCGCAGTGGGACGCCACGGCCGCCACGGCCGGTTCGCCCGCGCTCACCACCGACTGGTGGCAGGGCTTCGGTTCGCCCGCGCTGGTGCAACTGCTGGACGAAGCCCAGGCCGGCAGCGCCGACCTGCGCATCGCCGTGGAGCGCATGCGCCAGGCCGATATCGCCCTGCAGCAGACCGGCATCGCTCGCCTGCCTTCGGTGGGCGCCAGCCTGGGCACCACCGCCGGCCGCAGCGACGCGCCCGGCACACCGTCCACGTCGCGCGAATCCACCAGCGCGGGCCTGGCCATCAGCTATGAGCTGGATCTGTGGGGCCGCATCGCCGCCGGCGTGCGCGCGGGCGAGGCCTCGTTCGAGGCCAGCCAGCACGACTGGCGCGCTGTGCGCCTGGGCCTGCTCTCGGACGTGGCCGGCAACTACTTCCTCTGGCTCAGTGCCGGCGAGCGCCTGGTGATCGCGCGCCAGAACCTGGAGACCGCCGAGCGCGTGCTGCGCGTCGTCGAGGCGCGCCAGCGCAACGGCGTGGCCACGGCGCTGGAGGTGTCTCAGCAGCGCGCCACGGTGCTGTCGGCGCGCACCGCCCTGATCCCGCTGGAGCTGCAGCAGCGCCAGACCGCCTCGGCCCTGGCCCTGCTGCTGGGCCGCGTGCCGCAGGGCTACACGCCGGCCGGCGGCGCGTTCTCGCAGCTGCGCGTGCCCGAACTCGCCCCGGGCCTGCCCGCCACGCTGCTCACGCGACGGCCCGACCTGGCCTCGGCCGAGTCGCAGCTGGCCGCCGCCGACGCCAACGTCGCCGCCGCGCGCGCGGCGCTGCTGCCCAGCGTATCGCTGTCGGGCTCGCTGGGCCTGGGCACCTCGGCCCTGCTGAGCCTGGCCGACCCCACGCGCAGCGTCTCGCTGGGTCTGTCGCTGGCGCAGTCCATCTTCGACGGCGGCCGCCAGCGCCTGCAGGTGCGCACCACCGAGTCGCAGCGCGTGGTGCTGATCGAGAACTACGGCAAGGCCATCCGCACCGCCTTGAAGGAAGTCGACGACGGCCTGGGCAACCTCTCCCGCAGCGAGCGGCAGGAATCGCTGCAGCGCGAGCTGGTGGCGCAGGCGCAGCGCTCGCTGCAACTGGCCGAATTGCGCTACCGCGAGGGCAGCGGCGACCTGCTCTCGGTGCTGGACGCGCAGCGCACGCTGTTCTCGGCGCAGGACGCGCTGGCCACGCAGAAGCTCTCGCGCCTCACGGCCGCGGTGGATCTCTACAAGGCCCTGGGCGGCGACTGGGTCGAGTCCCCGTCGTTGTCCTAAGGCCACCCACCGCTCGCGCTTCGCGCGAACCCCTCAAGAGGGCGTCACCTGCGGCCCGCAAAGCCGGTCCCATGGTGTCTCTCGGTTTGGTCTTGCAAATGAGAATGGTTATAATTTGCAAGTTGTGAATACCCGGTCAGACACCTCCGCCAAACCCCCTTCGGCCGCCCCGGCGGCGTCCAGCCGGGCCTATTGGCTCAAGACCCTGCACCAGTGGCACTGGATCAGTTCCGCGCTGTGCCTGATCGGCATGCTGCTGTTCGCCTTCACGGGCATCACGCTCAACCACGCCGCCGACATCCCCTCCACGCCCGTGGTGCAGAACAAGGCGCTGGAGCTGCCCGAGGACCTGCGCGCCGCGCTGGCGGTGAAGGACGACGAACCCGGCAACGCCGCGCTGCCGCCCGCCGTGCACGCCTGGCTGTCCGAGGCGCTGGACCTGAGCCTGCCCGCCAGCGAGGCCGAGTGGTCGCCCGAGGAGATCTACCTCTCGCTGCCGCGACCGGGTGGCGACGCCTGGCTGCGCATCGAGCGCGAGACCGGCGGCGTGGAATACGAGCGCACCGACCGCGGCTGGGTCTCCTACCTGAACGACCTGCACAAGGGCCGCCACACCGGCCTGGCCTGGAAGTGGTTCCTCGACATCTTCTCGGTGGCTTGCTTGGTGTTCGCCATCACCGGCCTGTTCATCCTCAAGTTCCACGCCGCCGCGCGGCCCACCACCTGGCCCATGGTGGGCGCGGGCCTGGTGATCCCGTTGTTGCTCGTGATCCTGTTCATCCACTGACCCTCCAAGGAGCCGTTTTCCCATGACGACCATCCGTTACGCCGCCGCGCTCACCGCGGCCGGCCTCGCCTGGCCCGCCGTGGCCGCCGACATGGCGCTCAAGGTCGAGATCCCGCGCCTGTCGGTGGCGGAGTACCACCGCCCCTACGTGGCGGTCTGGATCGAGAAGCCCGACCAGTCCTTCGTGGGCAACCTCGCGGTCTGGTACGACATCAAGCTGCGCAACAACGAGGGCACCAAGTGGCTCAAGGACATGCGGGCCTGGTGGCGCAAGAGCGGGCGCGAGCTGAACATGCCCGTGGATGGCCTGAGCGGCGCCACGCGCGCGCCCGGCGAGCACAGCCTGCAGTTCGGCGATGCCGCCCTGGGCCAACTGGCCCCCGGCGAATACGCCGTGGTGCTGGAGGCCGCACGCGAGGTGGGCGGCCGCGAGCTCGTGAAGGTGCCTTTCGTGTGGCCGCCCAAGGGCGCCACCACCACGCAGGCCCGCGGCCAGCACGAACTCGGCGCGATCAGCGTCACCGTCAAACCCTGAAGCCCCGAAACCGACCGGAGACCTCTCGATGAAGAACATTCCGCTTCGCGCCCGCGCGCTCGCCCTGGCGGCGGCCGCCACCCTGGCCCTGCCGCTGGCCGCGCACGCGCACCGCGCCTGGCTGCTGCCTTCGGGCACCGTCTACTCGGGCCAACAGCCCTGGGTGAGCGTGGACGCCGCCATCTCCAACGACATCTTCTATTACGAGCACAACGCCGCCGGCCTGGACAACCTGGTCGTCATCGGCCCCAACGGCCAGCCGGTGCCGGCCGAGAACCAGGCCAAGGGCCGCTACCGCAGCATGTTCGACGTGAAGCTGGAGCAGCAGGGCACCTACCGCATCGCGCTGGTCAACGACGGCCTGATCGCCAGCTTCAAGGTCGGCGGCGAGACCAAGCGCCTGCGCGGCTCGGCCGAGTCCCTGGCCAAGGACATCCCGGCCGACGCCACCGAGCTGCGCGTGAGCCAGAACAACAGCCGCGTGGAGACCTTCGTGACGCGCGGCAAGCCCAGCACCGACGCGCTCAAGCCCACGGGTGCGGGCATCGAACTGGTGGCGGTGACGCACCCGAACGACCTGGTCGAGGGCGACACGGCCACCTTCCGTTTCCTGGACAACGGCAAGCCCGCCGCGGGCTACGCGGCCACCGTCATCCTGGACGGCCTGCGCTACCGCAGCGAGCTCGGCGAGATCCGCCTCACCACCGACCAGAACGGCGAGATCCAGGTGAAGTGGCCGGCGGCCGGCATGTACTGGGTGAACGTGGCCCCGCCGCGTGCGCCGCGCGTGGAGGGCGCGCCGCCCGCGCCGCCCAGCGGCCCCGCCGGTACCCTGGCCGAGCCGGTGCGCCGCTCCAACTACAGCCTGACGCTGGAAGTGCTGCCGAAGTAGGTCCCCCCGCCGCGCTTCGCGCGACCCCCCATGGGGGCGGCAGCTGCGGCCCGGCGAAGCCGGTTCCGCGCAGCCCCCGGGGCGGGGCGCTCCGTGCGCGGCCCAAGTCCACCATGACCCGCGTACTGGTGCCCGATCACATCGAAGGCGCGGCGCCCCTGCTGGGCGCGCGCCTGCAGCGCCTGCGTGGCGAGAGCATGGGCACCACCTGGCAGGTGCTCTGGGCCGACCGCGACGCGGCGCGCCAGGGCGCGCTGCGCGCGGCCATCGAGGCCGAGCTGGACCTGGTGGTCGGGCAGATGAGCAGCTGGCTGCCCACGTCCGACCTGGCGCGGTTCAACGCCGCGCCCGCCGGCGCGCGCCGGCCCCTGCCCGAGGCCTTCGCCGAGGTGCTGGCGGCGGCGCTCTGGCTGGCCGACACCTCCTCGGGCGCCTTCAACCCGGCTGCGGGCGCGCTGGTCAACCTCTGGGGCTTCGGTCCCGCGCCGCGCTACACCGACCCCGGCTTCGCTCCACCCTCGGCCGACGCCGTGCGGGCCGCGATGCCCGCCACCGACTGGCGCGCGCTGCGCTTCGACGCCGCCGCGCGCGAGGCCACGCAGCCCGGTGGCCTGCGGCTCGACCTCTCGGCCATCGCCAAGGGCCACGCGGTGGACCGCGTGGCGCGGCGGCTGCGGGCGATGGGCGTCGCCCACGCGCTGGTGGAGCTGGGCGGCGAGTTGCGCGGCCAGGGCCTGCGGCCCGACGGCATGCCCTGGTGGGTTGACCTGGAAACGCCGCCCGTGCGCGCCGGCCAGGTCGCGCCGCGTGCCACGCGCGTGGCGCTGCACGGTCTGTCGGTCGCCACCTCGGGCGACTACCGCCGCGCCTACCTCATGGACGGCCAGCGCCTGCCGCACAGCATCGACCCGCGCAGCGGCCAGCCCGTGGCGCACGGCCTGGCCTCGGTGAGCGTGCTGCACGCCGACTGCCTCTGGGCCGACGCGTGGTCCACCGCGCTCACCGTGGCCGGTCGCGAGCAGGGCCTGGCCCTGGCCGAGGCCCATGGCATCGCGGCCCTGTTCCTGCAGCGCGAGGCCGACGGCCGCCTCAGCGAAACCCTCACCAGCGCGATGGAGCGCCTCGCGGGCTGAACCGCGTTCGCCGCCCACCGCGCCCACGCCACCCGATGCCTCTACCGGAAAAAATCACCTACGCCCTGGCCGTGCTGGCCCTGTACGCCCTGATGTGCGGCGCCTTCGCCTGGCAGCACCGGCGCCGCCAGGCCGAGGCGCGGCGCCGCGTGGCCGCGCTGCTGCCCGCCACGCCCGGCGTGCCCGCCTGGTGGGTGACCTACGCCAGCCAGACCGGGCAGGCCGAGGCACTGGCCCTGCAGACCGCGCAGGCCCTGCACACCGCTGGTGTGCCGGTGCGGCTGGCGCCCTTGGGCGAGCTGGGCCTGGCCGACCTGCGGCAGGCCGATCGCCTGCTGTGCGTGGCCAGCACCTACGGCGAGGGCGATCCGCCCGACAGCGCCGCCCGGTTCGCGCGCCAGGTCATGGCCTCGGCCGACGTGAGCCTGTCGCACCTGCACGTGGGCCTGCTGGCCTTGGGCGACACCGCCTACGCCCACTACTGCGGCTTCGGCCGCGCGCTCGACGCCTGGCTGCGGGCGCGCGGCGCCTTGCCGCTGTTCGAGCGCATCGACGTGGACAAGAGCGACCCCGAGGCGCTGCGCCAGTGGCGCCAGCACCTGGCCCACCTGGCCGGCACCAGCGACCTGCCCGATTGGGAGGCCCCGGCGCTGCAGCCCTGGCGGCTGCGCGCACGCCGCCACCTCAACCCGGGCAGCGCGGGCGAGCCGGTCCACCACCTGGAGCTGGTGCCCAGCGCCGGCGCACTGCCCGACTGGCAGGCCGGCGACCTGGCGCAGGTCGAGGTGCCCGGGGCGCCGGGTGCGCCGCGCGACTACTCCATTGCCTCGGTGCCGGCCGATGGCGCGCTGCACCTGCTGGTGCGCCGTTCGCGCCGCGCCGACGGCCAGCCGGGCGTCGCCTCGGGCTGGCTCACCGAGGGCTTGGCGCTCGATGGCACCGCGATGCTGCGCGTGCGCGCGCACGCGGGCTTTCGCATCGCTGGCAATGCCGATCGCCCGCTGATCCTGATCGGCAACGGCACCGGCCTGGCCGGCCTGCGCGGGCACCTGCGCGGGCGCCTCGCCGCCGCGGGCCGCCTGCACGATGCCGCGAGCGCGCCGCGCCCGCCCGATGTGGCGCCGATGTGGCTGCTGTTCGGCGAACGCCAGTCGGCCCACGACGCGCACCACCGCGAGGAGATCGATGCCTGGGCGCGCCAGGGCTGGCTCTGCCGCGTGGACTGGGTGTTCTCGCGCGACCAGGCACAGCGCCGCTACGTGCAGCACGCGCTGGCCGACGCGGCCGGGGCCGTGCGCGACTGGGTGGGGCGGGGTGCCGCCCTCTATGTGTGCGGCAGCCTCGATGGCATGGCGGGCGAGGTCGACCGCACGCTGCGCGGGATCCTGGGCGACCAGGCCTTGGAAGACCTGGCCGCGCAAGGCCGCTACCGGCGCGACGTGTATTGAGGCCCCCGGCCCGCGCGCTCCGCGGTCCCCGGGTAGCATCCGCCGCTTCCCTCACTCATACGGAAGGCAAGGACATGGCGGCAGTCAAGGTGGCGATGGTCACGGCGGGTGGCAGTGGCATGGGCGCGGCCGTGGCGCGGCGGCTCGCGGCCGATGGGTATGGCGTGGGCGTGCTCTCGTCCTCGGGCAAGGGCGAGGCCCTGGCCAAGGAACTGGGCGGTGTGGGCGTGACGGGCTCGAACCAGTCCACCGACGACCTCAAGCGCCTGCTGGACGCGCTGCTGGAGCGCTGGGGCCGCATCGACGTGCTGGTGAACAGCGCGGGCCACGGGCCGCGCGGCCCCATCCTCGACATCAGCGACGAGGACTGGCACCGCGGCATGGACACCTACCTCATGAACGTGATCCGCCCGACGCGGCTGGTGACGCCGCACATGCAGCAGCAAAAGGGCGGGGCCATCGTCAATATCTCCACCGCCTGGGCCTTCGAACCGAGCGCCATGTTCCCGACCTCGGCGGTGTTCCGCGCGGGGTTGGCGTCCTTCACCAAGGTCTTCGCCGACACCTACGCGGCGGACAACCTGCGCATGAACAACGTGCTGCCGGGCTGGATCGACAGCCTGCCGCCCACCGAGGCGCGCCGCGACAGCGTGCCGCTGAAGCGCTACGGCACGAGCGAGGAGATCGCGGCCACCGTGGCCTTCCTGGCCTCGGACGGCGCGGCGTACATCACGGGCCAGAACCTGCGGGTGGACGGCGGGCTGACGCGCTCGGTCTGACATGAAAAAGGCCGCGCGGTGGCGCGGCCTTTTTTCTGGGGACCGGTCCGGTTTACTTGTAGCCCACCCGGTCCAGCATCTGCTGCACCTTGGTCAGGTTCTTCGCCACGGCCGCCAGCGGCACGGTCTCGATCTTGAAGTGCTCGCCGCCCATGGCCTGCAGCGCCGGGTTGTCCAGCTTCACGCCCTTGGCGGCGGCGAACTCGTTGTTGCCATCGGCGAAGTACTTCTGCGCCGCCGGGCTGGCCAGGTACTCCATGAAGGCGATCGCGCTGTCGCGGTTCTTGGCGTGTTTGGCCACCGCCGCGCCGGCGATGTTCACGTGCGTGCCCGTGGTGCCCTGGTTCGGGAACACCACCTTCACCTTGGCGGCCACCGCCTTGTCCTCGGGCTTGTCCGACTTCAGGATGCGGGCCATGTAGTAGCTGTTGGCGATCGCCACGCCGCACTCGCCCGAGGCCACGCCGCGGATCTGGTCGGTGTCGCCGCCCTTGGGCGCGCGCGCCTGGTTGTCCACCAGGCCCTTGAGCCAGGCCTCGCCCTTCTGGTCACCGAGCCGCTCCACCACTGTGGCGAACAGCGACATGTTGTACGGGTGCGAGCCCGAGCGCGTGCACAGCAGGCCCTTGAGCTTGGGGTCGGCGAGCTGCTCGTAGGTGGCCACGTCCTCGGCCTTCACGCGCGCCGGGTCGTAGATGACGATGCGCGCGCGGGTGGAGAAGCCGGTCCAGGTCACGCCATCGGCGGTGGGCGCGGCGCGCAGCGTGGCGGGGATGGTGTCGTCCAGCTTCTTCGACTTGATCGGCTGGAACAGGCCCTGCGCGTCGGCGGCGGCCATGCGGGCGGCGTCCACCATGAGCACGATGTCCGCCGGCGAAGCCGCGCCCTCTGCGCGCAGGCGCGAGACGATGCCCGCGTCGTCGGCTTCCACCCGGTTGATCTTGATGCCCGTGGCCTGCGTGAAGCCGTTGTACAGCGCCTCGTCCGTCTGGTAGTGGCGGGCGGAGTAGATGTTGAGCACCTTGTCCTGCGCCTGGGCGGCGCCGAGGCTCAGCGTGGCGGCGGCCAGGGCCGAAACGATGGTACGGGTGGTTTTCATGGTGGTCTCTTGGTTGCGAAAGAGGGGGCCGCCCGGCGCTTTGGGACAATCCCGCACCCGCCGGACAGCGGTGATAGATGCTAGCAGAGACGAGAATGATTCTTAAGCGCTTTCAATGGTTCCCCGGAGGCCGCGCGTGGGCTTGCGCGCTGGCCTTGCTGCTCACGGGCTGCGCCCTCGTGCCGCCGCAGGCGCCCGACAGGCCGGTGCCCCCGGTGGTGGCCGAGCCCGTGGTGCCACCCGTGACGCTCACGCGCCCGCCGCGCCTGGGCCTGGCGCTGGGCGGCGGCGCGGCGCGCGGCTTCGCCCACATTGGCGTCATCCAGGAGCTGGAGCGCGTGGGCATCCGGCCCGACCTGCTCGCCGGCACCTCGGCCGGCAGCCTGGTCGCCACCTTCTACGCCAGCGGCCTGCCGGGCAAGGAACTGGAGCGCCTGGCGCTGCGCATGCAGGAGGCCGAGATCGCCGACTGGTCGCTCCCCATCCTGGGTCGGGGCCTGCTGCGCGGCGAAGCGCTCGCGCGCTACGTGCGCCGCACCATCGACGGCAAGCTGCTGGAGGACATGGCCTTGCCCGTGGGCGTGCTCGCCACCGACCTGCACACCGGCCGCGGCGTGCTGTTTCGTCGCGGCGACGCGGCGCTCGCGGTGCGGGCCTCCAGCGCCGTGCCGGGCGTGTTCGCGCCGGTCAAGATCGGTGGTACCGAGTACGTGGACGGCGGCCTGACCGCGCCGGTGCCGGTGCGCCAGGCGCGCGAGATGGGCGCCGAGATCGTGCTCGCGGTGGACATCTCCGCCACGCCCGAGACCAATGCCGCCACCGGCAACCTCGACGTGCTGCTGCAGACCTTCGCCATCATGGGACAGAGCATCAACCGCCACGAGCTCGCCACGGCCGACCTGGTGGTGCGTCCGGTGCTCAACGGCATGGGTGGCGCGGACTTCTCCTCGCGCGAGCGCGCCATCGAGGCCGGGCGCGAGGCCATGCGCGCGGCCTTGCCGCGGCTCAACGCGCTGCTGGCGCAGCGGCGACCGCTGTAGCGGGGGGCCGGGCCTGGGCGGCGCGTTCCGAGCGGATCGACAGCCAGGCGAACAGCACGCCCACCGCCGCGCCGGCCAGCACGTCGATGAACACGTGCTGGCGGATCGCCATGGTGGACCAGACGATGGCCACGCACTGCAGGGCGCTGACCCAGCGCGTCCAGGCCGGCGCGCCCAACTCACGCAGGTGCCAGTGCAGCCAGCAGGCCGCGTGCAGTGCCGCCGCCACGTGCAGGGACGGGCAGGCGTTGCTGGACGCGTCGATGCCCTTGAGGAAGGCCAGGCGCGGGTAGGCCGACCAGTCAACGTCGAACACGGGCGTGCGCGTGGGCCAGAGCCAGAAGATCGCCAGGCACAGCGCGCACATGAGCGCCACCCAGGCGCCATAGCGCACCAGCGCGCGCCAGCGGTCCAGCAGGCCCGGCGCCACCGACACGTAGACCCAGAGCCAGCCGTAGGCGTAGATGGCCCAGGGCTCGAAACTCACCCAGCGGTCCGGCGCCAGCAGGGGCAGCTCCAGCGCTTCGCCCGATGGGTTTTTCAGCACCCAGAAATAGGCGTGGAAAAACAGCACCATGAAGGCGGTGGTGCCCACGGCCTTGAGCGGCCACAGGGCGAAGAATCGGCGCGCGAGGGCGCGGGTCCAGGCCGGTGGGTGGGTGGCGGTCAAGGCGGCGGGCGCGGGTGCTGTGGTGGGGTAGGGTGGGGGGCCACTGTACCCGAGGCGCGTGACGTCCCCCGCCAGGGTGGTACGCCCCAGGGCGTGCTGGGGGGCGCTCACTATAATTCCGCACTTTTTTCGGGCCCACATGAACGCCATCGAACTGATCCGCCAGTTTCTCGTCGATCGCCTGGGCGTGGCCGAGTCCGCCGTGGTGCCCGGGGCGGCCCTGGCCGAGCTGGGCGTCGATTCGCTGATGCTGGCCGAGCTCATGTTCGAGGCCGAAGACCGCCTGGGCATCGAGATTCCCTCCGATCAGACCCCACCCAGAAGCGTGGCGGACATGGTGGCGGTCATCGAATCGCTCGTGCCCAGCAAGACGGAGTGAGCATGGCGCGGCACCGCGTCGCGATCACCGGCCTGGGCCTCGTGAGTCCCTACGGCGGCGATCTCGAGGATTTCTTTCAGCGCGTGTGGGCCGGCGAATCGGCCGTTCGGTGGATGGTCACCGAGGACGAGCCGCGCCCCCTGCGCCTGCCCTACGTGCGCTGCGAGGGCTTCGACGCCGACCGCGAGCTGGGCAAGCCGCTGGCGTCCATGATGGAGCGTTTCTCGCAACTGGGCATGGCCGCCGTCTTCAAGGCCTGGCGCCACGCGGGCCTGGCCCGCTCGGCCGCCGAGGACGGCAGCGACCGCCGCCAATGGGGGTGCCTGTGGGGCACCGCGCTGGGCGGCCTGGCGGCGCACGAGCGGGGCGCGCGCGAGCTCTGGCTCAAGGGCCGCGAACGCGTGTCGCCGCTGTCGGTGGTGATGGGCATGAACAACGCGGCCAACGCACACATCTCCATCCAGCTGGGCCTGGGCGGCGTGAGCAGCAGCCACACGGCGGCCTGCGCCTCGGCCTCCATGGCCATCGGCGAGGCCTTTCGCCGCGTGCGCTCGGGCGAGTCCGAGCTGATGGTGACCGGCGGCTCCGACGTCTGCCAGTCCGTGAGCGTGGTGAAGGCCTGGGAGGCCATGCGCGTGCTCGCGCGCGGCGACGAGCAGACCGCATCCAGCGCCTGCCGGCCCTTCTCGAACGACCGCAACGGCCTGGTGCTGGGCGAGGGCGGGGCGGCGCTGGTGCTCGAGAACTGGGACCGCGCCGTGGCGCGCGGCGCGCGCATCCACGGCGAACTCATCGGCTTCGCCACCAACTGCGACCACACCCACCTGGTGCGGCCCGACCGCGCCGGCCAGGTGCGCGCCCTTCGCGCCGTGCTGGAGGACGCCGGCCTGGCCCCGGGCGAGGTGCACTACGTCAACGCGCACGGAACCGCCACGCCCGAAGGCGATCCGATCGAGGTACAGGCCTTGCGCGAGGTGTTCGGCGAACAGGCCGCGCGCCTGCCCGTGAGTTCCACCAAATCGATGCACGGCCACTTGCTGGGCGCGGCCGGGGCCATCGAGGCCGTCGTCACGGCCATGGCCCTGCGCGAGCAGGCCATTCCCCCCACCGCCCATCTGGCGGGCCGCCTCGACCCGGCCTGCGAGGGCGTGGACCATGTGCCACAGGGCCGGCACGCGAACGGCCTGCGCGTGGCGCTGTCCAACTCCTTTGCCTTCGGCGGCAGCAACGTCGTGCTGGCGTTCGCCGCCCCCGCCCACTGATCACCTCACGCTCCCCAGGAGTTCGCCATGCAGGAAGACACCGTCAACGCCGAAGCCGTGGAGCAGCTGATTCCCGAACTCGTGCAGCTCATCATCGAGGCGCTCAACCTGGAGCTGAGCCCGGGCGAGGTCGACCCCGACGCGCCCCTGTACGGCGAGGGCATGGGCCTGGACTCGATCGACATGCTCGAGATCGCGCTCGTCATCTCCAAGCGCTACGGGTTCCAGATGCGCTCGGACAACGAAAACAACCAGAAGATTTTCGCCAGCCCGCGCGCGCTGGCGGCCCACATCACGCGCCACCGCACCACATGAATACCCGCACGCTCCGCCGCGGCGTGGGTCGCGAGGCTTGGCTGGGGGCGGCCCGGCGCCGGATCGCATGAGCCCATCGGCCCCGCTGCGCGCCGCCGCGTCCGGCCTGCTGCTGCTGGGCTGGGTGGTGGCCTCGCACCTCGGCAGCACGGGCCGCGGGCCGATGGACCTGCACGTGGCGGTGGCCGTGGCGCCCTTTGCCGCAGCGCTGGCCGTGGCCTTCGCGCGCCTGGCGCGACCGGCGCTGCGCTGGCTCGCCTGGCTGGCGGCGGCGGCGCTGTTGTGGGGCCTGTGGCCCTGGCTGCGCGGCGAGGTGGCGTTGTTGTACTACCTGCAGCACCTGGGCATTCACCTCGCGCTGGCGGCGCTGTTCGGCGCCAGCCTGCTGGGGCCGGGCGACGCCCTGGTCACGCGGCTGGCGCGCCTGGTGCATGGCGCCGAACTCTCGCCGGGCCACCTGCGCTACACGCGCCAGGTCACGGCCGCCTGGACCGCCTTCTTCGTGCTGAACGCGCTGGTGTCCACCGCGCTCTTCCTGTTCGCGCCGCGCGGGCTCTGGTCGCTGCACGCCAACGTGCTCACGGGTCCCCTGGTGGGCCTGATGTTCCTGCTGGAAACCCTGTGGCGGCGGCTGGCGCTGCCGCCGCACGAGCGCCCCAGCCTGTCGGCCGTGCTGCGCGCCTGGCGGGCCGACAGCGAACGCCGCCAGTCGGCGCGGGGGCAGCGGCCATGAGCCGTTCCCCGCTCATCAGCGCGCACGCCATCGACGGCGTGTTCGCCTGGCGCCCCGACGGCCCGGTGCGCGTGGGCGAATTCCTGGCTGACGCCGCGGCCTTCGCCGAAGCGCTGCCGCCCGAGGGCGACCTCATCAATCTCTGCGAGGACCGCTACCGCTTCGCCGTGGGCTTCGCCGCCGGCCTGCTGCGCGGGCGCGTGAGCCTGCAGCCGTCCTCGCTGGCGCCGCAGAGCCTGCGCCAGCTGGCGCAGGATTTCCCGGGCGCGCTGTGCCTGGTCGACGGCGCCGAGATGTCGCACGCGGCCGAGGCCGCCGGGCTGCCCCGGCACGATGTGCCCGCGCGCCCCGGCGCCGGCCGCCCGCCGCTCGCCGACATGCCTTGGATCGACGACGCCCGGCGGGCCGCCGTGCTGTTCACCTCGGGCTCCACCGGCCGGCCGCAGCCGCACCCCAAGCACTGGGGTCGCCTGGTGCGCAACGGCCAGGCCGAGGCCGCCGCGCTGGGGCTGGACCGCGCGCCGCACGTGCTGGTGGGCACCGTGCCCATCCAGCACAGCTACGGTTTCGAATCCACCTTCCTGCTGGCGCTGCACGGCGGCTGCAGCTTCTGGTCGGGCAAGCCGTTCTTTGCCCAGGACATCAACGACGCCCTGGCCGCCGTGCCGGCGCCGCGCCTGCTCGTCACCACGCCCTTCCACCTCGCCAACTGGCTGGCCAGCGCCGCGCCGGGCGCCTTGCCGCAGCGCCTGCTGTCGGCCACCGCGCCGCTGGCCGAGGGCCTGGCGCAGCAGGCCGAGGCCGCCTGCGGCGCCGAACTGCACGAGATCTACGGTTCCACCGAGTCCTCCGCGCTGGCCAGCCGGCGCACCGTGGCGGGCCCGGCCTGGACGCTGCTGCCCGGCGCGCGCCTGCGGTTCGCGGGCGACGTGGCCAGCGCCGAGGGCGGGCACGTGGAGGGCACCGTGCCCCTGGCCGACCTGATCGAGCCGCTGGCCGACGGCCGCTTCGTGCTGCACGGCCGGCACGCCGACCTCATCAACATCGCGGGCAAACGCACGTCGCTGGCCTACCTGAACCGCCAGCTCGCGGGGCTCGAGGGCGTGCTCGACGCCGCCTTCTTCCTGCCCGAGGCGCCGGGCGGCGACGCCGCCGTCACGCGGCTGGTGGCCTTCGCGGTGGCGCCCGGTCGCCAGTCCGCGCCGCTGCTGGCCGAGCTGCGCGAGCGCGTCGACGCCATCTTCCTGCCGCGCCCGCTGGTGCTGCTGCCGGCGCTGCCACGCAACGCCACCGGCAAGCTCACGCGCGAGGCGCTGGCCGCGCTCTACCGCCGCGAGGTGCTGCGTGAGCCTTCTTGAGCGCGCCTGGCGCGTGCCCCCGGACCACCCCGCTTTCGCGGGGCATTTCCCGGGCCAGCCCATCCTGCCCGGCGTGGTGCTGCTGGACGAGGCCCTGCGCGCGGCGCGCGAGCTGGCGCCTGGCGCGCGCGGCTGGGGCCTGCCGCAGGCCAAGTTCCTGCAAGCCGTGCGGCCCGGCGACGAGCTGCGGCTGAGCCTGAGCGCCTTGCCCCGCGCGGGCTTCGCCTTCGTCTTTACGCGCGGTGGCGAGCCGGTGGCCACGGGCCAGCTGCGGCCGGTGGACGCATGAGCGCGGCCGGGCCATTCGCAAGGCGCTCGGCCCCACGGTGCGCGGCACGGGGGGGCGCCCGGTGAATGGGCGCGCGCTGCCCGAGTGGCGCCAGCGGCCCGAGCGCGGTCACCTGGGGCTGCTGCGCTTCATGGTGCGCCTGTCGCTGTGGGGGGGCCGACGGCTCAGCCGCGCGGTGCTGCACGGCGCCACGCTGTACTTCCTGCTGTTCGCGCCGCGCCCGCGCGCGGCCAGCCGCGACTACCTGCGCCGCGCACTGGGCCGCCCGCCCACCTGGCGCGAGCGCTACCGCCACCTGCTGAGCTTCGCCACCACGGTGCACGACCGTGTCTACCTGCTCAACGGACGTTTCGATCTGTTCGACGTGGAAGTGCAGGGCGCCGACGCGCTGCTGCGCGCCATGGACAGCGGCGGCGTGCTGCTGATGGGCGCGCACCTGGGCAGCTTCGAGGCCCTGCGCTGCGTGGGCCGCCAGCGCCCCGGCCTGCAGGTGAGCATGCTGATGTACGAGGACAACGCGCGCCAGATGCGGGCCGCGCTCGCCGCCATCAACCCCGAGGCCCGGCAGGACGTGGTGCCGCTGGGCCGGCCCGATTCCATGATCGAGGCCGCGCAGCGGCTGGAGCAGGGCCACCTGGTGGGCATGCTGGTCGACCGCTCGCTGGACGCGGACGACCGCGCCCTGCACGATTTCCTGGGCGGCCCCGCGGCCTTTCCGGTCGCGCCCTGGCGCGTGGCCGCCGTGCTGCGCCGGCCGGTGTTCTTCATGGCCGGCCTGTACCTGGGTGCGAACCGTTACCGGCTGGTGTTCGAACCCCTGGCCGACTTTGGTACGGTTGGCCGTGGCGCGGCGCGCGACGCCGCCATCCAGGCGGCGCGCGCCGCTTACGTGGAGCGCCTGCAGGCCGCTTGCCGGCAGGCGCCGTTCAACTGGTTCAACTTTTTCGATTTCTGGCAACGATGATCTCCCGCAGGCTCTGGCTACTGGCGCTGACGCTGCTGCCCCTGACGGCCGCGCGCGCGGCCGACGAACTCGAGCGCCTGATGGCCCTGCTGGCCGCGCACCCCGGCGGCACGGTGCGCTTCGTCGAGCGGCGCCACATGGCCATGCTCGACGCGCCCCTGGTCTCGCGCGGCGAGATGAGCTACCGCGCGCCCGACTGGCTGGAGCGGCGCACGCTCTCGCCCCGGCCCGAGCGCCTGCTGCTCGACAAGGACACGCTCACGCTGGAGCGCGACCAGCGCCGCATGAGCATGCCCGTGAGCCAGCGCCCCGAGGTCGAGGCCTTCGTGGCCAGCATCCGCAGCACCCTGCAGGGCGACCGCGCGGCGCTGGAGCGCCACTACCGCGTGGCCCTGCAGGGCCAGCCCGAGAAGCGCTGGACGCTCACGCTGGAGCCGCTGCAGGCGCGCCTGCGCGGCATCGTCACGCAGATCGTCATCTCGGGCGTGGGCGTCGCGGTGGACCGCATCGACTACACCCAGTCCGACGGCGACCGCACCGAGATGCGGCTGGAACCGGTGGGCAAGCCGTGAGCGCCGCCCGGCCGCCAGCCGGCGCCCGCACCGCCGCGCGCCCGGAGGGGCTCCGATGACCCGCCGTGCCGTGTGGATCGTGCTCGCCTGGGCCCTGGCCATGGCCCTGGGCGGCTGGCTGGCGTCGCGCACGCGCTTCACCACCGACCTGTCCTTCTTCCTGCCCTCCCACCCCAGCGCCGAGCAGCAGGTGCTGGTGGAGCAGTTGCGCGAGGGCGTGGTCTCGCGCCTGCTGATGGTGGCCATCGACGGCGGCGACGGCGCGGCGCGCGCCGAGGCCTCGCGCGCGCTGCGCCAGCGGCTCTCGGCCGACGGCGCCTTCGTTGCGGTGCAGAACGGCGAGCTGGAGGCCTTCGACCGCGAGCTCGCGCTGCTGCAGCGGCACCGCTACACGCTGAGCCCGGCCGTGGACGCACAGCGCTTCACGCCCGACGGCTTGCGCGAGGCCATCCTCAACGCCATCGACATCGTGTCCTCGCCGGCGGGGCTGCCGTTCAAGGCGCAGTTCCCGTCGGACCCCACGGGCGAGGCCTTCGAGGTGCTGATGGGCTGGCAGTCGCAGGGGCAGCCCAACATGGCCGAGGGCGTCTGGGTGTCGCGCGACGGCGCGCGCGCGATGCTGCTGCTGCAGACGCGCGCGGCGGGCTCGGACACCGACGGCCAGGCCGAGGCGGTGGCGCGCGTGCAGGCCGCCTTCGATGCGTTGCCGCCGGGCGCGCTGCGGCTGGAGGTGTCGGGCCCCGGCGTGTTCGCGGTGAAGACGCGCGCGGCCATCCAGGCCGACGTGGCGCGGCTGACCCTGTTCAGTTCCATCGGCATCAGCCTGCTGCTGTGGTGCATGTTCCGGCGCTGGCGCCCGCTGCTGCTGACCCTGGTGCCGGCGGTGAGCGGCTCGCTCGCGGGCCTGGTGGCGGTGGGGCAGGTGCACGGCTCGGTGTTCGCCATCACGGCCGGCTTCGGCGCCGCGCTGGTGGGCGAGGCGGTGGACTACGGCATCTACTACTTCGTGCAGACCGGGCGTGCGGACAGCGGCGAGGGCCGGCGCTGGCACGAGAACTTCTGGCCCACCATCCGCCTGGGCGTGGCCACCTCGGTGCTGGGCTTCGGCGCGCTGCTGTTCGCGGGCTTCCCGGGGCTCGCGCAGCTCGGCCTGTACGCCATGACGGGGGTCTTCGTCGCCGCCCTGACCACGCGGCTGGTGCTGCCCGCCATGGCCGGCGGCCAGATGGCGCGCACGCCCGAGCTGCCGGCCTGGGTGACGCCGCGCGTGCTGGCCCTGCGGGCCTGGCGCTGGCCCGTGCTGGGCGCGGCGCTGCTGGCGCTGGCCTGGCTGGTGGCGCAGCGCGACACGCTGTGGGAGCCGAACCTGTCCGCCCTGTCCAGCGTGAGCCCGCAGGACGCCGAGCGCGACGCCCGCCTGCGCGGCGACCTGGGCGCGCCCGACGCGCGCTACATGGTGGTGGTGCGCGCCAGCGACCGCGAGGCCGCGCTGCGCGGCGCCGAGGCGGCCGCCGCGCGCCTGCAGCCGCTGGTGGCGCAGGGCCTGATCGGCGGCTACGACAGCCCCGCGCGCTTCCTGCCCAGCGAGGCCCTGCAGCGCGAGCGCCAGCGCGCCTTGCCGGCGCCCGAGGCGCTGTCGCGCGACCTGGGCCTGGCGCTGCAGGGGCAGCCCCTGTCGGCCGCGCGGCTCAAGCCCTTCGTGGACGCCGTGGCGCAGGCGCGCGCGGCTGCGCCGATGCGGCGCGAGGACCTCGACGGCTCGGCCCTGGCCATCGCCGTGGACTCGTTGCTGCAGCCACACGCCGACGGCTGGACCGCCCTGCTGCCGCTGCGCCCCGCGCCCGGCGCGGCCGGCGCCGACCTGCCGGCCGAGGTGTTGCGCGCGGCGCTGCAGGGCAGCGGCGCGAGCTTCATCGACCTGAAGCAGGAGTTCGAGTCGCTCTACGGCAGCTACCTGCGCGAGGCCATCGCGCTGTCGCTGGCCGGGCTGGCGGGCATCGTGCTGGTGCTGGGCGCTTCGCTGCGCCGGCCGAGCCGCCTGTTGGGCGTGATGCTGCCCATCGTGGCGGCGGTGCTGATCGTGATCGCCGGCCTGCACGCCCTGGGCGTGCGCCTGCACCTGCTGCACCTCATCGGCATGCTGCTCATCGTGGCCGTGGGTTCCAACTACTCGCTGTTCATCGAGCGCTGGCGGCGCGACCCGCACGCCGATCCGCGGGCCCTGCTGTCGGTGCTGGTGGCCTGCGCCACCACGGCCATCGGCTTTGGCGTGCTCTCGCTGTCCTCTGTGCCGGTGCTGCAGGCCGTGGGCGTGACGGTGGCGCCGGGCGCGGTGCTGGCGCTGCTGCTGTCGGCGGTGCTCACGCCGGCGGAGAAGGACCCCGTCCCGTGAAGGCCCAGCGCTTCGAGGGTTGGACCGGCGAGGCCCCCTGCCGCCTGGTCTGGCTGCCCGGCGCGGCCATGGGCGCCGCCGACGTGGCCGCGCAAGGCTGGGACGCCGAGGCCGCCGCGGCGGGTCAGGCCATCGACATGGTGGCGGTCGATCTGCAGGCGCAGCGCTACGACGGCGCCGACGCCATCGAGGCCCTGGCCACCGAGTGGCTGCGGCCCGCGCGCGACGCAGGCCGCCGAGTCTGGCTGGGCGGTCTGTCGCTGGGCGGCTGGCAGGCCGTGCTGTGCGCGCGGCGCCACCCGGATCTGGTCGATGGCCTGTGCCTGCTGGCGCCCTACCCGGGCGATCGGCTGGCCTGGAACGCCATTCAACGCGCGGGCGGGCTGGACGCCTGGCCCGGCCCCGCGTCCCACGACAGCGACCCGGCCTTCGAGGTCTGGGCCTGGTGGAAACAGGCGCCACCGCGCCCCGTGGCCTGGATGGGCTATGGCCGCCAGGACCGCTTCGCCGGGGGCATGGACCGCATGGCCGCGCGCCTGCCCGCCGAGCGCGTGCTGCGCACCGACGGCGGCCACGACTGGGCCTGCTGGCGGTCCCTGTGGTCCGCCCTGGTGGCGCGGCGGCCCTGGGCGGCGGCCGGGGAGGGCGCGCCATGACGCCGGCCCGCTTGAACGGCCCGCGCTGGCGCCCCGCGCCGCTGCTTCAAGCCAGCGTGCTGCTGCATGGCGCCGCGCTGGGCGCGGGGCTGTGGCAGCCCGGCTGGTGGCCCTGGCTGGCGGGCGGCGTGGTGGCCAACCACGCGGCGGTGGTGGCCGCCGGCCTGTGGCCGCGCTCGCAATGGCTGGGCGAGAACTGGGTGCGCCTGCCCGAGGCCGCGGCCGCGCGCGGCGCCTTCGCCATCACCATCGACGACGGGCCCGACCCCGAGCGCACGCCGCGCGTGCTGGACCTGCTCGATGAACTCGGGGCCAAGGCCAGCTTCTTCTGCATCGGCCGCCGCGCGCAGGCGCAGCCGGCGCTGTGCCGCGCCATCGTGGCGCGTGGCCACCGCGTGGAGAACCACGGCCAGTCGCACTCCAATGCCTTCTCGCTGTTCGGGCCTGGCCGCATGCGGCGGGACATCGCCGCCGCGCAGGCCGCGCTGAGCGACATCACCGGCCAGGCGCCGCGCTTCTTCCGGCCCACGGCCGGCCTGAGCAATCCCTTCCTCGCCCCGGTGCTGCACGGTCTGGGCCTGCGGCACGCCAGCTGGACGCGCCGCGGCTTCGACACTCGCACCGGCGATCCGGCCACCGTGCAGCGCCGGCTGCTGCGCGGCTTCGCCGCCGGCGACATCCTGCTGCTGCACGACGGCCACGCCGCGCGCGCGCCCGACGGCCAGCCGGTGCTGCTGCACGCGCTGCCCGCCGTCATGGCCGAGGCGCGCCGCCTGGGGCTGCGGCCCGAGACCCTGTTCCAATCCCTTGAATGAGCCCGTCCCCCGCATGAGCCACGCCTTCGTCCACGAACTGGTCGACCACGCCAGCGAACGCTTCCGCGCCGGCGGCCGCTTCGCGTACCACTACGCGCGCGGCAAGCTCGGTTACGACACCATCTTTCACGACATCCTGCGCCGCGGCCTGCTGAGCCAGTCGCCACGCGTGCTGGACCTGGGCAGCGGTCAGGGCAGCCTGTTCTCGTGGCTGCTGGCCGCGCAGCAACTGGCGGCGCGGGGCCGCTGGCCCGCCGACTGGGCGCCGCCGCCCGCGCCGCGGGCCCTGCGCGGCATCGAGCTGATGGACAAGGACGTGGACCGCGCGGCGCAGGCCTTCGGTGCCACGCACCCGGTGGTGCGCATCGAGCGCGGCGACATGACGCGCACCGAGCTCGGTCGGCCCGACGCCATCACCATCCTGGACGCGCTGCACTACGTGGACCACCAGCGCCAGAGCGAGCTGCTGGCGCGCATCCGCGCCGCGCTGCCGGCGGGCGGCGTGTTCCTCACCCGCATCGGTGACGCCTCGGCGGGCTGGCGCTACCAGATGGGCCTGAACATCGACCGCGTGGTGACCTTCGCGCGCGGGCACCGGCTCTCGCGCCTGTACGCGCGCCCGCTGGCCGCGTGGCGCGCCGAGCTCGAATCGCTGGGCTTCGAGGTGGACAGCCGCGACATGAGCGGCAATAAGCCCCTGGCCAACGTCATGCTGTATTGCCGCGTGCGCTGAGCGCCGCGCCCCGGGTTCCCATGCAAGCCGTTTCCCTCACCGCCTACACCGCCACTTCCTGTCTGGGGCAGGGCCTGGCCGAGCACACGCGGGCGCTGCGCGCATCGCGCAGCGGCCTGACGCCCTGCCGCTTCGAAACCGTGGACCTGCCCACCTGGATCGGCGAGGTGCCCGGCGTCGACGCCGTGGCATTGCCCGCGGCGCTGAGCGCCTTCGACTGCCGCAACCACCGCCTGGCCTGGATGGGCCTGCAGCAGGACGGCTTCGCCGAGCGCGTGCGCGAGGCCGTGGCCCGCCACGGGGCGGACCGCGTGGGCGTGTTCGTCGGCACCAGCACCTCGGGCATCCTGCAGACCGAGCTGGCCTACCGCGAGCGCGACCCGGCCACGGGCGCGCTGCCCGCCTGGTTCCACTACGACACCACGCACAACACCGGCTCGGTGAGCGCCTTCGTGCGCGCCGCCTTCGGGCTGCAGGGCATGGCCATGGCGCTGTCCAGCGCCTGTTCGTCCAGCGCCAAAGTGTTCGCCGCCGCCGCGCGCCAGCTCGCGGCGGGGACCATCGACGCGGCCGTGGTGGGTGGCGTCGATTCGCTCTGCCTCACCACGCTGTACGGCTTCGCCTCGCTGCAACTCACCTCGGCCGAGCCCTGCCGGCCCAGCGATGCGCGGCGCGACGGCATCTCCATCGGCGAGGCGGCGGCCTTCGCGCTGCTGGAGCGCGACGGCGCGCCGGCCGCCGTGCGGCTGCTGGGTGTGGGCGAGTCCAGCGATGCGCACCATATGTCGGCCCCGCACCCGCAGGGCCTGGGCGCGCGCCGGGCCATGGAGGCCGCGCTGCGCTCGGCCGGCCTGCGGGCGGACCAGATCGGCTACATCAACCTGCACGGCACCGCCACGCCGGCCAACGACGCGGCCGAGGGCCTCGCCGTGGCCGCGCTGTTCGGGCGCGGCGCGCCGTGTTCGTCCATCAAGGGCGCCACCGGCCACACGCTGGGCGCGGCCGGCGCGCTGGAGGCGGTGGCCTGCGCCATCGCGCTGCGCGAGGGCTGGATTCCCGGCAGCCCCGGCACGCGCGAACTCGATCCGGCGCTCGATCTGGACTACCGCCTCGACGGCGCGCCCGCGCCCGGGCTGAGGTACGCGCTGTCCAACTCCTTCGGTTTTGGCGGCAGCAACTGCAGCCTGGTGTTCGGTGGGGGCCAGCCATGAACCAGAGCCCCCACGCCCCACCGCACGCCCCCATCTGGCTGCACGGCCTGTCCCTCATCGCCCCCGGCCTGGCCGACTGGCCCCAGGCCGCCGCCGTGCTGCGCGGCGAACAGGCCTGGGCGCACGCGCCTTCGGTGCTGCCGCCGGCCCAGGCGCTGCCGGCGGCCGAACGCCGCCGCGCCAGCCGTGTGGTGCGCCTGGCCCTGGCGCTGGGCCAGCGCGCGCTGGACGGGCAGGACCCGGCCGACATCGCCACGGTCTTCACCTCGTCTGGCGCCGATGGCCACAACTGCCACGCCCTGTGCGAACAGCTGGCGGGCGAGGACCGCGCCATCTCGCCCACGCGCTTCCACAACTCGGTGCACAACGCGGCGGCCGGCTACTGGGGCATCGCCACGCGCTCCATGGCGCCCAGCCAGGTGCTGTGCGCGCACGACGCCAGCTTGGGCGCGGGCTGGATCGACGCCGTGGGCCAGTTGCTCGACGGCGCGCCCGAGGTGCTGCTGGTGGCCTACGACAGCGAGTACCCCGAGCCGTTGCACGCTTGCCGGCCCGTGCCGGATGCGGCGGGCATCGCGCTCTGGCTGGGCACCGCGCCGCGCGAGCGAAGCCTGGGCACGCTGCACGGCGCGCTCACGCGCGATCCGGTGGACACGCTGGCGGCGGCGCCGCTGGAAGGCCTGCGCAGGGCCTTTCCCGCGCTGCGTGGCCTGCCCTTGCTCGAGCGCATCGCGCGCGGCGATGATCGCCCCGTGGTGCTGGACTACCTGGCGCCCCAGCGCCTGCGGCTGCGCTTCACGCCCCGCCAACCATGACCGACCCGACCTCCCACGCCCCGCTGGACCGCGACGCCATCGCGCGCCGCATCCCGCACCAGCTCGACATGTGCCTGCTCGACGCCGTGCGGCACTGGTCGCCCGAGGCCATTCACTGCGAGGCGCGGCTCGATGGCCTGGCCACGCACCCGCTGCGCGGCGCCGACGGCGCCCTGGGCGCGGTGCACGCCATCGAATACGCGGCCCAGGCCATGGCCGTGCACGGCGCCCTGGTCGCCGGTCTGCATGAGGCGCCGCGCGCGGGCTACCTGGCCAGCGTGCGCGGGGTGAACCTGCACACGCTGCGCATCGAAGCCGCCGACGCGCCGCTGCGCGTGCGCGCCGAGCGCCTGTCGGGCGATGCGCGAAACGTGCTCTACGGCTTCAGCGTCGAGGGCGCCCGCGGCGCCGTGGCCGATGGCCGCGCGGCCGTGGTGCTCGACGCCGCGGGCCTCTCGTCCGACGGGGGCCTGGCATGACGGCCTCGAAACGGGCCCTGGTCACGGGCGGCAGCGGCGGCCTGGGCGCGGCCATTGCGCAGCGCCTGGCGCAGGACGGCCTGGAGGTGCTGGTGCACGCCAACCAGGGCATGGAACGGGCGCAGGCCGTGGTCGACCGCATCCTGGCCGCCGGTGGTCGGGCGAGCGCCTGTCGATTCGACGTGACCGACCGCGCGGCCTGCGCGGCGGCCCTGGCCGAGCTGAACGAACAAGGCCCGGTGCAGGTGCTGGTGAACAACGCCGGCGTGCACGACGACGCCGTCTTTCCCGGCATGACGGGCGAGCAATGGGACCGCGTGCTCGACGTCTCGCTCAACGGCTTCTTCAACGTCACGCAGCCGCTCATGCTGCCCATGATCCGCACGCGCTGGGGCCGGGTCATCAACATCACCTCGGTGTCCGGCGTGGTGGGCAACCGCGGGCAGGTGAACTACTCGGCGGCCAAGGCCGCGCTGCACGCGGCGGGGCGCTCGCTGGCGCTGGAGGTGGCCGCGCGCGGCATCACCGTCAATGCGGTGGCGCCCGGCATCATCGACAGCGGCATGGCAGACGGCGTGTTCGACGCCGCCACGGTGAAGCAGCTGGTGCCCATGCAGCGCGCGGGCCGCGCCGAAGAGGTGGCCGATCTCGTGGCCTTCCTGGCCTCCGAGCGGGCCGGCTACATCAGCGGCCAGGTGATCGGCATCAACGGGGCGATGGCCTGAGCCGCTGCCACAGCAGCCGGGGCAGCCGCAGCACGAAGCCCGCGAACAGCCGGCTGTGCATCCAGGAGAGCAGCAGGTTGTCGCGCAGGTATTTGAAGTGCGACACGCCGCCTTCCTCGGGGGCGAGGTAGCGCACCGGCGCGTCCACGTTGATCGGGCGCACGCCGGCCCAGCACAGGCGCACCACGGCCTCGGGGTCGAAGTCGAAGCGGCGCATGAAGCGCGTGGAACGCATCACGTCGATGAGCGCGCGCACCGGGTAGACCCGAAAGCCATAGAGCGAATCGCCGACGCCCATGCCCAGGGTTTCCATGTTGGCCCAGGCGTTGGAGATGCGCCGCCCCTGCACGCGCAGCGCGGGCGCCTCGGGACCGAAGACCGGCTTGCCCAGCACCATGGCCTCGGGCCGTGACACCGAGGTGGCCATGAAGCGGGGGATCAGTTCGGCCGGGTGCTGGCCGTCGGCGTCCATGGTCAGTGCGTGCGTGAAGCCCGACAGCGCGGCGGCCTGCAGGCCCGCCAGCACCGCCGCGCCCTTGCCCTGGTTGCGGGGCAGCACGATCACGCGCAGCTGCGGGTCTTGCGCGGCCAGGGCCTGCACCTCGGCGGTGGAGCCGTCGGTGCTGCCGTCGACCACCACCCACACCGGCGCCCACCGCTCGCGCGCCGCGCGCACCGTGCGCGCGAGCAGCTCGCCGGGGTTGTAGGCGGGGATCAGGACGAGGTGGGTCGTGGAGGGCTGGGGCATGGGTTCGCGGACGCGACCTGGGCGTTCTTGAGCGCCTGGTCGAAGTGGCTTTGCAGTTCGTCGGTGAAGGCGCGGGCGTCGCTGGGCGGCGCGAAGCGCCGGCCCAGGCGCGCGCTCACCCGCAGCGGCAGCTCGGGGCGGCGCCACAGCGGCCAGGCCTTGCCCAGGTACGGGCTGGAGAAATCGAGCAGCACCGTCTGCACCGGCACCTGCGAGCGCACCGCCAGCAGGCCGATGGAGGCGGGCACGCGGTTCATGGGCCAGTCGGTGGTGCGCGTGCCTTCGGGAAAGACGACGACCTGGGCGCCTTCGCGCAGCTCACTGCGGCATTGCAGGATCACGTGCAGCAGGTTGTCGTTGCGCACATAGCCCGCGAGCCGGGCGCCCGCGCCGAACAGCGGGTTGTCCATCAGGCCAGCCTTCATGATGCAGACCGCGTTGGGCAGGCGCGAGACCAGCAGCAGGGCGTCGAGCAGGCTGGGGTGGTTGGCCACCACGATCATCGGGCCCTGCCCGGCCAGGCCATCGAGCGCGTTCAGGTCGAAACGGCAGCCGCAGACCGCGCGCAGCGCGCCGAGGTAGAAGCGGAAGCAGGCCGTGGCCACGCGCCGGCCCACGGCCTGTCCCCAGCGCCGCGGCAGCGCGTGGTGCAGCACCAGGGCGATCGGCGACCAGCTCAGGCACAGCGAGGCGAGCAGGCTCAGGCCCAGCACCATGGCCAGGTGCTCGCGCAGCGCCTGCAGCCACTGGGTGGGGCGGGACAAGGTGAGCCGCATCAGCGCAGGACGGGTCCGTGGGCCAGGGACTCCACCTCGACCAGCAGGTCCTGGCGGCAGATGTCGGCCTGCATCAGCGTGAGGCCGGCGCCGCCCAGGCAGCGCTCGAGCGCGCGGCGCACGACGGGGAAATCGGCCGCGTGGCGCACGTACACCCGATGGCTCAGCGCCTCGGCGCGGTGTCCGGCGGTGCGTGTGGCGCGGTTGGCCTCGTCCAGCACGGCGCGCAGGTTGCGCGCGGTTTCTTCGCATTGCGCGACCACGTCGCCCGGGTGCACGGTCTGGTGGCCGACGATGCTCGCGGTGCCGGAGACCAGCAGCCATTCGCCGGCGCCCGATTCGGCCAGCACCGCGCGCGCGAACAGCGGCGGGCGCGGGCCGTAGTCGCCCGGGTAGTGGAAGGCGCTCACCTGGCGCGGGTTCTCGATCGGGCGCGGCGCCCGGCGCCCGGCGAGGAAGGCGATCGACAGCGGTCCGCGGTCCGCCCAGCCCAGGGCGCTGGCCGCCGGCATCTGGGCGGCGGCGATGGGGCCCAGGGCCTGGTAGGCGTCGTGGCGGCCCAGGTTGAACCAGCGGTAGCGCTCCAGGCCCTGCTCATCGCCGTTGATGCCGGCCATGTAGTTCCACACGCGCCACAGGTGCGGCGTGCCGCGCGCGCCAAGCAGCGCGAACAGGCGCAGGTAGGCCTCGCGCGTGCGTTCGCGCAGGCACGCGCCGCGCTCGGGCGCGTCGGGCGTGGGCTCGTCGAGCTCGATCAGGCCGTACAGCAACTCGCCATCGCCGCGCCAGCGCAGGCCGCCGTCCTGGCCCTGCTGCAGCGGGCCGTCGCTGGCCCAGGCCTCGCGCCAGGCGGCCGCGGCGCCGCGTTCACCCGGCATGCGCAGGCGCTGTTCGGGCCAGGCGGGTGTGCCGCCCGCGCCGTCCAGGGCGGCCCCGCCCAGCACGCCGGACGGGACGGGAGCGTCGACGACGCGCGGTGTGAGCAATCGCAGGCCGCTCATGCGCTGGACGAGGCGCTGGCCGACGCGGTGGGCCGGATGTTGCGCCGGCGCTGTCGCCAGGCCCGCCAGCTGCGCAGCGGGTTGCCCAGGTTGACCGCCAGGTACAGGCCTTTGAAGGCCCACAGCGACGGCCAGATCGGCGTGCGGCCGAACAGATCGCCCGCCAGCACCGACAGCAGGGCCTCCTTCATGCGCAGGGGGTTGTGCGGGTCCATGAAGAAGCCGCGCATGGTGGGGTTGGTCATGCGGTAGATGAACCAGGAAAACTCGCGCGGGCCGTGGCGCATGTGGCGGTCGAAGCGGCGCAGGGCCTGGGCCGCGCGCGCCGGCTCGCGCAGGCAGGTGTCCACGGTGCGCGCGCCGATTTCGGCGCTGCTCATGGCCAGCCACACCCCCGAGGAGAACACCGGGTCGATGAAGGCATAGGCGTCGCCCAGCAGCAGGAAGCCGGCGCCGTGGCTGAGCGTGGAGCGGTAGGAGTAGTTGCCCGTGGCCTCGGCGGGCGTTGCCGGCTGCGCGCCGGCCAGGCGCTCGGCCAGTGGCGGGCAATGGTGGATGTTGTCCAGCAGGAAGTCCATCAGCTCGCGCCCACCGCGGGTCTTCATGTGGTACGGCCAGGTGACCATGCCGACGCTGGTGGCGCCGTCGCTCAGCGGGATGAACCAGAACCAGCCGTGCTCGAACCAGAAAATGGTGATGTTGCCGGCGTCCTGGCCCTCGTGGCGGCGCGCGCCGCGGAAGTGGGCGTAGACGGCGGCACTGTTGTGGTCGGGGTTCTTCTCTTTGGTCTTGAGCCTGCCCGCGAGGAAGGTGTCGCGGCCCGAGGCGTCGACCAGGAAGCGCGGGCGCCATTCGGTGCTGCGCCCCTGTGCGTCGCTGGAGACGACCGATGCCACGCGCTGGCCGTCGGCGGCCCAGCGCAGCTCGCGGGCCAGCGTGCCCTCGTGTACCTCCACGCCCTGTTCAGCGGCGTTGCGCAGCAGCAGCTGGTCGAAGTCGGCGCGTTTGACCTGGTAGGCCGTCGGCATGGACTTGTCCCAGGCGTCGGCGAAGTAGTAGGTCTGCGTGTGGCTGTGCTGCGGCGAGACGAATTCGGCGCCGGGCTTGAGCATGCCGATGGCCCGCACGGCGTCGCCCACGCCCAGCCGATCGAGCAAGGGCATATTGGCCGGCAGCAGCGATTCGCCGATGTGAAAGCGCGGGTGGTGGTCCTTGTCGAGCAGGACCACGCGGTGGCCCTGGCGCGCCAGCAAGGTGGAAACCGTGGAGCCCGCAGGCCCGCCGCCGATCACCAGAACGTCGCAGTCGCGCGGCGCGGTGTCTGTCTCTTGCATGGAACCTCGCTGGTCACTGGGCGCCGCGTGGGGAGGCGGCGCGGAAATCCAGGGATTCTAGGAGGCCCATTCGGCGCCAGAGCCGGGGGCATGTAACCAAAAAAAAGAAGCCCTCACCGTAGGGTGAGGGCTGTGAAGGGTCCGATGAAACCGAATTTCGAAAAGGACCCGAGGAGACAACCAGAAAAAACCGATGACAGCAAACCTTGGGCGTTCAGACTAAGGCCTGCAATACGCTGTCAATTGTGGGCGGGCGACGGAATGTCAAGTCCCGCGATCAACGGCAGCGTTCTTGTGCTATTTCAGCGCTTCTTGGCGGCGGTCTTGGAGGCGTTCACGGCGGTGGCGGCCACGGTGTTGAAGTTGGACTCAGCCATTTCGGTGGCCTGCTTCACGGCCTTCTGCACCGACTCGATGGCGTTGTTGGCGGCGGACACGGCGCTCTTCATCACGGCGACGGCGGTTTCGGAGCCGGCCGGCGCGTTCTTGGCGGCGTTGTCCACGACGGCCATGAATTTCTTCTGGGCGTCGGCGGCGGTGGCTTCGGCGGCCTTGCCGAACTCGGCGCCGGTGCCGGAGGCGATGTCATACAGGTGGCGGCTGTAGGCCACGGTCTTCTCGGCCAGGGGCTGCATCAGGCTGGCTTGCAGGTTCAGCAGTTCCTGGGCGTCCTTGACGCTGAGCAGGGCCTGGGCGTTGTTGGCGGACTCGGACAGGGCGGCCTTGGTGGCTTGCAGGTTGAGTTCAACCAGCTTCTCGACGCCTTCGAAAGCCTTCTGGGTCAGGCCAAAGAGGGTGTCCATCTGGGACTTCTGGGCGGCGATGATTTGTTCGGCGGTCAGCATGAAGATTCTCCTGAGGGGTGGATGGGGGACAACAGAGGCTGCGGCGTGGAGGCGGGTGGCCTCGGCTCGAACGGTGGTCTCGTTCGTTATGCTGCGCTGCAACATGGGTCGAATTATTGAGGAGCCGGGCCAGCGATGCAAGCCCTTTTTGCTGCATTGCAACAATTTAGGGGGTGCTTTCTAAACCCGGGGCCCGCGCTGCGGCTTCGCGCCGCGCCCACAATGCGCCGCCGCCGTTTCGCCCGCGCCCCGTGCACGCCTACTACGCCGATCACTTCGTGCTGCCCCTGCCCAGCGGGCACCGCTTTCCCATGGCCAAGTACGGCCGTTTGCGCGAACGCCTGGCGTGCGAGCTGCCCGAAGTGGATCTGCACGAGGCGCTGCCCGCCAGCGACGGGGAATTGGCCCTGGTGCACGCGCCGGCCTACATCGCCGCGGTGGCGGACGGCTCCCTGAGCCCTGCGATGCAGCGCGAGATCGGTTTCCCCTGGAGCCCGGCGATGGCCGAGCGCGCGCGCCGTTCGGTGGGCGCGACGCTGCAGGCCGCGCGCCGCGTGATGGGGCAGGGCGGTGGCCTGGCGGCCAACCTGGCGGGCGGCACGCACCACGCCTATGCCGACAAGGGAGGTGGCTTCTGTGTCTTCAACGACTTCGCGGTCGCCGCGCGGTTGATGCAGGCCGAACACGCCCGCCGCCACCGCCAGCCGCTGCGGGTGGCCATCGTCGACCTTGACGTGCACCAGGGCAATGGCACGGCACGCCTGTTCGCGGCCGACCCCAGTGTGTTCACGCTCTCGCTGCACGGTGCCAAGAATTTTCCCTTCCGCAAGGAGCCGAGCGACCTGGACGTGGAGCTGCCCGACGGCTGCGGCGACGACGACTACCTGTACGCCCTGGACCTGGCGCTCGACGAGCTGGCGCGCCGCTTCGAGCCCGGACTGGTGCTCTACCTGGCGGGCGCCGACCCGCACGAGGGCGATCGCCTGGGGCGCCTCAAGCTCAGCTTCGACGGCCTGGAGGCGCGCGACCGCCGCGTGATGGATTGGGCCTGGTCGCGCCGGCTGCCGCTGGTCTTCGCCATGGGCGGCGGCTACGGCCACGACCTGGAGGCCACGGTGCAGGTGCAGATCAACACCTACCGCACGGCGCTGGCTTTCGAGCGCCGCTGGCAGGCGTGGCCGCCGGCGCTGGCGGCTGGAACCCCGGCCGGTACGCACTGGCACAATCCCGGGCCATGACCGCACCGGCATCCCGTCCCCAGGCCCGGCCCCGCAGCGACTTCCGCGTCTTTCGCGCCATCGGCACCCGCTGGGCCGACAACGACGTCTATGGCCACGTCAACAACGTCGTTTACTACAGCTGGTTCGACACGGCGGTCAACGCGCACCTGATCGAATCCGGCGCGCTCGACATCCACGCGGGCGGCGTCATCGGCCTGGTGGTGGAGACGCAGTGCCACTATTTCGAGCCGCTGAGCTTTCCCCAGACCGTGTGGGCCGGCCTGCGCGTGGCGCACCTGGGCACGTCCAGCGTGCGCTACGAGGTGGGCCTGTTCGCCGATGGCGCGGACCGCACGGCGGCGCACGGCCACTTCGTGCACGTCTACGTGGACCGCGCCAGCCGCCGCCCCGTGCCCTTGCCCGACGCCTTGAAGAAGACCCTGGAGACCTTGAGATGAACCTCGCCGAGCCCGTCGCGATCGACCCCGCGAGCGTCGACGCCGCCATCACCAGCCGCATGTCGGTGCGCGCCTTCCTGCCCACGCCGGTGCCGCGCCAGACCATCGAACACATCCTGGACGTGGCCAGCCGCGCCCCGTCGGGCACCAACACCCAGCCCTGGCGCGTGTACGTGCTGCAGCATGCGGTGCGCGACGAACTCGTGGCCAAGGTCTGTGCCGCGCACGACGCCATCTACGCCAACCCCGCGCTGGCCGCCGAGTACCGCGAGGAGTACGACTACTACCCCGAGAAATGGGTCAGCCCCTACATCGACCGCCGGCGCGAGAACGGCTGGGGCCTGTACGGTCTGCTGGGCATCAACAAGGGCGAGAAGGACAAGATGCATGCGCAGCACCACCGCAACTTCCGCTTCTTCGACGCGCCCGTGGGCCTGATGTTCACGCTCGATCGCGTGATGGGCCGCGGCTCGCTGGTGGACTACGGCATGTTCCTGCAGAACATCATGGTGGCCGCACGCGGCCAGGGCCTGCACACCTGCCCCCAGGCGGCCTGGAACGGTTTCGCGAAAATCATCCTCCCGCACATCGGCGCCGGCCCCGACGAAATGGTGGTCTGCGGCATGGCGCTGGGTTACGCCAACCCCGACGAGCCCGTCAACGGCTTCCACACGCCGCGCGAGCCGGTCTCGTCGTTCACCCACTGGCTGGGCTGAGGCCGCGCGCTCTCTTTCCGCTTTTCCTTTTCTTTTTCAGGAGACAAACATGATCACCACCCCCAGCGGCCTGCAATACGAAGACACCGTGGTTGGGCAGGGCGAGGAAGCCCAGGCAGGCCGACCGGTGCAGGTGCACTACACCGGCTGGCTGTACGTCAATGGCGCCGCCGGCAGCAAGTTCGATTCGAGCAAGGACCGCGGCCAGCCCTTCGAATTTCCGCTGGGCATGGGCCACGTCATCCGCGGCTGGGACGAGGGCGTGCAGGGCATGAAGGTCGGTGGCACGCGCCGCCTGGTGATCCCGGCCGAGCTCGGCTACGGCGCGCGCGGCGCTGGCGGCGTGATCCCGCCCAACGCCACGCTGCTGTTCGAAGTCGACCTGCTGGCCGTCTGAACGGGGGGCGCGGCGTGAGCTCCCTTTCGCTCAGGGCCCTGGCCCTGTCGTCCCTGTTGTTGCCCGGCCTGGCCGGTGCCGCCGAGCTCGACGGCAGCCAGCTGTCCGCCTGGTGGGGCCTGCCCTTCGCCGGCGTGCTGCTGTCCATTGCCGTCATGCCGCTGCTGGCGCCCATGTTCTGGCACCACCACTTCGGCAAGGTGTCGGCCGCCTGGGCACTGGCCTTCCTGGTGCCGTTCGCCCTCACGTTCGGCGCTGGCGCCACGGGCGCCGCGGTGGTGCACGCGGCGCTGGCCGAGTACATCCCCTTCATCATCCTGCTCACGGCGCTGTTCACCGTCGCCGGCGGGATCTTCGTGCGCGGCAACCTGCACGGCAGCCCGGGGCTGAACACGGGCATCCTGGCCATCGGTGCGGTGCTGGCCAGTTTCATGGGCACCACCGGCGCCTCCATGCTGCTGATCCGCCCGTTGATCCGTGCCAACGACAACCGCCGGCACCAGGTGCACGTGGTGGTCTTCTTCATCTTCATCGTGTCCAACGCCGGTGGCGCGCTCACGCCGCTGGGCGATCCGCCGCTGTTCCTGGGCTTCCTCAAGGGCGTGGGCTTCTTCTGGACGCTCGAGCACCTGTGGGCCAAGACCGGTTTCATCATCGGCGTGCTGCTGGTGCTGTTCTATCTGATCGACTCGTACTACTACCGCCGCCGCGAAGAGGTTCGCGCGCCCGATCCCACGCCCGACACGCCGCGCCTGGGCTTCGACGGCGCGATCAATTTCGCGCTGCTGGGCGTGGTGGTGGTGCTGGTGTTGATGAGCGGCCTGTGGAAGTCTCCGGTGGTGTTCAACGTCGCCGGCACCGAGGTCGGCCTGCCCGGCATCGTGCGCGACGTCGGCCTGATCATCGTCACGCTGGTTTCGCTGCGCATCACGCCCGAGAGCGCGCACGAGGGCAACCAGTTCAATTGGGCCCCTATGCAGGAAGTGGCCAAGCTGTTCGCGGCGATCTTCCTGACCATCATCCCGGTCATCGCCATGCTCAAGGCCGGCGTGGACGGTCCGTTCGCGGCCGTGATCCGCGCGGTCACGCACGCCGACGGTTCGCCGAACAACCCCATGTACTTCTGGGCCACGGGCGCGCTGAGCTCCTTCCTGGACAACGCGCCCACTTACCTGGTGTTCTTCAACACCGCCGGTGGCGACCCGCAGGTGCTGATGACCACGCTCGCGCCCACGCTGATCGCCATTTCGGCCGGCGCGGTGTTCATGGGGGCCAATACCTACATCGGCAACGCGCCCAACCTCATGGTCAAGGCCATCGCCGAAGACCGCGGCGTGAAGATGCCCAGCTTCTTCGGCTACATGGCCTGGTCGGTGGGCATCCTGCTGCCGCTGTTCCTGGTCGTCACCTGGATCTGGTTCCTCTGACCCGACCCGCTTCCCGCACAACACCACCCCAAGGAGACCCGCCGCATGGCCGCCAAGCCCGCCATCCTCATCAGCCGCAAGATCTTCCCCGAGGTCGTCGAGCACCTGCGCCAGCACTTCGAAGTCGATCACAACGACGCCGATGGCGTGCTGGCGCCGGCCCAACTCATCGAGCGCCTGCAGGGCAAGGTGGGCGCCCTGACGACCGGCAGCGAGCGCATCGACGGTGCCATCGTCCAGGCCGTGCCCTCGCTGCGCATCGTGGCCAACATTGCGGTGGGGTACAACAACTTCGACGTGCCCGCGCTCAGCGCGGCCGGCGTGCTGGCCACCAACACGCCCGACGTGCTCACCGAAACCACGGCCGACTTCGGCTTCGCGCTGCTCATGGCCACCGCGCGCCGCCTCACCGAGAGCGAGCATTTCCTGCGCGCCGGCCAGTGGAACCGCTGGGCGCTGGACATGTTCGCGGGCGCCGAGGTGCACGGCAGCACCCTGGGCATCCTGGGCATGGGCCGCATCGGCCAGGCCATCGCGCGCCGCGGCGCACTGGGCTTCGGCATGAAGGTGATCTACCACAACCGCTCGCGCCTGGATCCCTCCACCGAGGCCGAGTGCCAGGCCCGCTACGTGGACAAGGCCACGCTGCTGCGCGAGGCCGACCACCTGATCCTGGTGCTGCCCTACAGCAAGGAAAGCCACCACGCCATCGGCGCGGCCGAGATCGCGCAGATGAAGCCCAGCGCCACGCTGGTCAACATCGCCCGCGGCGGCATCGTGGACGACGCGGCGCTGGCGAAGGCGCTCAAGGAGCGGCGCATCGCCGCCGCCGGCCTGGACGTGTTCGAAGGCGAACCCCAGGTGCACCCCGATCTGCTCACCGTGCCCAACGTGGTGCTCACGCCGCACATCGCCAGCGCCACCATCCAGACGCGGCGCGCCATGGCCATGCTGGCGGCCGACAACGTGATCGACTACCTCACCACCGGCCAGCCGCGCACGCCGCTCAACGCCGAGATCATCGGGAAAGGCGCGCGCGCCTGACCATGGACACTTGGTTGCTGATCGCGCTGCTGGCACTGGCCCTCGGCGGCGTGGTGCTGCAGCTCCTGCTGTGGCGCCGCCGGCCCGAACCTCCCGCGGTGTCGCCGGAGGACATCGCCCACCGCCAGGCGGTGCTGGCGCAGCTACAACAGATCGCCCAGCGCGTGGAGCACGTGGAAGGCGAGCTGCGGCGCGAGGTGAGCGACAACGCCCGCAACGCGCGCCAGGAGCAGCAGCAGAGCCTGAGCCGCTTCCAGGAGTCCATCACCGCGCAGTCGGCCGAAACCACGCGCACGCAGAACGCGCAGCTCGACGGCTTCGCCCAGCAACTGGTGCAGCTGCGCGGCGCGCTGGGCGACGCGCTCACGCGCCAACTGCAGGACATGAGCGAGGCCAACGCGCGCCGCCTGGCCGAGATCCGCACCACGCTGGACGCCCAGCTCACGCAGCTGCAACAGGGCAACGCCGCCAAGCTCGACGAGATGCGCGCCGTGGTCGACGAGAAGCTGCAGAGCACGCTGCAAGCGCGCCTGGGCGAGAGCTTCAAGCAGGTGGCCGACCGCTTGGAGCAGGTGCACAAGGGCCTGGGCGAGATGCAGACGCTGGCGCAGGGTGTGGGCGACCTCAAGCACCTGCTCACCAACGTGAAGACGCGCGGCATGTTTGGCGAGGCCCAGTTGGCCGCGCTGCTGGAGCAGGTGTTCGCGCCCGACCAGTACGCAGCCCAGGTGGTCACGCGCCCGGGTTCGCGCAACCCGGTCGATTTCGCGGTTCGCCTGCCGGGCCGCGGCGACGACGGCGCGCCGTGCTGGCTGCCGATCGACGCCAAGTTCCCGAACGAAGACTACGAGCGCCTGCTCGATGCCCAGCAGCGCGCCGATGGGGACGGCGCCGAGGCCGCGGGCCGCGCGCTGGAGCAGCGCATCCGCCTGGAGGCCAAGTCCATGGCCGACAAGTACCTCGAGCCGCCGCACACCACCGACTTCGCCATCCTGTTCCTGCCCACCGAGGGCCTGTACGCCGAGGTGCTGCGCCGCCCCGGCCTGATGGAGCTGCTGCAGCGCGAGCACCGCGTCACCCTGGCCGGCCCGACCACGCTGATGGCCATGCTCAACTCGTTGCAGATGGGCTTTCGCACGCTGGCGCTAGAGAAGCGCAGCAGCGAGGTCTGGCAGGTGCTGGGCGCGGTCAAGACCGAATTCGGCAAGTTCGGCGACGTGCTGGCGCGCGTGAAGAGCCAGACCCAGACGGTGCTCAACACCCTGGACCAGGCCGAGGTGCGCAGCCGCGCCATGGGCCGCGCGCTCAAGACCGTGGAAGCGCTGCCGCAGGACCGCAGCAGCGCGCTGCTGCCGCTGGACAGCGATCCCACCGACCCCGAGGCCCCTTGAACCCCCGCTTGCGCGTGGACCTCGCGCGGCTGATCGCTTCGCAGATCAGCGTGCACGCCTGCATGACCGGCTTTCGCATGGCCGCGCCCCTGATGGCGCTGCGCGAAGGCCACAGCGCCTGGTCGGTGGGCGTGCTGCTGGCGCTGTTTGCGCTGGCGCCGGTGTTCCTGGCGCTGCCCGCCGGCCGCTTCGCCGACCGGCACGGCCTGCAGCGGCCGGTGCGCCTGGCCGTTACCGTGGCCAGCGTGGGCGCGCTGGCGGCGGTGGCCTGGCCCACGTTCTGGGTGCTGTGCCTGTCGGCCACCACCTGCGGCGCGGCCAGCGGCCTGGCCATGATCGCGCTGCAGCGCCACGTGGGCCGGCTCGCGCACGACGCGACCGAGCTGCGCCAGGTGTTCAGCTGGATGGCGGTGGGCCCGTCGATCTCCAACTTCCTGGGGCCGGTGCTGGCCGGCTTCGCCATCGACCACGCGGGGTTCCGCTGGGCCTACCTGGTGCTCGCGCTGCTGCCCTGGCTGGCCTGGTGGTGGGTGCGGCGCACGCAGGAGCTGCCGCGCGAGCCCGCGCCCGAGGGCGCTCAGAAGCGGTCTTCGTGGGACCTGCTGCGCGAACCCGATTTCCGCCGCCTCATGGCACTGAACTGGATGCTGTCGTCCTGCTGGGACGTGCACACCTTCCTGGTCCCTGTGCTGGGCCACGAGCGCGGCCTGAGCGCCACCGCCATCGGTGCCATCCTGGGCGGCTTCGCGCTCGCGGCCACGGCCATCCGCGTGCTCATGCCCTGGATCGCCGCGCGCCTGCGCGAATCGGCGGTGATCGCCGCCGCCATGTTCGCCACCGCCGCGCTGTTCGCCCTCTACCCCTTCGCGTACGCGGCCTGGGCCATGGCCACGCTGTCCGTGCTGCTGGGCTTTGCGCTGGGGTCGGTGCAGCCCATGATCATGAGCATGCTGCACCAGATGACGCCGCCGCACCGCCACGGCGAGGCCCTGGGCCTGCGCGCCATGGCCATCAACGGATCGAGCGTTGCGATGCCCCTGCTGTTCGGCTCGGCCGGGGCGGCGGTGGGCGTGGCCTATGTGTTCTGGGCCGTGGGGGGCGTGGTGGGCATGGCCTCGCCCATGGCCTGGCGCTTGCGGCCGGCGGTCGCGCCGCCGGAGCGTTCGCGGCCTTGACGGCGGTCGGCCGCCGGCTCCCGAAAGCCCAGGCCGGTGAGGTAGATGTCCATGGTCTGGCGTCCGCGCGCGACCAGGTCGAAGGCCTTGGGGTCGAGCAGCCAGTTCTGGATCAGGCCATCGATCATCACGTGCAGGCCCAGCGCCGCCGCCGACAGGGGAATGGGCAGGCTCAGGCCCTGGCGTTGCGCGGCCAGCTGAAGGGTGTCTCGGGTCACGGCCATGCACTCGTTGCGCACCCGCAGGTGGCGATCGCGCACGGCCTGCATCTCGTCGGTGTATTCCACCTTGTGCGTGGCCACCTCGAACACGCGCCGCGTGCGCTCATCGCGCGCCGTCTGGCGCAAGGCGCTGCCCATGGTGTCGCGCAGGGAGCGCAGGGGATCGTCCTCGGCGGCGGCCGCGCGGCCCGCCTCGGCGAGTGAGGTCTCCAGCGGCAGGGTCACGCGCTCCATCATGGCGTTGAACAGGTCCGCCTTGTCCTTGAAGTGGTGGTAGACCGCGCCGCGCGTGGCGCCCGCGGCGGTGGCGATGTCGTTCAGCGTGGTGCCCGACACGCCCTTGGCCTGGAACAGGCGCTCGGCGGCGTCGAGCAGCCGGTTGCGTGTTTCCTGTGCTTCAGCTTTGGTGCGGCGGGCCATGAATGGACTTTGGTAAAAGAGGGGTTTTGCGGAAAAAAGCCGAATATACATACATTCACGTATGTATACTCGCGCGTTTCCCGAGCCCACCCGCGCGCCGAGGTCTATTCCATGCCCAGTTCCTTCCCGCTGCCGCGCTCCCGCGCGGCCAAAACCCTTGTTGCCATCGCCCTGGCCGCCCTGGTGGTCGCCTGCGGCAAGCAGGGCGCCCCGGCCCAGGCCGGCGGCGGCGCGCCGCCTCCACCCGAGGTGGGCGTGATCACCGTGGCTCTGGGCGATGTGGGCCTGGTCAACGAACTGCCGGGTCGCCTGGAGGCCTCGCGCGTCTCCGAGGTGCGGGCGCGCGCCGCCGGCATCCTCCAGCAGCGCCTGTTCCGCGAGGGCAGCGAGGTCAAGGCCGGCCAGCGCCTGTTCCAGATCGATCCCGCGCCGTACCAGGCCACGCTGCAGAGCGCGCGCGCCACGCTGGCCCGCGCCGAGGCCAACCTGACCCAGGCCAAGGCCCTGGCCGAGCGCTATGCCCCGCTGGTGAAGGAAAACGCCATCAGCCAGCAGGAATACGCCAACGCCCAGGCCGCGCAGAAGCAGGCCGAGGCCGACGTGGCCGCTGGCCGCGCCGCGGTGCAGACCGCCAATATCAACCTCGGCTACGCCAACGTCACGGCGCCCATCAGCGGGCGCATCGGCCGCGCGCTGGTGACCGAGGGCGCGCTGGTGGGGCAGGGCGAGCCCACGCCGCTGGCCGTGATCCAGCAGATCAACCCCATGTACGTGAACTTCACGCAGTCGGCCTCCGAGGTCTACCGCCTGCGGCGCGCCTTGCAGAGCGGCTCGCTCAAGGGCGCGGGCGATCAGGTCGCCCGCGTGAAGATCGTGCTGGAGGACGGCTCGGTCTATGGCCGCGATGGCCGCCTGCTGTTTTCCGACCTCACCGTGGACAGCGCCACCGGCCAGGTGACGCTGCGCGCCGAGGTGCCCAACCCCGATGGCGTGCTGCTGCCCGGCCTGTATGTGCGCGTGCGCATCGAACAGGCCACGGCGGGCAATGCCCTGCTGCTGCCGCAGCAGGCCGTCACGCGCACGGCGCAGGGCGATTCGGTGATGGTGGTCGATGGCGAAGGCAAGGTCGCGCCGCGCAACATCACCGTGCGGGGCCAGCAAGAGGGTCAGTGGGTCGTGACCGAGGGCCTCAAGGCCGGTGACCAGGTCATGGTCGACGGCTTCCAGAAACTGCGTCCGGGCGGCACCGTCAAGCCCGTGCCCTGGAAGAAGCCGGGTGAGCAGAAACCCAACGGGGCCGCGCCTTCCAAGGCCAGCTGAGGCAAGCACACATGGCGAAGTTTTTCATCGACCGGCCCATCTTCGCGTGGGTGATCGCGTTGTTCGTGATCGTGATGGGCGCGGTCTCCATCACGCAGCTCCCCATCGCGCAGTACCCGCCGGTGGCGCCGCCCTCCATCACGATCAACGCCACCTACCCCGGTGCGTCCGCCAAGACGCTCGAGGATTCGGTGCTGTCCATCATCGAGCAGGAAATGAACGGCTCGCCCGGCCTGATCTACATGGAGTCGGTGGCGCAGGCCAACGGCACCGGCTCGATCACGCTGAGTTTCCAGCCCGGCACCAACCCGGCGCTGGCGCAGGTGGACGTGCAGAACCGGCTGTCGCGTGCCTCGCCGCGCCTGCCGGCGGCCGTGACGCAGCAGGGTGTGCGCGTGGACCAGGCGCGCAGCAACTTCTTGCTCTTCACCATCCTCACCAGCGACGACCCCAAATGGGATCCGGTGGCGCTGGGCGATTACGCCACGCGCAGCGTGCTGCCCGAAATCCAGCGCGTGCCCGGCGTGGGCCAGGCCCAGCTGTTCGGCACCGAGCGCGCCATGCGCATCTGGATCGATCCGGCCAAACTGCTCGGTTTCAACCTGAGCGCGGCCGACGTGAACGCGGCCATCCGCGCGCAGAACGCCCAGGTCTCGGCGGGTGAAATCGGCGCCCTGCCCAACGTGGCGGGGCAGGGCATCTCGGCCACCGTGGTGGTCAACGGCCAGCTCGGCACGGTGGAGGAGTTTGGCAACATCGTGCTGCGCGCCTCCCCCGGCGGCGCCACCGTGCGCCTGAAGGACGTGGCGCGCATCGAACTCGGCGCGCAGGCCTACGCCACCTCGGCCCGACTGAACGGCAAGCCCTCCACCGGCATCGGCGTGCAGCTGTCGGCCAGTGGCAATGCGCTGGCCACGGCCGACGCGGTGCGCGCCAAGCTCACCGAGCTGGAGCGCTTCTTCCCCGAGGGCATGAGCTGGACCATTCCCTACGACAGCTCGCGCTTCGTCAAGATCTCCATCCAGCAGGTGGCGCAGACGCTGCTGGAGGCCGTGGCGCTGGTGTTCCTGGTGATGTTCCTGTTCCTGCAGAACTTCCGCTACACCATCATCCCGACCATCGTGGTGCCGGTGGCGCTGCTGGGCACCTTCGCCGTGCTGCTGGCCATGGGCTTCTCGATCAACGTGCTCACCATGTTCGGCATGGTGCTGGTGATCGGTATCGTGGTGGACGACGCCATCGTGGTGGTGGAGAACGTCGAGCGCATCATGAGCGAGGAAGGCTTGCCACCCTTGCAGGCCACGCGCAAGGCCATGGGCCAGATCTCGGGCGCCATCATCGGCGTGACCGTGGTGCTGATCTCGGTGTTCGTGCCGCTGGCCTTCTTCAGCGGCTCGGTGGGCAACATCTACCGCCAGTTCGCGGCGGTGATGGGCGTGTCCATCGCCTTCTCGGCCTTCATGGCGCTGTCGCTCACGCCCGCGCTGTGCGCCACGCTGCTCAAGCCCGTGCCCAAGGGGCACCACGTCGAGAAGAAGGGTTTCTTCGGCTGGTTCAACCGCGGCTTCGCGCGCACCACCGGCGGCTACTCACGCACGGTGAGCGCGCTGCTGCCGCGCGCCGGCCGCATGCTCATCGTCTACCTCGCCATCGGCGCGGCGGCGGCCTGGGTGTACGTGAACCTGCCCACCTCCTTCCTGCCCAACGAAGACCAGGGCACCATGCTGGTGAACGTGCAGCTGCCCCCGGGCGCCACGCAGGAGCGCACGCTGGAGGTGATGGAGCAGGTGGAGGGCTTCGTGCTCAAGCAGCCCGAGGTGGAAAGCATGGTCAGCGTGCTGGGCTTCAGCTTCTCGGGGCAGGGCCAGAACGCCGCCCTGGCCTTCGTCACGCTCAAGGACTGGGCCGAGCGCCACGCGCCCGGCAGCTCGGCCGAGGCCGTGGCGGGCCGCGCCTTCGGCGCGCTCATGGGCATCCGCGACGCCTTCATCTACCCGCTGAGCCCGCCGCCGATTCCGGAGCTGGGTGCGTCCTCGGGCTTCAGCTTCCGCCTGCAGGACCGGGGCGGCCTGGGCCGCGAGGCCCTGACCCAGGCGCGCGGACAATTGCTGCAGCTGGCCGCGCAAAGCCCGGTGCTCGCCCAGGTTCGCCCCGACGGCCTGGAGGACGCGCCGCAGCTGCAGCTCGACATCGACCGCGACCGCGCGCAGGCGCTGGGCGTGGGCTTCGACGCCATCAACGCCGCCATCGGCACCGCGCTGGGTTCCAGCTACGTGAACGATTTCCCGAACAGCGGGCGCCTGCAGCGCGTGGTGGTGCAGGCCGAGGCCGCGGCGCGCATGCAGCCCGATGACCTGCTGCGGCTGAACGTGGTGAACAACCGCGGCCAGGCCGTGCCGCTGTCGGCCTTCGCGTCCACGAAGTGGATCACGGGGCCCATGCAGACGGTGCGCTACAACGGCTACCCCACCATGCGCATCAGCGGCATGGCGGCGCCGGGCTACAGCACGGGCGCCGCGCTCAATGAGATGGAGCGCCTGGCCGCGCAGCTGCCGCAGGGCATCGGCTACGAATGGACCGGCACTTCGCGCGAGGAAAAGCTCGCCGGCGCGCAGGCCATGGTGCTCTATGGCTTCGCCATCCTCGCGGTGTTCCTGTGCCTGGCGGCGCTGTACGAAAGCTGGACCATCCCGCTGTCGGTGATTTTGGTGGTGCCGCTGGGGGTGGTCGGGGTGCTGCTGGCCACGCTCTTGCGTGGCTACCAGAACGACGTGTACTTCCAGGTCGGCCTGATCACCATCATTGGCCTGTCGGCGAAGAACGCGATCCTGATCATCGAGTTCGCGAAGGACGTGCAGGCCCAGGGCAAGAGCGCCATGGAAGCGGCATTGGCCGCGGCCCGCCTGCGTTTCAGGCCCATCATCATGACCTCGATGGCCTTCACGTTGGGCGTGGTGCCGCTGTTCATCGCGTCGGGCGCGGGCTCGGCCAGCCAGCGCGCCATCGGCACCGGCGTGATCGGCGGCATGATCTCCGGCACCCTGCTGGCCGTGTTCTTCGTGCCCCTGTTCTTCGTGGTGGTGCGCCGCTTCTTCAAGGGCAGCGAGCGCCAGCACCAGCGCGACCGCGACAGCGCGCGCGCACATGGAGTCGACAACGATGAATCCTGATTTCACGACCCGTCTCGGCCCGCTGGCGGCGGCCCTGCTGCTGGCCGGCTGCTCGATGATTCCCACCTACGAGCGTCCCGCCGCGCCTGTGCCGCAGGCCTATCCGCAAGCGGCCGATACCGCGGGCGTGCGCAGCGCGGCGGACACCGCCTGGCGCGACTTCGTGCAGGACGCGCGCCTGCGCGAGCTGGTGCAGCGCGCGCTCGACAACAACCGCGATCTGCGGGTCGCCACGCTCAACATCGAGCGCGTGCGCGCGCAATACCAGATCCAGCGCGCCAACCAGTTCCCCACCATCGGCGTGGCCGCCAGCGGCAACCGCCAGCCGAACGGCAGCGGCGGCATCCAGAGCACCTACAGCGTGGGCCTGGCCCTGAGCACCTGGGAGATCGACTTCTTTGGCCGCCTGGGCGCGCTCAAGGAGGCCGCGCTGGCCGACTACCTGGCCAGCGAGCAGGCGCGCAACGCCGCGCAGACCAGCCTGGTCTCGGCGGTGATCAGCAGCTGGTTGAGCCTGCAGACCAACGAGGCTCTGCTGGCCATCACGCGCCAGACCCAGGCCACGCGCGAGGACTCGCTGCGCCTGACCAAGCTGCGCTTCGACAACGGCGCGGCCTCGGCGCTGGATCTGCGCCAGGCCGAGTCGCTGGCGGCCACGGCCCGTGCGGCGCTGGCGCAGCAGCAGCGGGCGCGCGCGCTCGACGTGAACGCGCTGAACCTGCTGGTGGGCGAGCCGGTGCCGGCCGAGCTGCTGCAGGTGGCCGAGGCCGACGCCGCCTTGCTGGCGGACGTGCCGGCCGGCCTGCCCTCGGATCTGCTCACGCGCCGCGCGGACATCCGCCAGGCCGAGCAGACCCTGATCGCGGCCAACGCCAACATCGGCGCGGCGCGCGCGGCCTTCTTTCCGCGCATCACCTTGACCGCGAGCGCGGGCACGGCGAGCAGCGACCTGTCGGGCCTGTTCAAGGATGGCAGCTGGGGCTTCACGCTGAACCCGGTGGCGCTGCTGCCGATCTTCGACGCGGGCCGCAACCGCGCGGGCCTGCAATCGGCCGAGGTCTCGCGTGACATCGCCGTGGCGCAGTACGAGAAAGCGATCCAGACGGCGTTCCGCGAAGTGGCCGACGCGCTGGCCGGCCGCGCGACGCTGGCCGACCAGCTGCAGGCGCAGCGCGACCAGGTCACGGCGGAGGAGGACCGCTTCCGCCTCGCCGACCTGCGCTACCGCAACGGTGTGGCGAGCTTTCTCGACGTGCTGGACGCGCAGCGCGCGCTGTTCGCGGCGCAACAGGCCGAAGCGCAGACGCGCCTGGCCCTGCAGCAGAACCGCGTGGCGCTGTACGCGGCGCTGGGCGGGGGCTGGCTGGAGTGAGCCCGGGCCGGTGGGCTCAGCCCGCCGGCAACTGGTAGAACTTCACGATCGCTTCCCAGGCCACCTGGGGGTCGTCCACGTACTGGAAGAGCTGCAGGTCCTCGGGCGAAATCGTGCCTTCTTCCACCAGCAGATCCAGGTTCAGCAGGCGCTTCCAGTAGTCGCTGCCGTACAGCAGGATGGGCACGGGCTTGGACTTCTTGCACTGCACGAGCGTGATGACCTCGAACAGCTCGTCCAGCGTGCCGAAGCCGCCCGGGAAGGCCAGCAGCGCCTTCGCGCGCATCATGAAGTGCATCTTGCGCAGCGCGAAGTAGTGGAACTTGAAGCTCAGCCGCGATGGGATGTACGGGTTGGCCGACTGCTCGTGCGGCAGCGCGATGTTTAGGCCCACGTTGAGCGCGCCCTCGTCGTGCGCGCCCCGACTGGCCGCTTCCATGATGCCCGGCCCGCCGCCGGTGCAGATGAAGAGCTTCTCGTGCGGCAGGCAGTGCGCGCTGTACTGGGCCACGATGCGACCGAACTCGCGCGCCCGGTCGTAGTAGTGGGCGTTGCGCACCATGGCGCGGGCCTTGGCGATGGCGCGCGGTTCACCCGAGGCCTCGGCCGCGCGCAGGCTGGCCTCCGCCTCGCTCTGTTCGCGAAAGCGCGCGCTGCCGAACACCACGATGGTGTTCTCGATGCCCAGCTGTTGCTGCGCCAGATCGGGCTTGAGCAGCTCCAGCTGCATGCGGATGCCGCGCGTCTCGCGCCGCAGCAGGAACTCGGGGTCGGCGAAGGCCAGACGGTAGGCGTCGGCGGCCAGCGGGTTGCCGCTGTCCGCATGGGCCTGCAATTCGGCCCAGGCGTCGGCCAGGCGGCGTTCGGTGATGTCGTGGGTGGCAGGGGGGGAGGTGTGGGCGTCGGTCATGTTCTTCACTCCGGGGTCACAGCCCGAGGGCCAGGGCCAGCGGCACGAAGACCACCGCCAGCGCGTTGCCCACCATGATGGAGGCGGCCACTTTTTCGGGTTCCTGATGGTATCGGTCGGCCAGCATGAACTGGATGACGGCGGGCGGCAAGGCGGCGAACAGCAGCAGCTGGCCGCGCGCCGCGCCTTCCAATCCCATGGCCCAGGCCAGCGGGATGCCGATGGCCAGGCCGATCAGGGGACGCGCCAGCGCGCCCAGCAGGCCCAGGGCCAGGCCCTGGCGCGTCAGGCCGGTCAGCCGCACGCCCAGGGCGAACAACATCAGCGGCAGCGCGGCGTCGCCCAACAGCTTCAGGCCCGACAGCAGCACCGGCGGAGGGCGCAGTTCGGTGAAGGCGCTGAAGAAGCCCAGCATGGTGGCGATCATCAGGGGGCTGAGCAGCAGGTCGCGCGTGCGCGCGGCGGCGCTGGTGATGCGTGCGCCCAGCGAGAAGTGCAACAGGTTGCTGACCGAGAACAGCGCCACCGCGGCGCCGAAGTTCGCGGGTCCGAAGGCCAGCAGGGCCAGTGGCAGGCCCATGTTGCCGCAGTTGTTGAACATGACCACCGGCACCAGGGTGCGCGGCTGCGCGCCGAAGGCCTTGGCCAGTGGCCAGGCCAGCAGGCCGCTGCCCAGGATCAGCGCCGTGCCGCCGATGAGCAGCGGCACGTGCTCGCCGATGGCGAAGTCGCGCGAGGCCAGGGCCGAGTACACCAGCAAGGGCGCCAGCACGTCGAGCGAGATGCGGTTGAAGCTGCTGAGGTCCGGCGGGCGGCGGCGCGCGTAGCCATAGCCAATGGCCACGATCAGGAAGACCGGGATGATGATGTCGGCGATGCGGGCGATCAGGTCCATGGCGCTCGGGCGTGGCGTTCAAAACAGAAGGGCTCCCTGTGGAGCCCTTCGTATCGCGCAATGGAAGCGGTCAGACGCGCTTGCGGTATTCGCCCGTGCGCGTGTCGATCTCGATGCGATCGCCCTGGCTCACGAACAGCGGCACGGGGATCTCGAAGCCGGTGGCGATCTTGGCCGGCTTGAGCACCTTGCCCGAGGTGTCGCCCTTGACGGCGGGTTCGGTCCAGGTGATCTCGCGCTCCACGCTGGTGGGCAGTTCCACCGAGATGGCCTTGCCTTCGTAGAACACCACCTCGACGGCCATGCCGTCTTCCAGGTAGTTGAGGGCGTCGCCCATGTTCTCGGCCTCCACCTCGTACTGGTTGTAGTCGGTGTCCATGAACACGTACATGGGGTCGGCGAAGTAGGAGTAGGTGCACTCCTTGTGGTCCAGGATGATCTGGTCCATCTTGTCGTCCGCCTTGAAGACGACTTCGGTGCCGATGTTGCCGAGCAGGCCCTTGAGCTTCATGCGCACGGTGGCGGCGCCGCGGCCGCCGCGGGCGTATTCGGTGCGCAGGACGATCATCGGGTCCTTGCCGTGCATGATCACGTTGCCGGCGCGGATTTCTTGGGCGATTTTCATGAGGGAGTTCCGTTGAAGGGATCGCCCGGCGGTTCGGGCGAGGGGCCGGCATCGGCGGTGGATGGACCGGGCCCGGGTTGCGGGTTTGTCGCTAAACCCAATATTTTACCGTTTTCGCCCCACCGCCTCGGCCAGCTGCGTGGCGAGGTCGGGCTGGGCGAGCAGGCGCTGGCGCGCGGCCTGCACCACCTCGCGCCAGCCGTCCACCACGTCCCAGCCGGGCCAGGCTGCGTCGGCGGTCGCGCCCGGCAGGCCGTTCCAGTGGTGGTGGAAGGCGCGCAGGCTGGCGGGCGCGTCCAGCCAGTCCAGGAAGGCCTGCAGCTTGGCGTGGTGCGCGTCGTCGTGCTGCGGGTAGATCTGCCAGACGAAGGGCTGGCCGGCCCAGAGCGCGCGCACCAGGGAGTCTTCGCCGCGCACGAGGTTGAGGTCGGCGCTCCAGAGCAGTTCGTCGAAACCGCGCTGGCTCAGCCAGGGCAGGGCATGGCGCGTGGCGCCTGGCGCCAGCGGCAGGCCCGTCGCGGCGGCGGCGGCGCGGCCCGGCGTGACCAGCCAGTGCGCGTCGGCCCGCGCCATCACGGCCGGCAGGCTCGGCGGTTCGTAGCAAAAGAGCGCGATGCGCCGCCCCTGGGCGGGCAGGCCCTGGGCCGCGAGCCAGGCGCCGCGGTCGAATGCCACCTGGCGGTCGGCGAGGTCGTCTTCGCGCAGCAGCCCACCGGTGCGCGCCGTGAAGCCGGGGTAGAAAAAGCGCTTGGTGAGGCCCCGGCCCGGGCCGCTCATCACGGGGGAGGGCAGGCCGTGGCAGCGCTCGACCCAGGCCTCGGCGCTCAGGTACTCCAGGTTGATCCAGGCCGGCTCGATGGTGCGCGCGGCGATGAAGGCCTCGGGCGGCTCGCAGCCGAAGGCCTCGATCCAGACCTCGCCGGGCACCAGGCCCAGCGCGTCGAAGGGCTCGCGCCAGGGGCGCACGCTCACGCCGGGCGCGCCCTCGGGCGCCATCCAGGCCAGCGGCGCGGGATCGTCGATCCACAGCCGCACGGCCTGGCCGCGCGCGCCCAGCTGCGCGGCCAGGCGCCAGCAGACGCCGGCGTCGCCGTGGTTGTCGATCACGCGGCAGAAGATGTCCCAGGTGCGCGGGGTGGTCATGCGGTCGATCATGCCCGCATCCGTCGCGGGCCGGCCGGCCCTGGAAAACTGATTTCCGCGCGCCGGGTTGTCGCGGGGGGGCGTGCGTGGACACACTCCCTGCCCTTGACTGCCGACAGAGAAGAGACACCCACGTGACCCAGCGCACCCTCATCCGCGGCGCGTCCATCGTCACCATGGACGCGCAGGGCGACCTGCCCGTCGGCGATCTGCTGGTGGTGGACGACACCATCGAGGCCATTGCGCCGCGGCTGTCGGTGGATGGCGCGCAGGTGGTCGACGCCACCGGCTGCATCCTGGTGCCGGGCTTCGTCAACGCGCACATGCACACCTGGCAGACCGCACTGCGCGGCGTCGCCGCCAACTGGACGCTGCTGCAGTACTTCCGGCACATGCACGCCGGCCTGGCCACGGTGTTCGGTCCCGAGGACCTGCGCATCGCCACGCTGGCGGGGGCGCTCAACCAGCTCAACTGCGGCACCACCACCTTGGTGGACTGGTGCCACAACAACCCCACGCCGGCGCACAGCGACGCAGCGGTGGACGCGCTGCTGGCCTCGGGCATCCGCGCGGCCTTCTTCCATGGCACGCCCAAGCCCGACCCCCAGCCGGGCCAGGCGCCGTTCTGGGAGGTGCCCCACCCGCGCGCCGAGATTCAGCGCCTGCTCAAGGCCCACCAGGGCCGGCCGCTGCTCAGCGTGCACGCCGCCGTGCTGGGCCCGCACTACAGCACGCTGGAGGTGGCGGTGCACGACTTCCGCATGGCCCGCGACTTCGGCCTCATCGCCTCGCTGCACCAGGGCGGCGGTGCGGCGCGCGCGCCCGAGGGCTGGGCGCAGCTGGAGGCGCTGGGCTTGCTGGGGGAGCAGATCAACATCGTGCACGGCCACGCGCTGAGCGACGAGCAGCTCAAGCGCTTCTGTGGCCTGGGCATGAGTTTTTCGGCCGCGGCCGAGAACGAGATGACCCAGGGCCACGGTCACCCGCTCACGGGTCGGTTGCGCGCGCTGGGCCGCGCGCCCTCGCTGGGCGTGGACCTGGAAAGCGTGTTGGGCGGCGACATGATCACCCAGGCGCGCATCGCGCTGGGCGTGCAGCGCAGCCTGGACAACGAAGCCCACCGCGCCGCGCACGGCGGTATCCCGGACACCACCAGCATCACCACGCGCGAGGCGCTGGCCTGGATCACGGTCGAGGGCGCGCGCATGCTGCGCCAGCTGCACCGCATCGGCACCCTGGCCCCGGGCAAGCAGGCCGACCTGGTGCTGATCCGCGCGGACAGCCTGAACATGCAGCCCGTGCACGACCCGGTGAGCGCGGTGGTGTTCCAGGCCACGCTGGCCAACATCGATTCGGTCATGGTCGCGGGGCAGTGGCGCAAGCGCGCCGGCCAACTCGTGGGCGTGGACCTGCCCCCCTTGCTCGCGGCGCTGCGCGAGTCGGGCGAGAAGATCACCCGCGCCATGGGCATGGGCGCATCGAATGGAGTTTTTGCATGAAGGTTCACTTCATTGGCGTCGGCAAGATGGGCTTGCCCATGGCGCGCCACCTGCTCGCGGCCGGCCACGGCGTCACGGTGGAAGACCCGGCGGCGGACCGCCTGGCGCTCGCGCGCGAGGCCGGCCTGGCGGTCGCCGATGGCCTGGCCCAGGCCGAGCTCATCGTCTCTTCGCTGCCGCACGACGGTGCGCTGCTCGCCGTGGGCGAGCGCGTGGCCGAGCACGCGGCGAAGGGTGCGGCCTGGGTGGACACCAGCACGGTGTCGCCCGAGGCTTCGGCCCGCGCGGCCGAGGCCTGCGCGCGCGCCGGGGTGCCCACCCTGCGCTGCACCGTCTCGGGCAACAACCACATGGCCGAGGCCGCGCAGCTCACGGTGATGGCCTCGGGTCCGAAGGCGCTGCACGAGCGCCTGCTGCCCCTGCTGAGCTGCTGGGGGCCGACGCAATTCTGGCTCGGCGAGGCCGAACAGGCGCGCCTGATGAAGCTGGTGGTGAACCTCATGATCGCGCAGACCAGCGCCATGCTGGCCGAGGCGCTGAGCCTGGGGCAGAAGGGTGGTCTGGCCTGGCAGGACATGTGGCGAGTCATCGGCGCCAGCGCCGTCGCCTCGCCCATCGTGAAGGCCAAGGGTGTGCAGCTGAGCCAGCGCGACTACACGCCCACCTTCACCGTGGGGCAGATGAACAAGGACATCGACCTCATCCTGGGCGAGGGCGCGCGCCTGCAGGTGCCCCTGACGCAGACGGCGGCCACGCGCCAGCTCATGTCGGCCGCGCAGGCGCAGGGCGACGGGGCGCTGGACTACGCCGCCATCATCCGCGTGGCGCAGCGGGCCGCTGGCCTGGACACCGATTGAGGCGACAGAAAGGAAGGTTGCGCATGCGATCGTTCGTTTATCAGGGCTTGCCCAGCCGCGTGGTGTTTGGCGCGGGCGCGCTGTCCCAGCTGCCACAGGCCATCGAGGCCATGGGCGCGCAGCGCGCGTTGGTGTTGTGCACACCGGAGCAGCGCGCCAGCGCCGAGCGCGTGGCGCGGTTGCTGGGCGACAGGGCCGCCGGCATCTTCGACCGCGCGGTGATGCACGTGCCGATCGAGACCGCGCGCGAGGCGCGCGAGGTAGCGCGGCGGCTGGGCGCGGACTGCGCCGTGGCCATTGGCGGTGGCTCCACCACCGGCCTGGGCAAGGCCATCGCGCTCGACTCGGGCCTGCCCATCCTGGCCATTCCCACCACCTACGCGGGCTCGGAGATGACGCCGATCTACGGCATCACCGAGGCGGGCCTGAAGAAGACCGGTAAGGACCTGAAGGTCCTGCCCAAGAGCGTGATCTACGACCCCGAGCTCACGCTGACGCTGCCCGTGGGCCTGAGCGTGACCAGCGGCCTCAACGCCATCGCGCACGCGGCCGAGGGCCTGTACTCGGTGGAAGGCAATCCGGTGATCGACCTGATGGCGGAGGAGGGCATCGCCGCCATCGGCCGCGCGCTGCCGCGCATCCGCGCGAGCGCCAGCGACGTGGAGGCGCGCGGCGACGCGCTGTACGGCGCCTGGCTGTGCGGCATCGTGCTGGGCTCGGTGGGCATGGCACTGCACCACAAGCTGTGCCACACCCTGGGCGGCAGCTTCAATCTGCCGCACGCCGAGACGCACACCGTGGTGCTGCCACATGCGCTGGCCTACAACGCGGCCGCGGCGCCGCTGGCCATGCGGCGCATCGCGCGGGCCCTGGGTCGCGACGACGGACAGGCCGCGCGGGCGGTGTTCGACCTGGCGAAGGACAACGGCGCGCCGGTGGCGCTGCGCGACATCGGCATGAAGGCCGAGGACCTGGACCGCGCGGGCGAGATCGCCTTGCAGAACCAGTACCCGAACCCGCGCCCCCTGGAGGCGCGGGCCATCCGCGAGCTCTTGCAGGCGGCCTGGGAAGGCGTGCGGCCCGCCTGAATGGCCGGGACGGCGCGCGGCGCGGCCGTCAGCTGTCCGGGCGCTGGTCCTCGGGCGCGGGTGGATCGATGGGCAGCGGGGTGGCCAGCACCTTGTCGATGGTGCGCCCGTCCATGTCCACGATCTCCAGGCGCCAGCCTTCCCAGGTGGCGCAGTCGCCGACGCGCGGCAGGCGGCCCGTCAGCAGCATCAGCATGCCACTGAGGGTGTGGTAGCGGCCGCGCTCTTCGTCGGGCACGCTGAGCAGCCCCAGCCGGTCCTTCAGCTCGGGCACGGGGATGTGGCCGTCGAGCAGCCAGGAGCCGTCCTCGCGCTGCATGGCCCAGGCGGTTTCCGGGTCGCGCGGCTGGAACTCGCCCGTGATCGCCTCGATGAGGTCCTGCAGCGTGACGATGCCCTGCAGCTCGCCGTACTCGTCGATCACGAAGGCCATCTGCACGTCGGAGAGGCGGAAGTTGTCCAGCAGCTCCATGCCCGTGATGGTCTCGGGCACGTACAAGGGCGTTTGCAGCGGCTGCTCGGACAGTTCACGCGCCGTGCCGCGGATGGCCTGCGCCAGCCACTGCCGCGCGTTCAGCACGCCCTGCAGCTGGCCCAGGTTGCCCTTGACCACCGGGAAGCGCGAGTGGTTGCTGCTTTCCACGCGCGCCATGTTCACTTCGAACGGCTCCTCCAGGTCGAGCACCACCACGTCGCTGCGCGGCACCATCAGCGAGCCGATCTGGCGGTCGTCGAGCCGGAACACGTTGCGCACCATGGCGTGCTCGTGCGACTCGATCACGCCCGCACTCGTGCCTTCGGCCAGCATGGCGTGGATCTCTTCCTCGGTGACGGCGTTGGCGTTGCCCTCTTTGACGCCCAGCAGGCGCAGCAGCGCGCGTGTGGACACCGACAGCAGGATCACGAACGGCTTGGTGGCCTTGGACAGCCAGTCGATGGGTCGCGCCACCAGGCGCGCCAGCGACTCGGGGTAGGTCTGGCCCAGGCGCTTGGGCACCAGCTCGCCCACCACGATGGAGAAGTAGGTGATGACCACCACCACCAGCGCGGTGGCGCCGAACTGGCTGGCCTGTTCGGGCGCGCCCAGGCCTTGCAGCCAGACCGCCAGCGGCCCGGCCAGGGCGGCCTCGCCGACGATGCCGTTGAGCACACCGATGGAGGTGATGCCGATCTGGATGGTGGAGAGGAAGCGGTTCGGGTCTTCCCCGAGCTTGACGGCCGCGGCGGCCGCGCCGTCGCCTTCGTCGATGAGTTTCTGCAGTCGCGCCTTGCGCGCGGTGACGAGCGCCAGCTCCGACATGGCGAAGACGCCATTGAGGAGGATGAGCGCGATCAGTAAGGCAATTTCCATGGGGGTGTGTCAAGCAAGTGCTGGGCCGTCCGCCGTGGCGCGCGGGTGGCGCCACATCGGGGCGGACGGAGCAAGAAGGGGGCGTGGCTCAGGCGCGCCGGGGCGGGCGGAACGGACCGTCCAGCAGGGGAGCCGGTGGCGGACCCCGGTCGGCGGGCGCCTGGGCTGGCGTCATCACGTGGGACAGCGGTGGCGCGGCGCGCCGCTGCAGGGTGTCGGGCAGGTCGGGGAGTTCGTCGCCCAGCGCGTGTTCCAGGTCGGCCAGGCCTTTCTGGCTCTTGGCGAGCGGGTGGTTGGCGCTGGCGTCGATCAGCGCGTCGGCCGCGCGCGGCACGTCGACGATGTGGTCGGGGATGCCGAAGCCCACCACCCCGAGCAGGAAATGGCAGGCGAACAGCGCAATGAGCCAGCGGCGCATAAGAACGGCGATTTTACGAAACCGCCCCGCGGGACCGCGGCAGGCCCGTCAATGCGCCTTTTCCAGCGGCGGCGGCGCCAGCACGTGGCGCGCCATGGCGTGCGCCAGTTCGGCCTCGCCCAGGAACACCGTGCCCACGCCCGCGGCCTTCATGCGCTCGGCCTCGTCCTCGTTGTGCGAGCGCACCACGATCTGTATCTCGGGGTTGAGCGTGCGCGCGGTGTCGATCATCTGGTGCAGCGACAGCGTGTCCTGGGTGGCGATGACCAGCATGCGCGCCTGCGCGATGTGGGCCTGGATCAGCACCTCGGGGTCGCCCGCATTGCCCACCACGGCGGCCATCCCCTTGGCGCGCAGGGCCTCCACCAGCTCGCGGTTCTGGTCGGCCACCACGAAGGGCTGGCCCGCCGCCTTGAGCGCCTGCGCGATGCGCCGGCCCACGCGGCCGTAGCCCACCAGCACCACCTGGCGCGACAGGTACTTGGCCTCGGTGCTGCGCGGCAGCTCGGCCAGCGGGTCGTCGCGCGCCTCCAGGCGGCGGACCAGCAAGGAGTGCTCGCGCAGCAGCTGGCGCAGCGGCTCGATGGCCTTGAACAGCAGGGGGTTGAGGGCGATGGAGATCAGCGCGCCCGCCAGCACCAGGCTGTGGCCTTCGTCGGGCATGAGACCCAGCTGCGCGCCCAGGCCCACCAGAATGAAGGAGAACTCGCCGATCTGCGCCAGGCTGGCCGAGATGGTGAGCGCGGTGTGCAAGGGGTAGCGCATCAGCAGCACCAAGGCCACCGCCGCCAGCGACTTGCCCACCACGATGATGGCCACCACGCCCAGCACGTGGACCGGCTCCTCGATGAGCACATAGGGGTCGAACAGCATGCCCACCGAGACGAAGAACAGCACCGCGAAGGCGTCGCGCAGCGGCAGAGATTCTTCGGCCGCGCGGTGGCTGAACTCGGACTCGCGCAACACCATGCCGGCGAAAAAGGCGCCCAGCGCGAAGGACACGCCGAACAGCTCGGCCGAGGCGAAGGCGATGCCCACGGCCGCGGCCACCACGCACAGGGTGAACAGCTCGCGCGAGCCGGTGCGCGTGACCTGCCACAGCAGCCAGGGGAAGAGCTTGCGCCCCACCAGCAGCATGAGCGCGACAAAGCCGCCCACGCGCAGCAGCGTCAGGCCCAGGGCGGTGCCCACGGACTCGGCACCGCCATTGTCGGGCGCGGTGCCGCCCAAGAAGCCGGCCAGCGGCGGCAGCAGCACCAGCACCAGCACCATGGCCAGGTCTTCCACCACCAGCCAGCCGACCGCGATGCGCCCGGTGATGGAGCCCAGAATGCCCAGGCTTTCCAGCGCACGCAGCAGCACCACTGTGCTGGCCACCGACAGCGAGATGCCCAGCACCAGCGCGGGGCCGATGGCCCAGCCCCACCAGCTCGCCATGGCCATGCCCATCAGCGTGGCCACCACCATCTGCACCACGGCGCCGGGCAGGGCGATCTTGCGCACCGAGAGCAGGTCGTCGAGCGAGAAGTGCAGGCCCACGCCGAACATCAGCAGCATCACGCCGATCTCGGCGAGCTGCGAGGCGATCGCGGCGTCGGCCACGAAACCGGGTGTGTAGGGGCCAATGATCACGCCCGCCAGCAGGTAGCCCACCAGGGCCGGCAGCTTCAGTCGTGCGCAGATGAACCCCAGGATCAGCGCCAGCCCGAGGCCGGCCGCAATCGTGTTGATCAGCGCGAGATTGGCGTGCATGCGGCGGGGGTGTGTGGCGTCTCGGGCGGGGGCGGGGGATACCCGAGTGTCGCGCAAATTCGCGCCCAGCCCGGGCGCGGGTTTTTCTCAGTGGGCGAGCGACTGGCCGTGGGCCTTCACGATCTCCAGGAAGCGCCGCAGCCGCGCGGTCTGGAAGCGCGCCGGCGGATACACGAGCTGCACTGGCAGTGGCTCGGCGCGCCAGCCCGGCACCAAGTGCACCAGCCGGCCCTCGCGCAGGTCCTCGGCCACCAGCCAGGCCGAGACCACGGCCACGCCCAGTCCCGCCAGCACCGCGCTGCGCAGCGCGTACAGGCTGTCGGTGCGCAGACGCGGGCGGATGTCGAAGCGCAACGCGGCGCCACCGCCCACGGGGTTGAGCACCACGCGGTCGCGGTAGTAGGTCTGCAGCGCCAGCCAGGGCAGCTCGCGCAGTTGCTCGGGCGCGCGCGGCGCCTTGTGCCGGTCCAGCAGCGCGGGCGCGCCGATCACGATGCGCGGCAGCTCGAACAGCGGCACGGCCACCAGGTTGGGGTCGCGCACCTTGCCGACCTGGATCGCGCAGTCGATGCCCTCGGCGACGAAATCCGCCTCGCGGTCGGCGAGCAGCCACTCCACGCGCACCTCGGGGTGGGCGCGCAGGTATTGCGCCAGCGGCGCCACCAGCTGTTCCTGCCCCAGCGCGTGCGGCACCAGCACCTTGAGCGTGCCGCTGGCCGCGCGCCGCGAGCCGCGCAGCTCCTCCTGCATGGCGTCCCATTCGTCGATCAGCGAGCGCGCCATGGCCAGGCAGCGCTCGCCGTCGGGCGTGAGCGTGGCCGCATGGGTGGAGCGGCGCAGCAGCCGCACGCCGAAGTGGCGCTCCAGTGCCTGCAGGCGGCGGCTCACGGTGGGCTGCGTGGTGTCCAGGCGCTGGGCCGCCGCCGAGAGGCTGCCGCTCTCGACGATGCGCACGAAGGTCTGCAGCAGTTCGATGCGGTCGAGGGCGAGAGGGGCTTCTTTCATGCGTTGAACGTATGAAGTTAGTTCGCCGGACAGTCTATCCCGGGCGCGAATATGCGAGAAGAATTCGAGCTATTCCGTTTTTTTGCTCAGGAGTTCTCTTGTCTTCCATTCTTACAACGCATGACCAGAGGGATGGCCGTGCCACACCGGCCGGCCTGCCCGCGCTGCTCGCGGCCGGCGCCGGCTTCAGCGTCGCCTCGATCTACTACAGCCAGCCCATGCTGCCCGAGCTGGCGCGAAGCCTGCAGGCCGGCGAGGGCGCCATCGGGGCAGTGCCCATGCTCACGCAGCTCGGCTACGCCGCCGGCATCTTGCTGTTGGCGCCGCTGGGCGACCGCTTTGACCGGCGCCGCGTGATGCTGGTGAAGGCGGGCCTGCTCGCGCTGGCGCTGCTGGCCAGCGCATTCGCACCGGGTGTCGCCGTGTTGCTGGCCGCGAGCCTGTTCGTGGGCGTCACCGCCTCGCTCGCGCAGGACTTCGTGCCCGCCGCCGTCTCGATCGCGCCGGAACACAGCCGTGGCCGGGCCGTGGGCGCGGTGATGACGGGGCTGTTGCTGGGCATCCTGCTGTCGCGCGTGGTCAGCGGCCTGGTCACGCAGGCGCTGGGTTGGCGCGCGATGTTCGGTCTGGCCGCCGTCAGCGTGGTGCTGCTGGCGCTGGTGGTGTTTTGGCGCGTGCCCGCCTTTCAGCCGGCCACGCGGCTGGGCTATGGCGAGCTGCTGGCCTCCCTCGCCGGCCTGTGGCGCCGGCACCCGCCGCTGCGCCGCGCCGCGTTTGCGCAGGCCTTGCTGGGCTTGGGCTTCAGCGCCTTCTGGTCCACGCTGGCCGTGATGCTGCACGCGCGCTTCGGCCTCGGCAGCGGCGCGGCCGGGGCCTTCGGGCTCGCCGGCGCGGCGGGGGCGCTGGCCGCGCCACTCGCCGGCCGCCTGGCCGACCGGCACGGCCCGCGCCGCGTGGCCTTGCTGGGTGCCGGTGTAGCAGCGCTGACCTATGCGCTGATGCTGGGCATGGAGGTGCTGCCGGCGTCGGCGCAGTTGCTGCTGCTGGTGCTCAGCGCCATCGGCCTCGACTTCGGCTTCCAGGCCGCGCTCATCGCGCACCAGAGCACGGTCTACGGTCTCGACGCGGCCGCGCGCAGCCGGCTCAACGCCATGCTTATCACGGCGATGTTCGTGGGCATGGCCAGCGGCTCGGTGGTTGGCGCACTGGCCTTCGCGCATGGCGGGTGGCCGGCCGTCGCCGCCATCGGCGTGGCGAGCGCAGCCCTGGCCGTGCTGTGGCGCTGGCGGGCATAACGCAGCCCGGTGCGCGGGCTTCGTGTGACTGTCATGTGAATGTCACGCATCGAGGCAATACTGGGTGGTTCAGTAGGGAAAGGACCGCCCCATGCTTCTGAACGGCAACGACGACCTGATGCGCCGCTTGAGTGACGACCTCATGGACGGCTACGACGAAGAACTCGAGATGGAGATCGAGGACCGCGGCCTGGACGAAGGCGCGGACCCGGAGGCCGCCGCTCAGCGCAAGGAGGCGCGCCGGGTCTACTTTCGCGAGCTGTTCCGCCTGCAGGCGGAACTGGTGAAGCTGCAGGACTGGGTGGTGAGCACCGGCCACAAGCTGGTGGTGGTGTTCGAGGGCCGCGACGCGGCCGGCAAGGGCGGGGTGATCAAGCGCATCACGCAGCGCCTGAACCCGCGCGTGTGCCGCGTGGTGGCGCTGCCGGCCCCCAACGACCGTGAGCGCACGCAGTGGTACTTCCAGCGCTACGTGACGCACCTGCCCGCGGGCGGCGAGATCGTTCTGTTCGATCGCAGCTGGTACAACCGCGCGGGCGTCGAGCGGGTCATGGGCTTCTGCGACGACGAGCAGCTGGAATCCTTCTTCCGCACCGTGCCCGAGTTCGAGAAGATGCTGGTGCATTCGGGTATCCAGTTGGTGAAGTACTGGTTCTCCATCTCCGATGAGGAGCAGGAGGCGCGCTTCCTCGGCCGCATCCACGACCCGCTCAAGCAGTGGAAGCTCAGCCCCATGGACCTGGAGAGCCGCCGCCGCTGGGAGCTCTACACCAAGGCCAAGGAGGAGATGCTGGCGCGCACGAACATCCCCGAATCGCCCTGGTGGGTGGTGCCGGCCGACGACAAGAAGACGGCGCGGCTGAACTGCATCCACCACCTGCTCTCGCTGATCCCGTACCACGAGGTCGAGCGGCCCGGCATCACGCTGCCCGAGCGCATCCGCCACGAGGGCTATCGCCGCCACCAGGTGCCGGGCGAAATCTACGTGCCGCAGATCTACTGACTGCGCCCGCGGCCAGGGCGAAAAGGAAAAGCGCCAGGCCGAAGCCTGGCGCTTTTCTGGGGTTCGGCGGGTTCGATCAGAACTTGTAGTTGGCGGTGAACGTGGCCGAGCGGGGCGCGCCCAGGGCGAGTCGGCCGCCGCCGTTGTTCAGGGTCATCAGGTACTCCTCGTCGAACAGGTTGTAGATGTTCAACTGAAGGCTGAGCTTGGAATTCACCTGGTACTTGGCCATGGCGTCGGCCACCCAGTAGGAGGGCACGTTGGGCATGTTGCCCTGGGCGCCGCTGGTGTTGACGAAGCGCTTGGCTTCCGACACGTAGCGCGCACCCAGGCCCATGGTCAGCTTGTCCCACTGGTACGAGGTCCACAGCGTGGCGCTCAGGTCCGGCGACCAGCGCACGCGGTCGGTGGCCACGCCGGTGGCGTTGCGCACGTCGATCTGCTTGGTGCTGGTCTTGGCCAGTCCGGCGGTGATCTGCCAGAACGGGGTGATCTGGCCCGTGGCCGACAGCTCGATGCCCTGTACCTGTGTCTTGCCTTCCTGAACGGTGGCCAAGGTGACCTGGTCGACCGTGGTCTGGTTGTCGTTGACCGTGCGGAAGACCGCGGCCGCGACGTTGAGGCGCTTGTTGAGCAAATCCCACTTGGTGCCCAGCTCGACCGTGTTGGTCTTCTGCGGGTCGAACGCGGGGTTGTTGATGCTGGTGGCGCTGGTGCTCAACTGCGTGAAGGCGCCGGGCGGGGTGGAGGAGGTCGCATAGGACGCGTACACGCTGCCGTTTTCCGCCGGCTTGTAGACGCCGCCGATGCTCCAGCTCACCAGGCTGCGCGAGTCCTCGAGCGGGGTGGCCCCGACGGCGGCGCTCGAGCTCAGCTTGTAGACGTCCACGCGCGCGCCGCCGTTGATGGACCAGCGCTCGTTGATTTTGGCGTCGTCGAAGGCGTAGACGCTGATGGTGTTGGTGGTGGTGCCCGACTCGTCACCCGTGCGCGGGCCGAAGTTGACCATGGCCCGGTACGGGTCCGGGTTGTACAGATTGGCCGGCGCGGTACCGGTTGCGGTGCCGTGGCTGAAGTTCGTCTGCTTCTCGTGCAGCAACTCCACGCCGGCGGCCAGCGAGTGCTGCATGCCCCCCGCGTCGAACCGGGTGTTCAGGCTGGTCTGGTTGGCCAGGATGCTGTTTTCCTGATCGACGCGCTGGCGCGACAGGTTCACGGTCCAGGCGGAGAGCGGTCCGCCCGTGTTGCCGATGCCCGCGCCACCGGTGTTCATGCCGGTGAGCGTGCGGTCCATGTGGGTTTTGCCGTAGCGCGTGACGTTGCGGACCGTCGTGGCCTCGCCGAGGTCGTGCTCGACCTTCACGGTGAACATGTCGGCGTCGACCTTCTCGCGGTCGTTCACGCTGCCGTAGAAGTTCTCGCGGCGCACCTTGGGGCCGATGACGGAGGTGTAGCCTTCGTAGCCGATGGCGGGAATGCCGCCGTCGGGCACGTTGTCCTGGCGCAGGTGCTGGCTGAACAGATGCACCCGGGTGGGCGTGCCCAGGCCGGTCACATACGACAGACCCACGCCATAGCCCTTGTTCTCCACGAAGTCGCGGCCGTCGACGCCGCTGTCCTGCACCATGGCATTGAGGCGCAAGGCCGAGGTGTCGCTGAGCTGTCGGTTCAGGTCGACCGTGGCGCGGCGGCGGTCGCCCGTGCCCACGGTGCCGGAAACGCTGCTCTCGTCGCCCAGATGGGCCTGCTTGGAAATCAGGTTGATGAAGCCGGCGCTGGCGCCGCGCCCGGTCTCGGCGCCGGCGGCGCCTTTCACCACCTCGACCTGTTCGAGATTGAAGGTGTCGCGCGTGACCGCGCCCAGGTCGCGGATGCCATCGACGAAGGTGGACTGTTGCAGCGAGAAGCCGCGCAGCTGAAAGGTGTCGCCGGCCGAGGTGTTGCCGTTCTCGCCCATCTGCATGGTGATGCCGGGGGTGTTGCGCAGGGCTTCCATCAGCGTGACGGCGCCTTGCTCCTCGATCACTTCCTTCTTGATGATCTGCACCGTCTTGGGCGTGTCGAGCAGGGGCGCGGTGAACTTCTCGTTGGCCGACTTCTCGGCCCTGTACGGCACCTCGGGCGCTTCTTTCACCGTGACGGTCGGCAGGGTGGTAGCGGGCGCGGTCTGCGCCATGCCCGCGGCGGGCAGGGCGGCGGCCAGCAGGGCCAGGAGTTGGGTGGATGGGCGGGCGGTGCGGCGGCGGTAGCGAGCCATGGTCGGTCCTTGAGGCTGTTGTGGTGAGTCGGCTGGCTGGCTTCCTCGTCACGGCGCTCAGGTGCCGGGGCACGGATGGGGGAGGCGCTGGGTCGGTGGCTGGCTGTGGCCTATTATTGCTAATGAAAACGGTTCTCATTAACAATACATGCAAAATTTCTTCACACGTCGTTGTGTGGGTGCATCAGCGGGTGCTGGGTGCGCGGTTTGCCCCGGGAACAACCGGCCGCCGGCTGGTGCCAAGCACAAAATTCCCTATGAGGGGGATAAAGACTATTAATCCGATCATTCCATAGTCATCGACTATGATTGTCCCCGTCGCGTTGAACTGCGTTTGGCGCCGTCACCGTTTTCCCCATTTCCTTCAACCGCAACCAGGAGTTCCCATGTCCCTGATCAACACCACCGTTCAACCCTTCTCCACCACGGCCTTCCACAACGGCAAGTTCGTGCCTGTGAGCGACGCGAGCCTGCGTGGCGAGTGGTCGGTGCTGGTGTTCATGCCGGCGGCCTTCACCTTCAACTGCCCGACCGAAGTGGAAGACGCGGCCGACAACTACGCCGAGTTCCAGAAGCTGGGCGCCGAGGTCTACATCGTCACCACCGACACCCACTTCTCGCACAAGGTGTGGCACGAGACCTCGCCCGCCGTGGGCAAGGCCAAGTTCCCCCTGGTGGGCGACCCCACCCACCAGCTGACCCGTGCCTTCGGCGTGCACATCGAGGAAGAGGGCCTGGCGCTGCGTGGCACCTTCATCATCAACCCCGAGGGCGTGATCAAGACCGCCGAGATCCACGACAACGCGATCGCCCGCGACATGAAGGAAACCCTGCGCAAGCTCAAGGCCGCCCAGTTCGTGGCCAAGAACCCGGGCCAGGTGTGCCCCGCCAAGTGGAACGACGGCGCCAAGACCCTGACGCCCTCGCTGGACCTCGTCGGCAAGATCTGATCGCCGCGATCCGCTGAAAACCCGTTGAGGGTTTTGCGTTGAACCTTGGGTGCCATGCGCCCAGGGTTCCTCGCAAAACGCTGAATCGAAAGGAGTCCCCCATGCTCGACGACACCCTCAAGGCCCAGTTGCAGGCCTACCTGGGCAAGCTGCAGCGGCCCATCCGCCTCATCGCCTCGCTCGACGGTTCCGCCCCGTCGCAGGAGTTGCGCGAACTGCTGCAGACCATCGCCGGCCTGTCGGACCAGGTGAGCTACGACGACAGCGGCACGGACGCGCGCAAGCCCTCGTTCGTGATCGCCCGCGAAGGCGAGACCACGGGCGTGCGCTTCGCCGCCATTCCCCTGGGCCACGAGTTCACTTCGCTGGTGCTGGCCCTGCTGTGGACCGGCGGTCACCCGCCCAAGGCCGAGCAGGAAACGCTGGACGCCATCGCCACGCTGCAGGGCGACCTGCGCTTCGAGGTCTACATGAGCCTGAGCTGCCACAACTGCCCGGACGTGGTTCAGGCGCTGTCGCTGATGGCCATCCGCAACCCGGCGGTGCAGGTCACGGTGATCGATGGCGGGCTGTTCCAGGCCGAGGTCGAGCAGCGCCAGGTGATGGCGGTGCCCATGGTCTTCCTCAATGGCGAAGAGTTCGGCGGCGGCCGCATGTCGCTGGAGGAGATCGTCGCCAAGCTCGACGTGAACGCCGACGCCCGCGAAGCGGCCAAGCTGGACGCCAAGGACCCGTTCGACGTGCTGATCGTTGGTGGTGGCCCGGCCGGCGCCGCCGCGGCCGTCTATGCGGCGCGCAAGGGCATCCGCGTGGGCGTGGCGGCCGAGCGCTTCGGCGGTCAGGTGAACGACACGCTGGCGATCGAGAACTACATCAGTGTGCTGGAAACCGACGGCCCGAAGTTCGCCGCCGCGCTGGAAGCCCAGGTGCGTCACTACGGCGTGGACATCATGAACCTGCAGCGCGCCGAGAAACTGGTGCCCGCCAGCGAGCCGGGCGGCCCCGTGCAGGTGGTCATGGCCAATGGCGCCACCCTGAAAGCGCGCAGCGTGATCCTGTCGACCGGCGCGCGCTGGCGCAACGTGAACGTGCCCGGCGAGGCCGAGTACCGCAACAAGGGCGTGGCCTACTGCCCGCACTGCGACGGCCCCCTGTTCAAGGGCAAGCGCGTGGCGGTGATCGGCGGTGGCAACTCGGGCGTGGAGGCCGCGATCGACCTGGCCGGCATCGTCGAGCACGTGACGCTGATCGAATTCGCCGACGCGCTCAAGGCCGATGCGGTACTGGTCACCAGGCTCAAGAGCCTGCCCAACGTGGCGATCCACACGAATGCGCAGACCACCGAGATCACCGGCGCCAACGGCACGGTGAACGGCCTGAGCTACAAGGACCGCGCCAGCGGCGAGCAGCGCCACGTCGAACTGGAAGGCGTGTTCGTCCAGATCGGCCTGGTGCCCAACACCGAATGGCTCAAGGGCACGGTGGAGCTCAGCCGCTTCGGCGAAATCGTGATCGACGCCAAGGGCCACACCAACGTGGACGGCGTGTTCGCGGCCGGCGACTGCACCACGGTGCCGTACAAGCAGATCGTGATCGCCGCCGGCGCGGGATCGACCGCGGCCCTGAGCGCCTTCGATTACCTGATCCGCCAGCCGGTGGCGGAAGCCACGGCGGCCTGAGCTCAGTACTCGAGGCGTTCGGGCCGCACCTCTTGCAGGATGGTGGTCGCGATTTCCTCGATGGACTTGGTGGTGGTGGAGAGCCAGCGGATGCCCTCGCGGCGCATCATGGCCTCCGCCTCGGCCACCTCCATGCGGCAGTTCTCCAGGTCGGCGTAGCGCGAGTTGGGGCGGCGCTCGTTGCGGATTTCGCTCAGGCGATCCGGCGCGATGGTGAGCCCGAACAGCTTCTTGCGGTGCGTGGCCAGGGCGGGTGGCAGCTTGCGGCGCTCGAAATCCTCGGGAATCAGCGGGTAGTTGGAGGCCTTCAGGCCGTACTGCATGGCGAGGTACAGCGAGGTCGGCGTCTTGCCGCTGCGGCTCACGCCGACCAGGATCACGTCGGCGCTCTCCAGGTCCTTGTCGCTCTGGCCGTCGTCGTGCGCCAGCGAGTAGTTGATGGCCTCGATGCGGTCGTGGTAGGCCTTGCTCTTGGACGCGTCGGAAAAGCGCCCCACGCGGTGGTTGCTCTTGATCCCCAGCTCTTCCTCCAGCGGCTGCACGAAGGTGCCGAACATGTCGAGCAGCATGCCGCGGCAGTGGTGCTGGAAGACGTCGAGCACCTCGGCGTTGACGACGGTGGTGAACACCAGCGGGCGCCGGCCCTCCACCTCGGCGGTGTGGTTGATCTGGCGCGCCGCCTGGTGGGCTTTGTCCACGCTGTCCAGGAAGGGCAGGCGCACCCGGCGCACCGTGGCCTCGAACTGGGCGAGGATGGCGTTGCCGAAGGTTTCGGCGGTGATGCCGGTGCCGTCGGAGACGAAAAAGACCGTTCGGTGGGACATGGGAGGGGCGTCCTTACAATCCGCTGCTGTTGCGTGGCGGGCCATTATCCGGGCCCGTGGCGCCCCCCAAGATTTCCGCCTTGCCCGGTGGCCGACCCACAACACAACCACAGGTCACACGCTGGTGCATGGAACCCCGGTTTTTCAACCTTAGGAGTTTTTCCATGTCCAACCTGTTCGAGGCGACCGCCCTGGTCGTGCCTTTCGAGAAGCTGCGGATGAGCGACGTCGAGTCGGTCGGCGGCAAGAACGCCAGCCTCGGCGAGATGATTTCTCAGCTGCCCAGCGGTGTGAAGGTGCCCACCGGCTTCGCCACCACGGCGCACGCCTTCCGCGAATTTCTCCAGCACGGCGGCCTGGCCGACCGCATCAACCAGCGCCTGGCCACGCTCGACACCGAGGACGTGCGCGCCCTGGCCGCCGCCGGCGCCGAGATCCGCGCCTGGGTCGAGGCCCAGCCCTTTCCGGCCGACCTGGAAAGGGCCATCCGCGAGGCCTTCGCCACCCTGAGCGAGGGCAACGCCAAGGCCTCGTTCGCCGTGCGCTCCTCGGCCACCGCCGAAGACCTGCCCGACGCGTCCTTCGCGGGCCAGCAGGAAACCTTCCTCAACGTGGTCGGCATCGAGGAGGTGCTGCACAAGATGAAGGAGGTGTTCGCCAGCCTCTACAACGACCGCGCCATCAGCTACCGCGTGCACAAGGGCTTCGCCCACGCCGAGGTGGCCTTGTCGGCCGGCGTGCAGCGCATGGTGCGCTCCGACCTGGGCGCGGCCGGCGTGATGTTCACCATCGACACCGAGAGCGGCTTTTCCGATGTCGTCTTCATCACCAGCAGCTACGGCCTGGGTGAGACGGTGGTGCAGGGCGCCGTGAACCCCGACGAGTTCTACGTGCACAAGCCCATGCTCAAGGCCGGCAAGCGCGCGCTCATCCGCCGCAACCTGGGCAGCAAGCTGATCCAGATGGTGTTCAGCACGGCCGAGGAAAAGGCCGCCGACGGCCCGCTGAAGGGCAAGCTGGTGAAGACCGTGGACGTGCCCGTGGAGCAGCGCAACCGCTACAGCCTGAGCGACGCCGACGTGGCGCAGCTGGCCCAGTACGCGCTGGTGATCGAGCAGCACTATGGCCGCCCCATGGACATCGAGTGGGGCAAGGACGGCACCGACGGCCAGATCTACATCCTGCAGGCCCGCCCCGAAACGGTGAAAAGCCAGAGCGCCGGCAAGACCGAGGTGCGCTACAAGCTCAAGGGCAAGGGCTCGGTGCTGGCCAGCGGCCGCGCCATCGGCCAGAAGGTGGGCACCGGCCCGGTGCGCCTGGTGCACAGCATCGGCGAGATGGACAAGGTGCAGCCCGGCGACGTGCTGGTCACCGACATGACCGACCCCAACTGGGAGCCCGTGATGAAGCGCGCCAGCGCGATCGTCACCAACCGCGGCGGGCGCACCTGCCACGCGGCCATCATCGCGCGCGAACTCGGCATCCCGGCCGTGGTGGGCTGCGGCGACGCCACCGAGCGGCTCAAGGACGGCACCCTGGTCACCGTGAGCTGCGCCGAGGGCGACACCGGCAACATCTACGACGGCCTGCTCGAGACCGAGATCAGCGAGGTCAAGCGCGGCGAGATGCCCGATCTCGACGTGAAGATCATGATGAACGTGGGCAACCCACAGCTGGCCTTCGACTTCGCCCAGATCCCCAACGGCGGCGTGGGCCTGGCGCGGCTGGAATTCATCATCAACAACAACATCGGCGTGCACCCCAAGGCCATACTCGACTACCCCAACGTCGACGCCGACCTGAAGAAGGCGGTGGAGTCGGTGGCGCGCGGCCATGCCTCGCCGCGCGCGTTCTACGTCGACAAGGTCGCCGAGGGCGTGGCCACCATCGCCGCGGCCTTCTGGCCCAAGCCGGTGATCGTTCGCCTGTCGGACTTCAAGAGCAACGAGTACCGCAAGCTGGTGGGCGGCTCCCGCTACGAACCCGACGAAGAAAACCCCATGCTGGGTTTCCGCGGTGCGGCGCGCTACATCAGCCACGACTTCGCCGAGGCCTTTGCCATGGAATGCGAGGCGCTCAAGCGCGTGCGCGAGGACATGGGCCTGAGCAACGTGCAGGTGATGGTGCCCTTCGTGCGCACGCTGGCGCAGGCCCAGCGCGTGACCGAGCTGCTGGCGGCCAAGGGCCTCAAGCGCGGCGAGAACGGTCTGCAGCTCATCATGATGTGCGAGATCCCCAGCAACGCCGTGCTGGCCAAGGACTTCCTGCAGTACTTCGACGGCTTCTCCATCGGCTCGAACGATCTGACGCAGCTCACGCTTGGCCTCGACCGAGATTCCGGCCTGGAACTGCTGGCGCACGATTTCGACGAGCGCGACCCGGCGGTGCGCGCGCTGCTCAAGCTGGCCATCGGCGCCTGCAAGGCCGAGGGCAAGTACGTGGGCATCTGCGGCCAGGGCCCCAGCGACCACCCCGACTTCGCGCAGTGGCTGCGCGACGAGGGCATCAGCTCCATCTCGCTCAACCCCGACACGGTGATCGACACCTGGCAGCTGCTGGCGCGGGGCTGAGCGCGCGGGGCAGCCCGCGCAAACACCTAAGGCGGGGGGGCGCGCGCAATGCGATGATCCCGCGATGCCCCCCGCGCCCGCCACGAACCCGCGCCACGACCGCCGCGCACTGGCCCTGAAGGCCGTGCTGCTGGCGGTGCTGGTGCTGGTGTCCTTCGGCACCTGCTTCTTCGCGCGAGAGCTCAGCTTCTCCGTGATGGGCTGGCCCCTGCATTTCTGGATCGCCTCCCAAGGGGCGGTGCTGGTGTTCATCGCCATCCTGGCGGTCTACACCTGGGCCATGAACCGCCTGGAGGCCCGCGACGGCGAGGGCGGCGGGGACGGGCCGGACGACGGGGGCGGCGGTGGCTGACGGCCCAGCCTACGCCGCCTACCAGCGCCGCCTGCACCGCATCCTGGCGCTGTATGTGGTGGCGCTGATTGCTTTCCTGCTGCTGATGGCCTGGGCCGAGCAGAGCGGCCTGTCGCGCCGCTGGCTGGGGCCGATCATGTTGTTCGCCACCGTCATGATGTACGGCGGCATCGGCGTCTATGGGCGCACCGCCGACCCCGAGGAGTACTACGTGGCGGGCCGGCGCATTCCGCCGGTCTACAACGGCATGGCCGCGGCCGCCGACTGGATGAGCGCGGCGTCCTTCATCAGCCTGGCCGGCGGCCTCTACCTGCAAGGCTTCGGCGGCACCGACGTGCAAGCTGGCGGACTGGCCTTCGTGCTGGGCTGGACCGGCGGCTTCTGCCTCGTGGGCCTGCTCATCGCGCCGCACCTGCGCCAGCTCAAGCTCTACACGGTGCCCGAGTACTTCATGCACCGCTTTGGCGGCCGGTGGCCGCGCCGCCTGGCGGCGTTCTCGGCGATCCTGTGTTCCTTCACCTACGTGGTGGCGCAGATTTATGGCATCGGCCTGGTGGCTTCGCGCCTGACCGGGGTGCATTTCGAGATCGGCATCATGCTGGGCCTGGGTGGGGTGGTGCTGTGTTCCTTCCTGGGCGGCATGCGGGCCATCACCTGGACCCAGGTCGCGCAATACGTGATCCTGTTGCTGGCCTTTCTGGTCCCCGTGTCCTGGTTGGCCTACCAGCAATTGGGCAACCCCCTGGCGCCGTTGGCCTACGGCAAGCAGCTCGAGAAGATCGCAGCGCTCGAGAAGGACCTGCAGGCTTCGCCGCAGGAGCGGGCGGTGCAGGCCGAGTTCCAGGCGCGGGCCCGCCAGTACCAGCGCTGGCTCCAGGACGTGGAGGGATCGCTGCGGGAGCAGCGCATGCTCGCGCAAGAGCGCGTGCGCGAGCTGGTGGCCCAGAACGCATCTGTCGAGCGCGTCGTCGCCGCGCGCCGGGCGCTGTCGGCCTTGCCCCGGGACGCGGCCGACGCGCGCGAGCAATGGACGCGCGCCATGAAGGACAGCCAGGACCGTTCCCGCTTCCTGGGCGGGCTGCCGCCCCACACGCAGGCCTATGTCGGCGATCCGAATGGCAGCGAGGCCGAGCGCCGGGCCTTCCAGTCGTCCCGCGCGAACTTCCTGGCGCTCATGTTCTGCCTCATGGTGGGCACCGCCGGGCTGCCCCACCTGCTGACGCGCTACTACACCACGCCGTCCGTGGCCACCGCGCGGGCCTCGGTGGCCTGGTCGCTGTTCTTCATCGCGCTGCTGTACCTGAGCGCGCCCGCGCTGGCCACACTGGTGAAGTACGAGCTGATGCAGAACGTCGTGGGCAGCAGTTTCAACGCGCTGCCGTCGTGGATCGCGCAGTGGTCGCACTACGACGATTCCTTGCTTTCGGTGAGCGACATCAATGGCGACGGCATCCTGCAGTTCGGCGAGATCCGGCTGGGGGCCGACCTGATCATGCTCGCCACGCCCGAGCTGGGCGGCATGCCCTACGTGGTGTCCGGCCTGGTGGCCGCGGGTGGTCTGGCCGCCGCGCTGTCCACCGCCGATGGCCTCTTGCTGACCATCAGCAACTCGCTGGTGCGCGACACCTACTTGCAGGAGTTCGGGCGCCATGTGGCGCCCGAGCAGCGCGTGATCCTCTCCAAGTTCGCGCTGTTGAGCGTGGCCACGGTCGCGGCTTTCGTGGCATCGCTCAGGCCGGCGGAGATCCTGCCGCTGGTGGCCTCATCGTTCTCGCTCGCGGCCTCTGCCTTGGTGCCGGCCATGATCATGGGCATCTTCTGGTCGCGCACCACAGGCGCTGCCGCGGTGGCCGGCATGCTCGCGGGCCTGAGCGTGACGGTGGGCTACATGGTGGTCAACGCCCCGGCGGTGCGCGCCGTGCTGCGGCTGCCGGCCGGCCAGTCGCTCTGGTTCGACATCCAGCCGGTGTCCGCGGCGGTGTTCGGTGTGCCGCTGGGTTTTGCGGTCATCCTGGTCCTGAGTTTGCTGACGCGCCGCCGCGTGGCGGGGGCGTAGTCGCATCGGCCTGGGCCGGTCGCGCACCGCAATCGGTGCCGCTTTAATTCCTCCTTCAGTTCTGGGTCAGTTTGAAGTCAGTTCCGGGTCAGGGGCTGGTAAGCGCGCGTCTCTACAAATCGGCTCTGGAAGCCATCGGGCCTTCCAGCCCATTGAATGAGGAGACGCATGTGAACAGGAACACCGCAGCCATGGCGGCCGGCGCAAGCCGTGCGCCGGACCCCCGAAAACGTCCCATGACCCGCGAAGAGAAGCGGGTCATCCTGGCCTCATCGGCCGGCACCATCTTCGAGTGGTACGACTTCTATCTCTACGGTTCGCTCGCCGCGATCATCGGCGCGCAGTTTTTCTCTTCCTTTCCCGAGGCCACGCGCAACGTGTTTGCCTTGCTGGCCTTCGCGGCGGGCTTCCTGGTGCGGCCCTTCGGAGCGCTGGTGTTCGGCCGCCTCGGTGACCTGGTGGGCCGCAAGTACACCTTCCTGATCACGATCCTGATCATGGGCATTTCGACCTTCGTCGTCGGCCTGCTGCCCAGCTACGACTCCATCGGCTGGGCAGCGCCCGTGCTGCTGATCGCGCTGCGCATGCTGCAGGGCCTGGCGCTCGGTGGCGAGTACGGCGGGGCCGTGGTCTACGTGGCCGAGCACGCGCCGCATGGCCGCCGCGGCTTCTTCACGAGTTGGATCCAGACCACCGCGACGCTGGGCCTGCTGCTCTCGCTCATGGTGATCCTGGTGGTGCGCTCGGTGGTGGGTGAACAGGCCTTCACCACCTGGGGCTGGCGCATTCCCTTCCTGCTGTCGATCTTCCTGCTCGGGGTCTCGCTGTGGATTCGCCTGCAGATGGAAGAGTCTCCCGCCTTCAAGAAGATGAAAGCCGAAGGCGCCCAATCGAAGGCGCCGATTTCCGAGGCCTTCGGCAACTGGAAGAACGGCAAGTACGCCTTGCTGGCGCTGCTGGGTCTGGTGGCCGGCCAGGCGGTGGTCTGGTACACGGGCCAGTTCTATGCGCTGTTCTTCATCCAGACCATCCTGCGCGTGGACATGTTCACCGCCAACATGCTGATTGCCTGGGCGCTGATCCTGGGCACCGGCGGCTTCGTGGTGTTCGGCTCGCTCTCCGACACGATAGGCCGCAAGAAGATCATCCTGGCGGGCTGCCTGCTGGCCGCGCTGACCTACTTCCCGGTCTTCAACGCCATCACCCGGCTGGCCAACCCGGCGCTGCACGCGGCCCAGCAGAACACCACCGTGACGATCATCGCCGACCGGTCCGATTGCTCGTTCCAGTTCAACCCCACCGGCACCGCCAAGTTCACCAGTTCCTGCGACGTGACCAAGGCGCTGCTGGCGCGCAACTCGGTGAGCTACTCGGTGCAGTACCAGTCCGGCGTGGTGCCCGCGAAGGTGCAGATCGGCAGCACGGAGATACCTGCCTATGAGGCCGCCAAGCTCAGCGGCGACGACGCCAAGGCCGTGCCCGCCGCGTTCACGAAGAGCGTGAACGCGGCGCTGGCCGCGGCCGGCTACCCCGCCGCCGACAAGCCCGCGCCCGGCATCGTGAAGGTGGACGGCTTCTTCGGCGTGTTCAACGCACAGGCCTTCCCGCTGGTGATCATCCTCACCTACCTGGTGGTCCTGGTGACCATGGTGTACGGCCCGATCGCCGCGGCCCTGGTCGAGCTGTTTCCCACCCGCATCCGCTACACCGGCATGTCCCTGCCGTACCACATCGGCAACGGCTGGTTCGGTGGCCTGATGCCGGCGACGGCCTTCGCCATGATTGCCCACACCGGCGATCCGTACTACGGCCTGTGGTACCCCATCGTCATCGCCCTGGCCACGGTGCTCATCGGCGCGGTGTTCGTGCCCGACAACCACAAGAAGGACATCTTCGCCGCCGACTGAATTCGCGTGACCGGGTCCTCCCGGCCAGGCAAAGGGCTCTTCGGAGCCCTTTTTTGGTTTGCGATCTAGGGATAACCCTCACAGGGATCACCCGCTGTGGGGCGCTTGGTGTGAGGAATCGTAAGTAAACCGTAAGGGGCAGCGAAAGAATGGCGCCAACCCAAGGTGTCACTCACGCATGTTGCTGTTCCTGTCCATTGCCAAACTGATCTGCGAGATCGCGCTCATGTCGCTGTTCGGCCAGTGGGTGCTGGGCCTGCTGGCGGGCGCCAAGCGCGACACCAACTTCTTCTACCAGTTGCTGGCGCAGATCGGCCGTCCCTTCGTGGTGATGGCGCGCTTCATCACGCCGCGCAGCATCGTGCTGGACCGCCATGTGCCGCTGGTGGCTTTCCTCGTGCTGGCCTTTGCGTGGATCGTGGTGACGGCGCTGCGCATCCAGCACTGCCTGCGCATCGGTGTGGAGTTGTGCAAATGAACGCCTCGATGCAACTGCGCTTCCTGCGCTGGCAGATCAAGCTGCTGCTGGCCCTCGGCCGGCGTGCGGCGGCGCTCGAGCGCGTGGAGCGCATGCTGGCCATCGATCCCGACGACGCCTACGCCTGGGCGACGCTCGCCCATCTTAGGGCGGAGCAGGGCGACAAGGCCGGCGCGGTGGCGGCGCTCGAGCGCGTGGTCGCCGTGCGGCCGCAGCAGGCGGCGGGCTGGTTCAACCTGGGCTTCCTGCGCGAAGAACTGGGCTTGCTGGAAGACGCCGAGGCGGCGTTTCGCCAGGCCATCGCCCTTGAAGAAAAGATGGACCGGGCCTGGTACGGCCTGGCCTTGTGCCTGATCCGCCAGCGGCGCTTCGACGACGCCGTGGTCGCGCTCAAGCGCAACACCCAACTGCAGCCCATGAGCCCGTACGGCTGGTATCAGCTCGCGCGGGTTCATGTCGATCGGCAAGAGCCCGAAGAGGCGGCGAAGATCATTCGCCACCTCAAACGGTTCGAGCCCAAGGTGGCCGCCCAGCTGGAGCGCGAGACAGGGCTGGTTCAAGAACCGACCTGAGGCGCGCTGCCGCCGAGCGGCCGCAAAAAGGGGCACCGTCCGCAAGGCGGTGCCGACAACATGGACTTGGCGTGCAGGTCACCCATGAGGAGACGGGTGGTGTCCGTGACGTGCCCGTGAGGGTTTGTTGATGGAGGTCGATGCAATGCAATTGACAGAGAAGCACCGCCTGTACTGGCGGAAGAACCTCAACATCACGGCCATATTGCTTGCAATCTGGTTCGTCGTGACGTTCGTGGTGGGCTACTTCGCCCGGGATCTGCACTTCAACTTCTTCGGTTGGCCGTTCAGCTTCTGGGTGGGCGCGCAGGGTGCTCTGGTGGTCTATGTGGCCATCATTGCCTTCTACGCCTGGTACATGAACAAGCTCGACATCGAACACGGTGTCGACGAGGCCGAGGAGTAAACCATGGCAGGCATGTTTGAAACAGGCGGCGCCGGTGGCGCCCGCTCCAACGCTGCCTTCAAGCAGCAGCTCAACAAGGTCTACAAGTGGTACACGGGGGGCTTCTTCGTCTTCGTGGTTGCACTGGCCATCTTCGAGCAGCTCGGGCTGTCGCGCGAGTGGATCGGCTTCATCTTCCTGATCGCGACGATCGCGCTCTACGCCGGCATCGGCATCATGAGCCGCACCACCGATGCGGCCGAGTACTACGTGGCCGGGCGCCGCGTGCCTGCCGTGTACAACGGCATGGCCACCGGCGCCGACTGGATGTCGGCCGCGTCCTTCATCGGCATGGCGGGCACGCTCTACCTCACGGGCTATGGGGGCCTGGCCTTCATCATGGGCTGGACCGGTGGTTACTGTCTGGTGGCGCTGTTCCTGGCGCCGTACCTGCGCAAGTTCGGCCAGTTCACCATTCCCGATTTCCTGGGTGAGCGCTACGGCGGCAACCTGCCGCGCTTTCTGGGCATCCTTGCGGCCATCCTCTGTTCCTTCACCTACGTGGTGGCGCAGATCTACGGCGTGGGCATCATCACGGCGCGCCTGACCGGCGTGGCCTTCGAGCTCGGGATCTTCCTGGGCCTCGGCGGCATCCTGGTGTGCTCGTTCCTGGGTGGCATGCGCGCGGTGACCTGGACGCAAGTCGCCCAGTACATCATCCTGATCATTGCCTACATGATCCCGGTGGTCTGGCTGTCGGTGAAGCAGACCAACGTGCCCGTGCCGCAGCTCATTTATGGGCAGCAACTGGTCAAGGTGACCGAAGCCGAGACGCGGCTGATCAACGATCCGAAGGAGATCGAGGTCCGCAACGTGTTCAAGCAGCGCTCAGACGCTCTGGCCGAGAAGCTGAAGGACCCGGCCGCCGCGCTGGCCGCCGACAAGGCCGCTGCCGACAAAAAGCTGGCCGACCTGCGCGCCGCCAATGCGCCTACCGCCGAGATCGCGGTTGCCGAGAAAGCCGTCGCGGACCTGCCGAAGGACGAGGCCGCCGCCAAGGCCGCCTGGACGCGCGCCAAAGCCGCTGCGGACGCGAAGACCAAGCCGCTCAATGGCATGCCGCGCCACGCCGCGCAGTACGTCGGCGACCCGAACGGCGACGCGGCCGCGAAGAAGACCTTCGACGAATCGCGGCGCAACTTCCTCGCGCTGATCTTCTGCCTGATGGTGGGCACCGCTGCGCTGCCGCACATCCTGATGCGCTACTACACGGTGCCCAGCGTGAAGGAGGCGCGGGCCTCGGTGACGTGGTCGTTGTTCTTCATCTTCCTGCTGTACTTCACCGCGCCGGCCCTGGCCGTGCTGGTCAAGTTCGAGGTGTTCAACGTCCTGGTGGGCACACCGTTCAACAACCTGCCGGAGTGGATAGCGGCATGGAACCGTGTCGACCCGACCCTGCTGTCGGTGACCGACGTGAACAAGGACGGCATCTTGCAGCTCAACGAGATGAGCATCGGCGGCGACATCATCGTGCTGGCAACCCCCGCCATCGGTGGCCTGCCGTACGTGATCTCGGGCCTGGTGGCGGCCGGCGGCCTGGCCGCGGCGCTGTCCACGGCCGACGGCCTGCTGCTGACCATCGCCAACGCGCTGTCGCACGACCTGTACTACAAGATGATCGACCCCAACGCCTCGACGGCCCGCCGCGTCACGATCTCCAAGACGCTGCTGCTGGTCGTGGCCCTGGCCGCCGCCTATGTGGCCGCCCAGAAACCGGCCGACATCCTGTTCCTGGTCTCCGCGGCGTTCTCGTTCGCTGCCTCGGCGTTCTTCCCGGCACTGGTGCTCGGCATCTTCTGGAAGCGCGCCACCGGCATCGCCGCTTCGCTGGGCATGATCGCGGGCCTGGGTATCACCTTCTACTACATGGCCACCACACAGCCCTGGCTGCGTGGCATCTTCGGCGTCACCTCGCCGATCGAGCTGTGGTGGGGCATCCAGCCGATCTCGGCCGGCGTGTTCGGCGTGCCGCTGGGCATCGCGGTGATCGTCCTGGTCAGCCTGGTGACCCCGGCGCCGAGCAAGAAGATCCAGGAGCTGGTGGAGCACGTGCGCTACCCCAACCTGAAGGCCGCCTGAACGGCGCCCGATAGGTCCCCGCCCGCCGCGAAGGCGGGCGGTCCCAGGCCCGGACCACCGGCAGGTGGCCCGGGCTTTTCACTTTTGTATAATCGCGGGCTTGCCTTGCTGCACCCCTGCTGACGCCTGGGGGCGGCTGTCAATCTCCCAGGCCAGGGTTTTCCGATCGGCCGGGGGCATCCACAAGGAGAGTCCATGCGTCACTATGAGATCGTCTTGCTGATCCACCCGGATCAGAGCGAACAGGTTCCGGCCATGCTGGAGCGCTACAAGGGCATGATCACCGCCGGTGGCGGCAAGATCCACCGCGTTGAAGACTGGGGCCGCCGCCAGCTGGCTTACCAGATCAACAAGCTGTCCAAGGCCCACTACCTCTGCGTCAACATCGAGGCCGACCAGGCCGTGATGAACGAGCTGGAGCACGCCTTCCGCTTCAACGACGCGGTGCTGCGCCACCTGAGCGTGCAGCGCAAGAAAGCCGACACCGGCCCGTCGTCCATGATGAAGACGGTCGAGCGCGAAGAGGCCCGCAAGGCCCAGCAGCAATCGCAGGAGCAATCCGCCTGACGCCCCTGGCGTGAGGTTCGCGGGAATCGGGTGAACCGTCTCCAGTTGCAGGCCGCGGTGGTGCAGGTGCAGAACCTGCGCTACACACCGGCAGGCATCCCGGTGCTCAATCTCGTGCTCGAACACGAGTCGCAGCAGACCGAACTGGACACACCCCGCACCGTCGCCCTCCAGATCCGTGCCGTGGCCTTCGGGCCCCTGGCCGAGACCCTGCAGAAGCAGGCGCTCAACGAACTGGCGGACTTCGACGGGTTCCTCGCGAACGCGCGCAACGGCAAAGGCGTGGTCTTCCACATCCAGGCATTCAGCAAGACATAGGAGAGGCCCATCATGGCTGCACCCAAGCGTTTCAACAAAGACAAGCGCCCCAAGCGCAACACCCAGTCGCTGCTTTTCAAGCGCAAGCGCTTCTGCCGCTTCACCGTCGCCAAGGTCGAAGAGGTGGACTACAAAGACATCGACGTCCTGCGCGACTTCATTTCTGAAAACGGCAAGATCATCCCGGCGCGCCTGACCGGCACCCGCGCGATCTACCAGCGCCAGGTCACCACCGCCATCAAGCGCGCGCGCTTCCTGGCCATGCTGCCCTACAGCGATCAGCACCGCGTCTGATTGAGGAGCCCGACATGCAAGTGATTCTTCTCGAAAAAGTCCACAACCTCGGCGCCCTCGGCGATGTCGTCAAGGTCAAGGACGGCTACGCCCGCAACTTCCTGATCCCGACCGGCCAGGCCCGCCGCGCCACCAAGGACGCCCTGGCGGCCTTCGAGGCCCGCCGCGCCGAACTGGAAAAGGCCGCCGCCGCCAAGCTGGCCGCCGCTCAGGCCGTGGGTGAGAAGCTGGCCGCCACCACCCTCAAGCTCACGCAGAAGGCTGGTGTGGATGGCCGTCTGTTCGGCTCCGTCACCAACCACGACGTGGCCGACGAGCTGCACAAGCAAGGCTTCAAGGACGTGGTCAAGTCGCAGGTGCGCATGCCCAATGGCCCGCTCAAGGCCGTGGGCGACTACACCGTGCAGATCAACCTGCACACCGACGTCACGGTCGACGTGGCCGTCTCGGTGCTCGGCGAAACCGCCTGATCGCCGCGGACCCCCAGTCCGCCAGAAAGCCGCTGTCCTCGGGCAGCGGCTTTTTCTTTTCACCGGGCATGCACCGCATTCCCACCGGTTCTCCACAGGGTTGTCCCCTGACGAGGACTACCCGGGGGCGTACCATTCCCCTTTGCCCTGACGCCGCATGTCCACCGCCTTCTCCAGCCCATTTCCTGACCTTGGCAGCGGCCTCGACGAGACCGGTGACCGCCAGGTCGCGCAGCTCCGCGTTCCGCCGCACTCCATCGAAGCCGAGTCCAGCGTGCTTGGCGGCCTGTTGCTGGACAACGGCGCCTGGGACCGCGTCGCGGACCTGCTCAACGACTCCGACTTCTACCGTTACGAACACCGCCTGACGTACTCGGCCATCGCTGCGCTGGTCAATGCGTCCAAGCCGGCCGACGTGGTGACGGTGTTCGAGCACCTGCAGAACCTGGGCAAGGCCGACGAGGCGGGCGGGCTGGCCTACCTCAACTCGCTCGCGCAGTACGTGCCCAGTGCGGCCAACATCCGCCGCTACGCCGAGATCGTGCGCGAGCGCGCCGTGCTGCGAAAGCTCGTGGCCGCCAGCGACGAAATCGCCACCTCCGCCTTCAACCCGCAGGGCAAGCCGGTCGCCAAGATCCTCGACGAAGCCGAACAGAAGATCTTCAAGATCGGCGAGGAAGGCTCGCGCATGAAGGAGGGCTTCCAGTCGATGGACCGGCTGGTGGTTGAGCTGCTCGATCGCGTGCAGGAGATGGCCGACAACCCGCAGGACGTGACCGGCGTGCCCACCGGCTTCATCGACCTCGACCGCATGACCGCGGGCCTGCAGGGGGGCGATCTGATCGTGCTGGCGGCGCGTCCTTCGATGGGCAAGACCGCTTTCGCCATCAACATCGCCGAGCATGTGGCGCTGAACGAGGGCCTGCCCGTCGCCGTGTTCTCCATGGAAATGGGCGCGGCCCAGCTCGCGGTGCGTATCGTGGGCTCCATCGGCCGCATCAACCAGGGCCACCTGCGCACCGGCAAGCTCACCGACGACGAATGGCCGCGCCTGACGGAGGCCATCGAGAAGCTGCGCAACGTGTCGCTGCACATCGACGAGACGCCCGGTCTCACGCCCAGCGAGCTGCGCGCCAACGCGCGTCGCCTGGCGCGCACCTGCGGCAAGCTCGGTCTGATCGTGGTCGACTACCTGCAGCTCATGAGCGGCTCCAGCAGCGACGGCGGCGACAACCGCGCCACCGAACTCGGCGAGATCTCGCGTGGCCTGAAGATGCTGGCCAAGGAGCTGCAATGCCCGGTGATCGCGCTGTCGCAGCTAAATCGTTCGGTCGAACAGCGCACCGACAAGCGTCCCATGATGAGCGACCTGCGTGAATCGGGCGCCATCGAGCAGGACGCGGACATCATCATGTTCATCTACCGCGACGAGTACTACACCAAGGATGCCTGCAAAGAGCCGGGTGTGGCGGAGATCATCATCGGCAAGCAGCGAAACGGCCCCACGGGAACGGTCAAGCTGGCGTTCTTGAATATGTTGACCCGTTTCGAATCGCTCGTGGGCGGCGGCGACTACTGAGTCCCTTCACGCCCGAGAGGCGCGGGCGCCCGACCACCCTGACGCCCTAAGTTCTCACCATCTGCTGTTCTCTATGGCCCGGTCACACCAGTACCGGTAGGAGGACGCACATAGTTCGCGCCTCTTGATGCAGGGAGGACGCATGATCAGCCAGTCGCCACCATTGGATGTGCCCGCCGTGGTGCCACCGAGCCCCGCCACTTGGCGGGGCCACCCAGTCCCCGAGGGCGTGACGATCGGATCGCTGGCCCTGCCAGCCCAGGACACCACCATCCTGCGGGCGCTGGTGCGCTTGCTGGACGGGGCGTTGGGCATGGGGCTTCGGTACAGCGAGGACGTCGCCGGTTGCCATGTGGTCTTTGCCTCGCCGGCGGCATTGAGCACCTGCCCGGGCCGCACCACCGTCGTGGTCACCGACGCCGCCACCGTGCCGCTCGGGTGGGGCGGCCCGATCACCATCAGTTCTCCCTTGCGCATGATCAGCGTCATCACGGCCTTGCAACAGGCCTTGCCCCGGCGGCGGTCTTCGAACCCCCTGGATCGCCAGCGGTGGTTGTCCTCACTGTTCGAGCGTCTGCGAGCGGCGCTTCGGAGCTGTGGTCACAGCGTTTTGCCGATCGGCGGAGGGCAGTTGCTCCGGCTCGATGCGGTGTCGCAGTCCATGCAGGCCACCGTTCCGGTCGAGCAGCTGCTCTCGCACGCGCATGATCTGGGTGCGCTGCGCCCGTGCACGGCGGCCGATGAAGACGCGCTGCAAGGGGCCGAGACGCATTCGCTGAGCGTGTTCCTGTGGCGCCTGAGCGCGACCATGGTGGAGGCGCGCGCGCCCCATCCGCCCTTGCGCGGCGCCTGGCGCCTGCGGCGCTGGCCCCAGGCCATGGGGCTCATGGCGCCGGGCCACCCGCACCTGGCGGCCTTGCTGTGGCGCCGGCCATACACCGCCCTGGAGTTGGCCGAGCGTGCAGGTTTGCCGCTGCCTGTGGTCCGGGCCTTCGTGCTCACGGGTGACGCGCTGGGCCTGGGCCAACTGGAAGAGGCCACCCATCCCCTGGACGTGGCCCGCGAAGGCGCGGCTTGGGGCCGGTTCAAACCCTTGCGCGAGAAGTGGCGGTTGTGGTGACCCCCGCCACGACACCCGCCGAATTCAAGATTGTCATCACCGGGCCCAGGGGGGCTGGCAAGGCCACCGCCAGCCGATCCATTGGTGAGGGCATCGCCGTGCCCATGAGCCTCGACGGAAGCGGGAGGGCGCTGGATGGCCTGCCCCCCGCCGCCGCCGGCGCGTTGGGCTTGATCGTGCTGGTCGACAACAGCCAAACCGACCCCATTGCCCAGGTGGAGTGGCACCTGCGAGTGCTGGCCGGGCCCATCGGGCCCCTGCCCACGGTGGTGGGCGTGGGGCGGCTGGAGACGCATCCTTCGCCCGGCGTCGAGGCCTACTGCGCTGGCCTGGAGGCGGCGGGCTGGCGCGTGCCGGTCATCGACGTCGACGTGCGCCGTGAGGCCGATGTCCGGCTGTTGCTCTCCGTTCTGGTGGGCCTGGCCGAGGCCGACGGTGGCGCGCCACCCGAATGAAGGCGGGCCTTAGAGCACTTCGGAGGCGAAGTCGGCGAGCCTTGAGCGTTCGCCACGCGCCAGCGTGATGTGCCCGCCGTGCGGCCAGCCCTTGAAGCGGTCCACCGCGTAGGTCAGGCCCGAGGAGCCTTCAGTGAGGTAGGGCGTGTCGATCTGCGCCAGGTTGCCCATGCAGATCATCTTGGTGCCCGGGCCCGCGCGCGTGATCAGCGTCTTCATCTGCTTGGGCGTCAGGTTCTGCGCCTCGTCGATGATCACGTACTTGTTCATGAAGGTCCGGCCGCGCATGAAGTTCATGCTTTTGACCTTGATGCGGCTGCGGATGAGTTCATTGGTGGCCGCGCGACCCCATTCGCCCGCATTGCCACCGTCGCCCTTGGCCAGGAACTCCAGGTTGTCGTCCAGCGCGCCCATCCAGGGGCCCATCTTTTCTTCCTCGGTGCCGGGCAGGAAACCGATGTCTTCGCCCACGCTGACGGTGGCGCGGGTCATGATGATCTCGGTGTAGCGCCGGTCGTCCAGCACCTGCGTGAGGCCGGCGGCCAGAGCCATCAGCGTCTTGCCCGTGCCGGCCGTGCCGGCAAGCGTCACGAAGTCGATTTCGGGGTCCATCAGAAGGTTGAGGGCGAAGTTCTGCTCGCGGTTGCGGCTGGTGACTCCCCAGACGGCGTTTTTGAGGTGCGTGTAGTCCTTGAGCGTCTTGAGCACCGCGGTCTTGTCGCGGATCTCGGTCACGCGCGCGTACAGCGAGGGCTCGCCCGGCGCTTCGAAGTAGACGAACTGGTTGATGTGGAACTGGCCCACCGCCGGGCCGCTCACGCGGTAGAACGTGTGGCTGCCGCTCTGCCAGCTTTCGATGGTCTTGCTCTGGCGCGTCCAGAAGTCCTGTGGAAGGGCCAGCGAGCCCGGGTACAGCAGCTCACCGTCGTCCAGGGTCTTGTCATTCTCGTAGTCCTCCGCGGCCAGACCCAATGCGCGCGCCTTCACGCGCATGTTGATGTCCTTGGACACCAGGATCACGTCGCGATCGGGGTGGCGCTGGCGCAGCGCAGCCACCACGCCGAGGATCTGGTTGTCGGCCTTGCCCTGGGGCAGGGACGGGGGCAACTCGCTCAGCAGCGGCTCGGTCTGGAAGAACAGCAGGCCGCGCGCGGATTGGTGGCCGGTGGCGGAGAGCTTCAGGCCCTTGGTCATGTCGCCACCGGCCTGGGCGGCCAGGGCGTCGAGCGTGCGGCTGGTCTGGCGGCCGTTGCGGGCGACCTCGGTCATGCCCTTTTTGTGGCCGTCCAGCTCTTCCAGCACGATCATCGGCAGGTAGATGTCGTGTTCCTCGAAGCGGAAGAGGCTCATCGGATCGTGCAGCAGCACGTTCGTGTCGAGGACGAAGAGGCGGGCGGGGCCGCCGCTGGCCACCTTGCCGCCGGCGCGGCGCCGCGGGGCGGCCACGGGCGAGGAGGGAGCGAGGCTGGTGGAGGCGGGCGCGGCCGGCTCGGGACGCTCGGCGCGGTCCTTGAGTTCCAGGGCGGGGGCCGGTGCGCGGCGGGTCTTGGCGGCCGGCGCGGGACGCGTTTTGCGCGGGGCGGGTGCGTCGACCGGTGCGGGCGCCGCCAGCGTATCGTCATCCGGGAGGATGTTCAGGCCGCCGGTGCGCTCGTCGAAATCTTCGAGGTTGGCGTTGGAGGCCTTGAGGGTGTAGGCGTCGGGGGCGAGGAGGGCGGCGCGTTTGGAGGGGGCGGGGGGCAGGGGCATGTGGGCTTGGCGTTCAGCGCGCGGGCTCGAAAAAACAAAAAGCCGCCGGGAAAACCGGGCGGCTTTGCGTGCGTCGGAGGGGGCGGAAACAGCGGTGGACAGGGAAGATGCCCGAAGACATGCGAATCACTATACACCTTCCGCATGTCACCGAAAGCGCGGTGACGCGGTGGGGCAGCGGGGTGTCGCTGCGCCGCACCACCAGGCGTTCAGGCGGCCTTTTTGAGCGCCTTGACCGCCTTGAGCACTTCCTCGACGTGGCCGGGAACCTTCAGGCCGCGCCACTCCTGGCGCAGCACGCCGTCGGGCCCGATCAGGAAGGTGCTGCGCTCGATGCCCTTGACCTTCTTGCCGTACATGATCTTGTTCTTGACCACGCCGAACATGTGGCACATCTTTTCCTCGGTGTCGGCAATGAGCTCGAAGGGCAGCTCCAGCTTGGCCTTGAAGTCATCGTGCGACTTCATGTTGTCGCGCGAGACGCCGAACACCTGGGCGCCGGCCTTGACGAAATCCTTGTACTTGTCGCGAAACTGCATGGCCTCGGTGGTGCAGCCAGGCGTATTGTCCTTGGGGTAGAAATACAGCACGAGCGTCTGACCGAGGTGGCTCTGGTGGCTGACCTTGACGCCGCCGGTGGCCAGGGATTCGAACTCGGGGATGGGTTTATTGACAACGACGGCCATGCTGTGGAGACCCCTGACGTAAGTGGATGGTGTTGCGTTGGCTGCCCGAGTGGCCGGACCGACGCTGCGCATGCATACGGAAGGTCTGACCGGGCAACAACCCAGTATTTTACCTCTTTGGGGGCCCGATTACCCGGATACGGGCTGGGAACCACCTTCTTGTAGGAGGGCCGCCGCAACGCGGCGCCCTTCGCCGGCCAGGATGTTGTAGGTCCTGCAGGCGGCCGCTGTGTCCATGGTTTCCACGCCAATACCCCGTTCCAGCAGGGCCCGCAGCAGCCGGGGTGCGACGAAGCGCAGCCGCGCGCCGCTGCCGAAGACCACCAATTCCGGCGCCACGCCGGCCGGGTCCAGCAGTTCCTCGAAGTGCCCCGGGCCCAGGTCCTCGAAGCGCTGGCAGTTCCAGGGGCGCAGTTGCCCGCTGGCCGTGAGCACCACACTGGCCGTGTGGCGTTCGCCGTTGATCGCGATCCAGCCCTCGCCGAGGGCGGTGATGGCGAGTTGGTGGGGCGTGTCGGCGTGCAGTTTCATGGGGCGTTCGCGCCCTGGGCGAGCTGGAGAACTGTGGTCAAATCGCAAGTTTGCTCGTGACCGGCGCGGCATCCATCTTAGCCTTCCCGTGCCAGGCTTCCGCCCTCGGAGGGACTTTGAAGACCATCCAGAAATCCGCCAAGCTCGCCAACGTCTGCTACGACATCCGCGGTCCCATCATGGACGCGGCGCGGCAGATGGAGGAAGAGGGCCACAAGATCATCAAGCTCAACATCGGCAATCTGGCGGTGTTCGGTTTTGATGCGCCCGAGGAGATCCAGCAGGACATGATCCGCAACCTGCCGAATTCGGCGGGTTACTCCGACAGCAAGGGCATCTTCGCGGCGCGCAAGGCGGTGATGCACGAGACCCAGCTGCAGGGCATCCAGGGAGTCACCCTGGAGGACATCTACCTCGGCAACGGCGCCAGCGAGCTGATCGTGATGGCGACCAACGCGTTGCTCGATGACGGCGACGAGCTGCTGCTGCCGGCCCCCGACTACCCCCTGTGGACGGCGGCGGCCAGTCTGTCGGGTGGCACGCCCGTGCACTACATGTGCGACGAGTCCAAGGGCTGGATGCCCGACATCGAGGACATCCGCCGCAAGATCACGCCGGCCACCAAGGGCATCGTGGTCATCAACCCGAACAACCCCACCGGTGCGCTGTACCCCAAGGAGCTGCTGCAGCAGATCGTGGGCCTGGCGCGCCAGCACGGCCTGGTGATCTTCGCCGACGAGGTCTACGACAAGGTGCTGTACGACGACGTCAAGCACGTGCCGATCGGCAGCCTGTCGAACGACGTGCTCACGCTCACCTTCAACTCGCTGTCCAAGAGCTACCGCTCCTGCGGCTACCGCGCGGGCTGGCTGGTGGTGTCGGGCGACAAGAAACCCGCCAAGGACTACATCGAGGGCCTGAACATGCTCTCGAACATGCGCCTGTGCGCCAACGTGCCAGGCCAGTGGGCGATCCAGACCGCCCTCGGCGGCTACCAGAGCATCAACGACCTGGTGCAGGAGGGCGGGCGCCTGCGCCGCCAGCGCGACCTGGCCTACGAACTCATCACGGCGATCCCGGGGGTGAGCTGCGTCAAGCCGCAGGCGGCGCTCTACATGTTTCCGAAGCTCGATCCGGCGATGTACCCCGTGCAGGACGACCAGCAGCTGTTCCTGGAACTGCTGCAGGAAACCCGCGTGATGCTGGTGCAGGGATCGGGCTTCAACTACCCCGACAACCAGCACTTCCGCATCGTCTTCCTGCCGCACGAGGACGACCTGCGCGAGGCCATCGGCCGCGTCGCGCGCTTCCTTGAACACTGGCGAAAACGCCACGGCAACTGAGTTTTTCCTTTTTCACCGACCGATGAAACCGATTCAAGTGGGCCTGCTGGGCATTGGCACCGTGGGCAGCGGCACCTTCAACGTGCTGCAACGCAACCAGGAAGAGATCCGCCGCCGCGCCGGCCGCGGCATCCAGATCACCATGGTGGCTGACCTCGACGTGGCGCGCGCCAGGGCCGTGGTGGGGGAGGGCGTCACCGTCGTGGGCGATGCGCGCGAGGTGATCGCCAATCCCGACATCGACATCGTGATCGAACTCATCGGCGGCTATGGCATCGCCAAGGCCCTGGTGATGGAGGCCATCTCGGCGGGCAAGCACGTGGTCACGGCCAACAAGGCCCTGCTCGCGGTGCACGGCACCGAGATCTTCGCGGCGGCCTCGGCGCGCGGCGTGATCGTGGCCTTCGAGGCCGCCGTGGCCGGTGGCATCCCCATCATCAAGGCGCTGCGCGAGGGCCTCTCGGCCAACCACATCGAGTGGATCGCCGGCATCATCAACGGCACCACCAACTTCATCCTCTCGGAGATGCGCGACAAGGGGCTCGACTTCGAGGTCGTGCTCAAGGAGGCGCAGCGCCTGGGCTATGCCGAAGCCGACCCGACCTTCGACATCGAGGGCGTGGACGCGGCGCACAAGGCGACCATCATGAGCGCCATCGCCTTCGGCATCCCGGTGCAGTTCCCCAAGGCCTATGTCGAGGGCATCACCCAGCTGTCGGCCACCGACATCCGCTACGCCGAGCAGCTGGGCTACCGCATCAAGCTGCTGGGCATCACCAAGCGCGCGCCGCGCGGCATCGAGCTGCGCGTGCACCCTTGTCTGGTGCCGGCCAAGCGCCTGCTGGCCAACGTCGAGGGGGCGATGAACGCGGTGGTGGTGCACGGCGACGCCGTGGGCACCACGCTGTACTACGGCAAGGGCGCGGGCAGCGAACCCACGGCCAGCGCCGTGATCGCCGATCTGGTGGACGTGACGCGCCTGCACACGGCCGACCCGCACCACCGCGTGCCGCACCTGGCCTTCCAGCCCGACGCCCTGAGCGACCTGCCGGTGCTGCCCATGAGCGAGGTGGTCACCAGCTACTACCTGCGCCTGCGCGTGGCCGACGAGGCCGGCGTGCTCGCCAAGGTCACGGGCGTGCTCGCGCTCAACGGCATCAGCATCGACGCCGTGCTGCAGCGCGAGGCCGACGAGGTGGGCGGCGAGGGCGCCACCAGCACCGACCTCATCATCCTCACGCACGACACGCGCGAAGGCACCATGGACAAGGTGCTGGCCGAGCTGCAGGCCCTGCCCACGGTGCTGTCGCCCATCGTGCGCATCCGCAAGGAAGAGCTCCGCTGATGCGTTACCTGTCCACGCGCGGCCACGCCGAACGCAAGCGCTTCTGCGAGATCCTGCTGGAAGGGCTGGCGCCCGACGGCGGCCTGTACCTGCCCGAGCGCTACCCGCAGGTGGACGCCGCCGCGCTGAAGCGCCTGCGCGCGGTCTTCAACGAAGGCAAGCCCGGCGGCTACGCGGCGCTGGCCTTTGAGATCCTCTCGCTCTACATCGACGACATTCCCGCGGCCGACCTGCGTGCCCTCTGCGAGCGCACCTACACCGAGGCGGTGTTCGGCAACCCGGCCATCGTGCCGCTCAAGCAGCTCGAGGACGGCTTCTACCTCGAGGCCCTGTCCAACGGCCCCACGCTGGCCTTCAAAGACATGGCCATGCAACTGTTGGGGCAGCTGTTCGAGTACGAGCTGGGTCGCCGCGGCGAGTCGCTCAACATCCTGGGCGCCACCAGCGGCGACACCGGCAGCGCGGCCGAGCACGCCATGAAGGGCAAGCGCGGCGTGCGCGTCTTCATGCTCAGCCCGCACGGCCGCATGAGCCCCTTCCAGCAGGCGCAGATGTTCAGCCTGACGGACCCGAACATCCACAACATCGCCATCGAGGGCGTGTTCGACGACTGCCAGGACATCGTCAAGGCCGTCAGCAACGACCTCGACTTCAAGCGCCGCCACAAGATCGGCACGGTCAACTCCATCAACTGGGCGCGGCTGCTGGCCCAGGTGGTCTATTACTTCGCCGGCTACTTCCAGGCCACCAGCGGAGCCCCCACGCTCCCCGCTGCGCGTGGTTCGCAGCCCCCCGAGGGGGCTGATTCGCCTGGGGGCGGTCCGGCGGCGAACCACAACGCCGAGCGCGTGAGCTTCACCGTGCCCAGCGGCAACTTCGGCAACGTCTGCGCGGGCCACGTGGCGCGGCAGATGGGCCTGCCCATCCACCGGCTGGTGGTGGCGACGAACGAGAACGACGTGCTCGACGAGTTCTTCCGCACCGGCGTCTACCGCGTGCGCGGCAGCGCCGACACGCACGAGACCTCCAGCCCCTCGATGGACATTTCCAAGGCGAGCAACTTCGAGCGCTTCGTCTTCGACCTCGTGGGCCGCGACCCGGCGCGCTGCAAGGCGCTGTTCGCCGACGCGCTGTCGCGCGAGGGCCGCTTCGACCTGAGCGGTGATGCCGTTTTCGCCGATGCCGCCGCGCACTACGGCTTCCAAAGCGGGCGCAGCACCCACGCCGACCGCCTGGCCACCATCCGCGAGGTCGACCGGCGCCACGCCGTGGTGATCGACACCCACACCGCCGATGGCGTCAAGGTGGCGCGCGAGCACCTCGAGCCCGGCGTGCCCATGGTGGTGCTGGAAACCGCGCTGCCGATCAAGTTCGCCGAGACCATCGTGGAGGCCCTGGGCCACGAGCCCGAGCGCCCGGCCGCCTACGTGGGCATCGAGTCGCTGCCCAAGCGCGTGACCGTGATGCCGGCCGACGTCGACCGGGTCAAGGCCTACATCGCCGAGCGCACCGCGGCCGCATGAGCGCCGCCGGGCCGTTCCCCAGGCGACCAGCCCCGCCGTGCGCGGCGCGGAGGGCGATCCGGTGAACGTCGTCGGCTTCGCGGGCTTCTCGGGTTCTGGCAAGACCACGCTGGTCGAACAGCTCATTCCCGCCCTGCGCCTGCGTGGCCACCGCGTCTCGGTCATCAAGCACGCGCACCACAGCTTCGACATCGACCACCCCGGCAAGGACACCTGGCGCCACCGCGAGGCCGGCGCCGTGGAGATCGTGGCCGCGTCGCCCCGGCGGGTGGTCTTCATGCGCGAGTTGGAGACCGAGGCCACGCACGACGTGCACGCGCTCATCGCGCGGCTCAGCGCCGAGGTGGACTGGGTGCTGGTCGAGGGCTTCAAGGGCAGCAGCCTGCCCAAGATCGAGGTCTGGCGCCAGGCCAGCGGCCAGCCCGTGATCTACCCGGCGCAGCCCCGGGTGCTGGCCGTGGCCACCGACAGCCCCGCGGCCCTGCCCGAACCACCCGCACGCCCGGTGCTGGATTTGAACGCGCCCGATGACGTGGCCGCGTGGCTGGTCGACAATGCCAGCCGGTTCCACTACAGACCTCCCGACGCCCCATGAACGCTCCGGCCCGCGCGCCCCTGATGGCCCTGGATGACGCCCTGGCCGCCTTGCTCGGCCGCGCCACGCCCCTCGCCGACACCGACACGGTGCCCACCATCGACGCCGTGGGCCGCGTGCTGGCGCAGGACCTGGTGAGTGCCCTGCAGGTGCCGCCGCAAGACAACTCCTCCATGGATGGCTACGCCGTGCGCTGCGCCGACGTGACCGACAAAGGCGTGGTGCTGCCCATCAGCCAGCGCATCCCGGCCGGCCACGCGGGCGGGCCGCTGCAGCCCGGCACCTGCGCGCGCATCTTCACCGGCGCCCCCATGCCCGAAGGCGCCGACGCGGTGGTCATGCAGGAAGACACGCGCGAGGTCGGCGGCGACCTGCACGCGGTGCACATCGACAGCATTCCCGAACCCGGCCAGTGGGTGCGCCGCTCGGGCGAGGACGTGGCGCGCGGCGCCACCGTGCTGGCGCGCGGCCAGCGCCTGGACGAAGGCGCCCTGGGACTGGCGGCCAGCCTGGGCCTGCCCCATCTGCGGGTGGTGCGCCGCCCGCGCGTGGCCCTGTTCTCCACCGGCGACGAGCTCGTGATGCCCGGCGAGGTGCCGCCCGAGGCCATGAAACCCGGCGCCATCTACAACTCCAACCGCTTCTTCCTGCGCGCACTGCTGCAGCGCTTCGGCTGCGAGGTGAGCGACCTCGGCATCGTGCCGGACCAGCGCGAGTCCACGCTGGCCGCGCTCAAGACGGCGGCCGACCACCACGACCTGATCCTCACCAGCGGCGGCGTGTCCGTGGGTGAGGAAGACCACATCAAGCCCTCGGTGCAGCAACTGGGCGGGCTCGACCTCTGGCAGATCGCCATGAAGCCCGGCAAGCCCTTCGCCTACGGCCATGTGCGGCGCGACGCGGGGGCGGGGCAGGGCGTGGGCAGCCATTGCCACTTCATCGGTCTGCCGGGCAACCCGGTGTCCAGCTACGTCACCTTCCTGCTGCTCGTGCGCCCCTTCCTGCTGCAGCTGCAGGGTATCGCCGATCCGCGCGCCCTGCGCCTGCCCGCGGCACTGCCGCTGCGCGCCGACTTCAGCCTGCCGCGCGCCGACAGGCGCCGCGAGTTCCTGCGCGCGCGCCGCAACGCCAGCGGCGGCGTCGAGCTGTTCCCGAACCAGAGCTCGGGCGTGCTCACCTCCGTGGTCTGGGCCGACGGCCTGGTCGACAACCCCTCGGGCACCACCATCGCGCCGGGCGACACCGTGCGCTTCATCGCCCTGTCGGACCTGCTTGCATGAACACCATCCAGCTGCGCTACTTCGCCTCCATCCGCGAGGCCATCGGCACCGGCGCCGAGCGCCTGAGCACCGCCGCGCCCACGCTGGCGGCGCTGCGCGACGAACTCATCGCGCGCGGCGGCGCGCACGCTCAGGCGCTGGCGCGCGGCAAGGCCGTGCGCGTCTCGCTCAACCAGGCCATGGCCGACGAAAGCGCCGCGCTCGCCGACGGCGCCGAGGTGGCCTTCTTCCCGCCCGTGACCGGCGGTTGAGCATGGCCGCGCGCGTTTCCATCCAGACCGCCGACTTCGACCTGAGCACCGAGGTCGCGCTGCTGCGCTTGCAGGACAAGGGCGTGGGCGCGGTCTGCAGCTTCATCGGCACCGTGCGCGACCGCAACGACGGCCTGGCCGTCAGCGCGATGGAGCTGGAGCACTACCCTGGCATGACCGAAAAGGCCATCGAGGCCATGATCGACGAGGCCTTGCGGCGCTTCGACATCCTCGGTGCGCGGGTCATCCACCGCGTGGGGCCGCTGCAGCCACTGGACCAGATCGTGCTCGTGGTCGTCAGCGCCGCCCACCGGGGCCAGAGCTTCCAGGCCTGTGAGTTCCTGATGGACTACCTCAAGACCCAGGCGCCGTTCTGGAAGAAGGAGCAAACGCCCGAGGGCGCGCGCTGGGTCGACGCGCGCGTGAGCGACGACGCCGCACTGGCCCGCTGGGGCCTGCCGGCGAACAACGCCTGAGGACCCAGGGCATGGACAGCGGCACCGTCGAGGCGATCGAACGCAACACGGTGCAGGCCGTGGCGCCCGAGCGGCTCGACGATGGCCTGACGGGCTGGCTGCTGCCCATGGACCGCGGCACCGTGGGGCGCGCGCAGTGCGCGGTGCCGCTGTCGCACGCGGCCCCCGATCCCGCCCTCATCGACGCCATCGCGGAGCGCTACCGCGCGCGTGGCTTTCCCGTGGCCTGGCGCCTGCCCGAATGGCCCGAGTGGGCGGCCTTCACCCAGGCTCTGGGCGAACGCGGCTTCCGGCGGACCCAGCCCACGCAGACCCACATCGCCGAGGTGGCCGAGCTGCTGCGCCGCCTGCCCGACCCGCCGCACGGCGTCGAGCTGCGCCTGGCCGATGCCCCGGACGCCGCCTGGCTCGCCATGTTCCTCGGCGAGGGCCTGGACCCGGTGGACGGCGCCAGCCGCTCGCGCGCGCTCTCGCGCGCCCAAGGCACGCGCTTCGTCAGCCTGAGCGAGGCGGGGCAGACCCTGGCCTGCGGCGCCGCCAGCGTCGGCCATGGCTGGCTGGGCGTGCACGGCATGCGCACGGCGGCGCGCCAGCGCGGGCGCGGGCTGGCGGGCATGGTGCTGCGCGCCATGGCCGGTGAGGCGCTGCGCCGCGGCATTCCACGCGTGTTCCTGCAGGTGGACGCCGGCAACGCGCCGGCGCTGGCGCTGTACCAGCGCGCGGGTTTCCAGCTGGCCTGGCCCTACGCCTACTGGCGCCGCTGAGGCTGGCGAGGCGGGCCGGCTTGACCTGGATCAAGCGCGGGCGTTGGCAGGGGGCCGGGCCGGCTTGAAAATGGCCCCATCGCCGCCATGTGCCTGGCAATCCACATTTTCGGAGCGCCCCTCCCATGCGTCTCGACAAACTCACCACCAAATTCCAGGAAGCCCTGGCCGACGCCCAGTCGCTCGCGCTGGGCAATGACCACGCCTACATCGAACCCGTGCACCTGCTGCTGGCCATGCTGCGCCAGACCGACGGGCCGGTGTCCATCCTGCAGCGCGCCGGCGTGAACGTGCCCGGCCTCGTGCAGGCGGCCGAGGCGGCCGTCAAGCGGCTGCCCCAGGTGCAGGGCCAGGAACAGGTGCAGGTCGGCCCCGAGCTGGCCAAGCTGCTCCAGGCCACCGAAAAGGACGGCATCAAGCGCGGCGACGCCTTCATCGCCAGCGAACTCTTCCTGCTCGCCGTGGCCGACGCCAAGGGCGAACTGGGCCGCATCGCCAACGAGAACGGCCTGTCGCGCAAGAGCCTGGAGGCGGCCATCGCCGCCGTGCGTGGCGGCCAACAGGTCAACAGCCCCGAGGCCGAGGGCCAGCGCGAGGCGCTCAAGAAATACACCATGGACCTGACCGAGCGCGCCCGCGCGGGCAAGCTCGACCCGGTGATCGGCCGCGACGACGAGATCCGCCGCGCCATCCAGGTGCTGCAGCGGCGCAGCAAGAACAACCCCGTGCTGATCGGCGAGCCCGGCGTGGGCAAGACCGCCATCGTCGAGGGCCTGGCCCAGCGCATCGTGGCCGGCGAGGTGCCCGACAGCCTGAAGGGCAAGCGCGTGCTCAGCCTGGACATGGCCGCTCTTCTGGCCGGCGCCAAGTACCGCGGCGAGTTCGAGGAGCGCCTCAAGAGCGTGCTGAACGAACTGGCCAAGGACGAAGGCCAGACCATCGTCTTCATCGACGAGCTGCACACCATGGTCGGTGCCGGCAAGGCCGAAGGCGCCATGGACGCGGGCAATATGCTCAAGCCCGCGCTGGCGCGCGGCGAATTGCACTGCGTGGGCGCCACCACGCTGGACGAGTACCGCAAGTACATCGAGAAGGACGCCGCGCTGGAGCGCCGCTTCCAGAAGATCCTGGTGGACGAGCCGTCGGTGGAGGCCACCATTGCCATCCTGCGCGGCCTGCAGGAAAAGTACGAGGTGCACCACGGCGTGGAGATCACCGATCCGGCCATCGTGGCCGCGGCCGAGCTGAGCCACCGCTACATCACCGACCGCTTCCTGCCCGACAAGGCCATCGACCTGATCGACGAGGCCGCGGCCAAGATCAAGATCGAGATCGACTCCAAGCCCGAGGCCATGGACCGGCTGGACCGCCGGCTCATCCAGCTGCAGATCGAGCGCGAGGCCATCAGGAAGGAAACCGACGAGGCCTCGCAGAAGCGCCTGGGCCTGATCGACGAGGAGATCGACCGGCTCAAGCGCGAGCTGGCCGACCTGGAGGAGATCTGGAAGGCCGAGAAGGCCCAGGCCCAGGGCTCGGCCCAGGTGAAGGAAGAGATCGACAAGCTGCGCCACCAGATCGAGGAGTTCACCCGCAAGGGCGACTTCAACAAGGTCGCCGAGCTGCAATACGGCAAGCTGCCTGAACTGGAAAAGCGCCTGAAGGACGCCCAGGCGGCCGAGACCGGCAAGAAGGCCGGCGGCCGCCCGCAGTTGCTGCGCACCCAGGTCGGCGCCGAAGAGATCGCCGAGGTGGTGGCGCGCGCCACCGGCATTCCGGTGAGCAAGCTCATGCAGGGCGAGCGCGACAAGCTGCTGCAGATGGAAGACCGCCTGCACCAGCGCGTGGTCGGCCAGGACGAGGCCATCAGCGCGGTGGCCAACGCCATCCGCCGCTCGCGCTCGGGCCTGTCCGACCCGAACCGGCCCACCGGCTCCTTCCTGTTCCTCGGCCCCACCGGCGTGGGCAAGACCGAGCTGTGCAAGGCGCTGGCGGGCTTCCTGTTCGACAGCGAAGACCACCTCGTGCGCATCGACATGAGCGAGTTCATGGAGAAGCACTCGGTCGCGCGCCTGATCGGTGCGCCGCCCGGCTACGTGGGCTACGAGGAGGGCGGCTACCTCACCGAAGCGGTGCGCCGCAAGCCCTACTCGGTGCTGCTGCTCGACGAGGTGGAGAAAGCCCACCCCGACGTCTTCAACGTGCTGCTGCAGGTGCTCGACGACGGTCGCCTCACCGACGGCCAGGGCCGCACCGTGGACTTCAAGAACACCGTGATCGTGATGACCAGCAACATCGGCTCGCACATGATCCAGTCCATGGTCGGCCAGCCCTACGACGAGGTGAAGGAAGCCGTGTGGGGCGAGCTCAAGGGCTACTTCCGCCCCGAGTTCCTCAACCGCATCGACGAGACCGTGGTGTTCCACGCGCTTGACGCCAAGAACATCGAGGCGATCGCCGCCATCCAGCTGCAGGCGCTGCAGGCGCGGCTGCAGAAGATGGACCTCAAGCTCGAGGTCTCGCCGGCGGCGCTGGGCGAGCTGGCCAAGGTCGGCTTCGACCCGGTGTTTGGCGCGCGCCCGCTCAAGCGCGCGATCCAGCAGCGCATTGAGAACCCGCTGTCCAAGCTGCTGCTGGAGGGCCGCTACCCGCCCAAGTCGGCCATTCCGGTCGACGTGGACCCGGTGCGCAACCCGGGCGTGTTCGAGTTCGGCGAGCCGCTGCCCATGGCCTGATGCGCCGCCGCGCGTGGCGGCGCGGCCGGCCCTCAGGCCGCCTCGTCGTCCGCGTCGGCCAGCGCCGGTGCCTGGTTGTCCAGCAGATAGCCCTGCGCGGTCAGGCGGCGGGCCAGTTCGTGCACGTCCTCGTCCAGCAGGCGCGAGAGTTCGCGCAAGCTGCGCCGGCCGTTGGCCATCAGCAGCAGGGTGTGCGCCCGGCGGTCCAGCCCGTCGGGGCGGGCCAGCGCCTCCCAGGCGCGCGGCGTCTTCGTGTAGAGATGGCCTTCCATGTTCCTGAAGCGTGCATGGGTGGCGTGACTTCACCGTGAAACCGCGCCAGGCACCCAGGCATACAAGTTCCGGGCCAGGCGCGGGCGCCCGCCTGCGGGGCCGTCCGGCAGCCCCGGGCGACCGGTTGGAGCCCCAGGGGCTACCCCTGTCCGGAAATCGGCCGATCACCACTTCGTTCACACCCCGGGCGGCTATAACCGTGACCTGCATCACGTGATGCTTTCATCACTGGTGACCGCCGCTCCCCTGGCCCCTTTGCCGACATGACCGTTCCCTCTCCCTTGCTGGAGCAGTGCTTCGAGGAAGCCGTCCGCCACGCCGCGCCCATGCTGGGGCGCTGCATCGACGTGGGCGTGTCCTCCCTGCAGGCCGAGGAGAAGGACATGCGCGAGGTGGCCGCGCGCGACCGCGCGGCGCGGTCCTGGTTCGCGCTGCTCAAGCACCGCAATGGCTGGGGCCCCAATTTCGCGCAGCGCCTGAAAGCGGCCTTTCACACCGGGTACAACGAAGGCAATACCTCCAGCCTGGCCTTGCTGTCCAACACCGAGCTGCTGGCGCTGGTGGACGACAACGCGGTGGCCGAGTCGATCGAGTCCGCCAAGCTGCTGCAGAACCTGCTGCCCGAGGTGGAGCAGGCCCTGGCCGTGCTCGACGCCCGCATGAGCTCGCTCATCGGCCTGGACACCGTGCACGCCGAGAAGAACCCGCTGCGCCCCTCGGTCTACGTGCGGGTGCTGCGCGAGATGCTGACCGCCAGCGAGAGCGACGCCGAGGTGCGCACACTCTGGATGCGCCACCTGGCCCCGGTGCTGGGCCGCGAGCTGCGCGGCCTGTACGAAAGCCTGGCGCTGATGCTGCAGCGCGCGAACGTGCAGGAGGCCAGCTACCGCGTGCGCCTGGTGGCCGATCCGCAGGCCACGCGGCCCGCGCAGCCCAAGCGCGACCTGCTCGATTTCGGCTTCACGCCCGGTGGCGTGGCCACCGAGGCCGCGCCGGCCCGGCCCGAGCCGGTCCATCCCTTCATGCCGGCCATGGGCGATCTGGCGCGCGCCCACCCCACGCTCGACCACGACGTGATGCAGCAGTTCCTGCAGCAGGGCGGCGAGGAGTACGCGCAGGCGCTGAACGAGCAGTATTTCCGCCAGCTCGATCGCGAAATGGCCGCGATGCAGGCCGAGGCCTCGTTGCCCGTGCTCGACGACGCGGTGCTGGAAGAGGAGCGCACGCGCTTTCGCGACCTGCCCGTGGTGGACCGCCCGGCGCGCGGCGTCAGCATCGGCTCCCAGCTCAAGGCCGAGGCCTGGGGCGATTTCGCCAGCGCCGTCGCGCGCACGCGCGCGCTGCTCGACCTCAAGCGCCAGGCCCGCTCGGTGGGCCAGGCCATCGGCCTGGACGTGGTGCGCAAGCTGGTCAACCAGGTGGCGCGCGACCCGCTGCTGCTGGCGCCGGTGCGCGAGGCCGTGGTGGCGCTGGAGCCCGCGCTGCTCAGCCAGGCGCTGACCGAGCCGCGCTACTTCAACGAAGACGCCCACCCCGCGCGCCGCCTCGTCGAAAGCGTGGCGCAGCGCAGCTTCCGCTACAACGACGAGTTCAGCGAGGAGTTCGAATCCTTCTTTGGGCCGGTGCGTGATGCCTTCCGCCAGCTCAACGAGCGCGCCAGCAAGGAGCCCAAGGCCTTTGGCGAGGCGCTCGACAAGCTGCGCGGCCACTGGCGCTCGCAAGACGACCGCGAACAGCAGCTGCAGAACGACCGCCTGCACGCCCTGCGCCACGCCGAAGAGCGCCAGGCCCTGGCCGACCGCACCGCCTGGGATCTGAGCCAGCGCCCCGACGTGGAGAACGCGCCGGGTTTCATTCTGGATTTCATCTACGGCAGCTGGGCCCTGGTGCTGGCTCAGGCCGAAATGGGCCTGCCCGACAGCCAGGCCGAGCTCAACGCCTACCGCAAGGCGGTCACCGACCTGCTTTGGAGCATCCGCAAGGAAGTGACCCTGCGCCGCCCGGCCGACCTGTTCCGCATCGTGCCCGGCCTCATCAAGACCCTGCACCAGGGGCTGGACGCCCTGGGCAAGTCGCGCGAGGAAACCCAGCCCTTCTTCGACGCCCTGATGCGCCTGCACGAACCCGTGCTGGGCCTGCGCCGCGCCAAGGTGCGCAGCGACTCGGGCCATTCCGACCCGATCCCGCTGGAGCCCGCCTTCGACCCCACCCGGCTCGACGAATTCGCGCCGGCCACGCCCGAGCAGCGCCTGCCCAAGGCGGCGGCGCAACCCTGGCTGGGCCAGAAGGAGCTGGCCAACGCCGGTTTCGAGGACACCCTGGCCTCCGACCTGGGCAGCCTGCACGGCGAGGGGGATTCCGACCACGCGCCGCTGGAGGAGCCGGCCATGGACGCCGAGCAGCTGCTGATGTCGCTGCGCGAAGGCACCTGGGTCGACATGTACTCGCACGGCGAGTGGCTGCGCGCCCAGCTCATCTGGGCCAGCACGCGCGGCACCCTGTTCATGTTCACCAGCCGCGGCGGCCGGGCGCACTCCATGACCAAGCGCGTCTGCGTGCGCCTCATCCGCAACCGCTGGCTGCGTCCGGTGGAGGCCCGTCCGGTGGTGCAGACGGCGCTGGACACGGTGCTGGCCTCGGGCGCGCCGCCGGTGCTCGAGCCGGTCAGCGTGCAATAAGGGCCCACCTCTGCCGCCGCCCGGCGTGCCCCTCAAGGGGCGGCGCCAGCGGCCCGACCAAGCCGGTGGCGCGGCACCTCCCGGCGAAAGCCCGTGGGCGCCCGGGTCGGGTGCCGCCTGGGTACCATCTCGGCCCATGACTTCCGCTGCCACCGCGCTGGGCACGCTGCCGCCCGCGAACCCCGTTCCCCTCAGGCAAGACGCCGCCGTCATCGGGCTGGTCGGCCTGGCGCACGGCACCTCCCACTTCTCCCACATGCTGCTGGCGCCGCTGTTCCCCGTGTTCATCCGCGACTTCGGCCTGGGCTTCGCCGACGTGGGCTTGCTCATGACGGTGTTCTTCATCATCTCTGGCGTGGGCCAGGCGCTGTCGGGCTTCCTGGTCGACCGCGTGGGCGCCCGCCCGGTGCTGTTCGCCGCCATCGGCTGCTTCCTGCTGGCCTCGCTGGTGGCCTCGCAGGCCACGGGCTACTGGGGCCTGATGGCCACGGCCGTGCTCGCGGGCCTGGGCAACGCGCCGTTCCACCCCTGTGACTTCACCATCCTCAACCAGCGCGTGTCCACCGCCCGCCTGGGCCATGCCTTCAGCGTGCACGGCGTGACGGGCAGCCTGGGCTGGGCGCTGGCGCCGGTTTTCCTGGTCGGCATCACCAGCCTGAGCGACTGGCGCACGGCCTACTACTCGGCTGCCCTGCTGTACACGGGCGTGCTGGCGCTGCTCTGGTGGCAGCGGGACAAGCTGCGCACCGAGGTGGTGGTGCGCACCCCCGCGGCGCACGCCGCCGGCCCCCACGACCTGGCCTTCCTGAAGCTGCCCGTGGTGTGGTGGTGCTTCGCCTTCTTCCTGCTCTCCACCATGACCCTGGCCGTGGTGCAGAGCTTCGTGCCCTCCATCCTGCAGGCGCTGTACGGCACCTCGATGGAGGCGGCCACGCTGACCGTCAGCGCCTACATGCTGTGCTCGGCCTTCGGCATGTTCGTCGGCGGCTTCGTCACCGTCTATGGCCAGCGGCACCAGATTTCCAGCGACACGGTGCTGGCCTGGGGCATGGGCCTGGGCGCGCTGCTGATGCTGCTGTGCGCCACCGGCTGGTTCGGCGAGTTCGGCACCATGGCCGTGCTGGCCATCACCGGCTTCGCGCTCGGCGTGGCCGGGCCCAGCCGCGACATGCTCATCAAACGTGCCACGCCCAAGGGCGCCACCGGCCGGGTGTACGGCACGGTCTACTCGGGCCTGGACGTGGGCTTTGCGCTCGCGCCGCTGGTGTTCGGTGTGCTCATGGACCACGGCTGGTACGCGGCCACGCTGGCCGGCGGCGCGGTGGTGCTGGCCCTGTCCGCCTACGCCGCGCTGGGCGTGGGCAAGCGGGTGGCCACCGCATGAGCGCGGCCACCCGGCTCGCGGGCCACCTGCTGGTCGAATGCCTGATCGAGCAAGGCGTGACGCACGCCTTCGGCGTGCCGGGCGAGAGCTTCCTGGCCGTGCTCGACGGTTTTCACGCGCACGCGGAGCGCATCCGCTTCGTCACCAATCGGCAGGAGGGCGGTGCCGCCTTCATGGCCGAAGCCCAGGGCAAGCTCACGGGCCGGCCCGGCGTCTGCTTCGTCACGCGCGGGCCGGGCGCCACCAACGCCTCCATCGGCGTGCACACCGCCTTCCAGGACAGCACGCCGATGGTGCTGTTCGTGGGCGACGTGGCCAGCGACGCGCGCGACCGCGAGGCCTTCCAGGAGGTGGACTTCGCCGCCTTCTTCGGCCCGTCCACCAAGGGCATGGCCAAGCGCGTGGAGCGCATCGACGACGCCCGCCGCATTCCCGAGTACGTGGCGCGCGCCTTCGCCACCGCCATGAACGGCCGCCCCGGCCCGGTGGTGCTGGTGCTGCCCGAGGACATGCTCACGCAGCGCGTGGACAGCGTGCCGCTGCCGCGCGTGGAGCCGGTGCAGGCCTGGAGCGACCCGGGCGCGCTGCGCGAGCTGCGCACGCTGCTGCTGGCGGCCGAGCGGCCCCTCGTCATCGCCGGCGGCGGTGGCTGGACGCCGCAGAGCGCCGCCGCCCTGCAGCGCTTCGCCGAGGCCTGGCGCTTGCCCGTGGCCAACGCCTTCCGCTTCCAGGACACCTTCGACAACCACCACCCGCAGTACGCGGGCGACGTGGGCCTGGGCATCAACCCCGCGCTGGCGCGCCGCGTGCGCGAGAGCGACCTGCTCATCGCCCTGGGCCCGCGCCTGGGCGAAAGCACCACCGGCGGCTACACGCTGATCGAGGCGCCGCTGCCCCGGCAGCGGCTGGTGCACATCCATGCCAGCGCCGAAGAGCTGAACCGGGTGTACCAGCCCGCGCTGGCCATTCAGGCCAGCATGAACGCCGCCGCGCGCAGCCTGGAGGTGCTGAGCCCGCCGCCCAGCCTGCCCTGGTCCGCCTGGACCGAGGCCTGCCACGCCGACTACCTGGCCAACGTCGACCCCGCCAACGGCGGCGTGCAACTGCCCGGGCCGATCGACATGCCGGCCATCGTGCACACGCTGCAGCGCCTGCTGCCGGCCGACGCGGTGCTCACCAACGGCGCGGGCAACTTCGCCAGCTGGCTGCACCGCTTCTACCGCTACCCGGGCCTGGCGCGTGGCCACAAGACGCAACTGGCGCCCACCAACGGCGCCATGGGCTATGGCGTACCGGCCGGCATCGCGGCGTCCCTCCTCACCGGGCGCACCGCCTTCACCATCGCGGGCGACGGCGACTTCCTCATGAACGGGCAGGAGCTGGCCACCGCCGTGCAGCACGGCGCGCGCAGCATCGTGCTGCTGCTGGACAACGGCAGCTACGGCACCATCCGCATGCACCAGGAGCGCGAGTACCCGGCGCGGGTGAGCGGCTCGAACCTGAACAACCCCGATTTCGCGGCCCTGGCGCGCGCCTATGGCTACGCCAGCGAGCGCGTGGAGCGCACCGCCGACGTCGAACCGGCGTTGCGGCGCGCGCTCGCGCACCCTGGCGGAACGCTCATCGTGGTGCCGTTGTCGCCCGAGGTGATCACCACCCGGGGCACGCTGAGCGCCATCCGCGACGCCGCGCTCAAGCGCTGATCCGCTCCCGCCGGCGGGGGGGCGGAATGTGAATGGATCACAGGTTTCGGCCCCACCACGGCACAGCTTTCGGCGCCGGCGAATGGAACACTTCCAGTCATACGGAGGTATTCATATGCGACAGGCAACGGAAACGGTTTGGGGCAACAGCACGCAGTACGCCACGGGCGAGGCCCGGGCGCTGAGCCAGGCGCACCTGCTGAGGGTGTTCGACGAGGTGGACTACGGCATGCTGCTGCTCGACCCGCAAGGGCGCATCCTCCACGCCAACCACCTGGCGCGCCACGAACTGGCGCAGCGGCGCGTGCTGCGCGCCTGCAGCGGCAGCCTCATGGGCAGCAGCGCCGAGCACAGCGAGCGCATCCAGCAGGCGCTGGACGCGGCCAGCCGGGGCCAGCGCCGCCTGCTGCTGATGCGCGAAGGCGAGCGCGACCTGTCCATGGCCTTCACGCCGCTGTCGCACCCGCTGGAAGACGACTCGCCCACCGTGCTGGTGCTGCTGTCGCGCCAGAGCGCCAGCGACAACCTGGCCGTGCGCATGTTTGCCCGCGCCCTGAGCCTGAGCCCCACCGAAGAGGTGGTGATGCTGGCCCTGTGCCGCGGCCTGGACGTGCAGGAAATCGCCGCCGAGAACGGTGTGGCCATCTCCACCGTGCGCAGCCAGGTCAAGACCCTGCGCGAGAAGGCCGGCGCCAGCAGCGTGCGCCGGCTGCTGCAGCGCGTGAACAGCCTGCCCCCCGTGGTGCCTGCCTTGCGCATCATCACGCCGGTCGCGCACAATCCGGCGGGTTACTCCCACCCCTAGACCCCACCGGATGCCCCCCGCCAGCGCTTCGACACTCTCTTCGCAGAACACGCAGCACATCGAAGCACTGGCCGCGCAAGGCATCCAACGCCGCTACCGGCGCGGCGCCCTGCTGATTCAGGAAGGCGAAACCGGGGACACCCTCTATATCGTGCTGCAGGGCCGCCTGCGCGCCTATGTGGCCGACGCCTCCGGCCGCGAACTCACCCTGGGCTTGTACGGCCCCCTGGAATACGTGGGCGAGATGTCGCTCGACGGCGGCCCGCGCTCGGCCAACGTGGAAGCGGCCGAGGCCAGCACCTGCTCGGTCATCACGCGCGAGCGCCTGCTGGCCTACATCGCCGAGCACCCGGAATTCGCCTTCGAGCTCATGGCGCGCCTGATCCGGCGCGCCCGCCTGGCCACCGAAAGCGCGCGCAGCGTGGCGCTGATCGACGTCTACGGCCGTCTGGTGAAGCTGCTCAACGGCTGGGCGTTGGCGCCGCAGGACGACGGCGCGCGCCCGCTGCGCGAGCGGCTGACACACCAGCAGATCGCCCAGCACCTGGCCTGCTCGCGCGAGATGGTGAGCCGGCTGCTGAAGGACCTGGAGAACGGCGGCTACGTCGCCGTGCGCGAGCGGCGCCTCTGGTTGCTGAAGAACCTGCCGGCGCGCTGGTGAGCCGGCAGGGGGCATGGGCCCCCCGCCGCGCCGCCGCGCGGGCCACGGCCCCCGAGGCCGCGGCCCGGCGGGGTCGGTCTCAACCCAGGTCGTTGAGCAGGCGGCGCGCTTCCTTCGGGGCCGACGAGCTGGTCCCTGCCAGCCGCACCGTGCTCCCGCTCAGGCTGCCCACGCCGCGCACGCCCCACAGGGCGGTGTTGCTGTCGCAGGCCGCCAGGGTTTCCGGTGTGATCTTCACACCGGGGCGCTGCGGCCGGGCGGGGCCGGGGTCGGGCCGCTGCGGCGAGTAGCGCGCGAAGCGCGCGAGTTCCTGAGGCCCGCTGTCGGCCACGCGCGTGCCCCCCACGCTGATGGTGCGCTGCCCGGTGGACAGGCTGTTGAACACGCCGCTGCGGCGGATGGCCGTGGGGTTGCCCGGCTGGTCGACCCAGCCATTCAGGTTGCCCAGGGTGTCGTAGTGCCGGTCTTCCAGGTACGACTGTCGCGCGCCGGTGCTCACGCCCAGGGCCACGTCGTCGCGCTCCACGTAGGCGTCGAACACCACGGGGGTGCGCCCCCGGTTGCGCAGGGTCACGTTCCACACGCCGCAGGGCGCGAGCGGGTGCTCAGGGTCGTGGCTGGCCGTGCATTCCAACGCCAGCAGGGCGCAGGTGCCCCGGCCCAGCGCGCTGCTCGACGGGTAGATCAGCGACCAGGTGGGCAGGCCCTGCGCATTCGCCCACATGCCCGACTGGCCCTGCGTGAGCGTGACCGTCTGGTCGGGGCGGTCCGGCGGCGCGACCGTCAGGCTCACGCCCCCGGCGCCGTCGGGCAGCCAGATCTCCAGGAAGCTCTGCGTGTGGTCGTCGGGCTGCACGCGCCAGTGCAGCGCCTGCGATTCGCCGGGCGCCAGCGCGGCGTTGGCGTGCGTGCGGCTCTGGTAGCCGTTGCCCCCAGGCAGGGTGATGCGCAGGCGCCCGCCGAGCTTGTCCACCAGCTCGTCCATGGCCGCTTCGAGCAGCGAGCTGCCGTCGTGCGGCCCGGCCAGGGTGCCCCAGCTGACGTTGACCACGATGTCCGCGTCGGCCGCGCAGCGCGAGACGATGTAGAGCAGGCCGTCGAGCACGCTCACGTTCATCGCGCCGCCCGAGGTATCGAGCACGTTGGCCCAGTCGAGCTGCACGGCGACGATGGCGCTGCGGCTGGCGGCGTCGTTGAGGCCGGGGTCGAGCGGTCCGCCGGGCGCGGTGGCCAGGCCGGTGACGTGCGTGCCGTGGTTGACGGGGCGCGCCAGGTCCCAGAGCTGGAAGTACCGGTACACCGCGTCCTCGTCCACCTGGCCGTCGCGCGTGTACTCCGCCATCACGCGGTCGATGGTCTCGCGGTCGAGCTCGTGGCCGTAGCCCAGGTCGGGCGGCCGGGGGCCGGCGCGGCGCGGGTCCAGCGGCACGCGGCGGTTGTCGGGCGAGCCGGGCCAGCGGCCGCCATAGAAGTTGTCCTGCCGCCAGAAGTGGCGCACGCGCGTGCGGCCCCGGTGATCGAGGAAGGCCGCGTTGGCGATGGCCAGGCCGCCGTCGATGACGCCCAGCACCGGCCCGCGCACGCGCTGGCGCGGCGGTTGCGGGCGGCAATGGGGGGTGCAGAACTCGGTCAGGCCCAAGGGAAGCTGTTCGACCGGCAGGCCCAGCTCGAAGCGCTCGATGAGCGCGCGCAGCGCCGGGTCGTGGCGCCAGTGGCGGAAGAACTCGCGCGAGACGCGCGCGCTGCAGTGGCGCAGGCCCGGCACCAGCAGGTAAGCCAGGGGCACGCGCAGCCAGCGGGTGGCGGTGGCGTTCACCAGCTGGCGCACGTCAACGCCTTCGTGCAGGCCGATGACGATGGGCAGCCACTTGAGTTTTTCCGGCTCGCGGCCATGGACGTGGTAGCCCATGAAACCGTCGGCCTCGGCCCAGGCCAGGTAGGGGTCCATGCCATCGATGGCGCCAGGGGCGGACCAATCGATTCCGGTGAACTCGCCCTTGGGCAGGGGCTTCCAGCTCATGGCAGCGCCTCCGCGCCAGGCGCTGCGGCGCGAGGAGCGCCTTCGGGCGGCCGTGCGGCGCTCATGGCCATTCCTTCACGGCTTCCTGCCACAGCCAGGCCAGCAGCGGCGCCTCGCCCACGGCGCGGGCGCGCGGGTCGCGGGTGTAGGGGTAGCCGCTGGCGTGGTCCATGGGGTCGTTCAGGCTGAAGTCCTTGGGCGCGCCGTCGGGCTCGTGGAACAGCGCGGAGTTGAAGCCGCGCGCGTGCACCTTGCCGCTGGTGGCGCGCGCCACGATGAACTCGGCCAGCGCGGTGCCCAGCAGGCGGCCGGCGGCGCTGTCCACCGGGTAGTGCACGCCGGCCACGGTGCGGTTGACGGCGATGCGCGCGGCCAGGCGCTGCAGCTGCTCGCGGCTTTCCTGGCCATTGCCGGGGTGGCGGGCGGTGGCGGGCATGCCGGCGTCCAGCAGGGCCTGCAGCAGGTTCGCGGCCAGGAAGGCCTCGGTGGCGTGTCCGCTGGGCCAGGCGCCGTGCCCCGGGGTGGGGATCATGGGTTGGATCTGCGGCGAGAACTCCACCGGGCGGGTGGTGGAGAACATGAACTTGAAGCGCTGGATGACGCTGGACGTGAGGTTCAAACCGACCTCCAGCAACTGCAGCGTGTACTTGTGCCGGTGCGCGGTGAGGCCCACGACCGAGCCCCAGAACGGGATGGGATAGCCCATCTGCTCGGTGATCTCCAGCGAGCGGTCGCTGCGCAGGTCGGCGTAGGCGGCGACGAGCGAGAGCTGCTTCTTCAGCAGGGCTTCGTCCGGCCCTTTGAGCGTCACCAGCGGCTGCGGGCGGCCCTGGCGGGCGTATGTCAGTTCGGCGCGGTACTGGCGCGCATTCGTATCGAAGCTCAAGCCCTCCATGAGCTCCGAGCCGATGGCTTGCACGCGTGGGCCGTTGTCCCAGCGCTTGAGGTTGGCCGGGTCGTTGAACGCCGGCCATTTGATGCGCAGCACCGGGCCTTCGTAGGGGCCGACGATGGCGGCGCGCGAGAGGGTGAGGGCGTCGGCGGACGCCAGGGCGCCTGGGGCGTTGCCCCCGAAGCCGCCGCTGAACCCGCCGCTGAACCCGCCGCTAAAGCCGCCGCTGAATCCTCCGCTGAATCCTCCACTCATTGCTTCTCTCCTTCCTGCTGGTTAATTGAGGCCTAAGGCTGACAAAACTTTTGCCGTGCGCTGACGAGTCGGGCTCACAGTTCCCGTCTGCAGATACGTGGCCAGCGTGAGCGACGGCTGAAGCTGTTTGACCAGCCCGAACATCTCGCGCGCCCGCTCGATCTGGCCCAATTCGTAGTGCGCGGTCATCAGCGTACGAATGGTCGGCAGGTGGTATCTGTTCTTCTTCAGCGAGCGTTCGCCATGCTGGATGGACTTCTCCAGCTCTCCCGCGCCCAGGTGGCTGGCGGCCAGCATCATTTCGAAGTAGTAGCGCTGTGGGTCCAGTGGAGACAACTCCAATGCCCGGGAGGCCTCGGGAATGGCATCCGCCGTATTGCCCCACATCGTTGACCAGACGCACCGGTACAGCCAGGCCATGGGGTCGTTGGGATTGGCGTCTGTGGCGGAGAAGAGCAATCGCTGGGATTCGCCTATGTTTTCGCCCAGGTGACACAGCGCGTGGCCCTTGATGGCCATGGCCAGCGAGCTGTGCGGTTCCAGATCGAGTGCGCGGTCGGCCACGCTGACCGCCTCGCGAAAGGCATGGGCGGGCTCCGCCGTCAGGCCCTGCACCACCTGCATGATGTGCCACTTGGACAGCCAGGCCCAGGGCGTGGCGACGCGCTTGTGGCGGTCCACCACGGCCTCCAGCAACTGCTGGCTGCGCTGCAGGTCGCGCGGCGTGGAGCGGTGCATCAGCGTGATGCCGCCCAGCATCAGCGCGTTGCTGTCGAGCTGCGGCACCGGCAGCACCAGGGTGCGCTGCACCATGTGGTGCAGCAAGGCCTCGGAGCAGGCCTCACTCAGCTGGTGGATCAGTTGGCTCTCGGTCTGCAGCAGGTCCATCACCTCGCCGGCCAGGCGATCGGCCCAGACCACCTCGCCGCGGCGGTTGTCGCAGAGCTCGGCGTTGATCACCACCTTGTCGCCGTAGCTCACGTAGCTGCCGCTGAGCGTGTACGCGGCCTCCAGTCGCTGGCCGACCTCGGCCGCCGTGGCCTGGCGGCCGCGGAAGGCGCTGGTGGACAGGCGCGAGATCACCCGCAGGTCGGGGCTGCGCGAGAGCTGGGTGATCACGCCGTCGGCCAGCAGGTCACCGATGACGAACTGTTCGGCGACGTGGCTGCGCGTCTCGAAGGGCACCACCGCGATGCTGGGACGGAAGTCGCTGGTGGCGGCCTCGGGCGCGGGCATGCGCGGCACCGCGCCCTGGGCGGCAACGGGCGTCACCGTCCAGGTGCGCACCGGCTCGGGCCAGTGCTTGAGGTAGCTCTCGCCGCGGTCCTGCACGTCGGCGTCGATGCCGACCACGATGGCGTCGTACACGCTGGCGGTGACCACGGTCTCGCCTGGTGCGGCCAGGTCGGCCACACGCGCCGCCAGGTTCACGCCCTGGCCGTAGATGTCGTTGTCGTCGATGTAGAGCTGGGTGGCGTTGAGTCCGGCGCGCAGGTGCAACTGCTGGGCCGCCGGCAGGTTCTGGTTGGCGCTGTCGAAATGGCGGTGCAGCGCCATCGCGGCGCGCACCGCCTGGGCCGGGTGCTCGAACTCCGCCAGCAGGCCGTCGCCCAGGCTCTTGACCAGGCGGCCACCGTGCGGGGGTAACACCTCGGTGGTGGCGTGGTGCACGAAGCCGCGCCACAGCCGCACCACCTGCTCCTCGTTGTGCGCCATCAGCCGCACCGATTCCACCAGGTCGATGACGAGCACGGTCTTGTGTTGCACCGGCGGCAGCTCGACGGCCTGGCCATGGGGTGGCGAGGCAGGCTCGGGGGAGGAGGGCGCGGGCGAGGGGACCATGCAAGCGGATGTGACAAACAATTCAGTTTCGCACAATCGAATTCGTGCGATGGAGCCAATGCCCGATGAACGAGCAGAAACGACAAAGCCGACGGGACGTCGGCTTTGTCGGGTTCACCGCCGTGTCACGGGCGGTTGGGGGATCACTTGAGGTGATCGTTGACCAGTTTGGTCATCTCGAACATGGACGCCTGGGCCTTCTTGAAGATCTCCTTCAGCTTGGCGTCGGCGTTGATCATGCGCTTGTTGACCGAGTCCTGGAGCTTGTTCTTCTTGATGTAGTCCCAGACCTTCTTGGTCACTTCGGTGCGCGGCAGCGGGTTGGCGCCCACGATGGCGGCCAGGGCGGCGCTGGGGGTCAGGGCCTTCATGAAGGCGGCGTTGGGGGTGCGCTTCTTGGCGGGGGCCTTCTTCGCCGGGGCCTTTTTGGCCGGGGCGGCTTTCTTCGCCGGAGCGGCCTTCTTGGCCGGGGCGGCCTTCTTCGCCGGAGCGGCTTTCTTGGCCGGGGCGGCCTTCTTCGCCGGAGCGGCTTTCTTGGCCGGAGCGGCCTTCTTCGCCGGGGCCTTCTTCGCGGCGGCTTTCTTCGCAGTTGCCATGGTGGATGTCCTTCTAGAAGTTGATGTGTTCGCTTGCGGAAAACGCGCTCTCACACAAGCGACATGATGCTAATGGAGTTGCACGCGGCTTCCAAGGAGGAAGACGCGGTTTTGCGAGGGGTGTCCAGGGGGAAACCGCGCTTTTTGGCGCGGAAAACAACACTCCTCGGGGGTGTGCGGCCCGTGGGGCGTTCCAGTGGGGCGCCCAGGCGCGCGCCCGGTGGGTTTGTCTCGACAATGCGCGCGAGTCGAAACCCCTCTGTGCGGAGCCCGCCATGAACACGCCTTCCCCCGCCACCTGCGATCTTTGCGACGCCCACAAGTCGGACGACAGCGGCGCCTTTCGGGTGCTGCCGCCGGTGTGGCGGCACTTCGGCGCGCGCCGCCGCTTCCACGGGCCGGTGAGCACGGTGCAGTGCTTCGAGGACAACTCGCTGGTGAAGGCGGCGGTGGAAAGCGCGGGCGAGGGACGGGTGCTGGTGGTGGACGGCGGCGGCTCGCTGCGCCGTGCGCTGCTGGGCGGCAACCTCGGCGCGGCGGCGGCGCGCAATGGCTGGGCGGGGGTGGTGATCGACGGCTGCGTGCGCGACGTGGCCGAGCTGGCCGGCAGCGAGGTGGGCATCTGCGCGCTGGCGCCGGTGCCGCTGCCGACGCAGCGTCGGGGCGAGGGGCAGCGCGACGTCGCCGTGCGGGTGCAGGGCGTGTGGGTGCGCCCGGGGGACTGGCTCTACGCGGACGAGGACGGGATCGTGGTGGCCGCGACCGCGCTTTAAGCGGCCAGGCCCTTCCAGAGCATGTACGCCGCGAGCGCGTACAGGATGCCCGCGAACACCCGCCGCAGCGTGGCGATGGGCAGCGCGTGCGCCGCCCGCACGCCCAGCGGTGCCATCAGCACGCTGGCACTGGCGATGACCACCAGCGCCGGCGCGTAGATGTAGCCCACCGAACCGGCCGGCAGCCCGCTCACGCCCTGGCCCGAGACCACGTAGCCCAGTGCGTTGGCCAAGGCGATCGGAAAGCCCAGCGCGGCGCTCGTGGCCACCGCGTTGTGGATGGGCACGTTGCACCAGGTCATGAAGGGCACCGAGACGAAGCCACCGCCCGCGCCCACCAGGCCGGACAGAAAGCCGATGACCCCGCCCGCACCCAGCTGGCCGGCCGTGCCCGGCATGGTGCGCGTCGGCTGGGGCTTGCGGTCGAGCAGCATCTGTGTGGCCGAAAAGCCCACGAAGAGCGAGAAGAACAGCGCCAGCCACGAGCCCTTGAGCAGCGCGAACACGCCCAGGCTGGCCAGCGCCGCGCCCAGCACGATGCCCGGTGCCAGCCGCTTCACGATGTCCCAGCGCACGGCGCCGCGCTTGTGGTGCGCGCGCACGCTGGAGATGCTGGTGAAGATGATGGTCGCCATCGAGGTGGCGATGGCCATCTTGACGGCCAGGTCGGGCGCGACGCCGCGGCCGTTGAGGATGAGGGTGATGAACGGGACCATCAGCATTCCGCCGCCGATGCCGAGCAGGCCCGCGAGGAATCCGGTCCCCACGCCGAGCAGCGCGAGCTCGGCGATCAACAGGGGTTCAAGTGGCATGAAAAGGTGTCTGCAAGTGAGCGCCGGGTCGTTGGCCTGAACCGGGGTTCAGGTGGGCAAGGGCAGCGCGGCGTCGGGTTCGTCTGACGCGAGACGCTCGCACCAGCCGCGCAATGTACCAAGCCCGGGCTCAATGAGCATTGGTTCAAGGACATGAGAACCCGGCACACACTGCAGACAGGGTTGATTCTAGAAGCACCGGGAAAGCCCTGCGGACCATCGGTCGGTGTGGCCGCGCGCGCTGATGGGCGGCGGCGGATTCACGCGGCGTTCGTCAGAGCAGCCGGCCGTCCTTGTCGAGCGTCTGATCGAGCCGGCGCATGAGGTCTTCGACGCGCGAGAGCGTCTGCGGATCGATGGCGTCCTGCTCGAAGCTGCCACCGGCCTCGGCGAAGGCGCTGCCTTCGGCCTGCGCGAAGGACGAGGCCTGGAACTGCTGCTGCTCGGCCTCGCGCTCGGCCTCCTTGCGCTCCAGTTGCGACAGCTCGAACGCCAGGTTCAGCGAGGCCAGCACGGCGATGCGGTCGCGCGCCTTGACCTTGCCCGCGTCGCGGATGCGGCACATGGCGGTGTCCACGCGCTCCACGGCGTCGAGCAGCGCGGTCTCGCCACCGTCGGGGCAGGACAGCAGGTAGCTCTGTCCCATGATCTGCACCTCGATCTGCTTGAAGCCGGGCCGGTTCATGTGCGCTCCTTGCGTTCTTCGGCGCTGGCGCCGGGCAGCCGCTCCAGCAGCGCGTCGATGCGCGCGCGCGCCGCCATCAGGCGCGACTTGAGCGAGTCGCGCTCGGCCTGCAGCGCATGCACCTGCTCGACGAGCAAGGCATTGGTGCGTTGCAGCTCCTCGTGGCGCAGCAACAGCCGCTCCACCTTGTCGGTGATCTGGTCGATGGGCGAGGGCGCGGCCATGGTCTTTGCGTGGCGAAGGGCGTGGGGCATTGTAGGCGTCACCAAAGGCTTTGCTTAGAATCACGGGCGTTGGTGCTCGCGGCGTGGTTCACGCGCCGCGGTTAAACGGGAAGCAGGAGGGCGCGCTGCCAGCGGCGGCGAACCTAACCTGCGCTGCCCCCGCAACGGTAAGCAGACGAGATGGCCGGCGGCCCCAAGCCGCCGGATGCTCTGCCACCCTCACACCGCCACTGGCCGGCGCCCCGCGCGCCGGCTGGGAAGGCGAGGGTGGTTGGTCTGCCAGCCCGGATACCGGCCAGCGAGGTGGCGGTGCGTCTTTGGGCGTGCCGCCGTGATGCCCATGCACCGTCGGGGAAGGCGGTGAGGGCGTGCCACCGCTTGTTCACCATGAAAATCCCCGCCCCGCGCGCGCCCCAGGCCGCGCTCCCGCTGGCCCTGCTGGCCGCCTTCGGCGTGTCCGCGTCCCACGCCCAGACCGCTCCCGACGCCACCCTCAAGGAAACCGTGGTCACCGCCACGAGGGTCGAGACCCGCAGCGATGAGCTGCTCAGCGACGTTGTCGTCATCGACGCCCAGGCCCTCGAGCAGGCCGCCGGCCGCACGCTGTCCGAGGTGCTGGTGCGCCAGGCCGGCCTGCAGATGAGCGCCAACGGCGGCCGCGGCAAGCAGACCGGCCTGTTCGTGCGCGGCACCGAAACGCGCCATGTGCTGCTGCTGGTCGACGGTGTGCGCTACGGCTCGTCCACGTCCGGCACGCCCAACTGGGACAACATCCCGCTCGGCCTGATCGACCGCATCGAGGTGCTCAAAGGCCCGGCCTCGGCGCTCTACGGCAGCGACGCCGTGGGCGGCGTGGTGCAGATCTTCACCAAGGGCGGCGTCAAGGGCTTCCACCCCGACGCCCGGATCACCGTCGGCAGCGAAGGGCACCGCGAGCTGGCCGCCGGCCTGCGCGGCGGCACCGACAGCTTCACCTACAGCCTGGGCCTGAGTTCCCTGAGCGAAGACGGCTTCTCCTCCACCAACCCGCGCATCGGCGCCAACTACAACCCCGACCGCGATGGCGTAAAGCAGGACAGCGTCTCGGGCTCGCTGCGCTGGCGCCTCGGCGAAGGCTGGTCCACCGACCTGAACTTCACCCAGGCCGACGGCGTCAGCCGCTTCGATCAGGGGCCAGGGACCTTCGATGCCCGTTCCAAGGCGACGACGCGCGTGCTCGGCTGGGGCCTGGAGCGCCAATGGTCCACCGACTCGCGCACGCGCCTGAACGTCTCGCGCAGCGACGACGACACCGACAGCTTCGGCGCCCCCGGCGCGCCCTCGGTGTTCGACACCTCGCAGACCCAGATCACGCTGCAGCACGACTGGAGCACCCGCCTCGGCACGCTGCTCGTGGGCGCGGAGTCGATCAAGGAAGCGGTGTCGGGCACGCAGGCCTACGCGGTGAACTCGCGCACCACCGACGCCGTCTTCCTGGGCCTGACCGGCGGCGTCGGCCAGCACCTGTGGCAGGCCAACCTGCGGCGCGATCAGAACTCGCAGTTCGGCGGCGCCACCACCGGCTTCGCCAGCTACGGCTACCAGCTCACGCCGAACTGGCGCCCGCACATCGCCTACGGCACCTCGTTCAAGATGCCGTCGTTCAACACGCTGTACTACGTGTCGCCGTTCTTCACCGGCAACCCGACCACGCAGCCCGAGCGCGGCAAGAACAGCGAGATCGGCCTGACCTACACCCAGGGCCTGCACGAGGTGAAGCTGACCCGCTTCGACAACCGCGTGCGCGGCTTCATCACCCTGCAGCCAGCGGTGGCCAACGTGCCGCAGGCGCGCATGCAGGGCTGGTCGCTGGGCTACACCGGCGAGGCCGGGGCCTGGTCGTGGTTCACGCAGCTGGAGCTGCTCGACGCCCGCAACGTCCGCACGCGCCAGAAGCTGCAGCGCCGCGCCGACGAGACCCTCAGCGCCGGCCTGGACCACCGCTTCGGCGCCTGGCGTTGGGGCGCCTCGCTGCAGTTGGTGGGGGAGCGGTTCGAGAACGCCGCCAACACCATCCGCCTGCCCGGCTTCGGCACGCTGGACCTGTACACGCGCTACGCCATCAACAAAGACTGGTCGCTCGCCCTGCGCCTGAACAACGTGGGCGACAAGGACTACCAGACCGCCAACGGCTACAACCAGCCGGGCCGCGCGGCCTACCTCACCCTGCAGTGGGCGCCCCAGCGATGAGGCACCAGGCAGCGGCCATCCTCGTGGCGGCCCCGGCCTCGGGCCAGGGCAAGACCACCGTGGCCGCGGCCGTGGCGCGGCTGCACGCGCGCGCCGGGCGGCGCGTGCGCGCCTTCAAGTGCGGGCCCGATTTCCTGGACCCGCACTGGCTCGCGCTGGCCAGCGGCCACCCGGTGCACAACCTGGACCTCTGGATGACCGGCGAGGACGACGCCCGCGCCCGCCTGCACGAGGCGGCGGGGCAGGCCGACCTGATCGTGGTCGAGGGCGTGATGGGCCTGTTCGACGGCGAGCCCAGCGCGGCCGAGCTCGCGCGGCGCTTCGGCCTGCCGGTGTTGGCGGTGATCGACGCCTCGGCCATGGCCGGCACCTTCGGCGCCCTGGCCTTCGGCCTGCGCCACTTTCGCGCCGGCCTGCCCTGGGCCGGCGTGCTGGCCAACCGCGTGGCGGGCGAGCGCCATGCCCAGCTGCTGCAGGACGCCCTGGGCGAGGACCGCGACAGCTGGCTGGGCGCGGTGAACCGCGACGCCGCCTTCTCGCTGCCCGAGCGCCACCTGGGCCTGACCGTCGCGTCCGAACTGCCCGACGCCCTGGCCCGGCTCGACGCCGCCGCCGACGCGCTGGCGGCCACGCCCCTGGGCGGCATGGACCGCGCCGCGCTGGCGCGCTGGACCGTCTCCTTCGAGGCCCCCGCGCCGCGCCCCGACCCGGGCCGCCCGCTGGCCGGCCGCACCGTCGCCGTCGCGCGCGACGCGGCCTTCTGCTTCATCTACCCGGCCAACCTGGACACGCTGCGCGGGCTGGGCGCCGAGCTGGCCTTCTTCTCGCCGCTGGCCGACGAGCCCTTGCCGCCCTGCGACGCCGTCTGGCTGCCCGGCGGCTACCCCGAACTGCACGCGGCCGAACTGGCCGCGAGCCAGCGCTGCCGCGCCGGCCTGGCCGCGCACCTGCAAGCGGGCCGGCCGGTGTGGGCGGAGTGCGGTGGCATGCTGTTGCTCATGGACGAACTGCGCACGCACGAGGGCGGCGCCCATGCGATGTGGGGCCTGCTGCCCGGACAGGCCGCGATGCAGCCGCGCCTGGTCGCGCTCGGGCCGCAGCGGCTGGACCTGCCGGCCGGCGCGCTGCGCGGCCACACCTTCCACCACTCGCGCACCGAATCGCCGCTCACGCCGATCGGCCGCACGGTGCCCCAGCGCGGCGGCGCGGGCGAGGCCCTGTACCAGGCCGGTGGCCTGCGCGCGAGCTACTTCCACGCCTGGTTCCCTTCCAGCCCGGCGGCCACCGCCTCGCTGTTCCTGCCGGAGGCTTCTGCATGAACACCGCCCGACCGCCCGAAGGGGCTCGCAGCGCTGCGAGCCGCGCGGAGGTGTTCCTGTGACCACCGCCACGCTCGGCCCGCAGCGCATCGTCTGCCTCACCGAAGAAACCACCGAATGGCTCTACCTGCTGGGGCAGGAGGCGCGCATCGTGGGCATCTCGGGCTACACCGTGCGCCCGCGCCGCGCGCGCGAGGAAAAGCCCAAGGTCAGCGCCTTCCTGAACGCCAAGATCGACAAGATCCTGGCGCTGGAGCCCGACTGCGTGTTCGGCTTTTCCGACCTGCAGGCCGACATCGCCTCGGCGCTGATCCGCGCGGGTGTGCAGGTCACCGTCTTCAACCAGCGCAGCGTGGCGCAGATCTTCGACATGCTCTACCAGGTGGCCGCGGTGGTGGGCCAGGCCGAGCAGGGCCTGGCCTGGATTGCGCGCACCCGGGCGCGGCTGGCGGCCATCGCCGAGGCGGGGCGCGCCCTGCCGAGCCGACCGCGCGTGTACTTCGAGGAGTGGGACGAGCCCTGCATCAGCGGCATCCGCTGGGTGTCGGAGCTGGTCGGCATCGCCGGCGGCGACGACTGTTTTCCCGAACTGGCCCTCATGCCGCTGGGCAAGGACCGCATCATCGGCGAGCCCCAGCGCATCGTCGATCGCGCGCCCGACATGGTCGTCGGCTCCTGGTGCGGCAAGAAGTTCCGGCCCGAGCGCGTGGCCGCTCGGCCCGGCTGGCAGGCCGTGCCCGCCGTGCGCGACGGCGAACTGCACGAGATCAAGTCGGCCGACATCCTGCAGCCCGGCCCGGCCGCGCTCACCGACGGCGTGGAGCGGCTGCACCGTCTCGTGATGGACTGGAGCGCGCGCCATGGCTGAGACCATCGCCCGCAGCGAATTCATCCTCGGCGGCCAGCGCAGCGGCAAGTCGCGCCGCGCCGAATCGCTGGCGCGCCGGTGGCTGGACGCCGGCGCCGGCCGCGGCGCCGTGCTGATCGCCACCGGCCAGCCCTGGGACGAGGAGATGCGCGCGCGCATCGCGCAGCACCAGCGGGAGCGCGCCGAGCGCGTGCCCGGCATGGCCACGGTGGAGGCGCCGCTGGCGCTGGCCGAGGCACTGGGTGAACACGCGTCGCCCGACACCTTGGTGGTGGTGGACTGCCTCACCCTGTGGCTGACCAACCTGCTGATGCCGGCCCAGGGCGGGGCCGCCGACCCCCAGGCGCCCACGCAGGCCCTGCTGGACGCCATCGCGGGCGCGCGCGGCCCCGTGGTGCTGGTGGGCAACGAGATCGGCCTGGGCGTGATCCCTCTGGGCCGCGAGACCCGCGCCTTCGTGGACGCATTGGGTCGCCTGAACCAGGCGGTGGCCGGCGCCTGCGAACGCGTGACCCTGATGGCGGCGGGCCTGCCGCTGACCTTGAAAGCCCCGCGATGAAGCGTCTCGCCTTGCCCTTGCTGCTGGCCCTGTGGCTGGCCCTGGCCAGCGCCGCTGCCCCGGCGCACGCCAGCGAGATCCGGGTCGTCGACGACCGCGGCGTGGCCGTGAGCCTGCCGCGCTCGCCGCAGCGCATCGTCTCGCTGCTGCCCTCGCTCACCGAAACCGTGTGCGAGCTGGGCCAATGCCACCGCCTGGTGGGCGTGGACCGCTACTCCAACTACCCGGCCTCGGTGCGCGCGCTGCCGCAAACGGGGGGCGGCATCGACCCGAACATCGAGGCCATCGTCGCGCTGCGGCCCGACCTGGTGCTGGCGGCCACGTCCTCGCGCGGCGTGCCGCGCCTGGAGTCCTTCGGCCTCAAGGTGCTGGCCCTGGAGCCGCGCACCGCGGCCGGCGCGCAGCGCGTGATGGGCGTGCTGGGCCAGGTGCTGGAGGTGCCCGACGCCGAGCGCGTCTGGCGCGCCATCGACGCCGGCGTGTCGGCGGCGGCGTCCTCGCTGCCGCCGCCGGCGCGCGGCCTGCGCGTGTACTACGAGGTCAGCACCGGCGGCTACGCGGCCGGGCCGGGCTCCTTCATCGGCGAGCTCATGGACCGCCTGGGCGCGCGCAACATCGTGGGGCGCGAGCTGGGCCCGTTCCCGCGCATCAACCCCGAGTACGTGGTGCGCGCCAACCCGGACCTGATCATGATCGGCCAGCGCAACGTCGCCGGCCTGGCGCAGCGCCCCGGCTGGCAGGGCATGCGCGCCTTGCGCGAAGGCCGCGTCTGCGTGTTCAGCGCCGACGAATCCGACGTGCTGGTGCGCCCCGGCCCGCGCATGGCCGAGGCGGCGCGCATCATGGCGCGCTGCATGGCCGAGAAAGGCGGGAAATGATCCACCCCCGCCGCGCTTTGCGCGACCCCCTCAGGGGGGCGACACCTGCGGCCCGGCACAGCCGGTTCCGCGGTGTCCCTGGCTTGGGGGGGGCTCTGCTGCTGGCGGCGCTGCTGCTGTTGCTGCTGGGCGCGGGCGTGGGCAGCACCGGCTTCGACAGCGTGCTCAACGCGCGCCACGACGCGGTGGCCTGGCAGATCCTGTGGGACATCCGCCTGCCGCGCACCCTGGGCGCCTGGGTCGCGGGCGCGCTGCTGGGCCTGGCGGGCGCGGTGGCGCAGGGCCTGTTCCGCAACCCGCTGGCCGACCCCTACCTGCTGGGCAGCGCCTCGGGCGCCGCGCTGGGCGTGGCCATCGCGCTCGCGCTGTTCGGCGCCTCCACCCTGGCCACGCCCTGGCTGGTGCGACTGGGCCTCACCGGCGCGGCCTTCCTGGGCGCGGTGCTGGGCGTGGCGCTCACGCTCATGCTGGCCAAGGGCGTTCAACAGACGCTGCGCCTGCTGCTGGCCGGCGTCATCGTGGGCGTGGTGCTGGGTGCGGCGCGCGACCTCATCACCATCGCCGAGCCCGACGTGCTGCAGGCCATGCAGGGTTTCATGCTGGGCAGCACGGGCTTCGTGGGCTGGTCCGCCTGCGGCGTGATGGCGGCCATGCTGCTGCTGGCGCTGGGGGTGTCCGCCGCGCTGGGCCGCGTGCTGGACGGCCTGGCCCTGGGCGAGGCCACGGCCCTGAGCCTGGGCCTGCCGCTGGGCGCCGTGCGCGTGGTGCTGGTGGCCGTGCTGGCCCTGGCCACCGGCGCGGCCGTGGCGCAGACCGGCCTGATTGCCTTCGTGGGCCTGGCCGCGCCGCACCTGGTGCGCTCGCTGGTCAAGACCACGCACGCGCGCCTGGTGGTGTTGAGCGCCTTCATGGGCGGGCTGCTGCTGATGGCGGCCGACGTGCTCGCGCGCTGGGTTATCGCGCCGCAGGAACTGCCCGTGGGCGTGCTCACCGCGGTGCTGGGCGGCAGCTACCTGCTGTGGCTGATGCACCGGCGCCGCCGGCCGGGGGGAGGGCTGTGAGCCCCCTCGCTCCACCGCTGCGCGGGTCGCTGCCCCCCGAGGGGGCTGATCCGGCTTGGGGCGGCCGGGCGCCGGATGGTGTGAGCGCCGCGCTGCAAGCCAAAAACATCGGCGTGTCGCTGGGCGGCGTCGAGGTCCTGCATGGCATTGAGCTGAGCCTGCCCGCCGGGCGCTGGACCAGCGTGGTCGGCCCCAACGGCGCGGGCAAATCGACCCTGCTCAAGGCCCTGGCCGGGCTGCTGCCGCACAGCGGCCAGGCCGAGCTGCTGGGCCGGCCTTTCGCCAGCTGGCGCGGCCGAGAACGCGCCCGCCGCCTGGCCTGGCTGGGGCAGGGCGAAACCGGCGCCGAGGACCTGAGCGTGTGGGACGTGGCCATGCTCGGCCGCCTGCCGCACCAGCCCTGGCTGGCCGCGCCGTCCGAGGCCGACTGCGCCGCCGTGGAGCAGTCCCTGCGCGCCACCCAGGCCTGGGACTGGCGCGAGCGCGCGCTCGGCGCGCTGTCCGGCGGCGAGCGCCAGCGCGTGCTGCTGGCGCGCCTGCTGGCGGTGAACGCCGACGTGCTGCTCATGGACGAGCCCCTGGCCAACCTGGACCCGCCGCACCAGGCCGACTGGATGCAGCTCGTGCGCGGTCTCGTGGCCCAGGGCAAGACCGTGGTGAGCGTGCTGCACGAAATCGGCGTGGCCCTGCACGCCGACCAGATGGTGATCGTGGCCGCCGGCCGCGTGCGCCACCAGGGCGCCTGCGACGCCGCCGCCACCCACCGCGCGCTGGAAGCCGTGTTCGACCAGCGCATCGCCATCCACCCGCTGGGCGACCAGTGGGTGGCCTTGCCCCGTTGATTGTTTCCTGGAGAAGCCGATGCAGATCGAAGCCCCCCCCGTCGACCGCGACACCCCCAAGCCGCAAGGCGAACGCCGGGGCCTGGTCATCGTGCACACCGGCAACGGCAAGGGCAAGAGCACGGCCGCCTTCGGCCTGGCGCTGCGCGCGCACGGGCGCGGCAAGGCGGTGAAGGTGTACCAGTTCATGAAGGTGCCGTCGGCGCGCTTCGGCGAGCACCGGCTGTTCGAGCAGCTGGGCGTTCCCATCGAAGGCCTGGGCGACGGCTTCAGCTGGAAGAGCCGAGACCTGGAGCACTCGGCCGAGCTCGCGCGCGCGGGCTGGGCCAAGGCCGAAGCCAGCATCCGCTCGGGCGAGCTTTTCATGGTGGTGCTCGACGAAATCATGTACCCGCTGCGCTACGGCTGGGTGCCGCTGGACGCGGTGCTGACCTGCCTGCGCGAGCGCCCGGCCGCGGTGCACGTGGTGCTGACCGGGCGCGGCGCGCCGGCCGAGCTGGTGGAGCTGGCCGACACGGTGACCGAGATGGCGCTGGTCAAGCACCACTTCCAGGCCGGCGTGCCGGCGCAGCGTGGCATCGAGGACTGATGAAGCGCGCCGAATGACCACCACCACCGAACTCATCGTCTGCACCACCTGCCGCCCGCCCGGCGCGTCGCGCGAGGGGCTCGCCGCGGGCGAAGAGCTGCTGGACGCCGTGTGCTGGGCCCAGGCGGACGGGCCCGCGAGCGCCATGGCCAGCGTGCGCGTGCGCGGCGTGGCCTGCCTCGGTGGCTGCTCGCGCGCCTGCACCGTGGCCCTGCAGGCACCCGGCAAGGCGAGCTACCTGTTCGGCGACCTGGCGCCCGACGCCGAGACCGCGCGCCAGGTGCTGCAGTGCGCCGCCCTGCACGCCGCCACCGCCGACGGTCAACTGCCCCGCCAGGCCCGGCCCGAGCGGCTGCGCGGCGGATTGCTGGCGCGGCTGCCCGCCCCGCTGGCGGCGAGCGAGGCATGAGGGCGCGCGCGGAGGGCGCCGGGTGATGGTGGTGTTCGGCCCGTTTCCCGCGCTGGTCATTCCCCTGGCGCTGCTGCTGGCGCTGGCGCTGGACCGCGCGCTGGGCGAGCCGCCCGCGCGCTGGCACCCGGTGGTGGGCATGGGGCACTACCTCGGCTTCATGGGCCGGCGCATGGCGCCGCGGGTGGGCGCGCCGCCCCGGCCGGCGCGGGCCTTCGTCGGCGGCGCGCTGGCCTGGTGCCTGGGCGCGCTGGGGGTGTTGGCCCTGACGCTCGCGCTGAACCGGCTGGTGGCTGGCTGGGCGGCTTGGGCGCAGGCGCTGGCGCTGGGCGCGCTGCTCAAGCCCCTGCTGTCGTGGCGCATGCTGCGCGACGAGGTGGCGGCGGTGGAGGGCGCCCTGGGCGAATCGCTGGCCGCCGGCCGCGCGCGCCTGGCCTGGCTGGTGAGCCGCGACGTCACCACGCTCGACGCCTCGCAGGTGCGCGAAAGCGCGATCGAGTCGCTGGCCGAGAACCTGAACGACTCGGTGGTCGCGCCGCTGTTCTGGTTCGCGCTGGCGGGCCTGCCGGGCGCCGCGCTCTACCGCTTCGCCAACACCGCCGACGCCATGTGGGGCTACCGCGGCGAGCGCCAGGGCCGCGACTGGACCTGGGCCGGCAAGTGGGCCGCGCGCGCGGACGACGCGCTGTCCTGGCTGCCGGCGCGCCTCACGGCCCTGCTGCTGAGCCCGCTGCGCCTGTGGCCGGCGCTGGCGGGCGAGGCCGCCCGCACGCCATCGCCCAACAGCGGCTGGCCCATGGCGGCCATGGCGCTGGCCCTGGGCGTGCGGCTGCGCAAGCCCGGCGTGTACGCGCTCAACGCCGACGGGCGCGGGCCCGAGGCCGCCGACACCCGGCGCGCGCTGCGCCGCGCCGGCCGCGCGCTGGCCGGGCTGGTGGCGCTCGCGCTGCTGTGGGCCTTGTTCGAATGGAGCCCCTGGGCATGAGCCTCGCAACACCCGCCGCGCATGGTGGACCCGACGCGCTGGGCGCGCCCGCGCACGACTTCTCCACCAACGCCAACGCCCTCGGGCCCTGTCCCCTGGCGCTGCTGGCCATCGCGCGGGCCGACGCCTCGCGCTACCCCGATCCCGCCAGCACGCGCCTGAAGGCCGCGCTGGCCGACTTCCACCGCGTGGCCCCCGAGCGGCTGCTGCTGCTGGCCAGCGCGAGCGAGGGCATCCAGCGCTTCTCGGCCTGGGCCGCGCGAACGGCGGGCGCCTGCGTGTGGCTGCCGCCGCACCACTACGGCGACCTCTCCCGCGCCGCCCAGGCCTGGGGCCTGGCGCGCACACCGGAAGCGGGCAGGGCGCGGCTGCTCTGGGCCTGCGAGCCCTCGTCGCCGCTGGGCCAGGCCGAGGCCGGCCTGGCCGAACGGCTGGCCGGCCTGCGGGTCGAGCAGGCCCTGGTGCTCGACCAGGCCTACGCGCCGCTGCGCCTGAGCGGCGCGCCCTCGCTGGAGGGCGCCGCGCTGGACCGCGTGTGGCGCCTGGTCTCGCCCAACAAGGCCCTGGGCCTCACGGGCGTGCGCGGCGCTTACGCCATCGCCCCGCTGGCCGCGCGCCAGGCGGTGGCCGAGCTGGAGGCCCTGGCGCCGTCCTGGCCGCTGGGCGCGCACGCCGAGGCCATGCTGATGGCCTGGGCCGCGCCCGACACCCAGTGCTGGCTGGCCGACAGCCTGGACACGCTGCGCGACTGGAAGGCCCGGCAGATCGCGCTCTGCGAATCGCTGGGCTGGACCGTGCTGCCCAGCGAGGCCAACTACTTCGTCGCCCGACTGCCGGCGCCGCGCGACACCGACGCGTTGCCCGCGCTGCGCCGCGAGCGCGGCGTGAAGCTGCGCGACGCCACCTCCTTCGGCCTGCCGGGCCACGTGCGCCTGGGGGTGCGTTCACCCGAGGATCAAGCCGCCCTGCGCGCCGCCTGGCCGCGCGGGCGCGGCGGCGACAATTCCCCGCGGTGACGGCCCCCGCCACCGCCCCGAGAGCGTTTGAGAGAAACCCACCATGCAAGACACCACCGAACAGACCATCCGCCTCATGCCGCGCCCCGGCGCGGCGCCGTCCGCGCCGTCCACCGAGCGCTGGAGCGTCGAGGTCATCGAGGCCCTGTTCGATCTGCCCTTCGCCGACCTCATGCACCGCGCCCAGAGCGTGCACCGCGAGCACCACGACCCGCGCGAGGTGGAGTTGGCCACGCTGCTGTCCGTCAAGACCGGTGGCTGCCCGGAAGACTGCGGCTACTGCCCGCAGTCGGTGCACTTCGACACCGGCGTGCAGGCCGGCAAGCTGATGGCCGTGGACGCCGTGCGCGAGGCCGCGCAACGCGCCAAGGCCGCCGGCGCCACGCGCTTCTGCATGGGCGCGGCCTGGCGCGCACCCAAGGACCGCGACGTGCAGGCCGTGGCCGAACTGGTGCGCGCCGTCAAGGCCGAGGGCCTGGAGGCCTGCGCCACCCTGGGCATGCTGGACGAGGGCCACGCCGAGCAGCTGCGCGACGCGGGCCTGGACTACTACAACCACAACCTCGACAGCGACCCCGACTTCTACGGCGACATCATCTCCACGCGCGACTACCAGGACCGCCTGGACACCCTGCAGCGCGTGCGCGGCGCGGGCGTGAAGGTCTGCTGCGGCGGCATCGTGGGCCTGGGCGAGTCGCGCCGCCAGCGCGCCGGCCTGGTCGCGCAGCTGGCCAACCTGTCGCCCGATTACCCCGAGTCGGTGCCCATCAACCACCTGGTGAAGGTGGCCGGCACGCCGCTGGCCGATCAGCCCGACCTCGACCCGCTGGAGTTCGTGCGCACCATCGCGGTGGCGCGCATCACCATGCCGCGCGCGCGGGTGCGCCTGTCGGCCGGGCGCCAGCAGATGGGCGAGGCCGTGCAGGCCCTGTGCTTCCTGGCCGGGGCCAACAGCATCTTCTACGGCGACAAGCTGCTCACCACCGGCAACCCCGACGTGGCGGCCGACCAGGCGCTGCTGGACAAGCTGGGCCTGCGCGCCCGCCAACAATGAATCACCCCCGCCGCGCTTCGCGCGACCCCCTCGAGGGGGCGACACCTGCGGCCCGGCCAAGCCGGTTCCGCGGTGTCTCCCGCTGGCGGTTCGTCGCGCGCAAGGCCTCGCGGGAGCAGGGAGTACCGATATGACAGCGGTTTGCGTGATGGTGCTGGGCACCAGCAGCGGGGCGGGCAAGAGCTGGATCGCCACCGCCCTGTGCCGCCACTACGCGCGCCAGGGCCTCAAGGTGGCGCCGTTCAAGTCGCAGAACATGAGCAACAACGCGCGCGTGGTGGCCGGGCCCGGCGGCGCCTGGGGCGAGATCGGCAGCGCGCAGTACTTCCAGGCCCTGGCCGCGCGCGCCGAGCCCGACGTGCGCATGAACCCGGTGCTGCTCAAGCCCGAGGCCGACACCCACAGCCAGTTCGTGCTGCTGGGCCAGGTCGACGAGGCCATCACGCGCCTGCCCTGGCCGCAGCGCGGCGCCAAGGCCTGGCCGGCGGTGGCCGAGTCGCTGCGCGCGCTGCGCGCCGAGAACGACGTGGTGGTGATCGAGGGCGCGGGCTCGCCGGCCGAGATCAACCTCATGCGCCACGACATCGTGAACCTGCGCATCGCGCGCGAGGCCGAGGCGCGCTGCTGGCTGGTCACCGACATCGACCGCGGCGGCGCCTTCGCCCACCTCTACGGCACCTGGGCGCTGCTGCCGCGCGCCGACCGCGCGCGCCTGCGCGGCTTCGTGCTCAACAAGTTCCGAGGCGACGAGGCCCTGCTTGATCCCGCGCCGCGGCGGCTGCAGACGCTCACCGGCGTGCCCACCGTCGGCGTGATCCCCATGCAGTGGCACCACGGCCTGCCCGAGGAAGACGGCGTCTTCGACGACCGCTCGCGCGCCGCCGGCGAGGTGCACACCCGCATCGCGGTGATCGCCTGGCCGCGCATCAGCAACCTCGACGAGTTCCAGCCGCTGAAGAACCTGCCCGGTGTGCGCCTGCAATGGGTGCGCTCGCCGGCCGACGGCGCCGGGGCCGACGTGATCGTGCTGCCCGGCAGCAAGGCCACCGCGGCCGACCTGGCCTGGCTGCGCGGGCAGGGCCTGGACCGCTGGGTGGCCGAGCACGCCGCGCGCGGCGGCCGCGTGCTGGGCGTGTGCGGCGGCCTGCAGGTGCTGGGCGAGGCGCTCATCGACACCGAAGGCATCGACGGCAACGCGCCCGGCCTGGGCCTGCTGCCGCTGGTCACCACCTTCGAGCGCGACAAGACCGTGCGCCGCACCGAGGCGCGCTTCGGCGCGCTGCACGGGCCCTGGTCCGCGCTCTCGGGCGTGCCGGTGCGCGGCTACGAAATCCACCACGGCCAGACCGCGCCGCACCCGGCCCTGCAGGCCGCCGGACAGACGGCGCACGAGGCCATGCCCGGCCTGGCCTGGCAAAACCGCGAAGGCAACGTGCTGGGCCTGTACCTGCACGGCCTGTTCGAGGACGATCGCGTGCTTCAGGCCCTGTTCGGTGCCCGCGTCCCCACGCTGGAAACGGTGTTCGAGGGCCTGGCCGACACCCTGCAGGCCCACGTGGCCCCGGGCGCGCTGGACGCGCTCATCGCTTCATGAGCAACACCATGCCCCACACCACCGCTTCTCCTTTCCGCGTGCCGGAGGTCGCCGACCTGCACGACGCCGCGCTGACCGCCGCGCTGCAGTCCGCCATCGACGGCAAGACCAAGCCCCTGGGCTCGCTCGGGCGCATCGAGTGGCTGGCGCAGCGCATCGGCGCCGTGCTGGGCACGGCCACGCCCGAGCTGCGCGAGCCGCAGATGCTGGTCTGCGCGGCCGACCACGGCCTGGCCGCGCGCGGTGTGTCGGCCTACCCGAGCGAGGTCACCCACCAGATGGTGCGCAACTTCGTCGCCGGCGGGGCGGCGGTGAGCGTGCTGGCGCGCCAGCACGGCATCGCCCTCACCGTGGTGGACTGCGGCGTGCGCGAGGCCGTGCCCGAGCAGCCCGGCCTGCTGTCGCGCCGCCTGGGCCCGGGCACGCAGGACGCGCTGGACGGCCCGGCCATGAGCGCCGAGCAGTGCGAGCAGGCCCTGGCCCACGGCGCCGATGTGGTGCGCGGCCTGCCGGGCAACGCGCTGCTGCTCGGCGAGATGGGCATTGGCAACACCTCGGCCGCCTCGCTGCTGCTGGCGCGCCTGGGCGGCCTCGAGGTGGGCGACGTCACCGGTGCCGGCACCGGCCTGAACGCCGATGCCGTGCTGCGCAAGATCGGCGTGCTGCGCGCGGTGCTGCAGCGCCACGCGCAGGCGCGCGAACCCCTGGCCGCGCTGGCGGCCTTCGGCGGCTTCGAGATCGCCACGCTCGCGGGCGCGGCGCTGCAGGCCGCGGCCGAGCGGCGCGTCATCCTGGTCGACGGCTTCATCGCCAGCAGCGCGGTGCTGGTGGCCAGCAAGCTGCGCCCGCACCTGCTGCAGCGCTGCGTGTTCGCGCACCGCTCGGGCGAGCGTGGTCACGCGCTCATGCTGGCGCACCTGCGGGCCGACCCCTTGCTCGACCTTGGCCTGCGCCTGGGCGAAGGCTCGGGCGCGGCCCTGGCCTGGCCGCTGCTGCAAAGCGCCTGCGCGCTGCTCAATCAGATGGCCAGCTTCGCCAGCGCGGGCGTGTCGCAGTCGGCCATCGACGCGGCGCCCGCCGCGCGGGCCGAGCCCGAGCTCACGGCGGCCGACGCCTCGCGCAAGCCCGCGCGATGAGCCGTTTCCTCCGGCACTACCTGCTGGCCCTGCAGTTCTTCACGCGCGTGCCCGTCACCGGCCGCCTGGCCGCCTGGGTGGGCTACAGCCCGGCCATGCTGCGCGCCAGCGCGGCGCATTTCCCGGGCGTGGGCTGGCTGGTGGGCCTGTGGGTGGCGGCGGTGTTCGCCGCCTTGCTGTGGGCCTTGCCCGCGCTGCCCGCCGCGCCCTGGGTGGCGGCGCTGGGCGCCACCGTGGCCGGCGTGCTCATGACCGGTGCCTTCCACGAGGACGGGCTGGCGGACCTGGCCGACGGCCTGGGCGGCAGCGCGGACCGCGCGCGGGCGCTGGAGATCATGAAGGACTCGCGCATCGGCAGCTTCGGCGCCATCGCGCTGGTGCTGGCGCTGTCGTGCAAGGTGGCCTTGCTCGCGCTGCTGGCGCAGGGGGACCCGGCGCGCGCGGTGGCGGCGTTGTTCCTGGCGCAGGTGGTGTCGCGCGCGGCGCCGCTGGCGGTCATCTACACGCAGCCGCACGTGGGCGACGTGGCCGGCTCCAAGAGCAAACCGCTGGCCGATGGCCTGACGCTGGCCGCGCTCCTGGCCGGCCTGTCGTGGATGGCGCTGGCGCTGCTGCTGGTGGTGGCGCGTTTTCCCGGCATGGGCTGGTGGGCCGGCGTGCTCGGCGCGGCGCTGGGCACCGCCTGGATGGCGCGCCTGCTGTGGCGCCGCCTGCGGGGCTTCACCGGTGACGGCCTGGGTGCCACGCAGCAGGTGGCCGAGCTGCTGTTCTACCTGGGCCTGGCCGTCGCCTGGTCTGTCGAGGGACCCACCGCATGAAGCTCTGGTTGATTCGCCATGCCGCCGTCGCCTTGCCGCCGGGCCTGTGCTACGGCACCACCGACGCGCCCGCCCTCGCCGACGCCACGCTGGCGGCGGCCGAGGCCGTGGCCGCCACGCTGCCGCGGCATGTGCCGCTGTGGGTGTCGGGCCTGACCCGCGCGCAGCAGCTGGCGGCCGCGCTGCAGCGACTGCGGCCCGACCTGGGCGCCGCGCGCGTGGAGCCGCGCCTGAACGAGATGGACTTCGGCCGCTGGGAGATGCAGGCCTGGGAGGCCATCCCGCGCGCGGCCTTCGACGACTGGATGGCCGATTTCTCGCACCACCGCTTCGGCGGCGAGGAAAGCACGCAGCAGGTGATCGACCGTGTGGCCGAGGTCGTGCTGGAGTTGCACGCGGCCGGCATCCGCGAGGCGGCCTGGGTCACGCATGCAGGGGTGGTGCGCGCGGCGCTGTACCTGCGCGAGCACGGGCGGCGGGTCATCGAGGGCGCGCATGAGTGGCCTGAACGCGTGATCGAGCCGGGGGGCTGCGTCGAGCTGGTGTTCTGAGGGGGCGTTTCGTGGGTGGTGTTTCGCGCGTCTGCTTCTTCTTGGGCCGGCGGTGTTGACGCCAACCGTGATGGAGAACCCGGGCAGTCGTCCGCGAGCAGGCCGGAGAACGCGGACCCCGCCACCCGTCCATGCGAGGTCCACGAGCGAAATCAGCGAGAACACCCAGAGAGCAAACCCAGAGAGAAAACCCAGCTGAGCTAAGCTGAACCGTCACCCCGATCCGGGTGGCGATTCAACACAACGGAGCACGCGCATGGGCTGGTTTTCCAAGGCACCCACCGGTTTCTTTCTCAGCACCACCACGCCGCCTGGCGTGGAACGCGGCCAGATGCTGGGCGTGGTGCATGGCGAAGCCATCATCGGCGCCAACATCTTCCGCGACATGTTTTCCTCCATCCGCGACGTCGTCGGCGGGCGCGCCGGTGGCTACGAGCGCGCGCTCTCCGGAGCGCGCGACGCGGCGGTGGAAGACCTCATCGAATCGGCCCGCGAACTCGGCGCCAACGGCGTCATCGGCATCGACTTCGACTACGAAGTCCTGGGCGAGGCCAACGGGATGATGATGGTCGCGGTGAGCGGCACGGCGGTGAAGCTCTAGCCTGCGCTCAGTCGCGCACCAGCTGCCGCGACAAAAAGCCGCAGGATGCGATCAGCAGGCGGGCGATTTCGGCCACGTTGTCCTGCAGCCGGTGCTGCGGCCCGGCCACCGCCACCGCCAGCGACTCGTGGTGGGCCGTCAGAAAGGCCGCCACCGCCCACACGTCGCCCACGTTCTCGCCGCGCGTCACGAAATAGCCCAGCTTGCGGCTTTCCAGCACGTCGGCGATCAACACCTCCGGGTCGGTCAGGGTGTTCGAGGTCACGGCCGGCAGTTCGCGCGCCTTGAGCCACTCGCGCATCTCGGCCTCTTTCAGGCTGCCCAGCAGCGCCTTGCCGATGGAGCTGGAGTGCAGGGGCTTGAACTCGCCGGGCTTGGAGGTGTAGCGGATCGCGTGCAGGCCCTCGATCACCTGCAGGTAGATCACCGAGTCGCCCTGGCGCTTGCCCAGGATGACGGTCTCGCGCGTGGCGTCGCGCAAGCGCTCCAGCACCGGCGTGGCGCGCTCGATCAGCGGGTCCTTGGCGGCGATGTCGCGCGCCACGTCGAACATGCGCCGGGTGGGGTAGAGCGCGCGCGGCCGCGTCAGCGTGTAGAGGTAGCCGCGCGCCACCAGGGTGTTGACGATGGCATGGCAGGTGCTCTTGGGGATGCCCACCGTCTCGGCCAGGTCGGTCAGGGACATGGGGCGCTGGCTGGCCTGGAAGGCTTCGAAGATGTCGATCACTCGGTCGATGGCGGGCACGCTGCTCATGCGGGTCTCCGGATTGGGAAGTAAAGCAAACGGTTGTTCGGTATATTGAACAAGTCCGTCTGGCGACGGCTTGGCGGCCCGTTTTGGCCGCATTTGTTCGGCGTATTGAACAACAGTTCTTGATTGAGAAGAAGTCTGTTCCTAGCATGACCCCAAGGTCAGACAAAGGAGACAGACCATCGTGTCCAGCCAGGAAGACATCGCGGTGCGGGAAGGCGCTCAGGGCGCCGTCTGGATCACCATCGACAGGGCCTCGAAACACAACGCGCTCGGCCGTCAGGTGCTGGCCGGCTTGAGCCGCGCGGTGAACGAATACGGCCGGCGACCGGACACCCGCCTGCTGGTGTTGCAGGGCGCGGGCGAGCGCTACTTCGCGGCCGGCGGGGACCTGAAGGAACTGGCCGACGTGCGCGACGAACGCGCCACGCATGAGATGGCCGACCGCTCCCGCGCCGCCCTGGACGCGGTGCGCCACTGCCCGGTGCCGGTGCTGGCCTACCTGAACGGCGACGCCATCGGCGGCGGCGCGGAGCTGGCCCTGGCCTGCGACCTGCGCCTGCAGGCCCACCACGCGCGCATCGGCTTCATCCAGGCCAAGCTGGCCATCAGCTCGGCCTGGGGCGGCGGGCCGGACCTGTTCCAGCTGGTGGGCAGCGCGCGCGCACTGCGCATGATGGCCCGCTGCGAACTGGTGGACGCCCAACAGGCCCTGCAGTGGGGCCTGGCCGACGCCGTCATCGGCGACGGCCCCGAGGGCGAGGACATGAGCGCCTTCCTGGCGCCCATGCTGGCCTGCCCGTCGCAGGTGCTGCGCGGCATGAAGACCCAGGCACGCGCCTGGCGCGAGGGCGAGGCCCTGGCGCAGCGGCGCGACACCGAGCGCAGCCAGGTGATCAGCACCTGGCTGCACGACGACCACTGGCGCGCGGCCGAGCGCGTCCTCACCAAGAGCGCCCGATGAAGCGAGACCAACTTCCCAACGCCGCGCGCGCGGCGGAGCCCCGGCTGCGCGCCGTGAGCCCGAGCGGCATCGAGGTGCCGACCCAGGTGGACGCCTCGGCCGTCGATGCCTCGCGCATCGGCAAGCCCGGCGAATACCCGTTCACGCGCGGCATCTTCGAGGACGGCTACGCCGGCCGCCTGTGGACCATCCGCCAGTACTCGGGCTTCGGCACGGCCGAGGAATCCAACGAGCGCTACAAATTCCTGCTCGCCAAGGGCCAGACCGGCCTGTCGGTGGCGCTGGACCTGCCCACGCAGTGCGGCCTGGACCCGACGCACCCCATGGCCCGGCCCGAGATCGGCAAGGTGGGGGTGTCGCTGTCCAACCTCAGCGAAGCCGAGATCCTGTTCCGCGACCTGGACCTGTCGAAGATCTCCACCTCCTTCACCATCAACGGCACGGCCGCCATCGTCTACGCCATGTACCTGGCGGTGGCGGACAAGCAGGGCGTGCGCCGTGACCAGCTCACCGGCACGATCCAGAACGACATCCTCAAGGAGTACGTGGCGCGCGGCACCTGGATCTTCCCGGTGCGCCCCTCGATGCGGCTGATCGCGGACTCCATCCTCTACTCGAACGAGACCTCGCCGCGCTTCAACCCGATCAGCATCGCCGGCGCCCACGTGCGCGACGCCGGCGCCACGGCGGCCGAGGAGATGGCCTATACGCTGGCCAACGGCCTGGCCTATGTGGACGAGCTGCAGGCGCGCGGCGGCGACGTGGAGAAGTTCGCCAAGCGCCTGTCCTTCTTCTTCTACGTGCACATGGACTTCTTCGACGAGATCGCGAAGTTCCGCGCGGGCCGCCGCCTCTGGGCGCGCTTCATGAAGGAGCGCTACGGCGCCAGGGACCCCAAGGCCCAGCACTTCCGCTTCGGCGTGGTCTGCGGCGGCTCGTCCCTGGTGGCGCCGCAGCCCTACAACAACGTGGTGCGCGTGGCGGTGGAGACCATGGCCGCGGTGTTCGGCGGCGCGCAATCCGTCTTCACCTGCGCCTTCGACGAGGCTTTCCAGATCCCGACCGAGTTCTCGGCCGAGCTGGCCGTGCGCACGCAGCAGATCCTGGCCTACGAGAGCGGCATCGGCCGCAGCGTGGACCCGCTGGGCGGCAGCTACATGCTGGAACAGCACACCGACCGCATGGAGGAGCAGATCCAGCGGGTCATGACCGAGATCGATGCCTACGGCGGCGTGGTGCGCGCCATCGAGGACGGCTGGATCCAGATGCGCCTGGCCGAGCGCGGGCTGCAGCGCAAGCTGGACAACGACAGCGGCCTGAGCGTGGTGGTGGGCCAGAACCATTTCAAGAAAGAGGACGAGGAGGTGCGCGTCGGCGAGGTCTTCACCCTGGACCCGACCGTCGCCAGCCGCGCGCTGGAGAAGTTCCAGCGCGTGATGGACACGCGCGACAACGCCGCCGTGCAGCGCTCGCTGGAGCGCCTGTCGCGGGCGGCGGCGCAGGACCGCGAGAACGTCATGCCCTACCTGGTGGACTGCTGCCATGCCTACGCCACCGTTGGCGAAATGGTCGCCAGCCTGAAGCAGCAGTGGGGCGAATTCAAGGAGCCGGTGAACCTATGAGCACACAAGCGAGCACCGCCGCGCTGGCCTCGCGGCGCATCCTGATCGGCAAGCCCGGTCTCGATGGCCACGACATCGGCGCCAAGATCATCGCCCTGACCCTGCGCAACGCCGGGGCCGAGGTGATCTACACCGGCCTGCGGCGCAGCCCGCAGCAGATCGCCCAGGTGGCGGTGGACGAGGGCGTCGATGCCGTCGGCCTGAGCATCCTCTCGGGCAGCCACAAGGAGCTGGTGGCCGACGTGATCGTGCAGCTGCGGGCCATGAAGGCCGAGGGGGTGAAGGTTTTCGTCGGCGGCACCATCCCGGCGGAAGACCACGCCCACCTGCGCGGGCTGGGCGTGAGCGCGGTCTTCACCGCCGACATGCCGCTCGAGCGCGTCGTGGCCGAACTGGCCGAGAGCCTGGCATGACGGCGCCGCTGGCGGGCATCCGCGTGATCGAGGTCGGCCACATGCTGGCCGGCCCCTACTGCGGCCTGATGCTGGCCGACATGGGTGCCGAGGTCATCAAGGTCGAGACGCCCGAGGGCGACATCGCGCGCAGCGTCAGCCCGCATTTCGTGGGCCCGCACAACGCCTACTTCGCCAGCCTGAACCGCAACAAGAAGAGCGTGGTGCTGGACCTGGCCTCGCCCGAAGGCCGCGCCGACCTGCTGCAGCTGGCCGCTTCCGCGAACGCCCTGGTCACCAACCTGCGGCCCTCGGCGATCCGCAAGCTCGGCCTGACCTACGAATCCCTGCGCGTGGCCAACGAGCGCCTGGTCTGCGTGGCCCTCACGGGCTATGGCTTGGACGGCGCGCACGCCGACAACCCGGCCTACGACTACGTCATCCAGGCCCTGACTGGCGTGATGGCGCTCACCGGCGACCCCGAGGCGCCGCCCACCAAGGCCGGCTACTCGGCGGTGGACAACTCGGCCGGACTGGTCGCGGCCCTGGGCCTGCTGGCCAAGATCGTCGAAGGCAAGGGTGGCCAGGTCGACGTCTCCATGTACGACGTGATGCTCTCGCAGCTCAACTACCTGGCGGGCGCCGCGCTCAACGCCGGCGAGACGGTGGAGCGCCAGCCGCATTCGTCCCACCCCTACGTGGTGCCGGCCCAGGTGTTCGCCACTTCGCAGGGCTGGCTCACGCTGTTTATCACGCACGACCGTTTCTGGAAGGTCTTCTGCGAGGAGATCGGCCAGCCCGGCTGGATCGCAGATCCGCGCTTCGCCACCATGGCCGCGCGGCGCGCCAACCGGGCGCAGGTGGTGGCCGCCATTGGCGCCGTGCTGCGCCAGGCGAGCGCGGACGAGTGGGTGCGCCGCCTCGCGCCGCGCGGCCTGGTGGTGGCCGCCGTGGGGTCGCTCAACGACGCGCTGGAAGGCGACATTGCCCGCGACCGCGGCCTGGTGGTCACGCTGGGCGATGGCGGCGTGGCGTTGCGCGCGGTGGCCAGCCCGCTGCGCTTCAGCGGCTACGTGCCGCGCTACGGCCTGCCGCCGCTGCTCAACGAGCACGCGGAAACGGTCCTGCGCAAGGACTTGGTGTGAACACGCGCGCCGCCGCCCAGCTGGACCGCTGGGCCCTGAGCCGGGCCCTGACGCGGCTGGCCAACGCCGACCCGATGGCGCTGGCGGACGCGCAGGCTGAAGTGCCGGGCACGCGCGCCCGCCGCATCGGCCTGACCGGTGCGCCGGGCGCGGGCAAAAGCTCGCTTGGCGGGCACCTGGCGCGGCTGCGCCTGGCCAGCGGGCAGCGCCTGGGCGTGCTGGCGGTGGACCCGAGCAGCCCGCGCACGGGCGGCGCCATCCTGGGCGACCGCGTGCGCATGGACGATCTGGTGGACGACGAGCGCCTGTACATCCGCTCGCTGGGCTCGCGACGCACCGGCGACGGCCTGGCCGACAACCTGCCCGAGATGCTGGACCTGATGGACGGCTTCGGCTTCGACGAGGTGCTGCTGGAGACGGTGGGCGTGGGCCAGGCCGAGCACGCGGTGCGCGCCCAGGTGGACACCGTGGTGCTGGTGCTGCTGCCCGACAGCGGCGACGCGGTGCAGGCCATGAAGGCCGGCATCATGGAGATGGCCGACATCTTCGTGGTCCACAAGTGCGACCTGCCGGGCGCCCAGCGCGCGGCCACCGACCTGCGGCGAGTGGCCGCGCTGCAGCCGCCCGCGGCACAGGACTGGGTGCCGCCCATCCTGCTGACCAGTTGCGCGCATCCCGAGAGCATCGCCGCGCTGTCGCAGGCCATCGACCAGCACCAGGCCTGGCGCGCGCAGCACGCGCCCGAGGCCGGCCTGGCGCGCGCGCGCTACCGGCTGCGCCGACTCATTGAACGGCGCGTCGCCCGCTTCGTGGCGGCGCAGGACGCGCCCTTCTTCCAGAAAAGCCTGTCGGCGCAAGCCGACGCGGCGCTGCGCGCGGCCCTGCCGCGCGAGGAGGCCTAGGCGGTCCCGCGGCGGACCGGCGATGGCGTGGAGTGGCATGGCCCCGCCGACAGGCGATGGGGCGTTCAGCGGCGCAGGCGCCCTCGGGGGGGCCGCGGGCGCCGGACTTCAAACGAGGAGACACACATGAGCATGGTTTGGAACAAGCGCAAGCAGCGCAAGCAAGGATCGGCGAAGCACTGGCGGACTTTCTCGGCCGTGGCCCTGGCCTGGGCGGCCCTCAGCGCGGGCGCGCAGACGCCCTCGGCCCCGATCCGCATCGGCGTGATGGCCGACATGAGCGGCCTGTACTCCGACATGGGCGGGCCGGGTCTGGTGGAGGCGGTGCGCATGGCCGTGGCCGACGCGGGCGGCCAGATCAACGGCCGGCGCGTCGAGGTCCTGCAGGCCAACCACTCGGCCAAGCCGGACATCGCGGCCACCAAGGCGCGCGAGTGGTTCGACACCGACGGCGTGGACATGATCATCAGCGGCCCCAGCTCGGGCACCAGCCTGGCCATCGCCAAGGTGGCGACGGACAAGAAGAAGGTGATCATGGTCACCGGCGGCGTGGCCGCGCAGCTGACCAACGAGGACTGCTCGCCCTACATCGTCCATTACCTGTACGACACGGTGGCCCTGGCGCGCGGCACCGGCGCGGCGGTCACGAAACAAGGCGGCAAGAGCTGGTATTTCCTGACGGTGGACTACGCCTTCGGCGATTCGCTGGAGAAGGAAACCACCAAGGTCGTCAAGGCCAACGGCGGCGAGGTGATCGGCAGCGTGCGCCACCCTCTGTCGGCGACCGACTTCTCCTCCTTCCTGCTGCAGGCCAAGGCCTCCAAGGCGCAGGTGCTGGGCCTGGCCAATGGCGGCGGCGACACCATCAACGCCATCAAGGGCGCGCGCGAGTTCGGTGTCAGCTCGTCCATGAAGATCGCCGGGCTGATGCTCTTCATTACCGACGTGCACGCCCTGGGTCTGCCCATCACGCAGGGCATCCAGCTGACCGAGGCCTGGTACTGGGACAGCAACGAGCGCTCGCGCCAGTGGGCCACCCGCTTCAACGAGAAGATGAAGAAGATGCCCACCAGCATGCAGGCCGCCAGCTACTCGGCCGCCGCGTCCTACCTCAAGGCCGTGGGCAGCGCCAAGACCAGCGACTCCGACGCGGTCATGGCCGAGCTGAGAAAACTCAAGATCGACGACATGTACACGGCCAACGGCCGCATCCGCGGCGACGGCCGCATGGTGCACGACCTGCAGCTCATGGAGATCAAGAAACCGTCCGAGTCCAAGGGTCCCTGGGACTACTACAAGACGCTGCAAACCATCCCCGGCGATCAGGCCTTCGCCTCGCAGGCCGAATCCCGTTGCAAAAACTGGAACTGAGTCCAGACCGCTTTCCCTTTCCATAGGAGACATCGCCATGACCACCAAGAACCCGCGCAACCAGCCCCCCACCGTCGAGCCGTCCGCCGCCGTGCGCCGCGCCATCGCCGAGGCCAAGGAACTGCCGCTGCTCGACGTCGGCCCGCTGCTGGCCGGCCAGCCCGGCGCGCTGGAGCAGCTCGCGGCCGACGTGAAGCTGATCCAGGAAAACCTGGGCTTCTTCGCCATCGTCAACCACGGCATCCCGGCCTCGCTGATCGAGCGCTCCTTCGAGCAGGTCGCCCAGCTGTTCGACATCTCCATGGACGAGAAGCTCAAGCACCGCGTGGGCTTCCACCACCAGGGTTACCTGCCGCCCAAGTCGTCCATCCTGCAATCCACCGCGATCAAGGACAAGATCGCGCTGAACACCAAGAAGGACACCAACGCGGCCTGGTTGTTCATGCGCAACCGCGACGCCGATGACCCCAAGGTCAAGGCCAAGGTGCGCCACCGCGGCCTGAACCAGTGGCCCGAGAGCCTGCCCGAGTTCAAGAAGACCCTGTACGAGTACCAGACCTCGATGGAGAAGCTGGCGATCCGCCTGCTGCCCATCTACGCGCGCGCCCTGGGCCTGAAGGCCGAGCACTTCGATTCGATGTTCAAGGCGCCCGAGTACTACCAGCGCTGCGCCTACTATCACCCCGAGAAGCAGCTGGAGGAGGGCCAGTACGCGCTGGCCCCGCATTCGGACGGCAGCTTCCTCACCCTGTTGCCGATGACGCCGGTGCCGGGCCTGGAGGTGATGACGCCGGAGAAGAAGTGGCTCAAGGTGAGCTACGTGAAGGACGCGCTGATCGTCAACACCGGGCAGGTGCTCAACCGCATGTCCAACGACCACTTCATCGCCACGCCGCACCGCGTCGTCAACCCGCCGATGAAGCGGTACGCGCTGACTTTCTTCTTCTACCCGGACGACGATGCCAGCGTGGGCCCCATCCCCGAGTGCATGGCCCCGGGGGAAGCGCCCAAGTACGACGAGCGCTCGTTCTACGACTTCTTCGTGCCCTACCTGGACGACCTGTACCACTACAACGACAAGGAGTTCATGAAGGAAGTCGAGCCCGAAGGCGCGGCGTCGACGAACTGAGGCGGGCGGGCGCGGCCGGCCGTTGCGGCCGCGCCCGCGCCTGCGCTCGACAACAAGGAACCCTGCATGGACTTCAGGCATTTGATCGACGGGCAGTGGCTGGATTCGCTGGATGGCCAGCGCATCGAGGTGCTGGACCCCTGCACGGCCCGCCCCTTCGCCACCCTGGCCCGGGGCGGCGCGAAAGAGGTGGACCTGGCGGTGCGCGCGGCGCGCCGCGCGCTGGAAGGCCCCTGGGGCCGCATGACCGCCACCGAGCGCGGCCGCATCCTGCAGCGCCTGGCGCAGCTGATCGTGGCGCGCGGCGACGAACTGGCTGCGCTGGAGGCGCGCGACACCGGCAAGCCGATGTCCGTCGCGCGCGCCGACGCGGCCGCCGTGGCGCGCTACTTCGAGTTCTATGGCGGTGCCGCCGACAAGGTGCACGGCCAGACCATTCCCTACCTGAACGGCTACGACGTGCGCGTGGTGCGCATCCCGCACGGCGTCACCGCGCACATCATTCCCTGGAACTACCCGGCCCAGATGATGGGCCGCACCCTGGCGCCCGCGCTGGCCATGGGCAACGCGGCGGTGGTCAAGCCTTCGGAGGACGCCTGCCTGAGCGCGCTCAAGCTGGGCGAACTGGCCATGGAAGCCGGCCTGCCGCCGGGCGCGCTGAACATCGTCACCGGCTTCGGCGCGGAGGCGGGCGCCGCGCTCACCGGCCACCCGGGCATCAACTTCGCCACCTTCACCGGCTCGCCGGAGGTGGGCATCCAGGTCCAGCAGTCGACGGCGCGCCACCAGGTGCCCTGCGTGCTGGAGCTGGGCGGCAAGTCGCCGCAGATCGTGTTCGACGACGCCGACCTGGACAAGGCCGTGCCCATCATCGTGAAAGCGATCGCGCAGAACGCGGGCCAGACCTGCTCGGCGGGCAGCCGCCTGCTGGTGCAGCGCGGCATCTACGAGCGCTGCGCCCAGGCCATCGCCGCGCGCTTCGCGGCCCTGCGCGTGGGCACGCCCGAGATGGACCTGGATTGCGGCCCGCTCATCAACGCCCGCCAGCGCGCGCGCGTGCGCGCCTTCATCGACGAGTCGCGCCAGCAGGGCGTGCCGGTGCTGGCCGAAGGCGCGCTGGCGCCAGGGCTGGACGGGCAGGGCTTTTTCGTGGCGCCGGTGCTGTTCGGCCCGGTGCCGCGCGAGCACCGCCTGGCCTGCCAGGAGGTCTTCGGCCCGGTGCTCTCCGTGCTGCCCTTCGAGGACGAGGACGACGCCGTGCGCCTGGCCAATGCCACCGACTACGGCCTGGTCGCGGGCGTCTGGACCGAGAACGGCAGCCGCCAGTCGCGGATGGCCGCGCGCCTGGACAGCGGCCAGGTCTTCATCAACTGCTATGGCGCCGGCGGTGGGGTGGAGCTGCCCTTCGGTGGCGTCAAGCGCAGCGGCTACGGCCGCGAAAAGGGTTTCGTCGCGCTTGAGGAAATGAGCACCACCAAGACCATCGTCCAGCACCACGCCTGACCCGAAAACATTCCACAGCAACAGGAGACAAAGACATGAGCGCATTGAAGAACAAGGTCGCCATCGTGACCGGCGCCGGCAGCGGCTTCGGCGCGGCCATCGCGCGCGCCTACATCGAGCAGGGCGCCAAGGTCGTGCTCGCCGACCTGCGCGAGGACGCGGCGCGCGCCGTCGCGTCCGAGCTCGGGCCCAACGCCAGCCCCGTGAAATGCGACGTGAGCCGCTTCGACGACGTGCAGGCCATGGCCAGGCATTGCGTGAGCACCTTCGGCGCGCCGCAGATCCTGGTCAACAACGCCGGCACCACCCACCGCAACCAGTCGATGCTGGAGGTGGACGAGGACACCTTCGACCGCGTGTTCGCGGTGAACGTGAAGTCGATCTTCCACACCACGCGCGCCATCGCGCCGCTGATGAAGCCCGGCAAGGACGGCGTCATCCTCAACGTCGGCTCGGTCGGCGGCATCCGCCCGCGCCCCGGGCTCACCTGGTACAACAGCTCGAAGGGCGCGGTGAAGGTGATGACCAAGTCCATGGCGGTGGAGCTGGCCAACGACGGCATCCGCGTCAACCTGATCGCGCCGGTGATGGCCGCCACCGGTCTGCTGGGCGAGTTCATGGGCGTGCCCGACACGGCCGAGAACCGCGCCCGCTTCGTCTCCACCATTCCGCTGGGCCGCATGTGTGCGCCCGAGGACGTGGCCAACGCGGCCGTGTTCCTGGCCAGCGACGCGGCGCGTTTCCTGACCGGCATCGAGATGCCGGTGGACGGCGGCCGCTCCATCTGACCGACCGGCGAGCGTGGCGGCGGCGGCCCGAGAGGGCCGCCCGCAAGTCCGCGCGCGCCGCCACCGCTCCCATCCCATGAGTCCCATCATTCTCGAGACCCGGGCGTTGACCAAGGCGTTCAAGGGCTTCACGGCCGTCAGCCAGGTCGACCTGAAGGTGGCGCGCGGGTCCATCCACGCCCTGATCGGACCCAATGGTGCGGGCAAGACCACCTGCTTCAACCTGCTGACCAAGTTTCTGGAGCCGAGTTCGGGCGCGATCCTGTTCAACGGCCAGGACATCACGCGCGAGCGGCCGGCGCAGATCGCGCGGCGCGGGGTCATCCGCTCCTTCCAGATCTCGTCGGTGTTCCCGCACCTCACGGTGCTGGAGAACGTGCGCCTGGGGCTGCAGCGCCGCCTGGGCATCAGCTACCACTTCTGGCGCAGCGAAGGGGCGCTGCGCTCGCTGCACGCACGGGCCGCGGCGCTGCTGGCCGAGGTGGGCCTGGAGGACCTGGCCGGCGAGCTGGCGGTGAACCTGCCCTATGGCCGCAAGCGCGCGCTGGAGATCGCCACCACGCTGGCCATGGAGCCCGAGCTCATGCTGCTGGACGAGCCCACGCAGGGCATGGGCCACGAGGACGTGCACCTGGTGGCGCAGCTCATCAAGCGCGTGTCGGCGGGGCGCACGGTGCTGATGGTGGAACACAACATGGGCGTGGTCTCCGCCATCGCCGACAGCATCACGGTGCTGCAGCGCGGCGCCGTGCTGGCCGAAGGCCCCTACGCCGAGGTCTCGGCCAACCCGCAGGTGATGGAGGCCTACATGGGCACCACCGAAGGCCGCTTGCAGGGGGCCCACTGACATGGCGTCTCCCGCTCTCGATATCCGCGACCTGCACGCCTGGTACGGCGAGTCGCACGTGCTGCACGGCGTCGACATGGTGGTGCACCCCGGCGAGGTTGTCACGCTGCTGGGCCGCAATGGCGCGGGCCGCACGAGCACGCTGCGCGCCGTGATGGGCCTGACCGGCGCGCGGCGCGGCAGCATCCGCGTGAACGGGCAGGAAACCATCGGGCTGCCGCGCCACCGCATCGCGCACACCGGCATCGGCTACTGCCCGGAGGAACGCGGCATCTTCGCCAGCCTGTCGACCGAGGAGAACCTGCTGCTGCCGCCCGTGCTCAAGGGCCAGGGGCCCGGCATGGGCCTGGCGGAGATCTACGCCCTGTTCCCCAACCTCGCGGAGCGCCGGCACAGCCCGGGCACGCGCCTGTCCGGCGGCGAGCAGCAGATGCTGGCTCTGGCGCGCATCCTGCGCACCGGCGCCAAGCTGCTGCTGCTCGACGAAATATCGGAAGGGCTGGCGCCGGTGATCGTGCAGGCGCTGGGGCGCGCGATCGGGCTGCTGCGCGACAGCGGCCACACGGTGGTGCTGGTGGAGCAGAACTTCCATTTCGCGGCGCCGCTGTCCGATCGCTTCTACGTCATGGAACACGGCCGCATCGTCGAGCACTTCGGCGCTCGCGAACTGCAGGCCAAGGCCGCGGCATTGGCTGAACTGCTGGGGGTCTGATGGATATCTTCGGAGCAGGCCTGCCTGCCTTGCTGAGCCAGTTGCTGATCGGCCTGGTCAACGGTTCGTTCTACGCCATCCTGAGCCTGGGCCTGGCGGTGATCTTCGGCCTGCTCAACGTCATCAACTTCGCGCATGGCGCGCTGTTCATGCTGGGGGCGGTGCTGAGCTGGATCGCCATGAGCCGCTGGGGCCTGGGCTACTGGCCCATGCTGCTGCTGGCGCCGCTGGTCGTGGGGCTGTTCGGCATGCTGATCGAGCGTCTGCTGCTGCGCCGCATCTACCAGCTGGACCACCTCTATGGCCTGCTGCTCACGCTCGGCCTGGCGCTGCTGATCGAAGGCGGGTTCCGTTCGGTCTATGGCGTGTCGGGCCTGCCCTACGACCCGCCCGAGGCGCTCATGGGCGCCACCGACCTGGGCTTCATGGTGCTGCCCAACTACCGGGCCTGGGTGGTGGTGGCTTCGCTGGCGGTGTGCCTGGCCACCTGGTATGTGATCGAGAAGACGCCGCTGGGCGCGCTGCTGCGCGCCGGCACCGAGAACCCGCGCCTGGTGGAGGCCTTCGGCATCAACGTGCCGCTGATGATCACGCTGACCTATGGCTTCGGCGTGGCGCTGGCGGCCTTCGCCGGTGTGCTGGCGGCGCCGGTGTACCAGGTGTCTCCGTTGATGGGGCAGAACCTGATCATCGTGGTCTTCGCCGTGGTGGTGATCGGTGGCATGGGCTCCATCCTGGGCTCCATCCTCACCGGTCTGGGGCTGGGCGTGATCGAAGGGCTCACCAAGGTGTTCTACCCCGAGGCCTCGTCCACCGTGGTGTTCGTGATCATGGCCATCGTGCTGCTGGTGCGGCCCGCCGGCCTGTTCGGCAAAGACAGCTGAGGAGACTTTCCATGAACCGCCGGCTGTCCCTCTCGCTGTACCTCTTGCTGTTGCTGGGCCTGGTGCTGGCGCCCTTTCTGGGCGCCTACCCGGTCTTCGTCATGAAGCTGCTGTGCTTCGCGCTGTTCGCCAGCGCCTTCAACCTGCTGCTGGGCTACACCGGCCTGCTGTCCTTCGGCCACGCGGCCTTCCTGGGCGGCTCGGCCTATGTGGCCGGGCACGTCATGAAGGTCTGGGGCCTGACGCCGGAACTCGGGCTGCTGGTGGGCACGCTCACCGGCGCCGCGCTGGGTTGGCTGTTCGGCCTGCTGGCCATCCGCCGCCAGGGCATCTACTTCGCGATGATCACGCTGGCCTTCGCGCAGATGGTGTTCTTCCTGGCCGTGCAACTGAAGTTCACCGGGGGCGAGGATGGCCTGCAGGGCGTGCCGCGCGGCCGGCTGTTCGGCCTGATCGATCTGCGCAGCGAACTGGCCATGTACTACTTCACGCTGGTGGTCTGTGTGCTGGGCTTCCTGTTGATCGTGCGCACCACGCGCTCGCCTTTCGGCCAGGTGCTCAAGGGCATCAAGGAGAACGAGGCGCGCGCTCTTTCGCTGGGCTACGACACGCAGCGCTTCAAGCTGCTGGCCTTCGTGATCTCGGCCGCGCTCTCGGGCCTGGCGGGTTCGCTCAAGACCCTGGTGCTTGGGTTTGCCTCGCTCAGTGACGTGCACTGGAGCACCTCGGGCCAGGTCATCCTGATGAGCCTGGTCGGCGGGCTGGGCACGCTGTCCGGCCCGCTGGCGGGTGCCGCCATCGTGGTATGGCTGGAAAACCGCATCGGCGAGCTGGGCCAGTGGCTGGCGCGCCTGAGCTCGGTCGACTGGTTCGGCACGCTGGGCGAATCGGTGTCCATGGTGATGGGCTTGATCTTCCTGGTCTGCGTGCTGAGTTTCCGCCGGGGCCTCATGGGCGAGGTTATTGCCTTCGTGCAGCGGCGCTGGCGCTGAGAAGACGTGAACCGATCCGTCGCCTGGCTGGCCCTGTGCCAGGGCCTGCTGCTCACCAACAACGTGGTCTTCATCGCGGTCAATGGGCTGGTGGGGCTGGCCCTGGCGCCCTGGCCGTGGATGGCCACCTTGCCGGTGATGGGCTACGTGGTGGGGGGTGCCTTGGCCACGCCGCTGGTGGCGACGGCGCAGCGGCGCTGGGGGCGGCACACCGCGTTTCAGCTGGGTCTGTTGGTGGCGCTGCTGTCGGCGGCGCTGTGCGCGGTGGCCGCCTATGCGCAGCAGTTCGTCCTGCTGTGTGCCTCGACCGTGATCGCGGGCTACTACAACGCCAATGGCCAGCTCTATCGGTTCGCCGCGGCCGAACTGGTGGGCGCGTCGCAGCGGGAGCGCGCGATCTCCCTGGTGCTGGCCGGCGGGCTGTTGGGCGCGGTGCTGGGGCCGGCGCTGGCCAGCCATGCCAGGGGCTGGTTCGCCACGCCGTTCCTGGGCGTCTACGTGGCGCTGATGGGGGTGGCGCTGCTGGGCCTTGCGTGCATGAGCCGTGTGCGGTTTCCGCAGAGGCCGCAGGAGGAGGGGGCTTGCGGCGCGGCGTCTTCGCGCACGGTCGCACGCTTGCTGGCGCAGCCGGGCTTTGCCGTGGCCGCCTTGTGCGCCTCGGTGAGCTACGGCGTGATGAACCTGCTGATGGCCGCCACGCCCCTGGCGATGCAGGTCTGCGGCCACGACTTCACCGCCACGGCCGAGGTGCTGCAGTGGCATGTGGTGGGCATGTTCGCACCGGGTTTCGTCACCGGGCACCTGATCAAGCGCATGGGCGTGCTGCCCATCATGGGCCTGGGCGTGGCGATCAACCTCGCCTGTGTGGGGGTGGCGCTGTCGGGGCAATCGGTCATGCATTTCCTGTGGGCCATGGCCCTGCTGGGCCTGGGCTGGAACTTCCTCTTCACCGGCAGCACCAGCCTGGTCATGCGGTACTACCGTCCCGAGGAGCGGGACCGGGCCGAGGCGGCCATGAACTTCTGCGTGTTTGCCGTCATGGCCGCGACTTCCCTGGCGTCGGGCGCACTGGCCACCAGCGGCGGCTGGGACTGGCTGAACTGGGGCTCGCTGCTGGCGTTGATCCTCACCGCGTGGGCGCTGGTCGGGCTGGCGCGGCGCGGGCTCTGAGCGCGCGCCGCTGAGCGGCTCGATCAGGCGTCGATCCGCATCGCCGGGCGCGCCTGCACCCGCGCCAGCCAGGCCAGTACGTGGGGGTGCTGGTCCACCGGCGCGCCGATGTAGGCGCTGTAGCCGATCACCGAACCCACCGACAGGTCCACCAGCGAGTAGGCCTCGCCCAGCATCCAGGGCCGCTTCGCCAGGTGCGCGTCGAGCAGGGCCAGCAGCTGGTCCATGCCCTCGCGGCCCGCGCGGCCGTGCGCATCGTCGGGTGTGCCCATGTCGCGCGCGGCCTGCAGGCGCACCAGCTGCGCGCCGTAGGTGACGTAGGCCCAGGTGCACCAGGAAAAGGCCTGCAGCTGCGCGGGCGTGCCGGGCGCCGGCCACAGGCCGCGCTCCACGCCGTGGCGTTCGCCCAGCCACAGCTCCATGGCCAGGGCCTCGAACATGGGGGCGCCGTCCACCGTCAGGGTGGGCACCTTGCCATTGGGGTTGAGCGCCAGGAACGCGGGGCGGCGCTGCTCGCCGGTGGTGATGTCGACCTTCACGCGTTCGTGCGGCAGGCCCAGTTCGGCGAGGGCGCAGGCGATGGGCGTGGCGCTGGACATGGGGTGCCAGTAGAGAACGATGGACATGGCGTGCTCCTGAATGAATGGGGGTGAAACCGGTCCGGCACCGCGCCGATCCGTGCCGCGAACTGTCGCAGCCATTGCGGACAGATTCCGCCCTCGATCAGAGATAGAGTGCGACCCATGCTCAGTTCCTCTTCCCGGCTGCTGCGGGTGCTCTCCTTGCTGCAGGCGCGCCGCCACTGGGCGGGCGCCGAACTGGCCGAGCGCCTGGGCGTGCACCCGCGAACGCTGCGCCGCGACATCGATCGCCTGCGTGAGCTGGGCTACCCCATCCACGCCAGCAGCGGCGTGGCCGGCGGCTACGCTTTTCGGGCCGGGCAGGCCCTGCCACCGCTGCTGCTGGACGACGAGGAGGCGCAGGCCGTGGCCATCGCCCTGCAGACCGCGGCCGCCGGCACCGTGAGTGGGGTGGAGGAGGGCTCGCTGCGCGCCCTGGTGAAGCTGGAACAGGTGATGCCCGCGCGCCTGCGCCGGCGCGTCGATGCCCTGCGCTCGGCCATCCTGCCGCTGGCGAGCCTGCGCCCCACGGTGGACGCGGGTGCGCTGGCCAGCCTGGCCGTGGCCTGCCGCGACCAGCTGCGCCTGGCCTTCGCCTACCGCGACAGCCGTGGCCAGGACACGGCGCGCACGGTGGAGCCGCAGGGCCTGGTGCACACCGGCAGCCGCTGGTACCTGGTGGCCTGGGACCTGGCGCGCGATGACTGGCGCACTTTCCGCCTGGACCGCATCGACGGCGCGCCCGCCCTGGGCGCGCACTTCGCGCCGCGCGCGGGCCCCGAGGGCGGCGACTTGCGCGCCTACGTGTCGCGCTCGATCGGGGTTTCGGCCTACACCGAGCAGGCCCGCGTGGTGCTGCACCAGTCGCTGGAGGCGATGGCCCGGCAGATTCCGCCCACGGTGGCGCGGCTGGAGGCCCTCGACGGCGAGCGCTGCGTGATGCACAGCGGCGCGAACCACCTGGAGTCGCTGGCCTACTGGCTGCTGGCGCTGGACGTGGAGTTCGAGGTGCTGGAGCCGCCCACGCTCAAGGCGCTGCTGCGCCAGGCGAACGAGCGCGTGGCGCGCGCGCTGGCGCGCTCGGGCGGTGGCGCCTGACGCCGGCGCGCCGCCTCAGCCCCCGCGCAGCGCCTTCAGCAGCTTCTGACCGGCGCGGCCATTGGCTTCCCAGCCCAGGCGCGTCTGCTCGGCGCGCACGGCGCTGCGGGTCTTCTCGCCGAGCAGACCGTCGACCTCGCCGATGTCGTGGCCGCGCGCGAGCAGCAGGGTCTGCAGCTCGCGGCGTTCGGCGCGCGTGAGGCCCAGGTCGTCGGTGGGCCAGGGCGTCACGAACGGCCCGCCGCCGCGCAGACGGTCGGCCAGGTGGGCGATGGCCAAGCCATAGCTTTCGGCGGCGTTGTAGCTGTAGATGGCGTCGAAGTTGCGCGTGACGAGGAAGGCCGGGCCCTGCGCACCGGCCGGCGCCAGCAGGCCCAGGCTCATGTCCGCCGGCACCGGCGTGCCGTCGACGCGCTGGACGCCGCGCGCGGTCCATTCGCTGCCGGGGCGCTTGGTGCGCCGGCCTTCGCCGAGCACGGAAAAGCCCTCGGGCAGCTTCACCTCGAAGCCCCAGGGCAGTTCCTGGCGCCAGCCCGCGCGCTGCAGGAAGTTGGCGGTGGAGGCGAGCGCGTCGGGCACGCTGTCGATGAGGTCGGCGCGGCCGTCGCCGTCGAAGTCCACCGCCAGGCGCTCGTAGGTGCTGGGCATGAACTGCGTGTGGCCGAAGGCGCCGGCCCAGGAGCCCTGCAGCCGCTCGGGCGGGAAGTGCCCGGCCTGCAGCAGGCGCAGCGCGGAGTAGAACTCGGTGCGGAAGTAGGCCTGGCGCCGGCCGTAGCACGACAGCGTGGCCAGCGACTGCACGATGGGCGTCTTGCCGAAGCCCTGGCCGTAGTTGCTCTCCACGCCCCACACGGCCACCACCGTGGCCGGGTCCACGCCGAAGCGCTGCTGCACGCGCTGCAGCAGCTCGGCGTTCTGCTGCAGCCGCTGCGCGCCTTCTTCCACGCGCTGCGGGTCGACCAGCACGGTGAGGTAGTCCCAGATCGGGGTCTTGAATTCGGGCTGCGCGTCCAGGTTGCCGATGACCGACATCAGCGGTTGCAGGCTGTCGGTGTGGGCGCGGAAGGTGGTCTCGTTGACGCCGTTGGCACGGGCCGTGGGGCGCAGGCCGTCCAGGCACTGCTGGAAGCTGGCGTCCTGGGCGAGGGCGGGAGCGGCGAGCGTGGCCGCGAGGCAGAGGGTGGTGAGTCGTTGCATGGCCATGGGGTCGCCCGGGGGCGGAAAAGTTCAGGCCGGACCGCCGCGGGGCGGGCCGGTTCAGGCGGGCCAGGTGCTGCCGTGCTCCGGCACCAGCGCGGGCCAGCCCAGTTCGTTTTCGATGCGCAGGCGCAGCGCGTCGGCGGCGTCCATGTCGCCGTGGGTGACGAAGGTGCGCCGCGGCGCCTTGGGCAGGCCGCGCAGCCAGGCCATGAGCTGCTCGGCGTCGGCGTGCGCCGATCCGGCGGTGAGTTGCACCACCTCGGCGCGAACGGGCCATTGCTGGCCGAAGATGCGCAGGCTGGCCTGGCCGGCGGCCAGTTGCGCGCCGCGCGTGCCCGGCGCCTGGTAGCCCGCCAGCACGACCATGGCCCGGTGGTCGCCGAGGTGGTGCGTGAGGTGGTGCAGCACGCGCCCGCCCGTGGCCATGCCACTGGCCGACAGGATGACCTTGGGCCCATGCCGCTGCGCGATGGCCTTGGACTCTTCCACGCTGGTGACCATTTGCGCGGTGCGCTCCATCTCGCGGCACTGGGCGGCGTCGAGGCGGTGTTGGCCCAGGTGGCGTTCGTACAGCTCGGTGGTCGCCACGGCCATGGGGCTGTCCAGGTACACGGGCAGGGCGCGCGGCAGCTCGCCCCGCGCCTTGAGCCGCGCGATGGCCAGCAGCACGGCCTGCGCGCGGCCCACCGCGAACACCGGCACCACCACCGTGCCGCCGCGCGCGGCGGCGCGAGACAGCGCGGCGCCCAGTTCGGCGAGCAGGTCCTCCTTGGGGTGCAGGCGGTTGCCGTAGGTGGACTCGCACAGCACCACGTCGGCCGCGGGCGGTGGCTCGGGCGGCAGCATGAGCGCGTCGTCCGGGCGGCCCAGGTCGCCCGAGAACAGCAGACGCCGCCCCCCCACTTCCAGCAGCACGCTGGCCGCGCCGAGGATGTGGCCGGCGCCGCTGAAGCTCGCGCTCCAGCCGGGCAGCGGCTCGAAGCGCTCGTGCAGGCGCGCGGTGTGCAGGCGCTTGAGGCTACGGCGCGCGTCTTCCACGGTGTAGAGGGGCAGGGCGGGCTGGTGCTTGCCGAAGCCCTTGCGGTTGGCGTACTCGGCCTCTTCTTCCTGCAGGTGGCCGCTGTCGGGCAGCATCACGTGCAGCAGGTCGCGCGTGGCGGGCGTGCACCAGGCGCGGCCCGTGAAGCCCTCGCGCGCCAGCAGCGGAAAGTAGCCGCTGTGGTCGATGTGCGCGTGCGTGAACAGAACCGCGCCGATCTGGTCGGGCGCCACGGGCAACGGCTCGCGGTTGCGCAGGCGCAGCTGCTTGTAGCCCTGGAACAGGCCGCAGTCCACCAGCAGCCGCTGGCCACCGTAGTCGATGAGGTACTTGGAGCCGGTGACGGTACCGGTGCCGCCGAGGAAACGGATGCTGACGCCCATGCGGAGCATCTTAGCCGTGCGCGCGGGCACGGCCCGTTCAGGCCAGGGCGCTGTCCAGCCAGACCATGAAGATGAAGCCCGCCAGCAGCGTGGCGCTGGCCGCGCCTTCGAAGCCGTCGCGGTGCGTCTCCGGGATGATCTCGTGGCTCACCACGAAGATCATGGCGCCGGCCGCCAGGGCGAGGCCCAGCGGGTAGAACACCGGGGCGCTGCCCAGCACCACCACGCCCAGCAGGGCGCCCAGGGGCTCGGCCAGGCCGGTGAGGGCGGCCACGCCCCAGGCCCGTCCGGCGCCCAGGCCCAGGGTGCGCAGGGCCATGGCCACGATCAGGCCCTCGGGCATGTTCTGCAGTCCGATGGCCAGGGCGACGGCGGCGCCGTCGTGCACCGCGTCCTCGCCCGACGGGCCGGCATAGGCCGCGCCCACGGCCAGGCCTTCGGGCAGGTTGTGGATCATCAGCGCCAGCACCATCAGCCAGGCGCGCTGCGCGGCCGGCTCGCGCGGCAGCCAGGCGCTGGTGTGGGTGTGCGCGGCCGGCGGCAGCACGGCGTGTTCGTGCGGCAGGGCGCGGTCGATGGCCAGCATCAGCCCCATGCCCAGCGCCAGTCCGGCGCCCGAGAGCAGGGCGCTGGCGCCGCCCTCGCCTACCAGGGCGCGGCTGGCCTCCAGCGAGGGCAGCAGCAGCGCGAACACGGCGGCCGCCAGCATCACCCCGGCCGAGAACGCCATGAAGGCCGACTCCTGCCGCTTGCTCACCCGCTGCACCACGAACACCGGCAAGGCGCCCACGGCGGTGGCGATGGCCGCCAGCAGCGAGGCCTGCACGCCCGCGACGAGGGCGCTGCCGCCTTCCACGGCCAGCCACCAGGCGCGGGTGGGCGCCCAGAAGGTGGAGCCGGCGGCGATGCCCGCCATCACCAGCACGCCCGCGGCCAGCGCCAGCAAGGCCTTGCGCAGGGCGTGGGCTGGCACGGGCCACTCCAGCCGCTGGAGCTGGGCCCAGGCGGGTGGGATCTGGCGGAGGAGGGTAGACATGCTTGGGCTGCGATCGATGTTGACCCATAGCTTGTCAAAAACGATCAAATAAGGCCAATCGATGCTGCTTATGGTGGCGATAGGGGCACCGCTGGCGGCGCACGCGCCAGGCACCGAGGGAGCGCGAATGGCCCCAAAAAAAAGCGACGCCGTGGCGTCGCTTTTTTTTGGGGGGAGCGTCTGGCTCAGCTGAAGAAGTCCTTCGCCTTCTCGAACCAGCCCTTGTCGTTCGGGCTGTGCTTGTGGCCGCCTTTTTTGAAGGACTCGTCCAGTTCCTTGAGCAGCTTGCGCTGGTGCTCGGTGAGCTTGACCGGCGTTTCCACCGCCACGTGGCAGTACAGGTCGCCCGGGTAGCTGGAGCGCACGCCCTTGATGCCCTTGCCGCGCAGGCGGAAGGTCTTGCCGCTCTGCGTGCCCTCGGGCAGGTCGATGGTGGCCTTGCCCTGCAGCGTGGGCACGTCGATCTCGCCGCCCAGGGCGGCGGTGGTCATGCTCACCGGCACCTGGCAGTGCAGGTCGTCGCCGTCGCGCTCGAAGATGTCGTGCTTGCGCAGGCGGATCTCGATATAGAGGTCGCCCGCCGGGCCGCCGTTCTGGCCGGGCTCGCCGTTGCCGGTGGAGCGGATGCGCTGGCCGTCGTCGATGCCGGCCGGGATCTTGATCTCCAGCGTCTTCTGGCGCTTGATCTTGCCCTGGCCGTGGCAGGTGGTGCAGGGCTCGGGAATGACCTTGCCGCGGCCCTGGCAGGTGGGGCAGGTCTGCTGCACGCTGAAGAAGCCCTGGCGCATCTGCACCACGCCCTGGCCGTGGCAGGTGCCGCAGGTCTTGGCGCTGGTGCCGGGCTTGGCGCCGCTGCCGTGGCAGGTGTCGCAGTCGTCCCAGCTGGGGATGCGGATCTGCGTTTCCTTGCCGTTGGCGGCTTCCTCCAGCGTGATCTCCATGGCGTAGGACAGGTCCGCGCCGCGGTACACCTGCCGCCCGCCGCCCGCGCCGCGGCGCGCGCCGCCGAAGATGTCGCCAAAAATGTCGCCGAAGGCGTCACCGAAGCCGCCGAAGCCTTCGGCGCCGCCCGGGCCGCCGCGCATGTTCGGGTCCACGCCGGCGTGGCCGTACTGGTCGTAGGCGGCCTTCTTCTGCGCGTCGGAGAGCATCTCGTAGGCCTCCTTGGCCTCTTTGAATTTCTCTTCGGCACCCTTGGCCGCATCGCCCTGGTTGCGGTCGGGGTGGTACTTCATCGCGAGCTTGCGGTACGCCTTCTTGATCTCCTCGTCGGAGGCGTTCTTCGGCACGCCGAGCACTTCGTAAAAGTCGCGTTTGGCCATGGTTTCTCTGGCTGGTGTTTGAACACGAACGCCGCGTCAGGTTGCCCGGACGCGGCGGTGTGGCGGACGTCGCGGCGCGATCAGCCCTTCTTGACTTCCTTCACCTCGGCGTCGACGACGTCGTCGTCGGCCGCCTTGGACGCTTGCTGCGGCTGGGCGTCGGCGGCCCCCGCCTCGGCACCGGCCTGTTCGGCCTGCTGCGCGGCGTAGACCTTCTCGCCCAGCTTCTGGCTGGCGGTCATGAGCTCGGTGGTCTTGGCCTCGATCGCGTCCTTGTCCTCGCCCTTGGCGGCTTCTTCCAGGGACTTGATCGCGTCCTCGATGGCCGACTTCTCGCCCGCCTCCAGCTTGTCGCCGTGCTCGCTCAAGCTCTTCTTCACGCTGTGCACCATGGCCTCGGCCTGGTTGCGCGCCTGCACGAGCTCGACCTTTTTCTTGTCCTCGGCCGCGTTGAGTTCGGCGTCCTTCACCATCTGCTGGATCTCGGCTTCGGACAGGCCCGAGTTCGCCTTGATGGTGATCTTGTTTTCCTTGCCGGTGCCCTTGTCCTTGGCGCCCACGTGCAGGATGCCGTTGGCGTCGATGTCGAAGGTCACCTCGATCTGCGGCAGGCCGCGCGGCGCGGCGGGAATGCCTTCCAGGTTGAACTCACCCAGCAGCTTGTTGCCGGCGGCGATCTCGCGCTCGCCCTGGAACACCTTGATGGTCACGGCCGGCTGGTTGTCGTCCGCGGTGGAGAACACCTGCGAGAACTTGGTCGGGATGGTGGTGTTCTTGGCGATCATCTTGGTCATGACGCCGCCCATGGTCTCGATGCCGAGCGACAGCGGGGTCACGTCCAGCAGCAGCACGTCCTTGCGGTCACCCGAGAGCACCTGGCCCTGGATGGCGGCGCCGACGGCCACGGCCTCGTCGGGGTTGACGTCCTTGCGCGGCTCCTTGCCGAAGAACTCCTTGACCTTCTCCTGTACCTTGGGCATGCGGGTCATGCCGCCGACCAGGATCACGTCGTGGATGTCGCCCACGCTCACGCCGGCGTCCTTGATGGCGGTGCGGCAGGGCGCGATGGTGCGCTCGATCAGTTCTTCCACCAGGGCCTCGAGCTTGGCGCGCGTGAGCTTGATGTTCAGGTGCTTGGGACCCGAGGCATCGGCCGTGATGTAGGGCAGGTTGATGTCGGTGGCGGCCGAGGACGACAGCTCGATCTTGGCCTTCTCGGCCGCTTCCTTCAGGCGCTGCAGGGCCAGCACGTCCTTGCTGAGGTCGACGCCCTGGTCCTTTTTGAACTCGGAAATGATGTAGTCGATGATGCGCTGGTCGAAGTCTTCGCCGCCCAGGAAGGTGTCACCGTTGGTGGACAGCACTTCGAACTGCTTCTCGCCGTCGACGTCGGCGATCTCGATGATGGACACGTCGAAGGTGCCGCCGCCGAGGTCGTACACGGCGATCTTGCGGTCGCCCTTGTCCTGCTTGTCCAGGCCGAAGGCCAGGGCCGCGGCGGTGGGCTCGTTGATGATGCGCTTGACGTCGAGGCCGGCGATGCGCCCGGCGTCTTTGGTGGCCTGGCGCTGCGCGTCGTTGAAGTACGCGGGCACGGTGATGACGGCCTCGGTCACGGGCTCGCCCAGGTAGTCCTCGGCGGTTTTCTTCATCTTGCGCAGGATGTCGGCCGAGACCTGCTGGGCCGAGATCTTCTTGCCGCGCACCTCCACCCAGGCGTCGCCGTTGTCGGCGGCCACGATGGAGTAGGGCATGAGGTCGATGTCCTTCTGGACTTCCTTCTCACTGAACTTGCGGCCGATCAGTCGCTTGATCGCGTACAGCGTGTTCTTGGGGTTGGTGACGGCCTGGCGCTTGGCCGAGGCGCCGACCAGCACCTCGCCGTCTTCCTGGTAGGCCACGATCGACGGCGTGGTGCGCGCACCCTCGCTGTTCTCGATCACCTTGGTGTTGTTGCCTTCCATGACGGACACGCACGAGTTCGTGGTGCCGAGGTCGATGCCGATGATGCGTCCCATGTGAGTGACTCCGAGGATGTGGTTAAAGCTGTTGAAGAAGTGTGGATAAGCCGGGGGAATTCAAGGGGAGGGCGTGTGCACAAGTCCCTTGGCAGCCCTTACTTGGGGGCGGACACCGTGACCAGGGCCGGGCGCAGCACCCGCTCGGCGATGAGGTAGCCCTTCTGGAGCACGGTCACCACGGTGTTGGGTTCCTGCTCGGCCGGCACCATGCTGATGGCCTGGTGCTGGTGGGGGTCGAATTTGGTGCCGGCGGGCGGCGCGATCTGCACGACCTTGTGGCGCTCCAGCGCGCTCAGCAGCTGTTTGAGCGTGGCCTCGGTGCCCTCGCGCAGCTGTTCGCGCGTGGCCTCCTGCACGGCCAGGCCGGCCTCCAGGCTGTCGGCCACGGCCAGCAGGCTCTCGGCGAAGCTCTCCACCGCGAACTTGCGGGCCTTGGACATTTCCTCTTCGGCGCGGCGGCGGGCGTTTTCGGCCTCGGCCTTGGCGCGCAGGTACTGGTCGGCCAGGTCGGTGTTCTGGGCCTTCAGGGTGGCCAGTTCGGCCTGCTGGGCGGCCTGGGCCTCGGCCTCGCTGGCCGCCCGGGCGGCTTCGGCCTCTTCGGGGCTCAAGGGCGCGCTGTTGTCCTGGGGTGGCGGGGCGTTGGGGGGCGTCTGGCTCATCGTGGCGAGTCTGTGGATAAGGTGAAACGGGGGCGGTTGTGGTGGGCGGTTTGCCCGACAAGTCGGGCAGCTGGGGCCGCCGCGGCGGATTTCAAGGCCCGGCCGGGACCGGGTGGCCCCAGGCGGCAGAATCGGCGGTTTTCACCACCACCGAAGCCCAGCATGAAACTGATCCGCCACGGCCTGCCCGGCGCCGAACAACCCGGTCTGATCGACGCCAGCGGCACGCCGCGTGACCTCTCCGGGGTGCTGGCCGACATCGCGCCGGCCACGCTGGGCCCGGATTCTATGGCGCGCCTGGCCGCGCTCGACCCCTTGACGTTGCCGCCCGTGCCCAGCGGCACCCGCCTGGGCCCCTGCGTGGGCCAGGTCGGCAACGTCATCGGCATCGGCCTGAACTACGCCGACCACGCCGCCGAGGCCGGCCTGAAGGTGCCGGGCCAGCCCATCGTGTTCAACAAGCACGTCAGTGCCATCAACGGGCCGAACGACGAGGTCTGGCTGCCGCCGGGCTCGCGCAAGCTCGACTGGGAGGTGGAGCTGGGCGTGGTGATCGGCCAGCGCGCCTTCCACGTGGGCGAGGACCAGGCCCTGTCGCACGTGGCCGGCTATTGCCTGCTCAACGACGTGTCCGAGCGCGCCCACCAGATCGAATATGAAGGCCAGTGGGTCAAAGGCAAGAGCTACCCCACGCACTGCCCCCTGGGCCCCTGGCTGGTGACGCCCGACGAGCTGGGCGATCCACAGGACGTGGCGCTGTGGCTGGAGGTGAATGGCCAGCGCCGCCAGAACGGCAGCACGCGCACCATGGTGTTCGGCGTGGCCACGCTGGTGAGCTACCTGAGCCGCTTCATGGCCCTGCAGCCGGGCGACGTGATCGCCACCGGCACGCCGCCCGGCGTGGGCATGGGCCACCAGCCGCCGCTGTACCTGAAGGCGGGCGACGTGATGACCCTGGGCGGGCGCGGCCTGGGCGAGCAGCGCCAGGTGGTGGTGGACAGCCCGGTGGGCTGAGGCGCGGGGGAGCGGCGTCAGGCGGCTGCGGCCTGGGCGGCGCGCAGCCAGCCCAGTCCGGCCGAGGTGCCCCCGGGCACCGCGCCGCGGCTGGGGCGGTACTCGCAGCCGATCCAGCCGTCCCACTGGCCGGCGGCCATGAGCTCGTCGATCACGCCGAACAGGTAGGGGTGGTTCAGCTCGCCCAGGTCGGGCTCGTGGCGCTGCGGCACGCCGGCGATCTGCAGGTGACCGACGCGCCCCGTGGGCAGGTACTGCCGCAGCTTGGTGGCGACGTCGCCCTCGACGATCTGGCAGTGGTACAGGTCCATCTGCACCTTCAGGTTGGGCGCGCCGACCGCGTCGAGGACCTGGTGCGCGTGGTCCTGCCGGTTGAGGAAGAAGCCGGGGATGTCGCGCGGGTTGATCGGCTCGATGAGGATGTCGCGCCCGGCGCGGGCGGCCTGTTCGGCGGCCCAGCGCAGGTTGCCCAGGTAGGTGGCCTGCATGTCCTCGCGCCGCAGGCCCGGGGACACCAGGCCGGCCATGGCGTGCAGGCGGGGGCAGTCCAGGGCGTCGGCGTAGCGCAGGGCCAGTTGGACCGCCTCGCGGAACTCGGCCTCGCGGCCGGGCAGGGCGGCCAGGCCGCGCTCGCCGGCGTCCCATTGGCCGGGTGGCAGGTTGAACAGCACCTGGCGCAGGCCATTGGCCTGGAGGCGGGCGGCGAGCTCGTGCGCCGGGTAGGCGTAGGGGAAGAGGAATTCGACGGCCTCGAAGCCGTCGCGCGCGGCGGCCTCGAAACGGTCCAGGAAGTCGAGCTCGGGGTAGAGCATCGACAGGTTGGCGGCAAAACGGGGCATGGCAGGGGTCCGGTGGTCAGTGCGCGGCCGCGGGGCGGTGCGCGCCGTCGGGGGTCGGGGTGGTCAGCGAGAAGGCCCGGGTGAAGAAGTCCTCGCCGCCGAAATTGCCCGATTTGAGCGCCAGCCAGAGCGGCGCGCCAGCCGCGGCGGCGGCCGTGGCGTGGCACCAGGGCACGCCGGGGTCGATCTGCGGGCCGATCTGCAGCCGGGCGATGCCCAGCGCCTGCACGCAGGCGCCCGAGGTCTCGCCACCGGCCACGATGAGCCGGCGCACGCCGGCCCGCACCAGGCCGCTGGCGATGGCGGCGATGCAGCGCTCGACCAGTTCGCCCGCCTGCGCGCCGCCCAGTTGGGTCTGCGCGGCGCTGACCGCCTGCGGCGGCGCGGTGGAGTACAGCAGCACGGGCCCGCCGGCCAGGTGCGGCGCCGCCCAGGCCAGGGCCTCGGCGACCACGTCCTCGCCGGCGGCGATGCGCAGCGGGTCGAGCTGGAACGCCGGCCGGCCGCTGGCGATGAAGTGCGCCACCTGCTGGTTGGTGGCCAGCGAGCAGCTGCCCGAGACAATGGCCTGCGCGCCCGCCACCGGTGGCAGCGCGCTGGCCCGTGCCGAGGGCGCCAGGCCGGCGTTGGCCGGCAGCGCGATGGCCACGCCGGAGCCGGCCGTGAGCAGGGGCAGGTCGGCCAGGGCCGGGCCCAGGCGCAGCAGGTCGTCGTTGGACAGGGCGTCGACCACGGCGATGCCCACGCCCTGCTGCCGCAGCGCCTGGATGCGTTCGCGCACCGCCGCGGCGCCCGCGGCCACCACGCGGTAGTCGATCAGCCCCACGCGGCGGCGGCACTGGGCCTGCAGCACGCGCACCAGGTTGGCGTCGGTCATGGGCGTGAGCGGGTGGTCCTTCATGCCGCTTTCGTTGAGCGGCACGTCGCCCACGAACAGGTGGCCCTTGAAGACGGTGCGGCCGTTGTCCGGGAAGGCCGGCGTGGCGATGGTGAAGTCGATGCCCATGGCGTCCATGAGCGCCTCGGTCACCGGGCCGATGTTGCCGGCGGGTGTGCTGTCGAAGGTCGAGCAGTACTTGAAGTAGATCTGGCGCGCGCCCTGCCCGCGCAGCCAGTGCCAGGCGGCCAGCGATTGCTCGACGGCCTCGGCCGCCGGGACGGTGCGCGACTTGAGCGCGACCACCACCGCGTCGATGCCCGCCTCGATGGGCTCGCGCGGCACGCCGATGGTCTGCACCACCCGCATGCCGGCGCGCACCAGGTTGTTCGCCAGGTCGGTGGCGCCCGTGAAGTCGTCGGCGATGGCGCCCAGCAAAAGGCTCATGCCAGGGGCCTCGGCAGTTCGATGCCGGGGAAGATCTTGATCACGGCGCTGTCGTCTTCCTTGGCGAAGCCGGCGGTGGAGGCCTGCATGAACATCTGGTGCGCGGTGGACGACAGCGGCAGCGGAAACTTGCTGGCGCGGGCCATGTCCAGCACCAGGCCCAGGTCCTTGACGAAGATGTCGACCGCCGACAGCGGGGTGTAGTCGCCCGCGAGCACGTGGGCCATGCGGTTCTCGAACATCCAGCTGTTGCCCGCGCTGTGGGTGATGACCTCGTACAGCGCGGCCGGGTCCACGCCTTCGCGCAGGCCCAGGGCCATGGCCTCGGCCGCCGCGGCGATGTGCACCCCGGCCAGCAGCTGGTTGATGACCTTGACCTTGCTGCCCGCGCCGGCGCGATCGCCCAGGCGGTAGACCTTGCCGGCCATGGCCTCGAGCACGGCCTCGGCCTTGGCGTAGGCCTCGGGCCGGGCGGCGGTCATCATGGTCATTTCGCCGCTGGCGGCCTTGGCCGCGCCGCCGGAGATCGGCGCGTCGATGTAGAGGATGCCCAGGCGCGCCAGCCGCTCCTCGAAGCCGACGGACACGCCCGGGTCCACCGTGGAGCACATGACGAAGACGCTGCCGGGCGCCATGGCCGCGGCCAGGCCGTCGTCGCCGAACAGCACGCTCTCGGTCTGCGCGGCGTTGACCACCACGCTGACCACCACCTCGCTGCCCGCGCCCAGCTCGGCCAGGCTGGCGCAGGCCTGGCCGCCGTCGCGGGCGAAGGCCTGCGCCACGTCCGTGCGCAGGTCGAACACCCGGGGCGCGAAGCCCGCCCGGCGCAGCGATTTCGCCATGCCCAGGCCCATGGCGCCCAGGCCCACCACTCCCACTCGGCTCATATCGGTTTCTTCCACAACACTCAACTCAGGAAATCGACGACGGCGTCGCTGTTCGTCAGCATCATCAGGTGGCCGCCGGGCGCCTCGGCGACCGGCCAGCCGGCCTCGCGCGCGATGGCGGCATAGCGCAGGTAGGGCTGCGGCGAGCGGTCGCTGGCCAGCAGGTAGCGGCCCGGGAAGCCGCGCACCTCCGCCTGGGGCGCGGTGACGGGTTCGGCGAAGCTGCGCAGCGGCTGCGGCGTGAGCTGGCGGGCCACGGCCTGCGCCATCTCGTCCGAGGGCAGCTGGAACTGCGCCACGTCGGGCGGGGGCATCCACCAGCCTTCGCCGCGCGAGGCGGCCTGCGCCACGTAGCGCGCGGCGGCCTCGGGCGTGGTGAGCTCCAGCATGGGCTGGCCGGGCGAGGGGATCACCGCTTCCAGCCAGGCGATCTCCACCAGGCGCTCGCGCAGGCGGTGCAGCAGGGCCGGGCCCAGCAGGCCGGCGTAGGAGTGCAGCACCAGGGTCACGCCGCGCAGGTCGAGCGCTTCGATCAGCGAGGCGACGTCGTCCACGTGGGTGTCGGCGCTGGTCTCCCGGCTCAGCCCGGCGCGGCGGTGCGCCAGGCCGCTCAGCGTGGGCGCGTAGCAGCGGCGGCCCTGGCGTTCGAGCTTGTCGGCCACCTCGCGCCAGCACCAGCCGCCATGCCAGGCGCCGTGCACCAGCACCAGCGGTCCGTGGTTCTTCGGTTCCATGGACAGGGCGACCCGCGTTCAGCCGTGGCTGGCCTGGGCGGCCATGCCGTTGGTGTCGAAGCCGGCGCCAACGGCCTTGGCTTTTTCGGCCAGCGTGGCGTCCCATTTCACGCGGCCCGGCGTCTTGCCGCCCAGGATGGACACCAGCATGCCGCCGCTGGCCGGGTCCTCGCCGTCCAGGCTGCGAAAGGCGCGGTGCACGAAGGGCGGCACGCTGATGGTGTCGCGCGGCCCCAGGGTGACGGTGTGGGTCTGGCCGGTGGCGCCATCGACCCAGTCGAACTCCCAGCGCCCGGCCTGCACCACGAAGACCTCTTCGCTGTCGTGCCAGTGCAGGGCCGCGCCGCAGCCCTTGGGCGCGACGATGTAGTCGACGTGGAAGTTCTCGGCCGCGGCGATGCTGGGCTTGAAGTTGGGGTCGTCGGTGACGCCGGAGCCGATCACGCTGTAGAGCGTGCGCTCATGGCCCTTGACGTAGGTGTCGACGAAGGCGCGCGGGCTGGCGGGGATGGCGCCCCAGCGCGCCACGCGCCGGGCCATGTCGTCGGGCGAGCAGGGCTGAGAAGGTGCGACGTAGTCGTTCCAGGAGTCGATCAGTGCTTGTTTGTCCATGGTGGGTCCTCGAAGGTGGCGGGGCTCAGCCCTTGACCGCGCCTGCGGTCAGGCCGGTGATGATCTGTTTGGCGGCGACGAAGGTGAAGATCAGCGGCGGCAGCGCGATCAGCACGCCGGCGGCCATGATCTTTCCCCACTCCACGCCGGTGTCGGTGATGTAGTTGGAGATGGAGGCGGGCAGGGTGCGCGTGATGCGGTTCGTCAGGATGAAGCCCAGGATGAATTCGTTCCAGGCCAGGCGGAAGGTGAAGATGGCGGCCGCGGCCAGGCCGGGCTTGAGCAGCGGCAGCACGATCTTGTAGAACACCCGGAAGGGGCCGCAGCCGTCGATGGCAGCGGCTTCCTCCAGCTCGATCGGCAACTGGTCGATGAAGCCGTAGAGCAGCCAGATGGTGAAGGGCAGGTTCAGCGCCACGTACACCAGAACCACGCCCGACAGCGTGTCACCGATGCCCCAGGCCGACCAGATGACGAACACCGGCACGGCCAGCACCGCGGGTGGCAGCGTGCGCAGGATCAGGGTCGAGTAGCTCAGCGGCTCGCGGCCGAGGAAGCGAAAGCGCGCCATGGCGTAGGCGCACATGGTGCCCAGCATCAGTGTGATGAGCGTGGCCGCCAGCGAGACCTTCAGGCTGTTGAGCATGTAGCGCTCGATGTGGTTTTCCTCCACCACCGCGCGGTAGTTGTCCAGTGTGGGCGCGAACAGCCAGGACCACTGGGTGTCGAAGATCTGCGCCTCGGTCTTGAGCGAGGTCATGGTCATGATGACCAGCGGCAGCAGGCAGGCCGTGGCCAGCAGCGCCAGCATCAGGTAGTGCAGCGGCGAGCCGCGCGGCACCGAGGTGGGATGGCTCATCGGCGGGCCTTGGCTTTGAGGGGGTTGGAGATCAACAGGATCGCGAGCGACAGCGCCGAGACAATGACCAGCAGCAGGATGGACAGGGCCGAGGAGTAGCCCAGCTTCTGGCTGATGAAGGCCGCCTTGAAGATGTGCAGCGAGAACAGTTCGGTGCTCAGGCCCGGGCCACCGAAGGTCATGACGTAGATCACCTCCAGGCCGCGGAAGCCGTCGATCATGCGCGCCAGCAGCGTCACGATCAGGATGGGCTTGAGGATGGGCAGCTTGACCCGAACGATCTGCTGCCAGGCGTTGGCGCCGTCGATGCGGGCGGCCTCGATGACGCTTTCGTCCAGGCCTTGCAGGCCGGCCAGCACCATGATGAGCACGAAGGGCGTCCACTGCCAGATGTCGGTAATCACCATGGCGCTGAAGGCCAGCACCGGGTCGGCCAGCCAGGCCTGGGGCGACAGCCCCAGCCAGGCGCTCAGGTGGTTGATCGGGCCGAAGTTGGCGTCGAACAGGTAGCGCCAGATCAGGCCCACGCAGATCGGCGCGACCATCATGGGCAGCACGAAGACCGTGCGGAAGAAGCGCATGCCGCGCACGGGCTTTTCCAGGAACAGCGCGAGCGCGATCCCCAGCACCAGCTCGGCCGACACCGCGATCAGCACGAAGGCGACCGTGATGCCCATGGAGGTCCACACCTGCGTGGACGCCAGCATCTCGGCGAAGGCCTGGAAACCGACGAAGCGTGCGCTGTCGAAGTCGGTGCCCAGGGGCCAGTCGTAGAAGCCGAGCCGCACGGCGCTCAGGATGGGGTACACCAGCCCGGCCAGCATGACCAGCACGGCCGGCAGGATATAGACGTACGGCGTCAGGCGCGCCAGGCGGGCGGAAGGCATCGGGGCGCGGTCCTCAGGCCTTGAGCCAGCCGCCCTGGCGGACGACGTCCTCGGCGGCCTTCACCACCGCGTCCAGCGCCTGCTTGGCCGGCTTGCCGCCGGTGATCACGTCGGGCAGCGCCTGGCCGAGGATCTGCTGGCTGATGTGGTCCCACTCGGGGATCAGCGGGCGCCAGTCGGGGTTGGCGATCTTGAGCGACTCGCGCAGGGCCGGCAGCTCGATGGGGTACTTTTTGGCGACGTCGGCGTTGTCCAGCGTGCTCCAGCGGTTGATGTTGCCGCCCGCCAGCGCGATCTTCAGGTCGGCCTGCTTGCTGGTCATCCACTGCATGAAGAGGAAGGCGGCGTCCTTGTTGCGCGCGTTCTTCGGGATGGCCATGGCGAAGCCGCCGCTCTGCGCCGAATGCTTGCTGCCCTTGGGGTGCACCGCGTAGGCGATCTTGCCGGCGACGCGGCTCTTGGCCGGGTCCTGCGCCGGGCCGAAGATGGACACGGAGTCGAGGTACATCGCGGCCTGGCCCTGCAGGAAGGCGTTCTGCATTTCGCCAAAGCCGTAGCTGGGAATGCCGGCGGGGCCGGTGTCCACGATTTCCTTCAGGATCTCGGCGGCGCGCACGCCCTGGGCGTTGTTGAAGGCCGCGCGCCACTGGCTGTCGAACACCTCGCCGCCATTGGGCGTGAGGTGCAGCAGCCAGGCGGCCGTGACCTGGTGGCCGGTCTGCCCGCGCGAGGTCAGGCCGCCGATGCCTTCCTTGTCCTTCATCAGTCGGCAGGCGGCCAGCAGCTCGTCGTAGGTCTTGGGCGCGGCGAGCTTGTGCTTGGCGAACAGGTCGGTGCGGTAGGCCAGCACGCCGGTCTCGGCGCCGAAGGGAATGCCGTAGGGCCGCGCGCCGGGGCCGGGCAGGTACATCTTGGGGCCACCCACCAGGGCGTTCGTCTCCCAGTAGCGGTCGATGATGTCCTTCTGGTCCCAGGCGGGATCGGCCAGGGCGCTGTTGGCGAAGTAGCCGTCCAGGGGCTGCAGCAGGTCCTTCTTGACGTACTCGGTCTTCCACATCACCACGTAGACCACCACGTCGTAGTCGCCGTTGCCGCGCTTGCCCATCTCCAGCACCTGCTTGTCCTTCATGCGCAGGTACTGCATCTTGTCGCGCTCGACCTTGATGCCGGTCTCGGCCGTGAACTCGGCGAACAGCTTCTCGGCCTGGTCGTAGTGCGGGTGGGCCGGGTAGTTGACGACGATGGTCTGGCCCTTGTACTTGGCGTAGCGGTCCTGGGCCAGGGTGTGCACCCAGGGGCCCAGGGCGGCGCCCGCGGCGGCGCCTTGAAGCAGTTGGCGGCGTTTCATGCTGTGTCTCCTGTTGTGGGTGGGGCGGATCGGATCAGAGGCCGAGCGAGCGGCCGTGCTCGCCCGGTTCGAAGGCATGGAGGCTGTCGAGCGGCGCGTGCACCGCGACGGTCTGGTTGATCAGGCCCGTGTGGTTGCCCGGCGCGCTGAGGGTGAGTTCGCCGGCCTCGCCCGGCAGCGAGCCGCTGAGCACGCTTTCCGTGCCCAGGTACTCGCAGACCTTGACCTGCAGCCGCAGGCCCAGGCCGTGTTCGCTGGCGCCCAGGCGCAGGGCCTGCGGGCGAACGCCCAGCACCACGGGGCGGCCGGTGAAGCGCCGCGCGTGTGGCGCCATGGCGGCGGGCACCTCGCAGGCGAAGTCGCGGCCCACGAATCGCAGGGGCCCGCCGCCGTCCTGGACCTCGGCGTCCAGGAAGTTCATGGTCGGGCTGCCGATGAAGCCGGCGACGAAGCGGTTGAGCGGGCGGTTGAAGACCTCGTCCGGGCTGCCCATCTGCTGGATGCGGCCCTGGTCCATCACCACGATGCGGTCGGCCAGCGTCATCGCCTCGACCTGGTCGTGCGTGACGTACACCGTGGTCTTGCCGAGCCGGCGGTGCAGTAGCGCGATCTCGATGCGCATGTGGCCGCGCAGCTTGGCGTCCAGGTTGGACAGCGGCTCGTCGAACAGGAAGACCTTGGGTTCGCGCACGATGGCGCGGCCCATGGCCACGCGCTGTCGCTGCCCGCCCGAGAGCTCGCGCGGCTTGCGCTCCAGCAGGTGCTGGATGTTGAGCACCTGGGCCGCGGCCTGCACGCGCTCGGTGATCACCGCCTTGGGCGTGCGCGCCAGCTCGAGCGCGAAGCTCATGTTCTGCGCCACGTTCATGTGCGGGTACAGGGCGTAGTTCTGGAACACCATGGCGATGTCGCGGTCGGCGGGCGTGGCCGCCGTCACGTCGCGGCCGTCGATCACGATGTGGCCCGAACTGGGCGATTCCAGGCCGGCGATCATGCGCAGGGTGGTCGACTTGCCGCAGCCCGAGGCGCCCACCAGCACGATGAACTCGCCGGCCTCGGCGCTCAGGTCCATCGCCTGGACCACCTGGACATCGCCGAAGCGCTTGGCGACTTTCTGGAGTTGCAAATAGGACATCAGTACGCCAGGGCTTTGGTGGAAGGGCCGGCCTCATGCAGCTCGGCGGCATCGAAGGTCAGTTCGATCTTCAGACCGACGGGGTCGAGCAGGAAGATCTGGTGCAAAGGGACACCGGGCACGGGCGCCTCGCGCCAGTCCATGCCCTGCGCCTGCAGGTGCTCGCGCGTGGCCTTCAGGCCGGTGGCGCGCAACGAGACGTGGTTGAACTTGCCCGTGGGCAGGGCATCGGACGCGGCGGGCTCGCCGGCCGGCTCGTTGCCCGCCAGGTGCACCAGGGCCTGGCCCTTCGCGTACAGCCAGTGGCCGGGGAAGTCGAAGGCCGGGCGATCGCCCTCGCGCAGGCCCAGCACGCGCGTGTAGAAGTCCAGCAGCTCGGGCAGGCGGGCCGCGGCCACGCGCAGGGTGAAGTGGTCTATGTGTTCGAGCCGCATGTCACTTGATTGATCCGGTGATATGGTCATCATATGACTTGGTCGTGGCCATCGGCATCGGGAAATCCCTATGTGGGGGGCGGCCGGACTCAGCGCGGCGCGCTGGGCGCCTGGTCCACCATGAGGGCGCGCGCCAGCACCGCGCCTTCCTGCCGCCAGAAGGCCGGGTCGGCCTCTTCGATGCGGCGGATGGCGTTGTTCATGTGGTTGAAGGCGGCGGCGCGGGCGGCGGCCGAGTCCTGGTCCTCGATGGCGGCGAGGATGGCCTCGTGCTCGTCGCGCACCTGGCGCGCGAAGTCGCCGCGCCGCGCCTCGTTGGCCCGGGTCACGCGCGTGGCGCCGTGCAGGAAGCGGCTGAGGTACTGCAGGGTGCTCAGCAGGAAGGGGTTCTTGGCCGCTTCGGCGATGGCCCGGTGGAAGGCCACGTCCTCGCGCACGCCGTCGCCGCCGGCCTGCACGGCCTGGTCGAGCGTGGTGATGGCGTCGCGGATGGCCTGCACGTCGGCCTCGGTGCGGCGCTGAGCGGCCAGGCCGGCGACCTCGGCCTCCAGGGCGCGTCGCACCTCCACCATCTGGATCACCGCCTCCTTGGACACCGCGTAGCTGGCGTCGAAGCTCAGGGGCGGGATGCTGGCCTCCAGCACGTAGACCCCGCTGCCCTGGCGCGACTCGACCAGCCCGATGGATTTCAGGCGCGAGACCGCCTCTCGGACCACGGTGCGGCTGACCGAGAACTGCTCGGCCAGCTCGGGCTCGGTCGGCAGCTTGTCGCCGGGGCGCAGGCGGCCCGAACGGATTTCCGCGCTCAGGGTGTCCGCGACCCGCTCCGACAGCCGCGCGCCCGGGGCGATGGCGGGAAAGGGCGATGAACCCGACATAATGGCCTCTCCTGAATTCATCCTACGACTTTATCGCATGAGCCCCGCCTTGCCCACGTTCCTCGTCGACGCCCTGGCGCACTGGGGCCCGCGCTGGCACCAGGACATCACGGCCGGCCGCGACGCCATGTTCGAGGCCTGGGCGCCGCTGCTGGAGGCCTCGGCGCTGGCCCCGACGGCGCGGGATTTGCCGTATGGCGAAGACCCGCGGCAGGTGCTCGACGTCTATGCCCCCCAGGTCGAGCGACCAGGCGGCGGGCCGGGCGTGCCCATCCTGGTGTTCGTGCACGGCGGCGCCTTCGTGCGCGGCGACAAGGAGCAGACGCCCTGGATCTACGCCAACGTGCCGGCGGAATTCTCCCGCCATGGCTACCTGGCGTTCAACGTGGAGTACCGGCTGGCGCCCCAGTCGCCCTGGCCGGGCGGCGCCGAGGACGTGCGCGAGGCCCTGCGCTGGGTGGTCCGGCATGCCGCGCGCTGGGGCGGCGACCCCTCGCGCTTGTTCCTGATGGGGCATTCCGCGGCCTGCGCCCATTGCGCCAGCGCGCTCTGGGACGCGCGGGTGCGCCCCGACGGCGGCCTGCCCGTGGCCGGCTTGGTGCTGGTGAGCCCGCGCGTGGTGGCCGACACCCGCGCCGACAACCCCAACGCGCACGGCGTGCGCGCCTACTACGGCGAGGATGAGGCCCTGTACGCCGGGCGCGAACCCCTGGGCCAAGTGCGGGCCGACGCACCGCCCACCTTCATCGCCCTGGCTCAGTACGAAAACCCCTTGCTGGATTTCTATGCGCTCGCGCTGGCGCAGCGCCTGGCGGTGGTGGCGGACCGGGACAAGGGGCCCATGCCGCGGGTCGTGCAATTGATGGACCACAACCACGTGAGCATCGTGGCGCAGTTCAACACCCCCTTCAACGCACTGGGCGGGCCGATCCGCGACTGGTCCGCGCGCGTGCTGGCCGGCCAGTACGCCGGCGCGCCGGCCCTCAGCGCCTGAGCGCGGGCGCGGCGCCCGCCACCTCGGCCGCCGGCGCATCGGCCCGGCGTGCGTAGCGCTGTGCCAGCACGGCGCAGACCATGAGTTGCATCTGGTGGAACACCATCAGCGGCAGCACGATCGCGCCGGCCACGCTGGCGGAGAACAGCACGTTGGCCATGGGTACGCCGGTGATCAGGCTCTTGGTCGAACCGCAGAAGACGATGGCGATTTCGTCCTCCTTGGAAAAACCCAGGCGGCGGCTGCCCCAGGCGGTGAGCACGAGCACCACGGCCAGCAGCAGCGCGCACACCGCCAGCAGGCCGGCCATCGCCGACAGCGGCAGCTGCGACCACAGGCCGTTGATGACGGCGTGGCTGAAGGCGGCGTAGACCACCAGCAGGATGGAACCCTGGTCCACCACCTTCATGACCACGGCGCGGCGCTGCAGGAAGCCGGCGATCCACGGGCGCATCAGGTGGCCGACGACGAAGGGCAGCAGCAGCTGCAGGCTGATGCGGCCCACGGCCTCCAGCGGATCGCCCATGGCGGCATCTTGCGTGAGCATCAGGCTCAGGGCCACGGGCGTCAGGAACACGCCCAGCAGCGTCGAGGCCGAGGCGGCGCAGACCGCCGCCGGCACGTTGCCGCGCGCCATGGAGACGAAAGCGATGGCCGATTGCACGGTGGCGGGCAGGGCGCAGAGGTAAAGAACCCCGGTGTAGAGGTCCGGCGTCACCAAGGGGCGCAGCACGGGCGCCAGCGCCCAGCCGAAGAGGGGGAACAGGGCGAAGGTGGTGGCCACCACCATCAGCTGCAGCCGCCAGTGCCCGATGCCGGCCCAGATGGCCGGGCGCGAGAGCTTGGCCCCGTGCAGGAAGAACAGCAGGCTCACGGCCGCCTTGGTGGCCCAGGCCAGCGCGTCGGCGAACACCCCCTGGGCCGGGAACAGGCTGGCCAGGATGACGGTGGCGATCAGGTAGAGCGTGAAGTTGTCGGGCAGCAGGCGGGAGCGGGCCATGGGAGAGCGCGGGCAGCGTGGTGGGCGGTGAAGCGCGTGATTGGACCCGAGCGGTCATCCAAAGAGAAATGAATTTGTGTGATCCATATATGATTCGGAATCATGAATGTGAGCTTGCGCCAATTGCGGGTGTTCCAGGCCGTGGCCGCGCATGGCAACTTCACCAAGGCCGGCGAGCACCTGGGGCTGACGCAGCCGGCCGTGAGCCGCTGCGTCACCGAGCTGGAGCACCAGCTGGGGCTCAAGCTGCTGGACCGCACCACGCGCGAGGTGGCGCTCACCGCCGCTGGCCGCAGCCTGGCGGCCCGCCTGGAGCGGGCGCTGGACGAGCTGGACGCCGTGCTGCTGGACGTGCGCGGCCTGGCCACGCAGCGCCAGGGCCGCGTGCGCGTGGCCAGCAGCCCCACACTGTCGGCCCACCTGCTGCCCGAGTGCATCGCGCGCTGCCAGCGCGAACACCCCGGCCTGGACCTGGTGCTGCTGGACCGCATGCAGAACGATGCGCTGGCCAGCGTGCTGTCGGGCGAGGTGGACTTCGGCGTCGTGATCGACCCCGGAACGCACGAGGACCTGCACGCCGAGGCCATCCTGTCGGAGCCCTTCTGCTTCGTCGGTCCGTCCGGGCACCGGCTGGTCCGCCGGCGCGTGGTGCGCTGGGCCGACCTGGCCGGTGAGCCGCTGGTGCTGCTGGACCACGCCTCGGGCAGCCGGCGGCTCATCGACGAGGCCTTGCGCGCGCACGGCGTGCAGGCGCAGGTGGCGCAGGAGGTGGGCCACGTCACCACCATCTACCGCATGCTGGACGCCGGTCTGGGCGTGTCGGTGGTGCCCACGCTGGCCCTGCCGCCCAGCGGCCTGCCGGGGCTGCAGGCCCGGCCCCTGTCGCCGCGTGTGGAGCGGCGCATCCTGCTGGTGCGCCGGGCGCGGCGCGTGCTGGCCCCGGTGGCCGAGCTGGCCTGGCAACTGGTGGCGCGCGTCGCGGCCGAGCGCGCCGCGGCCTAGGTGTGAAGTCTCAATAGGTTGTTCATCCGTCCCGGAACTGGGAAGCTGTGGTTACCAGGCCGCAACAACTCAGGACAGGAGAACGGATGAACAGCCATAAGCATGCGCGATTGACCGCGCGAGGTCGA